>CANRPO010000001.1 GCA_947632515.1 uncultured Lachnospiraceae bacterium
CGTAACAGGATTTCTCTTTCGACGGGACTGATGATCAATCTCGCCTATATTGTCATGAAACTGTCCGCAGGCATTTATTACGGCTCCCCATGGTTTATCGCACTTGCGGTTTACTATATTCTGCTGGCTGTCATGCGTCTGTTCCTGATCCGGTATAAGTCAGAGAATGACAGGGATGCGGCGTTTCGCCGTTACCGTCTGTGCGGATATATTTTACTGATTATGAATCAGGCGCTTGCGGGTATTGTCGTATTTATCGTTCATCAGAACAGAGGTTTTCAGTATCCGGGCATTCTGATCTATGCGATGGCGCTTTATGCCTTTTATGCAGTAATCACCGCTGCGGTCAATGTCGTTCGGACACGCCGCCATAACAGTCCTGTCCTGTCCGCTGCGAAAGCCGTCAATCTGGTTGCCGCGCTGGTTTCTATTCTGTCGCTGACGACTGCGATGCTGACACAGTTTGGCGGTGACGATGATCCGGCATTTCGCAGAACCATGACCGGCGCTGTGGGCGGCGGAGTCTGCACGATTGTCATAGGTATGGCGGTCTTTATGATTTATAGAGCAAATAAAGAATTGAAAAAGGAGTGATCCATCATGGAAGAAAAAAACGAAACTTTTTCCTACACCTATTCCGCAAAGGAACAGGAAGAAATCAAAAAAATAAGGGACAAATATGCAGCGCCAACGAAAGAGGAAATTTCTATGGAACAGCTTCGCCGATTGGATGCCGGCACAACGAGAGCCGCAACGGTCGTATCGTTGATTATCGGAATTGTCGGCGCCCTGCTGTTTGGCGTAGGGATGTGCTGCACGATGATTCCGGAATGGGAAACGTATTTCCTTTTCGGCATTATCATTGGTGTCATCGGTATCATCGGTGTGGCTGCCGCTTACCCGATTTATACTCATATGGTGAAACGCAAGAGAGCGAAACTCGCGCCGGAAATTATGCGATTGTCAGAAGAATTGTTGAAATAATCTTTCAAAACGCCCACGGCAGATACGCGGCAATGACAGCAAGTATTACTGCCGGGATCATATTCGCTACCCGTATAGTCTTTCCCCATACAAGGTTCACGCCCACGCAAAAAATCAGGATAGAACCTACGAGAGAGAGATAAGCTATCGCCAATTCTGTCATAATCGGGGAAACCAGGCGGGCAAGTAATGTGATTATCCCCTCAAAAACAAAAACGGGGATCGCAGAAAAAGCGCACCCTTTTCCGAGAGATGAAGTCATGACAGTTATGATAATGAAATCCAACACTGATTTTACCGCAAGCGTGGAGTAATCGCCCAAAATTCCATCCTGAATAGCGCCTACGATCGCCATAGCGCCAATGCATACCGTCAGCGAGGCAGTGACGAAGGCGTTGACAAACTGCCTGTCGCCACTGTTCCCCGTCTTCTCTTTCAGCCACTCTCCAAAGCGTTCAAATCCTTTTTCAATTCCGATCAATTCACCGATGACCGTACCCGCCGCAAGACAAAGGACGACCAGCATAGATTTGCCGCTTACAATCGCATTGCCGTCAATAGCCAGCATACCCTGCATAGCGCCCGCTATGGCAATGAACATTACGCTGACGCCGCACGCCTTGTTCAGCGCCTCCTGCTGCTCCTGTCGGAACAGTTTCCCTGTAAAATGACCAAATACTCCGCCCGCCGCAATAGCCGCGCTGTTTATTATCGTCCCCAAACCGATCATGTCATGTCTCCTGCGAATTATCCAAGCCCCTTTTTTAGCAAGCTTTAAACTTCTCTTAAATCTTCCGGACAACACTAAGCTATATTTCGTCGTCTAAATCCTCTACAAAATTTTTCTACTCCTCCTCCGCGTCATCCTTCTCCACGGACGCGCTTTCTTCCTCACTGTTCTTCTTGCCCTTGCTCAGATCGCAGTGATCTATGACGATCGCCGCGATACCGCACAACAGTCCGCCCACAGAGTAGATGACCGACGCACCGATTCCCCACGCTCCGAAACAAAATCCTGCGATCAGATAAATGATGGTAGCGGCGATCATGATGCAGCCGCACAGCGTACCAGTCAGCTTATCTTTCCTGTATACTTCCGAAGTCTTGTCGTGCATTGCGTTCCATCTGTCAATGTCATATTTTCCACTCTGCATCCCCGCATAGACGAACAGAGACACAGCCGCAACAAGCAGCAGGAAGAAGAAAGCCCCCATCAGATAGACTCTGGCGTCGCTCTCATCGAACATCGGAAAAAACGACTCCACGCCCACCATGATTATAACGCCGATCAAAATAATTGCAACGCCTGCGGCGATCATCACAACAAACCGATTCCGAAACGCTTTTACCTCCTCCTCACGGTATAACTGCGGAAGATACGGATGTTCTTCCCAGAAATTTCCATGCCGTAAACCTGCTATGATGAATAACGCGACCGCCACCGTCACGAAAATCAAAAGCACAAACGTAAAGACGCCTTCCCGTCCTTCCCTGACAAACTGCCCGAGGCTGTCATAATACTCCTCATAAAACCAGAGAAATCTTGCATTCAGCCCTTCCAGAAGAAACATCAGGCTTAACCCGAACAGGATCAGCCCCACACCCGCCGTTATCGTTTTACTGAAACTGTTCATATGCGTTTCATATTCGGTCTGATCCCCGACATAGAGCGCGCTCACATCGTTTCGCACCAGATCGTCCATGCTGACGTGGAACAGCTCGCATATCTGCAGGATCTTATCCATCTCCGGGTATGCCTGATCCGATTCCCATTTGGATACGGACTGTCTGGAAACCTCCAGTCGTTCCGCAAACTGCTCCTGCGTGATATTTTCTTTTTTCCTTAAAAATTGTATGTTCTCACCTAAACTCATACGCTCCAACTCCTTTTACATTTTACATGATTCGATTGTTTTCATGTCTTTCATGCAGCATGTCTCAGTTTCCATACAGAACCACTCCATGAAAGCAGCGTTTCATTTTCTCTGCGCAGTCGAATGATGTCTCTATTGTATGGATGCGCTCATGTAAAGGCTATAAATTTTCTGTTGCTTTTTGGTTTTTTCATGTAAAGTGCGGGTTGCAAACCGCGTAAACAGGAGATTTCGGAGAAAATGGACTACCCCGCAGCTCTGCTGCGGGGTAGTTCATTTGTCTCTTCGTTTATGCCAACTGCATTGATTGGTTTTCTAACTCCTTAACTACATCAAGGGATAATTCCGTAGCTTCTGCTATTTCTTCTAAAGTCATTTTACCTAACTTTATTAAATGTGCTGCTGTTTTTTTGTTTGCTTTTTGTTCCGCTTCATTCCTCATATCTTCCATAATTTTACACATGGTCGCCACTCCTTTCTCGTCCTGCTTGAAATACCTTGCTTTCTTGGCAAGTACTTCATAATGCATATCATCGGGATTGGTGCATGAAAAATCGTGCATTAACTTACCGACTTCATCATTGCCCCTGTAGATTCTTTAGCGATTCCTGCGTCCGGATTGACTTAATTTTTATATTCCTTTTCCCCAAAATAATCTGTAATATCAGTTCCACACCCTCAAAATTATCTGTAAGACAGACAGCCATAAAATCATCGTCCATATACCAGAGCAATTTCAAACGCTTTAAATCCTCTTGATGTATCTGCTCCGTTATATTTAACAATATCACCTTCTTTCGCTGCTTTTATTATACATCGGACAATACCTTTTGAAAACTGAATTCTTGGTGAATTTTCACTTCCTCCAAACGAACAATTTATTTTTCTGTCGGTCAATCTATTATTCAGACAACTATACTGTGCCTCTCTGTCAAAGGCTGACCAGCCACAGATTCAGGCCGGCCAGTCTCTGGCTTCTCTTTATTTCAAATATTCCCAATCGCCCAATTCCCGCTTTCCGTCTGCAGCTCCACCATGCGGGTATAGAGGCCGTTTTGTTTCAGAAGAACATCCGGCGCACCTTGTTCGGCCACCTTCCCATCAGACAGCACCACGATCTTGTCCGCGCCCGCCACCGTTCGCATACGATGGGCGATGACCAGCACCGTCTTGTTTCGGATCAGCCGGGACAGAGCTGCCTGAATCTTTGTCTCATTCTCCACATCCAGGGAGGCGGTGGCCTCGTCCAGCAGGATGATGGGCGCATCCTTCAGGAAAGCGCGGGCAATAGAAATGCGCTGGCGTTCTCCGCCGGACAGCTCACAGCCGTTTTCTCCGATGTTGGTGTTCCATTTCTCCGGTAGCTTCTCGGCAAATTCTTCACATCCGGCCAGCCGCGCTGCCGCCAGCACTTCCTCGTCCGTGGCGTCCTTTTTGCCGATACGGATATTCTCCATGACGGTGTTGTCAAAGAGAGTCACGTCCTGGAACACGATGGAGTAGAGAGACAGCAACGCTTCCGGGTCTATTTCAGACACATCCATGCCGCCCACGGTGATTTTTCCCTTGTCGATGTCCCAGAACCGAGCCGCCAGACGGGATACCGTGGTCTTGCCGCCGCCGGAAGGTCCAACCAGAGCCGTCACCTCACCCTGCTTTGCGATAAATGACACATCGCGAAGGACGGTTTCGCTGCTGTCATAAGAAAATCCAACATGGTCAAAAACAATATCGCTCCCTTTATTCGTAAGGGTGTCTTTTCCGTTTTGAATCGAGTGTTCCAGTATTTCATTCATGCGTCTGATATTTGCCCTTGTGGAAATGATCGCAGACAAATTCTGCAACGCTCCTTGCAGCGGATCGTATAGACGGGACGTTACCAACAGAAACAAGAAAAAGGTCAGTATATCAAGGGAACCGTTCATCAGCAGGACAGAGCCGACTAAAGCGACCGTGGCAATTCCCAGCTTCAAAACCAAGCCTGCCGACACGATGAATACCGCCACGCCAAGCTCGGTCAGAATCGACCGTTTTTCCACCTCATCGATTTTGCTGTCCAGTCCGACAAGATATTTGTCTTCGGCATTGTTGGCTTTCAGATCCCGCACTGTTTCAATGTATTCCTGAATCCCATCCGCGCAATCGAGTTTTGCTTTCATGGATTTTGCATAGAATTTATCCTGTACTCCGGAGGAAAAATACGCGATCGCAAAGGATACCGGCACCACCCACAGAGCCGCCAGCGCCATGCGCAAATCGAAGAAAAATAACCCTACCGAAACAATGATCGTAGAAACAATAGCTCCGAATAATTCCGGCACGAAGTGAGAGAAAGCCTGTTCCAAAAAGGTACAGTCCGCCATAATCGTGCCGGTTAGATCAGAAAGGTCTTTCTTGCCGAAGAAGGACAGCGGCAATTTTCGCAGGCGTTCCGCAATACTGATCCGCCGTACACCGCTTTCAATATAAGTAGCGAAGTAGGTAGCGTTATACTGAAACCACGTTGCAACGAATATAAGTATCAGGCAGCCGATACAGCCGCAGATGTAAAAGGCTAATTTACCACCTTGTATTCCTTCTCCCATCAAATCGCTCACTAAATAGTACAGCAAAGCTACGGGCAGCATAAAGGCGATGTTTTGAATGGCGCACATGACGCAGCCCTTGACTAAATCCTTTGCGCCCTGCCGGGACAGCGCAAACCGCTTTTGAATCCTCTCGATCATCTTACACCCTCCTTTGCGACTTTCCACTGCACGGAAGTCTGATAATCCTGCCACATTCTTGCAAACAGACCGTCCTGTTCAATAAGTTCATTGCGGCTGCCCGTTTCCACGACTCTTCCGTTTTCAATGACATAAATGCGATCCACATTTGCCACGGTGGAAAGTCTGTGAGCGATCATAATCACGGTTTTCCCTTTGGACAGTTCAGAAAGCGCAGCCTGCACCTTGTTTTCATTGTCCGGGTCGGCAAAGGCCGTAGCTTCGTCCAAGATCAGGATCGGCGCGTTTTTCAGCATGGCGCGGGCGATGGTGAGCCGCTGTTGTTCGCCGCCGGAGAGATACACACCCTTTGTGCCGAACATGGTGTGAACGCCGTCTGGAAGCTTGCCTATAATATCCATACATTGTGCCGCTTTCAACGCTTCCATGACTTCCGATTCCGATGCGTTCGTCTTGCCCATGCGTACATTATCCAAAATGGATGCTTTAATCAAGTGGCTGTTTTGAAATACAAAGGAAACCGTGTTCATGAGGTCGTCTTTACGGATATTCTTGACATTCACGCTGCCGATCCGGATACTGCCGCTTTTTGTATCGAAGAATCGAGCAATTAGACTGGCAAGGGTGGACTTTCCGCCGCCGCTGGGTCCGACAAACGCCACGGTTTCTCCAGGCTTGATAGACAGGGAAATATCCTTTATCACATCCGTCTTGCCATCATAACTGAAACGCACATTTTCAAGCTCTACGGAGTTATCCTTTGGCGTCTGCGGAGCCGCAGCTTCCGCAAGAGGATCCAGAGTAAGGACGCTGTCTATGCGTTCCAATGCGTCGGCAACAATCATACCGTTCTCGCTCATAAACATGATTTTTGTCAAGGTCAGTGAAATCACCGGGGTAATAATAATATAAAAGAGTAAATTCAGAAGAAAAGCATTTGTCACGCCGCCTGCCGTGAAGAACAGAGCGCCCGCGATCAGGAATGCGAATACGCCGTTGATCGCGGTGGTATAAAACATCATGGGCAGCCGCAAACCTTTTGTATAGGCAATCACCCATTTCTCATAGCTGTCGATGGAATCCTTAAAGCGTTTGAACGAAAATACTGTCTGTCCAAAGGTCTTGACAACCGGCACGCCGCGGATATACTCCACAGCCTCGTTTGACATGACCTCCAGAGCGTTGTTGTATTCTTTCATTTTCCGTTCCATATTTTTGCCTGTCATAGCAGACATGATAAGAAACCCCAGAACGACCGGCACAAGGCTTAAAAGTCCCAGTCTCCAGTCAAAAACCAAAAGCAGTAACAGCAGACCGCAGGGAGTTGCAATCGCGCCGTACTTATCAGGAAGTTGGTGCGCCAGATAGGTTTCCGTTGCTGCAGAGGATTCGTTGATGATCTTCCGCAGTCGCCCGCTGCCAAACTCCTCCGCCGCGCCGAGGGGCAGCTTTGCGATTGCCCGTACCAACTCCTTACGAAGATTGCTTGCCACACGGAAAGCCGCCATGTGGGAACACATCAAAGCGGCAATGTAGACCAAAACGGAAACAATAGCAAACAGCACCGCCATCCAGCCGTAAACGGCCAGGTGTCCCGCCTGTTCAAAATGGGGCGCGGCAAGAAACACCGCATGGATGATCCGCCAGATGTACCAGAATGGCACAAGGGCGACAATGGCGCTGAGCGCCGACAGTATCCACGACAGATAGAGAAGCACGCGCCGGCTCCCGGCGTAGTCCATCAGTCGTGACAGATTTGATTGCTTCATAGAGCATTGTCCTCCTTATATGATTTCTGTATGATGATAAAAGGGTGCTTCCGCATCCCGAATATCCGTTTTGAGTTAGTAATGACTAACCTCTGAGCCAAAAATGAGGGGGCAAAAGCCCCGACATTTTTATCTTAATCTCAACCTTCAAAGACCGCTGTCCATCCGGCGATGTAAAATGCTCTAAGCTGCCCGACAAAGGCTTTGGCCCGTTCCTTCGGCATATCATGACGCACGACCTCAAAAATTCCGTTCATCATCCCGCTGGCGATCATGTGGGCCAATTCTTCATCCGGGAGGGGAACATCTTTCCCCAAGCTTTTCAGCACATCTATATAACGGAAAGTGGCATCTACCTCCACATCCACCATGCGATCAATGAAACCGGCATAAGCGGTCCCGTCGCTGCTGCAAATGAGCAGCTTGCAGTCTGCATAGTGGTCGTAGATATAGTTCAGCATGAAGTCGATACATTGCCCGGACTCCACGCCCATGTGCTCCGGCTGCTGTTCCTTCGGCAGCTCGGAAAAATCTGTCTGCGCCCCCATGAACGCATCCATGATTGCCGCGGCATGGGGTTCCACAATGGACGCAAACAGGGTCTCTTTGCTGGAAAAGTAGCCATAAAGCGCACCGGTGGTAACGCCCGCTTCCTTTGAGATGATCCGCAGGGAAGCGTTCAAAAAACCCTTCTCGCTGAATTCCTTTCTTGCTGCGTCCTGGATGCACTCTAAAGTTGTCTTGTCTATCTCACTCATGGTACATCTCCCTTATAACAGCGTTATATAACATTGTTATAAGTATAGCAACAATGTATCCGCTTGTCAAGGGGAAAGCGAAAGAATAATATAGTCCCTTAAAAATAAGATAACAAGCCCCGCCACGGCAGCCTCCGCGCCCATTTGGACACTAACAAAAACCCGGCGCAGAATTGACTCGTCATATAACATATTGCCTCGGTCTGACAAAATCAGATCGAGGCAATATTGCTTGTATGTATTCTATGCTTTTCTCTTATCCGCTCACTTTGATCCGCTGTCCGCCAGCGCCTCCGGGGAGGTGTCGCCCACATACCAGTATTCGCAGCAGTCATCCCCTGAAGAAATGGTCTTGTGCCGGATGAGGTAAGCGTGCATGGCGCGGGCTACTCGCTGGTCCGTGGCGCACATCCAAGGCAGCACGTCCATGTACCCGCGTTTTTTTGCAAATTCATAGAGCGGGCAGGAGTCCAGCGTCATGGCAAAACCCACCGTGTGGCCGTTGGGGTTTACGCGGATCTTCCAGGTGTCGCCCCACTTGTTGCCGCGATACTTATCGGCCTTCTTCGTGTAGCGCCGGACAAAGCTATGGCAGAGCTTCATCAGCGTCCTGTTCCGATAAAGCCGATTCATGTTGATGATCCCAATGCGCCTGAACGATGCTGTCATCGCATCCTCCACCATCATGTCAAACTGCTCGTGGGTTAGTTCCCTGTCCATGGCCTCATAGAAGGCGCAGACCGCATAGCACAGCATCATACTGGAGGACATCATGTTTTTCCTGCCGCCCAAGTCGCCTTCCTCCCGGAGCCACCTGCTAAACTGGCTCTCAAGCCCTTTCCAACGATCATTCGCCTCCGCTTCGCCGTACCTCTCCCGCAACGCTTTCATCATGGTGGGCTGAAGCCGCTTCAATGTCTTTTCCATGTCCGTTTACCTCCATTTCAGTAGTCTTTGACCGCCTCCACACATTTTTCAGGATAGCGCATCAGTAGTTTTTGTGCTGTAACCCAATTCGTTCATATCCGTTCCTTTTTAAGTCTATGACCCTTTATTCTCGCGTAATGCAAGCATACTGCTAAACCACAGCGCCATGCTCTCGCTCATCAGGCCGTTGGTAAATGCCAACCGAAACGGGACATCCGGCATCCTGAATTATGTGTTCTGCTTTGGCAACCGGACAGTCCGAGCTTTTTCCTCGGTGTCATCCGATTCGTCATAGCCGTCATACGGAGCGGCGGGATCATGTGGCTTTTGTCTGCACCAGGCGTTACAAACCTTGTCCTTGTGGGCAAAGGCAAAGTCCATATTGTCCGTCCACCCGGTATGGCCGGTGACAATGATGGGATTCAGGCCACGTCCCCGCAGTTTTTCCTCCAGCATCGCCAGAGAGCGGATGGCCAGTTTGTTGTCCTCCGCCAACATATTGATGAAACTCCTGCCGCCATCCGCCCCAAACCAGATCGTATCCCCGGTGAAAAGGTAACTATCATCAATGAGATATACCAGATGCCCCCAGGTGTGGCCGGGAACCAGGAAACACTCGATTTTTATATCTCCAATCGTGAAAACCTGACCGTCTTTCAAAAGTTTTTTCTTATTTTCGATTTTCACCATTGGGAGTTTATATAGGCCCCCAAACACCCGGCGACGCTTTTCCCCGGTAAGATAGCGGTTTTCTTCTTCCCCAATGTAAAGAGTGGCACTTCGGAACAAGCCTTCACTGTCTGTTTCTACTGCTCCCACATGGTCGGTATCCTGATGGGTAATCAAGATGTGCTGAATAGAAGCGGGGTTCAAATCCAGCCAGCCCATTTTTTCTTTTAGACGAGGATAGTTGTAACCCGCGTCGATCATAATGGTAATGCCATTCTTGGTATAGAAGAAAATATTTGCTACATATTCCCGGACACAGCTCACACGCTCGTCAATGCGGCCTGTGTTCAACGGCTTAAAGATTTCTTTTCCCCGATAAACAAGGGACATAGATTTTTCTTGAAATTCTGATGCCTGTCTGGACATAATTACCTCCGTAATGCGTCTCGGACGCACTCCACATAAACGATGGCGATAGGTCTTGCCTGCATTTCCCGGCTGTGCAGGATCTCCCAGCCGTTTTGTTTTAGAAAATCCTGGTATCCCGTCGCACTCCACTGATGCTCAAAGGAAATCCCTGCAATCTGCAAAATCTTTGACCAGACGCGGCTGATGAAAGTCCCTTTGTGCGCCACAAAATTCGGTGCAATCAGAATCCCATCCGATTTCAGCACCCGGTCTATTTCAGAAAGAGCTTTTTCCGGATTCGGCATCACATGAAGTGCGTTAGCAATGAGGACAACATCGAAAGAATCGTCCTTATATGGGAGTGCGGTTGCATCGGCCACTTCAAAGATAAGATTTTTCGGATATACGCCCTTTTTTGCTTCTGCGATCATGCCGTCAGAGTAGTCAGTCGCAATCATCTTTTTTGCGGCATCTGCTACATGCTTGGCAAGCAACCCCGGCCCAGTGGCGATTTCCAAAACCTCTTTGTCCGCTATGATTTGTGAAATACGGTCATACATATACTGATAGACCTTTTTATCCGCGCGCATGGCCCGTTCATAAATTGGCGCATATAAGTCCCAAATTTTCTTGTTCATAATGATTCTCTTATGTTCTACATCCCATTGCACAATTCATCTCACCAGACCCCTTTCCAGAACGCCAGCGTCTTTTCAAAGGCGTCCATGTCGCTCTCCCAGCATTGCTCCGGGTATTTCCGCTCTACCTGGAACATGACAGTGGACCGTGACGTCACCGGGACAAGCATATGACTGGCGTATTCGTAGCTGACGCACTTGTAGGGATGGGCGAAGTTCTTCTCCTTCAGCCGCGCCTTGATTTTCTCCGCCGACAGCTCAGAGGGCCACATGGCGTCATGTTCCGGGTAGAGCAGCAGCACCGGACCATTGATGTTTTCTACCTTGATCTGCGCCTCCTCCGGGGCGTTCCGCACCGCGTCCTCGTAGCAAGAGCGCAGGCAGACGCTCCGCTCCCGCAGGCTGTCCCAGAGAATAGCAGACTTAGAAGCCTTCAGTCTTGCCCAAGGCAGATCTTTTCCACGCCAGCTAAAGGCAGAACACTCTAGCTGCCGGATGCCTTTTTTCTTCACAAAGCCCTGCCCGCAGATGTTCGTCGGGCACACTGCCGTCACGCAGGAGATCAGTTCCGGCATCAGGCTACCAGCCAGCAACGCCAGTTCCGCGCCCATGGAGATCCCCCACAGACCGATCTTTTCAAAACTGTGCTCTCGCAGCCACAGAACGGCTTTTTCTACCGATTCTACCGGAATTTTTTCAAAGCCGTCCGGCAGACCGGGTTCGTTCCAATACGCCAAGGCCAATATTGTCATCCCGCGCTTTACATACTGCTCCGCAACCAGCTTCGTGAGATTGTAAATTCCATCGCTGCCGCCGAACATAATGACGGCCTTGCCGGGGTATCCATCGCGCTCTGGCTGATACAGCGCGCCGATAAAGCCGTCCTTTTTCAATGTGAACTCTGTTTTCGGCATCAGGGTCAGCCTCTCCCGCGCCCGTTCCGCATTCGTTTTCATTGCCGATCACCCATCCCTTCATTTGAAATTGCCCATAAGTTAGCAGCGCCTAACCGTTAGTCTTAAAGAAAACCGCTCCGCCGAGCGGCCTTCTTTTTTGAAACAACGCTTATTGAAATAAGCGACCACAAGCGCCATAGACAAGTGTACGAAGTACCTCCGGGTACAAATTTTCGATTTCCTCCCGATGGGAAATCGTCAAAAAGAGTCCGCGCACCGTTGCGGCAGTGAGATCAATGCCTCCAACCGGATTCAGATCCGTATCAACGAGGATTTCCTTAATATGCGTCTCGTCGCTATGGTAGTGCTTTTCCTGAATCTCTGTCGGAATCTTGCGGAGAAGGTGAGGCACATCCCGTTCCATAAAGTCCATCATGCCGCTTTCTTCCATTTTGCTGCAGGCAGTAAGGACAGCCTGAGCCACACGCTCTGCAGGAGGCAAATTTGCGTTTTGCCACAGAACTTCCGCCGACGCCTGATAGATTTCCGTGTGCATATCCTCCAGCAATTCAAAAAACAATGCTTCTTTGGAAGGATAGAACTTGTAAAACGCACCCTTTGAAATATCCGCAGCCAACGCCAACTGATCTACCGAAGTCTTTCTGACACCAGTGGTCACAGCAAACTGCCGCGCAGCCTCTTTCAGCTTTGTTTTGATAATCTGAACCTCCTGCTCTGTAAACGCTGTTGCCATGTAATTACCGCCTGACTGAATTGGAATTTTGGTCACACATTCATTATGAGGTTTTTTGTGGTTTTGTCAAGAGACCGTAACAGTTTTCCGCACAGTTTTTGTCTTAAACTGGCGCCCATCCTATAAATTTCTACATGAAAGGAAACGATCAGGCACACGATCTACATACCTTCATGAAATATGTTTTGTCAGAATTCTAAAATGCGAACAGTTACGCCTACTTTGCCGGCATAATCGAGCGTATTTTTTATACCACCTTTTTCTCCACTAAAAACGGCAATTACCCGTTCTGAGCAATTTACCATCCAGCGATTGCGTTCTTGAAAAGAAGTATAAGTAAATTGCGGTTGAAATACCTTTGACCCGTCGGCGTTGGCAAGAATATTTCGATATAAATTTTGCCAAGACTCTGACCATTTTTTCTCAAAACTCTCATATGGAATAGCACAGAAAAGTGAGATTGATGGGTTTGTTTCTCTTCGTTCTAATACTAACTCGGCTGCCCATAGATCAACGCCAAACGCCATCCCTGTAATAAATCCTGTGATGCCATCGGCAATGGCCTATCAACTTCGGTCGCCAATGCCTCTTTGATTGTCGCGGAATCAGCCGTCAGCTTTTCAGGACGATGACCGGCAAAGCAACATCTGTGAATTTTAAGTTCTTGACTCATAGATACTCCCGAGGAAAATCGTCTCGTCTTTCAGAGCGTAACTTCTCAACCGCATATTTCAACCATTCTTGCCAGCCTGTACTTCACTTTTGCATAGGGAAGGGCAGAAACCTTGAAAACCGCGCGTCCTCAATGGCCGTGCGGTTTCTGTTCAATATCCTCGCCCAACAGATCGGCGCGGACAAGAAAGATAAAAGCAGCCAGCATGGGAAGTAACGCGAGCCAGATCGAGCGCGCCGCCATGGACGTACAGACGAACGCCATGATAACGCCGCCGCCAAAGAAAAAAAGAATCATCCTGAAGTGCTTCACGGCACGGCCAAAAACTTTAATGTCCTTCTTTTTCAGCACCTCGGCGATTCCGATTCCAAACTGCCTGATATGATTCGTCACAAACGTTGTCGCCATGGGAATACCCTCCGCCTGGCGAAATGTATTGTACTGCATCGAGCAGATAAAATTTATCAAAACCTGCGCAATCTGCGGAGGATAGCTTAACGGCAGCCAGCCGATCGCAAAAATGACGATCATTTCAAATCCGATCAGGTAGGTATCCCAACGCAAAAAGTGAATATGCCTTACCTTTTTCGGCAGAAATTCGGATAATAACGCCCCGCTGGTGTACGCGGATATGGGGATCAGATAGTAAAGCCCCTGTTTAAAATTGCCTTGTCCGAATGCAACCGCCATAAGCACGACATTGGCCGTCTGGGCGTTGCAAAAGACTCCTCCCCGCAGACTGAGCGTATAGGCGCCAAGCATCCCCGCCGCCATGATAAGCAGTTCAAATATAAAATACCGCTCACATGTCAGATACAAATGCTGATTGGATTCGCTGTCCATTGAGATCCTCCTAAAACAGCACAGAATACAGAACTTGCGGAATTATCATAGCGCACAGGGAAAATGTTGTCAAGGTCAGAAAACAGTCCGTGTGCCGATCAAAGCGCCCGTCACAACAATACCGGTTTCAGCCAAAAAAATTAAAGGCGTATTTTCTTCCTTTTGTTATTCCGCTTCGCCCATACTATTTTTGCAATATGTTTCAACCATTCTTATCAATTCTTCTGCTGTATCTGTCAATTCCTGTGTTTCCTTTTTGTCTGCTATATAGAAATCATCATAATCGCTTGCATGCCGAATTTCTTCTGCACGTGAAATTTTTCTGCCTATATCCCTCGGAAAAATCTCCGTTTTTACATAATCCCTGTTAAAGTTCGCTATTGCATCTTTGTGTTTTTTATATGCTTTTCCGTCCAACGCATGAACCGCTGATATAGCATGAAAAATAGCATAATAAGCTCTGTTGTTTGCAGCTCTGTATTCCTTGGATTGCATCAATGATTTTGCAACTCTCAAATCGCTTTCTGCGGTTTCCAATCGGTATTTCATCAAGTCTGTTTTATTTCCCTCATTATGCTGCTTCATACAGTTTTATCCCTTCTCTCTCTACATTTGCATAAAACGGATATGCATTTAACCAATATCTGAAATGTTCCCGGCATTTCGCAATTGGTTTAATATCCACATCATGATCCATATTAAAATCATAAGTCATATACGAAAGCTCGCGTCCAAAGTTCTTAATTTCCGGATCATCTATATCCAGCAAGATCATAATATCAATGTCCGAATCCTCGCTATAATCTCCTCGCGCATAAGAGCCATACAATATAACTGTCTTTAAATGAGAGCCATAGATTCCCTTTATTTTATTTACATATTGTTTCAACAAATCATCTACCCTGATCGGCATACTATTATCCCTCCTGTTTTTTCATGGATTTATATAAAATTGACTTGTCCGTCCTTTCATGCACCTTACTTTACGTTATACTATACTGTCTATCTCTTTAAAGCGCAATACAAAACAATATAAAGCCATAAGTATTCTCAAAGCAAAATATAAATTCAATCTTATTTTGCAATCAAATTATACTCTCCTCTGCTATCAACATATTCCCTCCCATGGTCATTCCATAAGAACTTATTAAATTTTCCCACTCTCATTAAAAGAGGGCATCTCTCAAGTCATTCCAAATGACTTTTTGGGACACCCTCTTTTTTCTAAACGCTGTACGCCGCTACTCTTCTTCCTCTTTCGGCAGCGTCACTTCCTTGCCGTCGTCATCGGGAAGACTGTACTTCTCATCCTCGGGAATATCCTCCATCGCGTCCTCGATATTCTCGAACTCCTGATTGCCGTCGCTGATCTTCTCACGAACTTTTGCGATTTTCGCAACCTTCACATTGCTGTCCAGATTGATCATCTTGACGCCCGATGTGATCCTGCCGAGCGTGGAAATATCTTCCATGCGGAGCTGTATAATAATGCCTTCCGTCGTTATCATCATGATCTCGTGATCGTCGTTGACCGCTTTCACACCGACCACATCACCCGTCTTCTCCGTGATCTTATAGCACTTCACGCCCTTGCCGCCGCGTTTTTGCACCGTAAACTCATCCAGATAGGTGCGCTTGCCCAATCCGTTCTCAGACACGATCAGGAGGGAATCTCCCTGATGATCGAGCTGCATGCCGACGATCTCATCCCCGTCCGACAGATTCATGCCGATCACGCCCATGGAAGCGCGCCCCGTGGGACGCACGTCCGTCTCTTTGAAACGGATACACATACCCAATTTCGTCACCAGAAAGATCTCTGTCTCATTGGAAGTCGTCTTCACCTCGATCAGCTCGTCGTCCTCGCGGAGATTGATGGCGATCAGTCCATTCTTTCTTACATTGTTATACTCCATGACGGAGGTTTTCTTGACGATACCTTTCTTCGTCACCATGAAGAGGTTCTTGTCCTCCTCATACTCCTTGATCGGGATCATAGCAGAAATCTTTTCTCCCGGACTCAGCTGCAGGATATTGACGATGGCGATACCTCTGGAAGTCCGGCTCGACTCCGGGATCTCATAGGCTTTCAGACGGTACACGCGCCCTAAATTGGTAAAGAACATCAGATAGTGATGTGTCGTCGTCATGAGAAGGTCTTCGATATAATCCTCCTCTATGGTCTGCATACCTTTGATGCCTTTGCCGCCGCGGTTCTGCGCCTTGAAATTGTCTACGGTCATACGTTTTACATAGCCGAGACTAGTCATGGCGATCACGGTATTCTCCCTCGGAATCAGATCTTCCATGTTAATGTCGTAGACGTCGAAACCGATCTGACTCCTTCTGTCGTCCCCATACTTTTCGGCGATCATGAGCATCTCGTCCTTGATCACGCCGAGCAGCAGTTTCTCATCCGCAAGGATCGCTTTCAGTTCCGCTATCTTCGCCATCAATTCTTTATGTTCATTCTCAAGCTTTTCGCGCTCCAAACCTGTCAGCGCGCGCAGACGCATGTCCACGATGGCCTGCGCCTGCACGTCGGACAACTCGAAACGCTTGATCAGTCTGTCCTTTGCGATCTGGGTTGTCTGGCTGTTTCTGATGATTTGGATAACTTCGTCGATATGATCCAAAGCGATGAGCAGACCCTGTAAAATATGGTCTCTCTCTTCCGCCTTGTTCAGATCGTACTTCGTTCTTCTCGTAACTACCTCTTCCTGATGCTCCAGATAATAGGTGAGCATATCGAGAAGATTCATGACTTTTGGCTCGTTGTTGATCAGAGCCAGCATAATTACCCCGAAGGAATCCTGGAGCTGGGTATGCTTATACAACTGATTCAATATAACGTTGGCATTCGCGTCTTTTCGCAGTTCAATAACGATCCTCGTGCCTTCACGGTTCGTCTCGTCGCGAAGATCTGTGATGCCATCGATCTTTTTCATTTTGACCAGATCGGCAATCTTCAGGATCAGATTCGCCTTGTTCACCATATAGGGAAGTTCCGAGACGATAATCTGAGACTTTCCGTTGGGAAGTGTCTCTATATCCGTCACGGCGCGCACACGGACTTTTCCCCGCCCCGTGCGGTAAGCCTCCTCCGCGCCTCTTGTTCCGAGAATGATCCCGCCTGTCGGAAAATCCGGCGCCTTGACGATATTTAAGATTTCTTCTATCTCTGTCTGTCTGTCTTCATTGATCCTGTTGTCAATGATCTTGACCACCGCGTTCGTCACTTCGCGCAGATTGTGCGGCGGAATATTGGTGGCCATGCCGACGGCGATACCGGAGGTGCCGTTTACCAGAAGATTCGGGTATCGGCTCGGCAGTACGACAGGCTCCTTCTCCGTATCGTCAAAATTCGGAACAAAATCCACCGTATCTTTGTTGATGTCGGCGAGGAGTTCCATGGAGATCTTGCTCAGTCTCGCCTCCGTGTAACGCATCGCCGCAGCGCCGTCACCGTCCTCGGAACCGAAATTGCCGTGGCCGTCCACCAACGGATAACGGGTAGACCACTCCTGCGCCATATTGACCAAAGCCCCGTAGATAGAGCTGTCGCCATGAGGATGATATTTACCCATCGTATCGCCGACGATACGGGCGCTCTTTCTGTGCGGCTTGTCCGGACCGTTATTCAGTTCGATCATGGAGTACAGGACGCGCCTCTGTACAGGTTTCAGACCGTCTCTCACATCGGGGAGCGCACGGGCGGCGATAACGCTCATGGCATAGTCGATGTAGGAGTCCTCCATTTTTTTCTTGAGATCTACTTCTTCGATCTTGTCAAATATTCTATCATCCATTTTATATCATGTACCTTTCTGACCGGACGGAGTTGCGGTGGATCATCAAATGTCCAGATTCTTGACAAACTTCGCGTTTTCCTCTATAAAAATACGTCTCGGCTCTACCTTGTCGCCCATCAGCGTATTGAACGTCAGATCTACCTCGGATTCTTCCTCCTCGTTGATATTTACACGCAGGAGCACCCGTTTTTCGGGATCCATCGTCGTCTCCCAGAGCTGTTCCGCGTCCATCTCCCCCAGACCCTTGTAGCGCTGGATCTTATTGTTCTGATCGCGTCCCACTTCGGCGAGAACCTTCTCCAGTTCCTCATCGCTGTAAGCGTACCATATCTGTTTATTTTTTTCTAACTTGTAGAGAGGCGGTTTTGCCAGGTACACATGCCCCTGTTTGATCAGCTCCGGCATAAAGCGGTAGATGAAAGTAAGCATCAACGTAGCGATATGCGCGCCGTCCACATCGGCATCGGTCATGATGATAATTTTGTCATAGCGCAGTTTCGTAATGTCGAAATCATCATGAATGCCCGTTCCGAAAGCGGTGATCATCGCCTTGATCTCGGCGTTGGCATAGATCTTGTCGAGTCTCGCCTTCTCCACATTCAGTATCTTGCCGCGCAGCGGAAGGATAGCCTGTGTCGCGCGGCTCCTGGCCTTCTTGGCGGAACCGCCCGCGGAATCTCCCTCCACAATATAGATCTCGCAATTTTTCGGATCCTTGTCGGAGCAGTCCGCCAGCTTGCCCGGAAGAGAACTTCCCTCAAGGGCCGTCTTACGGCGGGTCAGATCGCGCGCTTTTCTGGCCGCCTCCCGCGCGCGCTGCGCCAAAATGGACTTCTCGCAGATTGTCTTGGCTACGGCCGGATTCTGCTCTAAGAAGTAAGTAAGCTGTTCGCTGACTACGCTGTCCACAGCCCCTCTCGCCTCAGAATTGCCGAGTTTCTGTTTCGTCTGTCCCTCAAACTGAGGGTCTTCAATTTTGATGCTGATGATCGCGGTAAGACCTTCTCTTATATCTTCACCGGAAAGATTCGCCTCGCTGTCTTTGAGCAGTTTGTTACTTCTGGCATAATCATTAAAGGTTTTTGTCAGAGCGTTTCTGAAACCTACCAGATGAGTGCCGCCCTCCGGCGTGTTAATATTGTTGACAAAACTGTACACACTCTCATTGTAAGAATCATTGTGCTGCAGAGCCACTTCCACATAGACGCCGTTTTTCGTACCCTCGAAGTACATGACATCGCTGTAAAGCGCCTCCTTGCTCTTATTCAGATATGTAACAAACTCTTTGATTCCCCCCTCATAGTGGAATTCTCTTTTTTGTTCGATCCCTTCTCTGGCATCGACGAGAATGATCTTCAAACCTTTTGTGAGGAAAGCCGTCTCGCGAAGTCTCGTCTTCAGCGTATCGTAATCAAAAACAGTGTCCTCAAAAATCGTGGAGTCCGGTAAAAAGTGGACTCTTGTACCCGTCTTATCCGCCTCGCACTCTCCCACGACTTTCAGAGAGTAACATACATGTCCTCTCTCATAGCGCTGTTTATATACTTTTCCTTCTGAAAAAATCTCAACTTCCAGCCAGTCGGACAGAGCGTTTACGACGGACGCGCCTACGCCGTGCAGACCGCCGGAAACCTTATATCCTCCGCCGCCAAACTTTCCGCCTGCATGCAGGATCGTAAAGACCACTTCCACAGCGGGAATACCCGCCTTGTGGTTGATCCCGACGGGAATCCCTCTTCCGTTATCCTCGACGGTGATGGAATTGTCCTGATTGATCGTCACATGGATAGTATTGCAAAATCCCGCCAACGCCTCGTCCACGGAATTGTCAACGATCTCATACACCAGATGATGAAGACCTCTCAGAGAGGTACTGCCGATGTACATGCCCGGCCTTTTTCTTACCGCCTCAAGCCCTTCCAATATCTGTATCTGATCTGCGCTGTATTCGTTAGCCATCTGTTCACCATGCCTTTCCTGAGCAGTTAAGCGTCTCTGTCAATGATCTTTCCGTTTTCAATATGAAAAACTCTGTCTATCTCAAACCGATTGTTCACGAATTCATCCAAGCCTGTACAGGTAATGATCGTCTGTATATCTCCGATCGTGCTGAGAAGATAATTCTGCCTGCTGCTGTCAAGCTCCGACAGTACATCGTCGAGAAGCAGCACCGGATTGTCCTTCGTCATCTTTCTGACCAGCTCGATCTCCGACAGTTTCAGAGAAAGAGCGGCCGTCCTCTGTTGTCCCTGGGACCCGAATTTTCTGATGTCAATATCTCCTACGATAAATGAAAAGTCGTCTCTGTGCGGACCCGTCACAGTCTGTTTCAGCTTAACGTCCCTCTCCTGATTCACCGCAAGAGTCTTCTCGTAATCTTCGATCAAGACATCAGGCTCGTAGTGGATCGTCAAGTCTTCTTTGCCGCCTGACAATTTCTTATGTATGTCAAAGATGATCTCATTCAGCTGCTCCACAAATAATTTTCTTCTCTCTATGATCTTACTTCCGAAGGAAATAAGCTGAGAATCCCATATATTCAATGTGTCCCGAAGAGAAGGATTAAAATACATATCCTTGAGAAGTCTGTTGCGTTGATTTACGATCTTATTGTAATGATTCAGATTATAGAGATAAAACTGATCTAACTGACACAATTCCATATCTACGAATCTTCTTCTCTCCGCCGGGCCGTTCTTGATAATGCTCAGATCTTCGGGAGAAAAGAAAACCACGTTCAGAAGACCGAGCAGCTCTGCAGCCTTCCTGATCTTCTGTCCGTCTATCGCGATCCCCTTCGACTTACTCTTTCTAAGGTGCATATCGACTCTTATCTCTACGCCGTCCTTTTCCAGATAAGTCCTGATATGAGATTCCTCTTTATAGAAATTGACAATATCCTTATCCTTACTTCCCTTATGCGATTTCGTGGTGGCGGAGAGATAGATCGCCTCCAGTATATTTGTCTTTCCCTGCGCGTTGTCGCCGTACAGTATATTCGTACCGCTGCTGAAATCGATATGTAAGGAATCGTAGTTTCTAAAATCAGCCAACTCCAATGATTTTATGATCATCAGTTTTCTACCTTAACCAATTTTTGATCAAACTCGATCACATCGCCGGGATAGATTTTCTTGCCGCGCTGCAGCTCTACCTTGCCGTTCACTTTGACGAAACCCTCCTGAATCTCCATCTTGGCGTCCACGCCTGATTCCACAAGTCCCGCCAGTTTCATAGCCTGACCAAGTTTTATATGATCATCTCTGATTTTAATTATTTCCATGTTTTTCCATTCTATACTCAGTTGACAGTTGTGATATTGACAGGAAGGATCACATAAATATAGGATTCCTCCGCATTTCTGATGAAACAGGGCGCTTTCGGATTGACCATGTAGAGATCTACCTCCTCGTCGTCGATGACACGAAGAGAATCGATCAGAAACTTGGGGTTAAAACCGATCACAAGGTCTTTACCTTCCTTTGCAATATCGATCTCTTCATCCATACTTCCCACGATGGAATTCATTTTCAGTTCCATAGAACCGTCGGAAATATTGATGATGACAGGTTTTTTGTCCCCCTCCTTGACAAGAAGAGTCGCCCTGTCGATACAGTCCAGAAACTCTCTCTTGTTGATCTTAACCTTCGTCTCATAGTCGCTGGAGAGCATCTGGTTAATATTGAAATACTCTCCCTCGATCAGTCTGGACACAACGATCGTTCTGTCAAATTCAAACAGAATGTGCCTGTCCGTAAAATAGAGATTGACGTCCTTATCCATATCTCCTGAGAGGATCTTGCTCACTTCAC
Source organism: uncultured Lachnospiraceae bacterium (assembly GCA_947632515.1). Lineage (GTDB taxonomy): Bacteria > Bacillota > Clostridia > Lachnospirales > Lachnospiraceae > UBA3282. The sequence goes on from CANRPO010000001.1 coordinate 21,544, forward strand.
TAAGCGTCTTGCCCGGAACGACTACTTTCTTTTCGTCGTATGAATTTTTGAGCGCTATTTTTCTGATGGAAATACGATGTCCGTCAAGGGAGACTACCTTTAACGTATCGTTATCGATCTCAAAAAGCTCTCCTGTCATCAATCTGTTGTTGTCATTGTCTGCGATAGAGAAAATCGTCTGTCTGATCACTTCCTTTAAGGTAAACTGAGAGATCATAACGCTGTCTTTTTTCTCAATCTCAGGCAAAAACGAGAAATCTTCTCCGGATTTTCCTATGATATTGAACTTTGCCTTTTCGCAGGTGATCGTCGTCTTGTAGGAATCGTTCGTCTCTATGGTGATGTCGCTGTCGGGAAGTTTCCTGACGATCTCTAAGAAAATCTTAGCGTCAAGGGCTATCATTCCCTTTTCTATGATCTCTCCGTCGATCACAGTCTCTATGCCAAGTTCCATATCGTTAGCGGTTAATCTGATCTCTCCACTTCTCGTATCCACAAGAATACATTCTAAGATCGACATAGTCGTCTTACTCGGAACAGCCTTAGAAACAGTTTGAACACCGCTAAAGAGATTCGATTTCGTACATACAATTTTCATTCGTGTATAACTTCCTTTCTTACATGTGAATGATTGTGGAACTGCCGCAAAGCTATTTATTTATATAATAATTTCGTAATCATAATAATAATAGGTGTTGATATGTGTATAACCTTATCTATTATACTATTTTTCAATGAAAATGAAAACGATTAAGTTGTGAAAAACTTTAAATACTTTAAAAAATAGTTGTGGATATTAAGAAGGATTGATTTTCTTCTTAATGACGTCGATTTTGTTTTTCACATCCTCATCCGTCTCTATTTCCGAGGTTATCTTCTTGATCCCGTGGATAACTGTGGTGTGATCCTTTTTCTCAAGAAGTTTTGCAATGTCCGCCAGAGACATGCCTATGATGTCTCTGCACAGATACATAACGATCTGTCTCGGCAGCACAAATTCGGAATTTCTCTTCTTGGAAGTAATATCCTGCGGGTTGACTCCGAAATGTTCCGCTACCACTTCTATGATAAGAGAAGGAGTGACTTTTTTCGGCTGATTCGGATAGATCACGTCTTTCAGAGCTTCCTCCGCATAGGCCAGGTTGATGTCTACTTTATTTAATTTAGAGAAAGCGACGATCTTATTGAAAGCTCCCTCCAGTTCTCTGATATTTGATTTGATGTTGTTGGCGATATACTGGAATACTTCGTCGTCTATCTTCTTATTATATATGTCCGCGTTCTTTTTCAGGATCGCCATTCTCGTCTCGTAGTCGGGCGGCTGAATGTCAGCGATCAATCCCCACTCAAACCTGGAACGAAATCTCTCTTCCAACGTCTCCATATCCTTGGGCGGCTTGTCGGAGGATAATATGATCTGCTTTCCCACGGAATGCAGCGTATTGAAGGTGTGGAAGAATTCTTCCTGGGTGCTCTCCTTGCCGATGATGAACTGTATGTCGTCGATCATGAGAACGTCCACGTTTCTGTATTTTTCCCTGAGTTTGTTCATCTTCGTGGCGTCGCCGCTCCTGATGCTGTCGATCACTTCGTTTGTAAATACTTCGGAGGTGACATACAGCACTTTCATGTTGGGATTCTGCTCTAATATAAAATGGCCTATGGAGTGGATCAGGTGCGTCTTGCCCAAGCCGGCTCCTCCATATATGTAGAGAGGATTGTAAACTTTGCCGGGTGATTCCGCTACCGCCAGACATGCGGAGTGCGCAAACTTGTTGTTACTTCCTACCACGAAGGTGTCAAACTTATACTTTGGATTTAAGTTTGCGTTTTCGTGGTTGATATTGTAAATTGTCTTCTTGGAAGGCAGCGCATCGTTTGAAGACTCGTTCATAGCGTCGGATTCCAGTATAAAGGAGATGTCATAGGTGTGGTTCATCATCTCCGCGATCGTAACCTGAAAGAAAATCTTATATTTGGAAGAAATATAATTCAAGGCATGCGCCTGGTCTGACGGGATCATGATCGTCACAACATTGTCCTTCACCTCATGAAAAGTGAGAGGTTCGATCCAGGTAGAATAAGAAATATCGGAAAGCTCGTACTCTTTCCGCAATGTCTGTTTGATCAAATCCCAATTTTCTTTAATCGAATCCATCCTAAAAACCTCATAAAATATAATATTGCCGTTGTTTTGGGAGCTGACGGATCACATCGAAACTACCCTACCATATATATTATAATAAATATTCTAAAAATTCAAATGATAAGTTGTCCACATGAGGAGGCTGATTTTTATCAACAAGTTTACATATTTTTTACGTATCATGAAATTTATGTGTATAACCTTTAAAATAGTTATCAACGCTTTCCATCGTCCGTTTTATCATAAAAAACGAAATTATTAACAAAAGAATTTTAAGTTATGCACATGTTATTCACATTTTGTGGATATATTTATGTAAAGTGGATATGTCGATATACCATACAATATATAGTAATGATTTATATAGATATATCAACATGTAGAAAAATATAAAAACGTAGATTTTGCGCGTTTTTTTATCTCTTTTTTTCAGTAAAAAATCTGTAGATTTACTTGACGTTTTCCTGCAAATTATATATAATCAACATGTTGTTTTTCCAATTTGAAAGTAAAATATCTACCTTATATATATTAAGGTTTGTGAGAAGGAGGTGCATCGACATGAAAATGACTTATCAGCCCAAAAAGAGGCAGAGATCTAAAGTTCACGGTTTCAGAAAGAGAATGAGTACCAAGGGCGGAAGAAAAGTAATTGCAGCAAGACGCGCAAAAGGAAGAAAGAAATTATCAGCATAGACCGCATTTTTGTGGTCTATTTTTCTCCTCAGAAAGGTACGGTCTGAAATGGTATTTTCTGAATCCTTGAAGAGAAACAGCGATTTCCGGAATGTTTATAAGAACGGCAAAAGTTTTGTAAACAAGTATATGGTAATGTATGTATTGGAAAACAACATGAACATAAACAGACTGGGAATCACCGCCAGCAAGAAGATCGGAAACAGTGTTGTGCGGCACAGATTTGCAAGACTGGTGAGAGAGAGTTACCGGCTACACGAAAATATATTTAATAGTGGTTTAGATATAGTAGTCGTCGCAAGAAAAAGCGCTGCCTCGGCCGGATATGGAGAGATTGAGGGAGCACTGTTACATCTTTCAAAGCTTCATCATATGATCAAAATTTATTTTTATGATGAGGACAATTAGAAATTGATATGAAAAAATTATTGATCTGTCTTATTAAATTCTACAGAAACTATATCTCTCCGATGAAGAGTACAAAATGTCCTTATTTTCCGACTTGTTCGGAATACGGCTTGGAGGCGGTCGAGAAGTACGGCGCTTTCAAGGGCGGACTGATGGCTCTCTGGAGGATATGCAGATGTAATCCCTTTTCAAAAGGCGGTTACGACCCTGTCCCATAGAGACAGGATGGAAGTTTAAGGAGGTAATTTTATAGTGTCAGATATTTTATTGACCCAGAACTCCGGCAGGATCGTTGGCCCTGTCGCGAAACTCCTGGGTTATATTATGGAAGGCATATTCGTACTGCTGGACAAGATCGGCATTCCGAATATCGGACTTGCCATTATTCTGTTCACAATCGTTATCTATCTCTTATTGATGCCTCTCACGATCAAGCAGCAGAAGTTTTCTAAGCTGTCTGTCAAGATGAATCCTGAACTTCAGGCAATTCAGGCAAAGTATAAGGGAAAGAACGACAACGAATCCATGATGGCCATGAATATGGAGACGAAAGCTGTCTACGCGAAGTACGGCGTGTCGCCTTCCGGGAGCTGCGTGCAGTTATTGATCCAGATGCCGATTTTGCTTGCGCTGTACCGCGTTATTTACAGTATGCCGGCTTATGTGAGCAAGATCAAAGAGGCTTTTTTCCCTCTGGTGGACAACCTGATCGCGCAGGAGGGGAGCTCTGAGTTTATCCAGACTTTTTCACAGGCGCGCATGTACGCGAGACAGTTTACGAACGAGTCCTTTGTAGGGGGCGTGACCTCCTATGTACAGAACACGTTCATTGATGTGCTTAACAAGGCGTCCACCACGGAGTGGCTCAGCATCAAGGATAAATTTCCTTCGCTGTCCGCGGATGTCGATCACACGCTCTCACTGTTGAACCAGTATAATAATTTTCTGGGACTGAATATCGGAAATTCCCCTTCTTATGTCATGAAGGAGGCGGTCGCGTCCAGATCTTTTCTGTTATTGATCGCGGCTCTTTCGGTTCCCGTTCTGTCCGCGGTGACGCAGTGGATCAACGTTAAGCTGATGCCGCAGCAGGATACGCAGCAGAACAATAACAAAAATGCGAGCGATCAGCAGAACGCAATGATGCAGTCCATGAAAACCATGAACATGATGATGCCGATCATGTCCGCGATCTTCTGCTATACGCTCCCCGCAGGTATGGGACTGTACTGGATTGCAGGTTCCGTGGTGAGAAGTATCCAGCAGGTCGTTATCAACAAACATATCGATAAGATGGATCTGGACGAAGTCATCAAAAAGAACGAAGAAAAAGCCAAAAAGAAGATGGAAAAGGCCGGCGTCAGGGCGCAGCAGATGACGGCTTACGCCAATATGAATACCAAGAAAGTGAGCGGTATTCCGAAAGCGCAGTCCGGGCCTAATATGACGCAGGAGGAGAGAGAAGAGGCTGTCAGAAAGGCCACGGAGTATTACAGCAAAAACGCTAAGCCCGGCAGTATGATGTCCAAGGCAAATATGGTAAAACAGTACAACGAAAAGAATAACAAAAAATAATATTCTGATAGACAATATCAGGCAAGGGAATGGAGGAATTGTTATGGAATTTATAGAAGTATCGGCAAAGACAGTCAGCGATGCGATCACAGAGGCATGTCAGAAATTGACCGTCACAAGTGATAAATTGGAATATGAAGTGGTAAGCGAAGGTTCTTCGGGACTTTTCGGTATCGGTTCTAAGCCTGCGGTAATCAAGGCAAGAGTGAAGTGTTCCGTGGAAGATACCGCGAAGGATTTCTTAAAGGATGTATTTGCGGCTATGGATCTGACAGTCGTTGTGGATGTAAAATATGATGAGGCTGAGAATTCCATGGACATTGATCTGAGCGGCGACGATATGGGCGTTCTGATCGGCAAGAGAGGACAGACTTTGGATTCCTTACAGTATCTTGTGTCTCTGGTTGTCAACAAGAACGTAGAGAACTATATCAGAGTGAAGGTCGACACGGAAAATTATCGTCAGAGGAGAAAAGAGACTCTTGAAAATCTGGCGAAAAATATTTCTTACAAGGTAAAGAGAACTAAGAGGCCCGTATCGCTGGAGCCCATGAATCCCTATGAGAGAAGGATCATTCATTCCGCCCTTCAGAACGATAAGTACGTCACGACGCACAGCGAGGGGGAAGAGCCTTTTAGACATGTGGTTGTCGTGTTAAAAAAATATGAGAGAAATTAAAACCTGTAAATGATGCGTAAAAGTCCTCCAAGTCATTTTGTGGCTTGAGGGACTTTTTCATAATTATGAGGAATTGTCATGTATTCTGAGAAAAGAGATACGATCGCTGCGGTTGCCACAGCTATATCTGATTCCGGAATCGGGATCATACGCGTCAGCGGAGACGACGCGATAGAGATCGTCGATGAGATATACAGAAATGCCAAAGGCGAGAAAGCTCTGAAAAAATATGACACTCACACGATCCATTACGGATTTATCGTAGAAGATAAAGACGCTTTGATCGACGAGGTCATGGTCTCGGTTATGAAAGCTCCCAAAAGTTATACCACTGAGGATACGGTGGAGATCAACTGTCATGGCGGTATTCTTATGGTGAGAAAAATTCTTGACCTTGTCATAAAAGCGGGCGCCAGAATTGCGGAGCCGGGTGAATTTACAAAACGCGCTTTTTTGAATGGACGGATCGATCTGTCTAAGGCGGAGGCTGTCATGGACATCATTCACGCCAAGAATGAATTTGCCTTGAGATCTTCCGTCAGACAGTTAAAAGGTTCCGTCTCCCATATCGTGAAGGAACTCAGAGAGGACATTATTCATGAGATCGCTTTTATTGAAGCGGCCTTGGATGATCCGGAACATTTTGACCTAGAGGCGGACGGTTATCACGAGCTGCTTCTTGAGAAGATCAGACAGACAGACAGACAGGTTCAAGGTCTGATCGATTCTGCGGAGGACGGTAAAATACTGTCGGAAGGTATTCATACAGTTATCGTTGGAAAGCCTAATGCCGGAAAATCTTCCCTCCTGAATGTACTGGTGGGCGAGGAGAGAGCGATTGTTACGGACATTGCCGGGACAACAAGAGATATTTTGGAGGAGACTGTGTCTATCGGCGGTATTATGTTTCGTATCTTCGATACGGCCGGTATTCGGTCCACGAACGATGTGGTGGAGAAGATCGGTGTGGACAGAGCTAAAAAAGCTGTGGAGGATGCGGAGCTTGTGCTCTATATCATGGATTCTTCCGTCCCTTTCGATGAGAACGACGAGAAGATCTTGGATGTGATAGACGGGAAGAATACGATCATCCTTTTAAACAAATCGGATCTTTCTTCCGTCGTATCGGAAGAAAATCTCCGCTCCTTATTATCGGACAGAAAGAATCTGCGTGTAACCGAGATCATCAGAACTTCCATGAAGGATAGATTTGGGATAGAACTTTTCTTAGAGGCGGTTAAAGAAATGTTTTTCCATGGCGATATTTCCTATCACGATGAAGTCTATATCACCAACGCCCGCCATAAGGAGGCGCTGCAGGATGTGCATGAAAGTCTCGTTCAGGTAGAAAAAAGTATAGAAGACCAGATGCCGGAAGATTTCTACACCATTGACATGATGAGCGCCTACGCGTCTCTCGGAAAGATCATTGGAGAGGAAGTGGGCGAAGACCTGATAAATGAGATATTCGGCAAGTTCTGTATGGGAAAGTAGCTTGTTTTTGGGTATTTGACTAAAATGAACGGAAAATACGGAAAGGTGAAATATGCTGCAAAATAGAGTTCAGACAGACGTGTGTGTGGTCGGAGCCGGTCACGCAGGCTGTGAGGCCGCGTTGGCGTGCGCCAGGCTTGGCCTTGATACCGTAATCTTTACAGTCAGTGTGGACAGTATCGCGCTCATGCCCTGCAATCCCAATGTGGGCGGTACTTCCAAGGGACATCTGGTGCGCGAGATCGACGCTCTGGGCGGTGAGATGGGCAAAAATATCGATAAGACCTTTATTCAGTCCAAAATGTTGAACAGATCAAAAGGCCCCGCGGTACACTCTCTGCGCGCGCAGGCGGACAAGGCGGAATATTCCAGACAGATGCGCAAGGTTCTGGAACAGCAGGAACATCTGACGATCAAACAGGCCGAAGTGTGTGAGCTTCTGACACAGCCCTATGAGAAATCTTCTGAATCAGACGACTGTATAGCGGCGAAACGGGTCGTCGGCGTCAAGACCTATACAGGGGCGGTCTATGAATGCAAAGCGGTTGTTCTGTGCACGGGTACTTATCTGAAAGCGAGATGTCTGTGCGGGGAGGCGATCACCTACACCGGCCCCAACGGGTTGCAGGCCGCGAACCATCTGTCTGACTCTCTGAAAAGTCTCGGCGTTGAGCTTAGAAGATTTAAGACAGGAACTCCCGCGCGAATGGACGGCAGGACGATTGACTACAGCAAAATGGAGGAGCAGTTTGGGGATGAGCGGGTGATTCCCTTTTCCTTCTCCACCGATCCTGAGGACGTACAGATCGATCAGGTGTCGTGCTGGCTGACATACACAAATGAAAAGACGCACGAAATCATCAGGGCGAATCTTGACCGCTCTCCGATCTATGCGGGTATCATAGAAGGAACAGGGCCCAGGTATTGTCCTTCCATTGAAGATAAAGTAGTGAAATTTGCGGATAAAGACAGGCATCAGGTTTTTATTGAGCCGGAAGGATTGCACACCAATGAGATGTACGTCGGCGGCATGTCTTCCTCTCTGCCGGAAGACGTACAAGTTGCCATGTATCGCACCGTGCCCGGACTGGAAAACTGCAAGATCGTGAGAAACGCCTACGCCATCGAGTACGATTGCATCGATCCCAGACAGCTCTATCCCTCTTTGGAATTTAAAGAGATCAGGGGACTGTTCAGCGGCGGACAGTTTAACGGCAGCAGCGGTTATGAGGAGGCTGCGGCACAGGGATTGATCGCGGGCGTCAACGCGGCCATGATGATCTTGGGCAAAGAGGCTGTCATTCTGGACAGATCGCAGGCGTATATCGGCGTTTTGATCGACGATCTGGTGACAAAGGAAAACCTTGAGCCATACCGCATGATGACTTCCAGAGCGGAATACCGCCTGTTACTGCGACAGGATAACGCCGATCTCAGACTCCGTGAGATCGGATATAAAGTGGGACTTGTATCGCAGGAGGCGTACGAGGCTACCCTCCATAAGAGAGAGTTGATCCGGCGGGAGATTGAACGCCTGAAACATACTGTCATCGGGGCCGCGAAGGAAAATCAAAGTTTCCTTGCCTCTCATGGCAGCGCGGAATTAAAGACGGGTACAAGCCTGGCTGAATTGATGTGTCGCCCCGAGCTTTCTTATGAAATACTGGGAGAAATCGATGAAGGGCGTATACCGCTTCCCGCCGACGTGATCGAACAAGTAGAGATTGAGATCAAATATGAAGGGTATATCGCGAGACAGCTGCGTCAGGTAGAGCAGTTTAAAAAAATGGAGAGAAAGAGTATTCCTGCAGATCTGGATTATAACGACGTCTCTTCTCTGCGTCTGGAGGCGAGGCAAAAGCTGATCGCTTATCACCCTGTGTCCGTAGGACAGGCGTCGAGAATTTCGGGCGTTTCTCCGGCGGATATTTCCGTACTGCTGGTTTATTTGGAACATTATAAGAAATAGGTTTGCAGAGTATAGTAAGCTGACAGAAATCAGAGGACTGAAGGAGAACCGGCATTGAGAGAGCCATCGCAACAGTATGATTTACGGCAGTTTTATAAGGATTTGAAGGAGTTTTCCCTGGATTTTTCAGACACACAGATACAACAATTTGTTGTATACTATGAATTGCTCGCAGAAAAAAATAAGGTTATGAACCTTACCGCGATCACTGAATTTGAGGAGGTTTTTAAAAAACATTTTACGGACAGCCTCTCGCTGATAAAATGCTGCGATCTGTCTTGCGCGGACGGAGAGCTTGCGCTTATTGACATTGGAACGGGAGCGGGCTTTCCGGGGATCCCCCTCAAGATCGCCTTTCCGGATCTGCGCGTTACGCTTATGGATTCCTTGAATAAAAGGGTTGACTTTCTGCGTGAAGTGATCGCCGAGCTGGGACTGAATGGTATCGAGGCGATTCACGGACGCGCTGAGGACTACGCCAAGCCGGGACAGCTCAGAGAAAAGTACGATCTGTGCGTATCGAGGGCGGTGGCGAATCTTGCGGTGCTCTCTGAATACTGTCTTCCTTACGTCAAAGTGGGCGGTAAATTTATTGCCTACAAGTCTGAGAAGGCTGCGGAGGAGTTGGAGGAGGCTGCGAACGCGATCTGTATTTTGGGCGGGGAAGCAGCGGGGCAGATTACTTTTACACTTCCTGATTCTAAGCTACATCGCTGTCTGATCACAGTGGAGAAGGTGAGGAAAACGCCCGCAAAATATCCGAGGAAAGCGGGAACGGCGGGAAAAAAGCCGTTGAAGTGACTGCTTTATCGACGGACAGGATTATTTCGTCACTATCCTTCGGAGCGGAGAATGCCATGAAAATTTTACTCGTAGCGATCAATGCAAAATATATACACTCCAACCCCGCTGTCTATTCCCTGAGAGCATGCGCGGGCGAGTATAAGTCCTGCGTTGATATTGTTGAGTTTACGATCAATCAGCAGCCCTCTTATATTTTGCGGGAAATCTATCGACGGCATCCTGACGTGGTCGCTTTTTCCTGCTATATCTGGAACAGCCAATATATTGACTATATTGCTGCGGATCTGCATAAGATACTCCCTCATGTGGATTTGTGGGCAGGCGGCCCCGAGGTTTCTTATCATGCTGAGGAGGCGATACAAAGGTGGAATCTGCGTGGCGTCATGACAGGACAGGGAGAAGGCGTTTTCAGACGATTGGTTACTTCTTATGCTGAAAATACATCTGAAGAACTTCCCGCAATTCTTGAAGGGAACGGCGCCGCGAGACTTTCTCTTGATGAGATTCCTTTTTGGTATGAAGATTTGAAGGATTTTAAACATCGCATCATCTACTATGAGAGCAGCCGGGGCTGTCCCTTCTCGTGCAGCTATTGTCTTTCCTCTATAGATAAGACCATGGATTTTCGGTGCGTGGAGCGCGTTTGCAGAGAACTGGATTTCTTTCTGGAGCGAAAGGTTCCTCAGGTAAAATTTGTGGATCGCACGTTTAATTGTAAGAAAGAACATGCCTTGCCGATTCTTAAGCATATCGCAGAACATGACAACGGCGTGACGAATTTTCACTTCGAGATGGCTGCGGATCTGTTGGACGAAGATTATTACGCGGTTTTGAAAAATCTGCGCCCCGGCGCGGTGCAGTTGGAGATTGGCGTGCAGTCAACCAATGAGCGGACCATACGTGAGATCGACCGTCACATGGATTTTACAAAGGTTGCGGCCGCTGTCAAAAGAATTGCTGCGTGGGATAATATTCATGTACATTTAGATCTGATCGCGGGTCTGCCCTATGAGGATCCGGATTCCTTTCGGAAATCTTTTAACGATGTGTATGCGCTGCAGCCTGAGCATCTCCAGCTGGGTTTTCTGAAAGTATTAAAAGGTTCCTCCATGGAGTTTCATGTGAAGGATTATGAATTGGCTTACACCTCTCTGCCGCCCTATGAAGTACTTTCTACCAAGTGGCTTTCTTATGAGGACGTCTGCCATCTGAAACAGATCGAGGAAGTCCTTGAGATTTATTATAACAGCGGCCAGTTTCAGAAATCCTTAGCATATCTGCTCGCATATTTTGAGACGCCCTTTGCCATGTACGAGTATATCGCCGAGTGGTATGAAGATCGCGGTCTGTTTGAAATTCAGTCTTCGCGCGTACAGAAATATGAGATCCTTTTAGAGTGCGGCATCAGTCGCATTACCGCCTGCACGAAAGAAAACGCGGCGGCGGACTCTGTAAAACAAAATCTTTCTGTCGATTATATCATATCGGTTTATCGCGAGTATCTTACGTTCGATCTGTACTTGCGCGAGCCGAATATGAAAAACCGTCCTGCCTTCTGCCCTTCTTTAGATTCCCGGAAAGAAAAGATACGCGATGTGATCTACGAAGAGTCCAAGACCCACGCGCTGTTTCCCGTATTGTCAGATCACAGTTACAGAGAGCTGACGAAGGTCTTGCACGTGGAAGTTTTTGAATATATTTTTGACCATCCCGCCGCCTGTATCTTTTATTCTGAGAAGGGGAAAAGAGAATACTTGACGTGTAATACCCGCATAGTTATAATTGAATTACCTGATAGGTAATTTATACGAAAGGGCCATGCTTTGGAACTGGAATACGCGTCGGATAAAGTCAGAGAACAATGTATAAGCGTAAAAGCGGCGAAAAAACTTTTTGCCGGCGATACCGTGTTGACACGGAATTTGTTAGCGCGTATAAATGCGTTGGAAAACGCGGAAACTATCAAGGATATTATTGTTCAGCCTTCTTTTCGATTTCATAAGCTGGGGAATAAAAAAGGAAAGAACTTGGAAGGATATTTTGCAATCGATGTGAAGTCCGTCAGAGAACCTTGGAGAATTATCATACAGCCGTTGAACGAACATAAGGAACCGTATGAACCGTGTAATATTGACGAGATAGCCGGAATGATCAGGATTGTAGAGATTGCGGAGGTGAGCAGGCATTATGAGTAATTATATGGAATATCATGATAAAATTGCTTTTCATCCGGGATATTATATTAAGGAAATCGTAGACGAAAGCGGACTTACACAGGCAGATTTTGCGAAAAGGCTTGATACGACGCCTAAAAATTTGAGCCTGTTGATCAGAGGAGAGCAAAGCCTTTCCATTGATATAGCCATGAAGTTGTCCCGCATGGTAGGTACAAGTATCAATTATTGGTTAAAGCTGCAGAATACATATGATGCTTTGATCGCTGAATTTAAATCAGAAGAAGTGTTAGCGGAAGAGCGGTCTGTATTCAAATATTTTGATTATGCGTACTTTAGGGAAAATTATGGACTGCCGGATTTGTCAGGACAAATCGATGAGCAGATAAAGCAGGTCAGAGAGTTTCTTCATGTGGCAACGCTTTCTGTTTTTAAGAAAAAAGATATGGCGGTAAGTTTTAGAAACGCTGCGGAGGGATTGACAGAAGAAACTACCGTAAAGGCGAATGTAATGGTTCAGATTGCAACCAATAAGGCTTTAAAAACAAAAGTTTCCGGATTTCATAAAAAAGAATTTGAAAGGGCGGTTTCTTATGCCCTGACTTTGACAAAGAATCACGAGGAGTTTTATCCTTTAATCAGAAGGGCATTTCTTGACGCGGGAGTGATCTTTGTGATCCTGCCTAATATTTCCGGTTCTAAAACAAACGGAGCTACCAAGAAAATTGGCGATAGTATCATGTTGATGGTGAATGACAGAAAGTTGTACGCGGATTCTTTCTGGTTTACGCTTTTTCATGAAATAGGACATATCATGAACGGTGATTACGGCATTTCATTTGAGGAAGAACGCGGCGTACAGGAGGATGCTGCGGATCGGTTTGCCGAGGATAGTTTGATACCGGCCGAAAGCTATCGGGCGTTTTTGGCAGATAAGGAGTTTGGACTGTACGCGATCAGAAGATTTGCGGATCAAATAGACCGTGATCCCGGCATTGTTCTCGGAAGATTACAAAATGATGGAATCATCGGAACAGAAGATGCGGCGTTACAGTCATTGCGATCCAAGTATAAAATAAAGACGAGCCTACAGTAAGTTTTTGATATATGAGAGGAACTTTCATGAAAAAATCTTTATACATTCCAAGTATGATAATTGCGGCAATGCTGTTATGTTCCTGTGCGAAGATAAATGGAGGCACGTCGATCATGGATATTAGTGTGAAAAATCACACTGATGTGCTGATTGTTTCACTGAACGAACTTTGTTCGTTCGAGGAATTTTGTGCCAGAGCGTCACAAATTCCCCTGATGGCAGACGCGAATTTGAGATTCGCGTCGCCCCGTCGCGAGAACGCTCCAGAATGGGGATTAGTAGATTCGACGCGCCTTCACTTATGATCTATGCTGTTTTTCATTTTCCCAGAAAGATCTTGATCTGTTCCAGCATCTCGTCCGGCGCCTCGAGCTGCGGCAGATGTCTGGTATTCGGAATATAGACTTCCTCGATTGCGGGGTTGTAGTATCTGTAATTGTCGATCGTGGTGTGGATCTCGTCTTCCTGTTCCCCTCCGATCATCAGAATACTGTTGTTGATCTCTTTCAGCTCGCGCAGAATATTTACGTTCATGTATTTGCCGACATAGCTTGCAAAGGCATATTTGGCATTATAGCCTCCCGCATATGCTGCCTCCAGATAATTTGCGATATATTTTTCTCTGATCTCCTCCGCATTACAGAAGTATTGTCTCTGAAAAAATTTCTCCAGCATGATTCTGTTCGTGAGCACGTGATATGTGAAGGTTCCCAACACAGGGATTTCGAGAAACAGTTTCATCAGTTTAGTCTGGTTTGACGGAATTTGATTCTGTAAATAGAGACTCTGTGGGTTGATGCAAATGATCCTGTTGATAAAGTTCGGATTGTTATGGCAGGCCAGTAAAACAAAGGGTACGGATTCTCCGGAAACAACGACAGACGTTTTTCTTTTGATCACGTTCGTGATAAAATCGCTGACAAGCTGTTCATAAAGATTTCCCGTATAAGTCATGGAGGGTTTGTCCGATAGGCCGTAGCCCAACAAGTCCACAGAATAAATTTCGTGTTTTTCAGTCAGGTTGTTAATCAGGCGGTGGTACTCGTAGTTGGAACTTCCCGCCGTCAGATCGTGTATGAGGAGGAGCGGGCTGCCGCTGCCCTTTTTCTGGTATCTGATTTTGCCGAAACGCCATTCATAATAGCGGTTCTCCGCATTGTTCAAAAGACATTTTGCGGTGCACAGTGAAGTATGTACCTGATTGATGGCGTGCATAGCAGCGATAGAAGAACCCGATAATAAAATTGCGGCGGTCAGTTTTTTGTTCATAGCGGCTCCTTTAACTTTTTCATTATGATAGTACCTTTATTATAATGGATAAATTTATTTCTTACAAATGTTACCTAAAAATTTTTACCGGTTTTTACGGATTTTTTCAAAAGTCAGCAAGGCGCGTTCCTGTTGTCAAAAATGTACTTGTCCATTAAGAAATCCTCCAGTATAATATATTCGCATATATATGTTATGGGATGTCGATTGCCATACGCCGTTATATGTTATAAATTCGCTTGCTGCGGGGTCTTTGATTGGGTATTATACTTATAAATATAATCGGAGATGATTATATGGAATTGCTGAATTTTGAAATTATACAATCCATTTATGATGAACTGCAAAAGGAACAGAATGAGCGGAAGGAGATCATACAGCAAAAGAAAAATAGAATTGTTGAGATAGACACATATTTAAATGGGCTGCTCAATAAAGAAGAGGGTGATCTGCAGGTATTTCTTCCCAGAAAGGTGGAAGACGTATACTGTGAAGAGATAAAACGCAGCAAAGACGAAAAAGAAGAATTGCTCAGCGAGTGCGAAGAATTGGAGAGACAATTTCGTTCACATAAGGATAGGATGAAACAATTGGAAAAGTTTCTGTCTGATTCTTTTATGTTGCACGTGAAACAACTTTCTATATTGGATGCGCAGGAAAAGGAACGTCAGAGAATTGCCAGAGATCTGCATGACACTTCTCTACAGAATCTTACCTACTTAGTCCACAAGGTTGAGTTAGGCTCTCTCTATATAGATGAAGATCCTGTTAAAGCCAAGCTGGAATTGGCTACAGTGGGAAAAGGAATCCGACAAGTGATCGAGGAGATCAGAAATACTATTTTTGATCTGCGTCCGATGTCGGTGGACGATCTTGGATTGAAGGAGACGATTGAAAAACTCCTTACGGTTTTAAATCAGGACAAACAGTTTTATGTCAAGACAGATATTGATACGATAGTGATCGAGAATGCCGATCCGGCTATCCATGTAATATTTATCTCTATTTATCGAATTATACAGGAATGTGTGCAGAATGCGATTAAGCATTCCGGCGGAAAAGAAATTGAAGTACGACTCAAAGATTGTGAAAATGTTTATCAGATCAATGTGAGGGATGACGGGATTGGGTTTGATGTGGATGCCGCAATGAAGAAGGAAAAACATTTTGGTCTTTCCGTTGTCAAAGAGAGGGTAATGTTTTTGGAAGGAAAGATCAATATTGACGTGAGCAATGGAACTTCTATAGAAATAGAAATTCCCAAAAAGACGAATGATAGGATAGCATAAGGGTATATAAAAAGGAAGGTAGACAGCGTGAGTACAAAGGTTATGATTGCAGACGACCACAGTTTGGTCAGAGAAGGTATTAAGCAGCTCTTGGAATTTGACGGGAGCGTGAAGGTAGTTTCTGAGGCGTCTAACGGTGTAGAATGTCTCGAAAGATTAGGAAAGTCGATTCCTGATGTTCTGCTTTTGGATATAAACATGCCGGTGATGAATGGCTTGGAAGTATTGGAAGAAATTAAAAAGCGCGGGTATCATGTTAAGGTTCTGATTTTGACGGTACATAATGAGTTGGAATATCTGATTAAGGCAGTTGATATTGGCGTTGATGGATATATATTAAAAGAGTCTGAGTCAGCCGAATTGAAACTGGCAATCCAATCGGTGGTTTCCGGTGAAAATTATATTCAGCCAAGTTTGATTCCTGCGCTGAACAATCGCCTTGCAAATAGAGATATTGATAAAGATAAAATTGATTCCCTGACGAGCCGTGAGTTGGAAGTACTCGTTCGAGTTGCAAATGGCATGATAAATAAAGAGATTGCTACTAATCTCAACATAAGCGAAAGAACGGTTAAAAATCACGTATCCAATATCTTTAAAAAAATAGACGTTTCCGATAGAACACAGGCGGCTGTTTTTGCAATTAAAAACAATATTATTAAGCTGTTTTAATGTTTCACGTGAAACATTTCAAATATTTGGATTGTTGACACAAGATAATGTTTCACGTGAAACAATTTAACCCAAGATATTGTGAGCATTCCGTGAAACATTTTAATTTTTGCGGGAAACCGACCGTGAAACATTAAATAGCCGATGTTTTATATATAGAAAACCCCTAGTGGAAGGTGGGCGTCGGCGGATAACAACAGGAACGATATGGCTCTGATCTTACTTAGCATATCTCGAATAAGAAGTAAGAAACATCAGGCATCCCTTAATACCGGTGAAAACGCAATCGCATTGACAGTTAAAAAATTTTCCTATGGATTCTCCTATCGTTTAGTGTTATAATCGTAAACAGACACAAAAAGAATAGATTTGGAGAGAATGTTTTGTTGCCATACAAAACGAAAGGCAGAGGATAAGCAAACATGGGAAGAACGATTGCGATTGCAAATCAGAAAGGCGGAGTTGGCAAAACTACAACTTCCATCAATCTATCCGCATCACTGGCGGAAAAAGGAAAGAAAGTCCTGGTGATCGATACCGATCCGCAGGGCAACACAACCAGCGGTTTCGGTATCGAGAAGAATGAACTTGAGAATACTGTATACGAATTGATTTTAGGAGAATGCTCCATCAACGAATGTATTTTGAATGATGTGATTCCGGGCGTGTCGGTTATCCCGTCCAATGTGAATCTGGCAGCCGCCGAGATCGAGTTGATCGGAGTCGATAAGAAGGAGTACATATTAAAGAGCGAAGTAGATTGGGTGAAGGACAAATATGATTTTATTATCATTGACTGTCCCCCTTCGCTGAATCTTCTGACGATCAACGCCATGACAACAGCGGACAGTGTACTTGTGCCGATACAGTGTGAGTATTACGCATTGGAGGGATTGAGCCAGTTGATCCACACCGTCAATCTCGTAAAAGAGAGATTGAATCCCGATCTGGGAATGGAAGGCGTGGTCTTTACCATGTACGATTCTCGTACCAATCTCTCCCTGCAGGTTGTAGAGAATGTAAAGAATCATTTTAAGCAGAACGTATTTAATACAGTGATACCGAGAAACATCAGATTGGCGGAGGCGCCCAGCTACGGAATGCCGATTGCCATGTATGATCCGAAGTCTGCGGGAGCTGAGGCGTATATGCACTTGGCAGATGAAGTGATCGACAGAAAGGACATATAGGATATGGCGGCGAAAGTGAAGAGAGGTTTAGGCAAAGGGTTAGATGCGATGATCCCCATTCCGGACAGTCCGGCGGCCGGGAAGACAGCGCCATCGGACAGATCCACGGAGAAAGCGGCGGAGACAATCGTCAGAATCACGCAGGTGGAGCCGAACAGGGAGCAGCCCCGTAAGAATTTTGACGAGGATGCGCTTCAAGAGTTGGCGGATTCCATTAAACAGTTCGGACTGTTACAGCCGATCCTTGTTCAAGACAGAAAAACATACTATGAGATCATAGCGGGTGAGCGCCGTTGGCGTGCCGCCAAGATGGCGGGCTTGAAAGAAGTGCCCGTTATCATTCGGGACTATACCGAGCAGGAGATCGTAGAGATTTCCCTGATTGAAAATATTCAGAGAGAGGACTTGAACCCGATTGAGGAGGCTCAGGCGTACAAACGGCTCCTGACAGAGTTCAATCTAAAGCAGGACGAAGTTGCGGAGAGAGTGTCCAAGAGCAGGACCGCTGTCACAAACTCTATGAGACTTCTGAAACTGTGCGATGAAGTACAGCAGATGATCATAGACGACATGCTCTCCACAGGCCACGCGAGAGCGCTGATCTCCATTGAGGACCCGGAGCAGCAGTACATGATCGCGCAGAAAATTTTTGACGAGAAACTGAGCGTGCGCGATGTTGAGAAACTGGTGAAGAATCTGAACAAGCCGGAGAAACCGAAGAAAGCCGCGGAGGGCGATAGCAGCCTCGATGTGATCTATCAGGACGTGGCGGAGAAATTAAAACAGTCTCTCGGCACGAAGGTGGAGATTTCTTCCAAGGGCGACGGCTCCGGCAAGATTGAAATTGAGTTTTACAACCATGACGACTTAGACAGAATCATAGAGATGTTGTCCAGATAGAGGAAATGCCGCATGGCGGCAGCAGTACAGAAAGGTACGATACTGATGAATTACAATTTACTGGAAGAGACGGGGATCGGCAGTTTTGATCTGACTTATCTTTTCATTGCGGCATATGCTTTGCTCCTGATCCTACTCGTCATAACCATTGTTCAGACAGTCAGGCTCTGTAAGTTATCGAAGAGATATAAGAAATTTATGGCGGGCAAGAACGCCAAAAGTCTGGAGAAGGATATAGAGGCTATTTTTGAGGATAATAAGTTTATCAAGGCGTCCACGGAGAAAAACCGCAAGGATATTCAGTCGCTTTACAGAAAATTTGAGGGCGCTTTTCAGAAGGTCGGTATCGTAAAGTACGACGCTTTTCAGCAAATGGGCGGGCAGCTCAGTTTTTCCCTTGCCCTTCTGGACGAGAATCACAACGGGTTTATTCTGAATTGCGTCCACAGCACTGAGGGCTGCTATTCCTACACGAAGGAAATCAGGAACGGTATGTGCGACATATCGTTGGGCGATGAGGAGAAAAAGGCGCTGGATATTGCGATGGGCACCACTGATGTTACTTTAGAGAAATAGAAGATAACAGGTAACAACATGAAGAGATGTAGGGTTGATAAATTAACGGGAACAGAAATTTTGGCAAAGGATGTTTTTACACCGGAATACCAGATATTATTGACTGTGGGAATGCCTCTCAAGCAGGAGTATATAGAAAAGCTCCGCGAGCTGAACATCAAAGAGGTATACATTCAGGATGACGGGGTGCACACGAAGACCGTTGCGATCCTCAAGGAGGAGGTAGAGGCGTCTCTCAAATATAAGGTCAAGAACATTCTGGAAAAGCATACCTATAGTCACAACGATAAGCTCGCGGAGCTCAGCTCCACGGCGGACAACATCATTATGCAGATTCTCGAAGAGGAGAAAGTGGTAGAGCAGATTTATGACATCAAGGGCAGGAGTTCCGATATTTATGAGCACTCCATCAGCATATGCAGTCTGGCAACCATCGTCGCGCTCAAATTGGGTCTTTCGCAGCAGAAAGTACATGACATAGGCGTCAGTTGTTTGCTCCACGATTTGGGACTCCGCTATCTTACCATCGACTATGCGGATAGGGACATCGAGGATCTGTCGGAGATGGAGTACGCGGAGTACAAGAAACATCCGATTTATGGATATACGGCGCTGCGCGGTGAAAATTGGATTTCCAATGAGAGCAAAAATATGATATTATATCATCATGAATGTATAGACGGCTCGGGTTATCCGCTTAAAGCCACGGATATTTCAGAGGAATGCCGCATTATTCAGATTTGCGAGGCTTTTGACGAGATGATCTGCGGTATTGGCTGCAAACGTGTCAAGGTATGCGAGGCGATAGAGTATTTAAGAAAAAACAGGGATATTAAGTTTGACGGTAAGATTGTCGATACTTTCTTAGAATTTACCGCTGTGTACCCTGCGGGAACCACCGTGCGGACTAACGAGAAGGAGACGGGGATCGTTCTCTACCAGAATAAGGATTTCCCTGACAGGCCGGTTTTGCGTATTATAAAAGATAGGGACGGCAGGAATGTGGATGTTCTGAAGGATCTGGGAGAGACCGATAACGTGTATATCGAAGACGTTATCGATTAAGGCGGTTTCTTACGTCCGCTTGGCTCGCTGCTTACGGAAATCAAAGACCCCGCAGCAAGCTGACGGGGTATCAAACTTGCAACGCAGCAAGCTGCGGGGTATTTGACCCTCGCGGCATTCGCCAAATGCTCGTGCAAGCACGGCACTTGGCTCATTGCTCGCGGGAATAAATGGAGGCACAACATGATAGACATTAAATTTTTAAGAGAGAATCCTGATATTGTCAGGGAAAATATCAGGAAAAAATTTCAGGACAGCAAACTGCCCTTGGTGGACGAAGTCATTGAGCTGGATGCGGAAGTCAGAAAAGCGCAGCAGGAGGCAGACGAGATCCGCGCGAACAGAAATAAGATCTCCAAGGAGATCGGCGCGCTGATGGGACAGGGCAGGAAAGAGGAGGCCGAGGCGAAGAAGGCGGAGGTGGCCGCAAACGCATCTCGTCTTGCTCAGCTGGAGGAAAAGGAAAACGAACTTCGGGAGAAGATCAAAAAGGACATGATGACGATCCCGAATATAATAGACCCGTCCGTGCCGATCGGCAAAGACGACTCCGAGAATGTTGAGATCCGGAGGTACGGCGAGCCGGTTGTCCCGGATTTTGAGATCCCGTATCACACGGAGATCATGGAGAGATTTCATGGGATCGATATGGACGCCGCAGGCCGCGTAGCGGGCAACGGTTTCTATTATCTGATGGGCGATATCGCAAGGCTGCATTCCGCTGTGCTTGCCTACGCGCGCGATTTTATGATAGGGCGCGGCTTTACCTACTGCGTGCCGCCCTTTATGATCCGCAGCGCGGTTGTTGACGGCGTTATGAGTTTTGCGGAAATGGACGCCATGATGTATAAGATCGAGGGCGAAGATCTGTACCTGATCGGAACCTCCGAACATTCCATGATCGGTAAATTTATTGACACCATTACTCCCGAGGAGGAGCTGCCCTATACTTTGACGAGCTACTCCCCGTGTTTCCGCAAGGAGAAGGGCGCCCATGGCATAGAGGAGAGAGGGGTGTACCGCATCCACCAGTTTGAGAAACAGGAGATGATCGTTGTATGTAAGCCCGAAGAATCTCCTGTATGGTTTGACAAATTGTGGCAAAATACGGTAGACTTATTCCGTACCATGGATATTCCGGTCAGAACGATAGAATGTTGTTCCGGAGATCTTGCGGATCTGAAAGTAAAGTCGTATGATGTAGAGGCATGGTCCCCCAGACAGAAGAAATATTTTGAGGTGGGGAGCTGTTCTAATTTGGGCGACGCGCAGGCGAGAAGGCTGCGCATCCGCATCAACGGCAAGGACGGCAAATATTTCGCCCACACGCTGAACAATACGGTGGTCGCGCCGCCGAGAATGCTGATCGCATTTTTGGAAAATAACTTACAGGCTGACGGTTCTGTCCGTATACCGGAGGCGCTTCGTCCCTATATGGGCGGTATGACGGAAATCCGATAGCCTGACTGAGAGATTGTGAGAAGGAGGTGGAATTTTTGCATAAATTTATGCGAGCCATTGGTTTTAGCAACCTGACCGATCGACGGGAACAGCAAAGGCTGATCACGGACGTTATCCTGAATGCCACGCATCGTTCTTATACGTCAAACGGCGACGAAACCATACTTGCAGAATTTTGTGAAGATTTTGCCGAAGGTATGGGAATCGCTGTCTGCGGCGAGTTCGATGAGAACGACAGATTCACATACGATTACTATTATCCCTACTTGCGGGGGACGGGCATCAGTTCCTGCGAGGATGTGTCCGTGGAGCGGCATGCCGACAAGGAATCCTACGCGGGGGTCTGCGACGATATTAAGGTGGGCGTCAGCCTGATCTTTTACTTACAGAATATGGTGCCCTATGTTAAAGCACAGTATGAAAATCTGCTGCCGATCCGAGGGACGACTCTCACGCTGTCGGGATTATCGTTGAAAGGTAATATCATTCTTCCGATCAGCAAAAATGAGAAACAGCGGAAGAAAGTACAGCGCGCCTCCATGAATCGAAATCAGCTGATCGACGCCGCCAGAAGGGGCGACGAGGATGCGATTGAGAGTCTGACGCTGGAGGATATGGATACTTACACCGCCATCTCCAAGAAGATCCTGACGGAAGATGTGTTCAGTCTTGTAGATACTTACTTTATGCCTTACGGTGTGGAGTGCGATCAGTACTCTGTCATGGGAGAGATCGTGGACATCGCGCTGCGGATGAACAGGCTTACGGGAGAGGAGATCTATGTGATGCGCCTGAGCTGTAATGACCTATTGTTCGACGTGTGCATCAACAGACAGGATCTGTACGGGGAACCCCAGGTGGGAAGAAGATTCAAAGGTATCGTATGGATGCAGGGATATATCAATTACCCGGCGTCCTTATAGATAAATGTCTCTGTAGCTCAGTAGGATAGAGCGTTCGCCTCCTAAGCGAAAGGCCGCTGGTTCGAATCCAGTCAGGGACGTAGGAAAGGCTGTAAATACAAGGATTCTTGGATTTACAGCCTTTGTAATAAGGAATAAATTATGGATTATATTATAATGGATCTGGAGTGGAACCAGAGCAGTACCGGGCAGGAAGAGGTTTCTAAGGAGCTTCCTTTCGAGATCATCGAGATCGGCGCCATCAAATTAAATAGCGAGAGAAAAATGATCGATGAGTTCAGCGAGCTTGTGAAACCTACAGTGTATCATTCTATGCACCATGTGACCAGAAAACTGATTCATCTGCAGATGGAACAGTTAGAGAAAGGGCGTCCCTTTACGGAAGTCATGGAGCAGTTTCGCGCGTGGTGCGGCGAGGATTATATTTTCTGTACCTGGGGACCGCTGGATCTGACGGAGCTTCAGAGGAATATCCGGTATTATCATCTGGAACCGCTTGGAGACGGCCCGATCAGATTTCTCGATGTGCAGAAATTGTTCAGCATAGCCTACGAAGACAGAAAATCGAGAAGGGCGCTGGAATATGCCATCGACTATCTTGAGATCGAGAAAGATATTCCCTTTCATCGGGCGTTCAGCGACGCCTATTACGCTGCCAAGGTGCTGGCGCGTATGGACGGGAAGGTGCTGGCGAACTACTCTTTCGATGTGTTCCATCTCCCAAAGGACAAAAAATCAGAGATCTATGTAACATTTGACACTTATGCAAAGTATATTTCCCGTCCGTTTGCGGACAAGACGGAGGCGCTTGCGGACAAGACTGTCATGTCCACCAGATGTTATCTGTGCGGCAGGAAACTTCGCAGAAAGATCAACTGGTTTTCCCCTAACGGCAAACACTACTACAGCGTGTCCTACTGTGATAAGCACGGGCATATGAAGGCAAAGATCCGCATCCGCAAAGCGGAAGACGGATCTGCCTATATTGTCAAAACGGAAAAATTTATCACGGAGGCGGAGATCGAGACGATCCGCGATAAGCAGAACAAAACGAGAAAGCAGCGAAAAAACAAGAGGGCCGCTAAAAGTCGAAATCATCAAACTCAGCGCGCATCCGTTCCCGCCGGCGCTGTTTCCTCTTGATATGATTCCTCCTGCGCCGTACATTCGCACGATTCATAAGCAGCGCGCGGATCACGAATAGGAAGATCGCTGCGGCTGCGAACACAAGTATGCCGATCAGCACTTTTTTCACATTGACAAAGATCGTCGTGGAGGGAGACGGCTCCGGCTCGGTCCTCTCCACGCTCACGTCAGTCGTGTCCATATCCGTGTCAAATTCATATGCGGCGGTCGTATCCGTCGCCACATCCAAGTAGGCGCTCCCCACGTAAGTATCGTGATAACTGTAATTGATCCTTGCGATACTGTTTTCATCAGATACGCTGTAATCGATCTCCGATTCCAGATCATCGAAGGAGATCGTATTTGGAAGGATGGCGTAACTGTCAGGATCGATAGACAGGATCGGTTTGGAGCTGCCAAAAATATCATTGCCGGTCTGCAGAAAGCCTGACGGCTCTATCTGATATTTGTCCTCATTCTCAGAGATGTTCATAACCTGGAAATTGTTGAAACCATAGTCGAACAGCTCCACGGTATCCGTAAACTGCGCCGGGGATTCCTCCTTGAAGATCACGCAGACCAGTTTCATGCCGTTTCTCTCGGCGCAGGTGACGAGCGTTTCCCTCGCCAGATTGGTGTAGCCTGTTTTGCCTCCCACTATGCCCTCGTAGGGGATCTCGCCGTTGATCAGCTTATGCTTGTTATTCGTATAGAAATCGTCCGGCTGCGTGGCGGTAGGCTCGAAGTGATAGCGTGGCGTGTTGCCGATCTTGCAGAGCATCTCATTCTCAAAAAAGGCGCAGGATATTAACGCCAAATCATAGGCCGTAGTGTAGTGGTCATCGTCGGGCAGTCCGTTTGTGTTCACGAAGTGACTGCCTGTGCAGCCGAGTTCTGTGGCGCGCTCATTCATAAGCGCCACAAAATCGTCGATCGATCCCGCCACATACTCGCCCACCGCGTTGGCCACTTCGTTGGCGGAGCCGACCAATATGCCGTAGAGACACTGCTCCAGCGTCAGCGCCTCGCCCACATCCATTCCCATGTTGGAGGAGCCCGGCTGCACACTGAAAACCGCGTCGTGGGAGAAGGTTACCATGTCGTCCAGATTGCCGCGCTCCATGGCGATCAGAGAGGTGAGCAGCTTGGTCGTGCTGGCGGGATAGCATTTTTCATGAATGTTCTTGGCGTACAGGATCACGCCTGTGTCGGCGTCCATCAGGATAGCCGATTCCGCGCCGATAGCGGGGCCCGCCGGCCAATTCTCGATCTCGTTCGTCTGAACGGGCAGGGATTTGCGCGCCTCGGCCTCCGCCTGCAGGTCCGCCATCGTAGCGTGCGCGGTGAGAGCAGGCGTTAGAAGACAGATAAGGCTGAGCAGAAAACAGGCGAGCGCCGTTCTTTTCCCTTTTAAATATGACATATCGTTGAACCTTTCTATGATAATAGAGAAGTATATGCTGTAAGAACGTATCTTATGACAATACCTTGACAGCGTCGTTGTCTGTGACATATCTACCATCATACACTATTTTGCACAAAAACTGTAGTGTTTTCATAAAAAATACACAATCCCGAGCGAAACAAGCTATTCATGAATTGAAAAAAGTGGTAAACTGAATATAAATATCGTGAAAGAAGGCGTGTCGGGGTGAGACTGCGAAATATCAGCGGTTCGAGAGAGATGATCGCCGCGAGCGATTATGTGATCCAAGACCCGCAGGAGCATAGAGGAAGCTGGAATGAAGTTTTCGGCAACGACAATCCCATCCGAATCGAGATCGGAATGGGTAAGGGCAGATTCCTGATGGAATTGGCGAAAAGAGATCCCAGGATCAACTATGTGGGAGTGGAGAAATATTCCAGCGTGCTGCTGCGCGGTATTCAGAAGATGGAGGCGGAGCCTGTGCAGAATCTGTATTTTATCCGCATGGACGCGGAGGAGATCACGTCGGTGTTCGGGCCGGAGGAAGTGGACAGGATCTATCTGAATTTTTCCGATCCGTGGCCCAAGGACAGACACGCGAAACGAAGACTGCCTTCCCGTGAATTTTTGCGCCGTTATGATGAGATACTAAAAAGGGACGGCGTGATAGAGTTTAAGACGGACAACCGCGATCTGTTCCGGTTTGCCCTGGACGAGCTGGAACCCGCCGGCTGGCGTCTGGACCGGATGACGGAGGATCTGCATCACGACGAGGAGATGATGCGGGACAATGTGATGACGGAGTATGAAGAAAGGTTTTCCTCCATAGGAAACCCGATATACAAATACATTATTTCCAGATAAGAAAGGAGACAGAGATGGAATACAAATTTACGACGGAAAATTTTGACAGGGAAGTGTTGGAGTCGGACATCCCGGTGTTAGTCGATTTCTATGCGGACTGGTGCGGGCCATGTAAGATGATGGCGCCTGTGGTGGAACAGCTCGCCGGGGAGTACGACGGCAGGGTGAAGATCGGAAAGTGCAATATCGACGAGGAGGAGGCCATCAGAGCCAAATACGGCGTCATGTCCATTCCGACCATGAAGATCTTTGTCGGGGGCGAGGAGAAGGTCTCTCTGGTGGGAGCTACGTCCAAGGACGCGCTGGAGGAGAAGATCAAAGAGGTTTTATAAGAGTCCGCGGAGCGCGGAGTAAAAGTCAGGCGGCAGCGCCTGACTTTTTATCATCCCTTGCATAGAGCAGTTTCAGTATGATGGGCGTGGCGATCGAGGAAACCAGGATCAGCAGGATGACCGCCGTGAAGTAGTCCGCCGTTAAAAGTCCGGCCGCCAGCCCTTTCTGCGATACGATCAGGGCGACCTCGCCCCGGGTCATCATGCCGACGCCGATCTTGAAAGAGTCGGATACGGAATAGCGGCAGAGCTTGCTGACAAGTCCGCAGCCGAGGATCTTGGCGCCCAGCGCCACGAGGACGAAACAGATACAGAAGGCGAACAGTCTGCCGTCCATCGAGTCGAAGGAAGTTTTCAGGCCGATGTTCGCGAAGAAGATCGGGCCGAAGAACATGTAAGAGATGACGTCGCTCTTGCGCTCGATATACTCGTTGTCGCTCAGGCTGCACAGCACAACGCCCGCTATGTATGCGCCCGTGATGTCCGCGATGCCGAAATACTTCTCGGCGACGTAGGACAGGATAAAGCAGAAGGCCAGACTGACGATGGGGATGCGTCTGGTGTGCGGATAGCGTTTGTCCAGCGTGGAGAACACTTTAAATACGATGTAGCCGCCGATGACCGCCACGATGAAAAAGAGGATGGTCTTTAGGATGACCGTGCCGGGGCGGGACGTGGGATCCTTGAAACCGAGCACGAAGGTAAGCACGAGGATGCCGATCACGTCGTCGATGATCGCCGCGCTGACGATGGTAGTGCCGACCTTGCTCTTGATCTTCCCCAGCTCCTGCAGGGAGGCGACGGTGATGCTGACGCTGGTCGCCGTCATGATCGTGCCGATGAAGACCGCCTTGTAGAAGTTCTCGCTGCCCCAGGGCTCGACGCCGTAGAATCCCATATACAGCAGAGTTCCCAGAACAAGGGGGACAAAGACGCCCGCGCAGGCAATCAGGAGCGCGACGGGGCCTGTCTTGATCAGCTCCTTCAGATCCGTCTCGATCCCGACTTCAAACATCAGGATAATAACGCCGATCTCAGCGAGTTTTGCGATAAATTCAGTTTGATTGGGATTGATCCAATTGAGAAGACAGGGGCCGATGAGCAGACCCGCGATGATCTGGCCGACCACTTGGGGAGCCTTGCATTTTCTGGCGAGGACGCCGCAGAACTTGGCGGTGAACAGAATAATCGCCAGATCCTTCAATACTTCATACGATTCCATATTTTCACCTTCACAGACAAATTTTATTTTTTCTAAAATCTGTTATACTCGCCCCAAACAGCGCTGTCAACAGTAAAATCTCTTTGCGGTGAAAGCTGAAAATATTCGGTGAAAATATTCTTGGGAAGACATTGACAAACGCCTATAAAATATTGTATCATCTTAGTTGTTCGCAAGTATCGAAGCGTGGCTCAGCTTGGTAGAGCGCTGCGTTCGGGACGCAGAGGTCGCAGGTTCAAATCCTGTCGCTTCGATTGTAAGATGGCGTGGGAATGCCGAATGATTCGGCATTCCCCGTTTCTGTATAGGCAGAAAAACCGAGAGGGGGAGGCACGGTGATGGATTCACAACAGCAAATGCTATCGGAGATCTATGACACACTGCTTTCCATGGCGGAATCCGGGTACAGAGATTTCTCCGCGAAACTGCTGCCGCAGGAAGAAGGGGCGAGACTGCTGGGCGTCAGGATCCCCGGATTGCGAAGATACGCAAAACAGATCGGGCGGCAGTACGGAAAAGCATACTTGGATATAGCGCTGGCGCGGCAGGGCGAGACGATGGAGGAGATTTTCTTACAGGGGATGGTGATCGGCGGTCTGAAAGCCAAAGACGAGGGGACGTTTGCGGAGATTCTTCATTATATTAGGTTGTATGTGCCAAAGATCGCGAACTGGTCTACCTGCGATGTCTTCTGCGCGGGACTCAAGATCACGAGACAGTACCCGGCGCAGATGTGGGATTTTCTGCAGGAATATCCGGCGTCACAGCAGGAGTTTGCGGTTCGTTTCGGCGTCGTCATGCTCCTTGACTACTATATTGCCGACGAATATATTGACCGTCTGTTTCCGATCTTTAACGCCGTAGGGACGCGCCGCCATGAATACTATGTGCAGATGGCGCTGGCGTGGGCGATCGCCGAGTGTTATGTGAAACAGCGCGAAAAGACGGAACCATATCTGAGGGATATGCGCAAAGAAAAGGAGATACTGGACGATTTTACATACAACAAGGCGCTCCAAAAAATCGTGGAATCCCGCTGCGTGAGCGCGGAGGAGAAGGAAATGATACGGGGATTAAAACGGAGGTAAAGGGATATGAGCGATTTGAGGCTGATCAAAAAATTTGAGGTGACAGACGGTTTCTGGGGGCGGTATGTCAGGCTGGTCAGGGAGGTGGTGCTCCCCTATCAGGAGGACGCCCTGAACGACCGCATCGAAGATGCGGAGAAGAGCCACTGCATCGAGAATTTCCGCATGGCGGCCGAGAAACTGCGCACGGGTAAGTGCGAGGGCGAGTTTTACGGCATGGTCTTTCAGGACAGCGACGTGGCGAAATGGCTGGAGGGCGCGGCGTACTCGCTGGCACAGCATGAGGATGCGGAGCTGGAAAAAAGGTGCGACGAGATCATCGACCTGATCGGGCAGGCGCAGCACGAGGACGGGTATCTGAACACTTACTTTACGGTGAAGGAGCCGGACAGGCGGTGGACGAATCTGCACGAGGCCCACGAGCTGTACTGCGCAGGTCATATGATCGAGGCGGCGGTGGCTTATGCGGAGTGCACGGGGAAGACAAGACTCCTGGAGATCATGCGCGGCATGGCGGATCACATCTACAGACATTTCGTGGAAGAGGGAGCGGAGGGCTATCCGGGGCACCCGGAGATCGAATTGGCTCTCATGCGGCTGTACCGCGCCACGAAGGAGGAGCGGTACAGGGAGCTTGCGCTGCACTTTATCAACGTGCGCGGCGTCAACAGCGACTATTTTATTCAGGAGAAACAGAAATACAACTGGTCTGTCTGGGGCGGACATCCCACGGACAAAGAGTACGCCCAGAATGCCGAACCTGTCAGAATGCAGCGCAAGGCGGTCGGCCATGCGGTCAGGGCGGTGTACTTGTACACGGGCATGGCGGACGCGGCGCTGACGACGGGGGACGACAGTCTGGCCGAGGCCTGCAGGATCCTCTGGAACAATATCACCCGGTGCAGGATGTACGTGACGGGAGCCATCGGCTCCGCCTATGAGGGGGAGGCTTTTACGAAAGACTATCACCTTCCCAACGACACGGCATACGGCGAGACGTGCGCGGCGATCGGGCTGATCTTTTTCTCCAACAAGATGCTCTATCTCGACAGAGACGGCAAATATGCGGACGTGATGGAGCGCGCCCTGTACAACTGCGTGCTGGCGGGGATGCAGCTTGACGGGAAGAGATTCTTCTATGTGAATCCTCTGGAGGCGCTGCCGGGGATCTCCGGGGAGGCGCAGACGCACAGACACGCGCTGCCCGTCAGACCGAAATGGTTCGCCTGCGCCTGCTGCCCGCCGAACGTGGCGAGACTGCTGTCCTCCCTGTCGGAGTATGCATGGCATGTGGACGGGGGAACGCTGTATTCCAATCTCTTTGTGGGCGGCACGCTGGACGTGAGAGAGGAGTTTGGCGGTACTGTTACTCTGGAGACGGCCTATCCCTATGACGGCGGGATCACGTACCGTTTCACGCCGGAGGGAGAATCGATGGACGTGCGGCTTGCCATCCGTGTGCCTGCATGGAGCAGAGATATAAAGATCTGTGTGAACGGTGCGCCCGCACAACATGAGATAGAGGTCAGGAACGGTTATGCATATCTGCACGGGACGTTCTGCAAGCCGACGGAGGTGGCGGTGGAGCTTGACATGTCTGTGCGGAAACTGTACGCAAACAGCAAGGTTGCGGCCAATACCGGCAAGGCGGCGGTGGAGAGAGGGCCGCTGGTCTACTGCGCCGAGGGAGTCGATAACGGGGACGATGTGCTCTCCCTTTCCTATAAGAGAGGCGGCAGGGTAACGGTCGGTAAATATCTGCCGGATAAACTGTGCGGTATACGCGAATTGTACGCGGAGGGGTATCGCGAGAAGGGCAGTGAAGATCTCTACAGCTGCGAGCCGCCTGTCAGGGAGGCGTGCAGGATCACGCTGGTTCCCTACTATACATGGGGCAACCGGGGACTGAACCAGATGTGGGTATGGATTCCCGAAATATAAGAAAAGGAAGGGTTTGACTATGAGGACAGAGGCAGAGAGAACTGCGAAAAAGACGGAGAAGGAGATCGAGAAACTGCTCGGAAAGCTGACGCTTGACGAGAAGATCGCCATGATCCACGGCGTGGGACTTTTTCGGTCGGGCGGTGTGGAGAGGCTGGGTATTCCGGGACTTGTCACTTCCGACGGTCCCATGGGCGTGCGCGCGGAGTTTCTGAATGACAGATGGATCCCGGCGGGCAACAATGACGACAGCGTATCGTATCTGCCGAGCAACAGCGCCCTTGCGTCCACGTGGAATCCGTACCGCGCGTACGAGATGGGCAAAGTTCTGGGCGCGGAGGCGAGAGGGCGCGGCAAGGACGTCATACTGGCGCCGGGCATCAACATCAAACGCAGCCCGCTGTGCGGCAGAAATTTCGAGTACATGAGCGAAGATCCGAAGTTGACGGCGACGCTGGCGGTTCCCTTTATCAAGGGCGTACAGCAAAACGACGTGGCGGCGTGCGTGAAACATTTTGCGGCCAACGTGCAGGAGACGGACCGTCTGATGGTGGATGAGGAGATTGACGACAGAACCCTGTATGAGCTTTATTTTCCGGCATTCAAAGCGGCGGTGCAGGAAGGAAACGCTTACTCCGTCATGGGCGCGTACAATAAGATCAACGGGTATCACTGCTGCGAGAACAAAAACCTGCTGGATCTGGTGCTGCGCGGCGAGTGGGGATTTGACGGCGCGGTGATCAGCGACTGGGGCGGCATCCACAGGACGAAGGAGGCCGCAGAGTGTTCCATCGACTTGGAGATGTCGGTGTTCCCCGATTTTGACGAGTATAAGCTGGCCAATCCGCTGAAGGAGGCTATCAGGAAGGGCGAGATCTCCGAGGAGACGGTGGACCGGAAGGTGCGGAACCTCTTACGCATGATGTTCCGTCTGAAAATGCTCGGCAGGCATAAGGAGGAGCGCAAGGCCGGCGCCTACAACGCGCCGAGTCACAGAGAGATGATCTTAAAGACGGCGGAGGAGTCCATGATCCTGTTGAAGAACGAGGGACATCTGCTGCCGCTTGGCGCAGCGAAGATCAAAAAACTGGTGGTGATCGGACAGAACGCGGCGAAGATCCACTCCGACGGCGGCGGCAGCGCAGAGATCAAGGCCCTGTACGAGATCTGTCCGCTCATGGGATTGAAACGCTATCTGGGCGGAAACGTGCAGGTGGAATATTACAAGGGCTACTATGTGCCGGAGAAACCTAAGATGTTCGATCACAACTGGCAGGCGGACAGTCTGGACGATCTGAAGGATACGACCATCGGGCAGCTTATCAGGGACGAGGCGCACATGCAGGAGATGCACCGCAGACAGGAGGAGGAGCGGCTGGCGCAGCTTGAGAAGGAGAAGGCGGAGATCCACGAGAAGAACAAGGCGCTTTTCGCACAGGCGGTCGAGGCCGCGAAGGACGCCGATGCGGTCATCTTCGTGGGCGGTCTGAATCATGACAGCGACAGCGAGGGCATCGACCGCGTGGACATGAAACTGCCCTATGAGCAGGATGCGCTGATCGAGGAACTCCTGAAAGTCAGGAAGGATCTGATCGTCGCGCTTGTGGGCGGTTCTCCGGTAGAGATGCCTTGGAGAGACAGGGCGCAGGCCATTCTTTGGAGTTATTACGCGGGAATGGAGACGGGAACGGCTTTTGCCCGAGTCCTTTTCGGAGACGTCAATCCGTCCGGCAAGCTGGCGGAGACCTTTCCCGGTCGATATGAGGACTGCGCCGACGCGAAGAACGGTCAGTTTGGTCTGTGGGGCAGTATCAAACTGGAAGAGGGATTGTACTGTGGGTACCGCCATTTTGACAGAAACCGCATCAAACCCGCGTTCTGTTTCGGACATGGGCTATCCTATACAGAGTTTGCTTACAGCGGTCTGACTCTGAAAACAGAGAAAAACAGGGAAGTGAAGGTGAGCTTTACGGTCAAAAACACCGGAAAGCGGATCGGCGCGGAGACGGCGCAGATCTATATTGCGCCTATCGCGCCTAAGGTTGACAGACCCGACAAAGAGTTGAAGGCGTACACGAAGGTGGAGCTTGCGCCGGGGAAGTCAAGGAAAGTCACTCTGACATTAAAACAGCAGGATTTCGCGTATTTTGACGAAGCCTTGCACGATTTTACCGCAGATGCGGGAGACTATGAGATCCTGGTCGGCGCGTCCTGTGAGGATATTCGTCTGAAAGGAATCGCTGCATTGGCGTAATCGCATGAATATTTTCCGTGTGGTCCGTACATACTTAGAGCAACACATCAATCAAGTATGTCAGGAGGATCAGGACGACATGGATTATAATGAGATGCCTTTGGGCTTGGGAGTCGCGATTACATCGAACCGCGCCGCGATGGACCGTTTCGTGGATATGAGCGATAATGAGAAGAAGGATTTTATCGAGAGGAGCCGCAGCGCGATGTCGGAGAAGGAGATCGACAGGCTGGTGAATTCGCTTGTAGAGGAAGAGGAGGAGCCGCATTTTGATCTCGACGAGGCCAAGAATCTTTTTGACGGGCCGAGCATAGGTTAGGCTGATAGTAAAAGAGGAATCGGTATGCGGATACAGCTGCCTGATAAGGTAAACAGAATCATAGAAAAGCTGACGGCAGCAGGCTATGAGGCTTACGCTGTGGGCGGCTGCGTCCGGGACTGTGTTCTGGGAAGGACGCCCAGCGACTGGGACATTACCACGTCGGCGAAACCGGAGGAGACGAAAAAGCTTTTTCCGAGGACGGTGGATACCGGCATTAAGCACGGCACGGTGACAGTCCTGTTGGACAGGGAAGGCTTTGAGGTGACTACCTACCGGATCGACGGGGTCTATGAAGACGGCAGGCATCCGAGGGAAGTCACGTTCACGGCCAGCCTGGAGGAGGATCTGAAACGCAGGGACTTTACCATCAACGCCATGGCCTACAGCGAGCGGAGCGGACTGATCGATATGTATGGCGGTATGCGCGATATGGCGCAGGGTGTGATCCGCTGTGTGGGCGACGCCGAAGAACGTTTCACGGAGGATGCGCTGCGCATGCTGCGGGCGGTTCGTTTTTCCGCACAGCTCGGCTACAGGATCGAGGAGGAGACGAAAAAGGCGATCCGCGGGTTGGCGCCGAATCTTCAGAGGATCAGTGCGGAGCGCATTCAGGCGGAGCTGGTAAAGCTGGCGACGTCGGATCACCCGGATTATCTGCGGACCGCCTATGAGACAGGCATCACGGCACAGTTTCTTCCGGAGTTTGACCTCTGTATGCGGACGCCGCAGAACAATCCGCACCACTGTTACAGCGTGGGGGAGCACATTCTGCACTCCATGCTCTGCGTGGAGCCGGATAAGGTGCTGCGCCTGGCCATGCTCTTTCATGATATAGGCAAACCGCAGACATTGACCATCGACGGGCAAGGTATCACGCACAATAAAGGACACGCCGTGGTCGGAGAGAAGATGACGCGGGAGATTCTGCGGCGGTTGAAGTTTGACAACGATACGATCCGCAAAGTGTGCAGGCTGGTGCTCTGCCACGATCAGGAGATAGCGTGTACGGACAGCGGCGTCAGGCGGGCGGTCTGCCGCATGGGGGAAGATATTTTCCCGATGCTGTTCCAGGTACGTCGTGCGGACGTCTGCGCGCAGAGCGATTATCAGCGGGAAGAAAAGCTTGAGAGACTCGCGTACATAGAAAAGATTTACGATGGCATATGTAAAAGAAAAGAATGTTTGAGCCTGAAAGATCTGGCGGTGTCAGGCAGCGATCTGATCGGGCTGGGTCTGCCCGCAGGAAGGGAGATCGGCGAGCTGCTGCGGGAACTTTTGGAGCTTGTGCTGGAAGAACCCGAACGAAATACGAGGGAAGAGCTTGTCCGTATCTGTGAAGAAAAAATACGGGCGGGGAAAGGCGATCCGACGTCTCAGAGCTGATCCGCCGCACGCAAAACAAATTCATACTTTCCTTTCGCTTCACATAAGATAGGATAGACGACAAAGCGGAGGGTATTCGTGTGAATGACAGAGCGGTGAGTTTATTTGATCAATATGAGATAGAGGTGAACCGCACGTGGAAGGGCCGGGGCGCGATTCTGTGCGACTCGGATCGGGGATTACTGATCTTAAAGGAATATTGCGGGCCAACCGATAAAATAAAATTTCAGGATTTTCTGTTAAAACATCTGCAAAAGAACGCTGCGGTGCGGGCGGAATCTATTCTGCGGACAAGAGAGGATGAGATGATCGTGTACGATCAGGATCAGACGCCGTACATCGTTAAGACTTATTTTGAGGGCAGAGAGTGCAATCACCGGGACACACAGGAGTGCCGCCAGGCCGTAGCCGTGCTGGCGCAGCTGCACGAGGCGTCGGATCTGTCGGCGTATGAGGAGCTGAGAGAGCAGCCTGTTTTTCAGATCGAGAAGGAGTATGAAAAGCATAACCGCGAGTTGAAAAAGGTTCGGAGATTTCTGTGGGAGAAGAGCCAAAAGACAGATTTTGAGATATATTTAATGAAGCATTACGACTATTTCATGAATAATGCCTTGCAAATCACCGACGAGTTGCGTTATGATTCCTATGAGGAAGACGCTTATGATTTTCCCATTGTCTGTCACGGCGATTACCAGTACCACAACATTCTGCTTACAGAGGCGGGCGACGTGCTGATCAATTTCGAGAAGTGCGTGCGGGATTACCCTGTGCGGGATCTGTATCTGTTCATGCGAAAGCTTTTGGAAAAAAATAACTGGTCGCAGACACTTGGGGACACGCTGTTGGAGAGTTATAATAGAGTGAGAAGTCTGTCGAAGAGGGATTACAGGCAGCTCTATTATCGTCTGGCGTACCCTGAGAAGTTCTGGAAGATCGCAAACTTCTATTACAATACCGGGAAAGCGTGGATCCCCGGCAGAAATATGGAGAAGATCGAGAAACTTTTCGCCCAGGAGAGGGATAAGCAGCTTTTTCTGGAGAGTATATTTAAGTGATTAGGAAAGGATAAGAACCGGAATGCACAGAAGAGTTATGCAGGCAGCGACGGTCGTCACGGCACTGACGCTGCTGATCACGGGCTGTACTTCGCAGGCCAGCAATGTGGGAATGGCCAAGGACAAGAAAAGCGGCGTGCCGGACACGGGATTCAGTGCCGGCACTGTGGGAAGTTATGACTCGGCGGATACGGCGGTGATCGTGGGAGTCAGTCCCGAGGATAACGCCGTCACATTCTTAAATATGAGCGCCGACAGGCAGTACACGCTGTACTATGACGGCACTACCTATGTGACGGACAAATACGGCGGGGCGCAGACGATCACGCAGCTCAAGATCGGAGACGTGGTCGACGTCAACTTTTTAAAAGGGAAGAGACAGATCGCCGGCATACAGGAATCTCCCGACGCATGGGTCTACGACAATATATCGAACTACGATCTGGGCGGCGCCAACAAGACGGCCGACATCGGTTCCTCTACATACTCTCTGCCTGACAACGTTGCAGTCTTTTCAAACGGCAGGCGGGCGGAAGTGATGGATATTGTGTCTCAGGATGTGATCTCCGTGCACGGCATCGGTCATGAGATATACAGCATCAATGTGGAGAGAGGGCACGGCTATCTGCGTCTGAAAAACGATCAGGCTCTGATCGGAGGCTGGATCGAGGTGGGCAACGCCGTGATCAGAGAGATTTCGGAGGACATGCTCTTAGTGGTGCCGGAGGGCAGCTACCGGGTGCTTTTGTCCAACGGCGGCGTCAGCAGCACGAAGGACGTGGTGATCGAGCGGGACAAGGAGGTCGTGCTGGACGTGAGCGATCTGGAGATCGTGCAGGACAAGACAGGCATGATCCTCATTTCCGTCACGCCGGAGAATGCGAAGGTGAAGATAGACGGCAAAGAGGTTGACGTCAGCAAGGCGATCGAGCTTTCCTACGGCATTCATCAGGTCAGCCTTGAGGCCGCAGGGTATGATTCGCTGACGAAATATATTCAGGTTGGCTCCGAGTATGCCAAGATCTCATTTACGATGGAGAAGGAGAGAGAGCAGGACGACTCCTCCGTCAGCGACAACAATCTGAACGAGCAGCTGATGCCGCAGCAGGGAGAGTACACGGAGACGCCGCAGCCCTCCGTCAGTGAGAACACCATCAGCGCCACTGAGGAGAACAAGGTATATATTGACGCCCCCAAAAATGTGGAGGTATATCTGGACAGCAACTATCTCGGCATCTCGCCGATCAGTTTTAAGAAGACGGTGGGGAGTCACACCATCACCCTGAGAAAGAGCGGGTATGTGACCAAGAGCTACACGATCTATCTGTACAATGACGGGGAGGACATCACGTACTCCTTCACCGATCTGGAGAAGGAAAGCAGCACTGTCAGCGGCAACAGCAGTTCCGCTGCGGACAGCGCCGGGGAGAAAGAGGTGACCTGCAGACTGTTCGTTACCTCGCCTGTCGGCGCGGAAGTCTATCTGGACGATATGTATCAGGGGATCTCGCCGATCGACTTCGTGGCCGTTTCGGGCGCGCATGAGATCAGGCTGTGCAGGGACGGCTATACGCCCGTGACTTACACGGTCTTTCCCAGAGGAGATTACACCTACACGTTCCCGGAGCTGGAGGAGGAGCCGGGCGTCAGCGACAACGACGTCGCCGACTCGCCCAGCGAGAACGCGTTGGACGGTTAGAGAGTCATTTCCCGCAGGATCGCAAACAGTATGGACAGATAGACAGATAGGAAAACAATTCGTGGACAAGACTAAGAAAAAATATACTTATGAAGATTTTCTGGAGATCATCAAGACATTGCGGGGAGAGAACGGCTGTCCCTGGGACAGGGTGCAGACCCATGAGAGCCTGAAACCGTGTATGACGGAGGAGGCGGCGGAGCTTTTGGCGTCGATCCGCATCTTCGGGCAGACGGGCAATCCCGAGAATATGCGGGAGGAGCTGGGCGA
Organism: uncultured Lachnospiraceae bacterium; assembly: GCA_947632515.1. Classification (GTDB taxonomy): domain Bacteria; phylum Bacillota; class Clostridia; order Lachnospirales; family Lachnospiraceae; genus UBA3282. The sequence goes on from CANRPO010000001.1 coordinate 58,911, forward strand.
CGTGCTGCTGCAGGTGGTGATGCATGCGCAGATCGCGTCGGAGGAAGGGCTTTTCACCATGGAGGATGTGGTGGATGAGGTCAGCCGCAAGATGGTGCGCAGACATCCGCATGTGTTTGGCACGGGAAATGCGGACACGCCTGACGAGGTACTCGCCAACTGGGAAGAGATCAAGAAAGAAGAGAAGAAGGATAAGGATTGGGTGAAATCCCCGCTGCGGGACGTTCCGCAGGAGCTGCCCGCGCTCACCAGAGCTGCCAAGGTCTTGAAGAAAGCTGCCAAATGTTACGGGCAGGAGAGCACCTATGAGCAGGATATGGCGGCGCTGCAGGCGTCGGTGGAGGCGCTGAAGAGCTGCGGTCCGGAGGACCACAGCGGAGAGCTTGAGACGATCCTTGCGGATATGCTCATGACCGTGTCCGATATTGCCAGGCTTGGCGGCATTTCTCATGAGCAGGCGCTCACCGACAGAATAGAAGATTTTATTGACAGATACGAAAAAACAGAGCTTTAAAACGTATAAATCGTGTGAAAAGGCAGAAATATAATTAACATAACATAGCGGGGTGCATGATATTTATTTAACAGGCCAAAAATAGCGTAAAAAGGCACTTTTGTGCTTGACAAGCAAGGGAAAAACGTATATAAATGTATGTAGGCTTAGGCGTTTCAAAAGAGAAACATCTAACAGAAAATGAAAACTCATTTATCAAGAGGAGGAGTTCAAGATGAACAAGACAGAATTAGTTGCAGCTATGGCTGATCAGGCAGGATTATCCAAGAAGGATGCAGAGAAGGCGTTAAAGGCATTTACGGACGTTGTTGCGGACGAGCTTAAGAAAGACGGCAAAGTACAGCTGGTTGGTTTCGGTACTTTCGAGGTTTCCAAGAGAGCGGCAAGAACAGGCAGAAATCCTCAGACTGGCAAGGAGATGAAGATCGCGGCTTCCAAGGCGCCCAAGTTCAAAGCCGGCAAAGCATTGAAGGATATGATCAACTAATTATATTGAACCACGGGAAAAGCCTGTATGCACACGCATATGGGCTTTTATTTTTTAGAAAAAGGAGACAACTATGAGACTGGATAAATATCTGAAGGTTTCCCGTCTGATCAAGCGCCGCACGGTGGCTAACGAGGCGTGCGACGCGGGCAGAGTGCTGATCAACGACAGGCCGGCGAAGGCGTCGGCGAACGTTAAGACGGGGGATGTGATCACGATTCAGTTCGGAAATAAGGAGGTCAAAGTGGAGGTCCTGGACGTGCAGGAGACGGTGCGGAAGGAGGAGGCGAAAGAGCTGTTCCGCTATCTGCCGTAGCGCGCGCCCGCACAAAGACAGGCATATTCCGGGGGATTCCGGCATACATTTAAGAAGTAGCATAACTGCCCGGCATTGGAGGCGGTTGGGGGAGGGTATGTATGGAAGACCTTAACAAAGTGAACAGGAGACCGCACAAGCTGATGCTTACCGACAGAAGGACATGTACCATAAGCGGCGTCAACGATGTGCTGTCCTTTGACATCAATGAAATTCTGTTGGAGACGGAGCTGGGCATGCTGATGATTAAAGGGAACGAACTGCATGTCAGCCGCTTGTCGCTGGACAAGGGCGAGGTGGACGTGGACGGGCGGATCGACAGTTTTACCTACTCGGAGGGAAACGGGTATGGCAGAAAGGGCGAGTCGCTGTTAACGCGGTTGTTTAAATAAGGCTCGGAGGAGTTGTGATTATGAGTCAGGATATTGTGCAGGAAGTCACCTTCTTTCTCCATTCCGTTCTCATGGGCCTTATTATCACGTTTGCCTATGACTGGATTCTGATCCTCAGAAAATTATTCCGGCACGGCAGATTCCTGACGTCCGTCGAGGATCTTGTCTATTGGTTTGCGTGCGGTATCGGTGTGTTCTATATGCTTTACAGAGAGAACAGTGGCGTTCTGAGATGGTTTGCCGTGGTGGGGGCAGCTCTTGGAATGCTTTTTTATAAGGCGGTGTTTAAAAATAGGTTTGTATACATTATGTCAACGTGCATCCACAAGATAATGTGGTTCATATTTCGTCTCATACAAATTGTGCTAAAACCGATAAAATGCCTATTTTCTGCGGTTCGAAGGTTTGTTCGATTCGCGGCTGTAAGATTAAAAAAAGTGAAAGAATTTGTTAAAAAACGGTTGACGGTTTTCATAAAAACCCTTAGAATGGTTTTATGTAAACGATAGGCGACTCGGAAAGAATGAGGTATCACAGGCGGCATGGCAAGAAAAGCAGCATATCGTAAGAAACGCCGGAACAAAACGGGTATGCTTTTGATCACCACAGTTGTCTTGATGATGCTGATCGTGGTTGCGGTTAAAAGTGTAGAGCTCCGCGAGAAACGTGCGATGTACACAGCGAGAGAAGAGGCTCTGATGAGGGAGATCGAGACGGAAGAGGCGCGGACGGAAGAGATTGCGGAATATGAGAAGTATACACAGACCAAGAAGTATGTGGAGGAAGTGGCCAAGGAAAAGCTTGGGCTCGTGTATGAAGGAGAAATAATATTCAAAGATGGAAACTAAGCGGATTCCGGATGAAGTTTCGGGATCTGTTTTTTTGTAGTAATAATTCGGACAACCCCCTCATATATTGAGTATTGACGAAAAAGAATTGTCCGTGACGGCGGGCGTTTGCGACGGGGGGATCGTATGAAAAGACAGGCGGAAATAAAGGACGATAACAGAATCACCATCATACCGGAATATGGCAGACAGAGGCTTTTGAACTGTGCGGAGTCGTTTCGGGACCTGGCGGATCTTTTCGAGGAGGAGCCGGACGACGCGGGCTGCGCCGCGGGGAACGGCAGCAGGAGAGATTATCTATGGCAGCGCAAACTGCAGGAGAATCGCGGACTTCTGGCAGAACACCTCAAGGAGATGGCGCACATTATGGCCGAGGTGGCTAAGACGACCTATGCGTACCGCCCTATGGGCGAGCGAAGGTATCGGCAGATGGCAAAACTTCTCAAGGAATCGGGCATACAGCTCAAAAACTTCTTTGAGCTGGCGCATGAGGACGGTCATGTGGAGATCAGCCTGACCATGAAGACGACCGCTGACAAATATGTGCGGTTCGGGGAGCAGGAATGTATCTCTGTGGAGGACGTGGCGGATTTTATATCGGTTGCGATGAACGTCAGGCTGCGGGCGGCGAAGAGCGCGCCTCTGTACCTGACGCAGGAGTGGAATACCTATTATTTTCTGGAGGAGCCGAAATTCCTGCTCCTGACGGGAACTGCCAAGGCCGTCAAGGAGACGGAGAAAATATCGGGGGATAATTATTCTTTCTATGAAGGAGAGAACGGCAGGATGACAGTCATTCTGTCTGACGGTATGGGTTCCGGGGAGAAAGCGTGCAGAGACTCGGAGAAGGTTATCGAGTTGACAGAGAGTTTGTTGGAGGCAGGATTTCGCAAGGAGGCGGCGCTCCAGATGATCAACGGGGCGCTTGCGTCGTCGGGGCAGGAGGAAAATATGTCCACGCTGGACATCTGTGATATGAATCTGTACACGGGGGAGTGCGAGTTTATCAAAATGGGCGCGGCCTGCACCTACATCAAGCGCGGCCGTCTGGTGGACAGGCTCTCGACGCAGAGCTTTCCGCTGGGGGTGTTCGGGCGGCTGGAGCCGGAAGTCATGTACAGGACCTTGCAGAACGGCGATTATGTGATCATGCTGTCGGATGGCATTTCGGACGCGCTCTCCCAAGGCATCGGAGAAGAAATACTGCCGGAGATCATCGGCAGAATGGACTACAGCAATCCCAACGAAATAGCAAATCAGATCCTGACATACTCTCTGACACAGAGCCGGGGGCAGATCAGGGATGACATGACGGTGCTCGTGATGGGCGTGTGGGAGCAGGGCGGCGCTGCGGAATAAGACATACATAGGACGATAGGATATGGAATACGATCACGATGGCGGGAAAGGTGTATGATAAAGTAAAAAATTATATAGAGAAATACCGCATGATAGAGGCGGGCGATCTCGTTGTGGCCGGGGTATCCGGCGGAGCGGATTCCGTCTGCCTGCTGCATTTGCTGCATCGGTTGTCCGCAGAGATACCCTGCAGGCTGACGGCGGTGCATGTGGATCACGGCGTCCGCCCGGAATCGGCGCGTGACGCGGCGTTCACGGAGCGCCTGTGCGGTGAGCTGGGGATTCCTTTTTCCTTAAAAAAAGCGGATATGAACGGCTATGCGGCAGCGCACGGCCTGACCCCCGAGGAGGCGGGCCGGCAGATCCGGTACGCGGCTTTTGAGGAAGTGCTGGCGAAACAGCGCGCAGGTGCGGAAAAAGGGAAGATCGCGGTGGCGCACAACGCGGATGACCGGGCGGAGACCATGCTTTTTCACATGTTCAGGGGGAGCGGTCTGAAGGGACTGTGCTCCATACAGCCTGTCAGGGAACATGTGATCCGTCCCATCCTGTGTCTGGAGCGGGAGGAGATCGAGCGGTATCTGGCCGAAGCGGGTTTGGAATACTGTGTGGACGCTACCAACCGGGGAGATGCGTACACCCGCAACAGGATACGGCATCACATTCTGCCCTACGCCGAGCAAGAGATCTGCTCTGGCGCGGTGGCGCATATGAATGATCTGGCGGATATTCTGTCCGAGACGGAGGAGTATCTGGAGGCGCAGACAAGCCGATTGTATGAGGTCTATGTGGAGGAACTGCCGGGGGAACCGCCGGGTCTGCGTGTTGCCTGCGGTCTTTTGTCCGAGGCGCCCGCCATGTATCGAAGGGTGCTGCTGTCATGCATGGAGCGGCTCACCCCGCACAGAAAGGATATTACCGGGCGGCACATAGCCGATCTGACCGCTCTTATGGCGAAACAGGGCGGCAGGGAATTGTATCTGCCCTATGGAATCAGGGCCTGCAAGGAGTACAATGCCCTGATCCTGCGGCAAAACGCGTCGGATGGGATTCCCCCGGACAAGGGCGGCGCGGCGGGCGACAGAGTCTATGCTGTCATGCCGCCGGCAGAGATCAGCGTGCCGGGCGAGGGGACTTTTGCCTTTGCATTGTTGCAAAAGAGCGGGGATTTTTGGAAAGATTGGCAAAATATTCCGCAAAATAGATATACGAAATGGTTTGATTATGATAAAATAACTACGGCTTTGGAGTTGCGCACGAGGCGGCAGGGCGATTATCTGACAATCGATACCGCACTGCACACCAAGTCCGTCAAACAGTATATGATCGACGAGAAGATACCCAAGGCGCGGCGGGACGACATGCATATACTGGCTGACGGGGCGCATATTCTATGGATACCCGGCTACCGGATCAGCCAGCACTATAAAGTAGAGGAAAAAACGACGCGTATCTTACAGGTACGGCTAAGAGGAGACTATCATGGCGGAACGAGTTGAAGTACTGTTGAGCGAGGAAGAGGTAAACGGGAGAATTCGGGAGATCGGCGATCAGATATCCAAGGATTACGCCGGACAGAAAGTACATTTGGTCTGCGTGCTCAAGGGCGCGAGCTTTTTTATGTGCGAGCTTGCCAAGCGGATCACCGTGCCCGTCTCTCTGGATTTTATGTCCGTGTCCAGCTACGGCGGAGATACGAAATCCAGCGGCGTGGTCCGGATCGTGAAAGATCTGGATGAACCGCTTGCGGACAAGCATGTCATCGTGGTGGAGGATATTGTGGATTCCGGGCGGACGCTGAGCTATCTGCTGGAGATGCTGCGGGACAGAGGGCCTGCGGATGTGAGGCTCTGCACGCTGCTCGACAAGCCCGAGCGGAGAGTGGTGGACGTCCATGTGGATTACACGGGATTTCAGATCCCGGATGCGTTCGTCGTAGGTTACGGGCTGGACTACGATCAGAAATACCGCAATCTGCCGTATATCGGCGTTGTGAAATTTGATTGACGAGTAAATGAAAGAGGTATACTTTGAGCAAAAATAATAAGAGTTTCTATCTGTATTTTGTAATCATTATCGGATTGCTGCTGTTCACCGTCTGGGTCGGCACGCTGAAGGTGCAGAACACGGGCTATACGAGGGGACAGTTCGTAAATCAGCTGGAGAACAACGAAGTGGCGGTGGTCAATATCTGTCCGAACAAGGACACGACGGCAGGGTCGTTAGAGATCACGCTGAGGAACGGCGAGGAGCGGACATTGTACGTCACCGACGTGACCGAGATGGAGGAGCTGGTGAGGAGCTACGGTCTGGATCCGAGGGTGGAGAACGTTCCGGAGGAGAGCTGGTTTCTGAACAGCGTGTTTCCGATCCTCATCGTCGTGGTGGTCTGCGTGTTCTTCTTTGTGATGATGAACGCGCAGAACGCCGGAGGCGGCGGCAACGGCAAGATGATGAATTTTGGCCGGAGCCGCGCCAAGCTGACGCTGAGCGGGGAGAACACTATCAAGCTGGACGGCGTGGCCGGATTGAAGGAGGAGAAAGAAGAACTGCAGGAGATCGTGGAGTTTCTGAAGGAGCCGGGCAAATTCACGAAGGTGGGCGCCCGTATTCCGAAGGGGATCCTGTTGGAAGGCGCGCCGGGTACGGGTAAGACGCTGCTCGCCAAGGCTATCGCGGGCGAGGCGAGCGTGCCGTTTTTCAGTATATCGGGCTCTGATTTCGTGGAGATGTTCGTGGGCGTGGGCGCCTCCCGTGTGCGGGATATGTTCGCCGAGGCGAAACGGCACGCGCCGTGCATCATCTTTATCGATGAGATCGACGCCGTGGCGAGACGCCGCGGGACCGGTATGGGCGGCGGCCACGACGAACGCGAGCAGACCCTGAACCAGCTTTTGGTAGAGATGGATGGTTTCGGCGTCAATGAGGGCATTATCGTGATGGCGGCGACCAACCGCGTCGATATACTCGATCCTGCTATTCTGAGACCGGGGCGGTTCGACCGCAAGATCGCGGTGGCGCGCCCTGACGTGCGGGGAAGGGAAGATATTCTCAGAGTGCACGCGAAGAATAAGCCGTTGGGGGACGACGTGGATCTGGAGCAGATCGCGCAGACAACAGCGGGCTTTACCGGGGCGGATCTGGAGAATCTTCTGAACGAGGCGGCGATCAACGCGGCCATGGACCGGCGTGTGTTCGTCAAGCAGGACGATATTAAGAAAGCCTTTGTCAAGGTCGGCATCGGGACAGAGAAGAAGAGCCGCGTGATTTCCAACAAGGAGAAACGCATCACGGCCTACCACGAGGCGGGACACGCGATCCTGTTCCATGTGCTTCCGGACGTGGGGCCTGTGTACACGGTGTCTATTATTCCCACGGGGCTTGGGGCGGCAGGCTATACCATGCCGCTGCCTGAGAAGGATGAGATGTTCCTGACCAAGGGGAAGATCCTGCAGGATATTATGGTATCTCTGGGCGGCCGTATCGCGGAGGAGATCATCTTCGACGACGTGACGACAGGGGCGCAGCAGGACATCAAGCAGGCGACGAAGAAGGCCCGCAACATGGTCACGCGCTACGGTATGTCGGAGAAACTCGGCATCATCAACTACGAGGACGACGACGACGAAGTATTTATCGGCAGAGATCTTGCACACGCTAAGAATCACAGCGAGGAGATCTCGGGAGAGATCGACAGAGAAGTGAAGGCCATCATCGACGACTGTTACATGAAGGCGAAGGAGATCATATTGGAGCAGGAGAGCATTCTGCACAAGTGCGCGGATCTTTTGCTGGAAAAAGAGAAAATCGGGCGCGCCGAGTTCGAGGCGCTTTTCGATAAAAAGTACCCTCAGCCTGATGACCCGACGCTGACGACAGCATAAATTGTGCATATTGCATAAAATCGAACATGATAAATTGTAATATTTGTGAAACCTTGGTATTGTAGGAAAATAGGGGCTATGCTAATATACACTTGTAACCCCCAATACATTATATAGTTTTTTGCTATACCCCATAAGAAAGAAATACCTTCTCTAAAAAAGACAGTTTAGCGACTGTCTTTTTTACTGTTCAGAGATCGGGTTTACAAATGGTTCCGGCGCAGGATATTCTCTGAGTCAAGGTGAAAATTCTTGAATTAACACTATATATAGTATACAATAAATATATATGTTGTTTTTTGGAGGAAAGCATATTACATGGATCTCAGTCAGTTTCAAAAAGCAGAAAGAAATCAGCAGTACTTATCATCCATGCGGCCGGTATTCAGCAGGAAAGCTCTTTTTTCCGATATGACGGAAGATTATGTATATCCGCCGGAGCCGAATGCTTACGGGGAGGTCAGTATTCATTTCCGGGCGAAAAGAAATAATATCGACACGGTATTTTGGGTCTGTAATGGCGAGAAACATCTCATGCTCAAGACAGAGACAGACCATCTGTTTGATTACTATGCTCATTCTCTCCAACTGGACAATGAGCCGATCACATATTATTTTGAGGTGCGTGCGGGCAAGATCGTGTGTTATTACGACACGAGAGGCGTCTGCAAGGACGTCAACGAATATTATCATTTCCGGCTGATCCCGGGATTTAAGACGCCGGAGTGGGCGAAGGGCGCAGTCTTCTACCAGATCTATGTGGACCGTTTCTGTAACGGCGACCCAACCAACGACGTGCTGACCAACGAGTACCAGTACATCGGCGACAAGACCGTCAGGGTGGAGGACTGGGACAAATACCCGGCGGCTATGGGCGTCCGGGAATTCTATGGCGGTGATCTGCAGGGCGTGCTTGACAAGATGGACTATCTGCAAGATCTGGGGATTGACGTGATCTATTTTAATCCCCTGTTTGTATCGCCCTCCAATCACAAGTACGATATTCAGGATTACGATTATATCGATCCGCACTTCGGCAGGATCGTGCACGACGAGGGAGAACTTCTCAGGCCGGACCAGCAGGAGAATCGCTATGCGACGAGGTACATCGACCGCGTCTCCAACAGAGAAAATCTGGAGGCGAGCAACGAGCTGTTTGCGGAGGTGGTCAAGGAGGCGCACAGACGCGGGATGAAGGTCATCCTGGACGGCGTGTTCAACCACTGCGGCTCTTTCAATAAATGGATGGACAGGGAGCGGATCTATGAGAACGCGCCGGGCTATGAGAAGGGCGCTTACATCTCGAAGGACAGCGTGTACCATGAGTATTTCCAGTTCCATGACGATCACAGATGGCCGTACAACGGCACTTACGACGGGTGGTGGGGGCATGATACGCTTCCCAAGCTCAACTACGAAAATTCCAAGCATCTGACGGATTATGTCTTATATATCGCGCGCAAGTGGGTGTCTGAGCCCTACAACGCGGACGGATGGAGGCTGGACGTGGCGGCGGATCTGGGGCATTCGCCGGAGTTCAATCACAATTTCTGGAAGGAATTCCGCAAGGCGGTCAAGATGGCCAATCCCGACGCGATCATTCTGGCGGAGCACTATGGCAGCCCGAAAGACTGGCTGCAAGGGGACGAGTGGGACACGGTCATGAACTATGACGCCTTCATGGAGCCTGTGACGTGGTTTCTGACGGGTATGCAGAAACACAGCGACGATTACAGGGAAGATCTGCTGGGCAACGTGGAAAGTTTCTGGGGAGCCATGCAGCACCACGGCGCCAGCTTTACCACCTCGTCTCTGCAGGTGGCGATGAACGAGTTGTCCAATCACGATCACTCCCGTTTCCTGACCAGGACGAACCACAAGGTAGGCCGGACGAATACTTTGGGTCCGGAGGCGGCCAACACGGGAGTCAACAAGGCGGTGATGCGGGAGGCGGTGGTGATCCAGATGACATGGCCCGGCGCGCCCACCGTCTACTACGGCGACGAGGCGGGCGTGTGCGGTTTCACCGACCCCGATAACCGCCGCACCTATCCATGGGGACATGAGGATCAGGAGATGATCGATTTTCACAGAGACGTGATCCGCATCCATAAATCCCACAGGGAATTCCTGACAGGCTCCCTGAAACATATGGAAGGGGATTACAATGTGCTCAGCTACGGAAGATTTACCAAGCAGGGGCAGTCGCTTATCGTGATCAACAACAACGATCACGAGATCACGAAGGAGTTTGCGGTGTGGTATCTGGGCATACCGATGGAATGCACGATGAAGAGACTTCTTCTGACAACGGCGGATGGATATACGGTACAGGAGATGGAATATCCGGTGGTATCGGGCAACGTCACGGTGACGCTCGGCCCCACCTCCGCGATCATCCTGCGCTATGAGAATCCGATCGTGAAGAGTTTTCTGCAGTTTCAATAGATATAGAGGTCAAATATGTACTGGAAAATTGTAAATCTTCAACTGAAAAAAGGTTATACTTTCCCTTTCTAGGGGATAGTGCGCCTATTTTTAGGAAGATTTAGAATTGGCCCGCTATCTCCTTAACGATTGAAAAATAATGGTTAAGGAGATTTTTTATGTTACAAATTAAAAGACAAATCATGAAATTATATACATCTTCCGTGCTCGGCTGTCTGTCGCTGACAGGCGCGTGGGTCGCCATACTCGCGGCGAGAGGCTACAGTCTTGCAGAGATCGGACTGGCGGAAACCGTCTTTCATGTAACGAGTCTGATCTGGGAAATTCCGTCAGGGGTTTTGGCGGATCTGTTCGGCAGAAAAAAGATGCTGATCGTCAGCAGTGTCCTGAAAATGATCGGGAATGTTGTCATGATCTTTTCCCGCAATCTGCCGATGGTATGCATGTCGCTCGCATTCTATGCGGCGAGTTATAATTTTGAGTCGGGTTCGGGGGATGCTCTCGCCTATGATTCCCTTAGAGAAGTTCACGAGGAAAACTATTATGAAAAGTATGCGTCGAATCAAATGATCATCTATAGACTCTGTAACGGTATTTCGACGCTCTGTGCCGGATTTGCCCTGTTTATCGGATATCAGGCAGCGTATAGTGCGGATATTCTGATTGGGATTATCCGGATTGGGGCGCTTGCTTCTCTGTATGAAACAGGTGCATGCCGACGTGGTGAAAACGGCGGCCGGGGTGTGTTCGGCGCTGTCGGCCGGGAATTTGCCGTCTGTTTTACCGATAGCCTTTCTTTATTAAGCAAAAAGAGGAAAGCGATATATTATATGTTTGCAAACTCTTTTGTCGGGGCGGTGGATACTTTGCTGCTGTTTTTTCTGCAGGCAAAACTGCCGCAGGCAGGCATGCCAAATTGGCCGCTCGGAGCCTCGCTGTTTATGATGGAAATGGGCGGTATACTTGGGGCGAGAGTAATCTTAAGATTTCGGGAGAAACCCTATCGAAAGGTTTTTGCTGTCACGGCATGTCTCGTGCTCGTTGGTGTGCTTGCGGAACATTCCGGGCGGTATCTGCTTATGACGCTTGGCGGGTTTCTTGCGGCGCTCGGAGACGATGCGATTCAGGTGAGGACGAACGCGCTCCTGCAGGAACAGTTTCCGTCCGAGCAGCGGGCGACGCTGCTCTCTATAGAGTCCTTTACATTTTCTATGGTCATGATCGTCTTGTCGCCGCCTGCGGGGGCAGCGTTTACATGGTGGTAGAATGTTTCGTACCAATCAGCGTCACAGGGTCCGGCATATGCGCCAAGCTTAAATTTGCCAGCCGCTCATGACAAAAACCTACCGTTTCGTGACGAAAACGCCACATTTTATGGGGAAGTGAAACTTTTTCACCTCCCCATTCGTGTTTATTGTAGAAAGCAAAGTGTCTGAAAAGAGTTTCTTTAGAGGGAGGCTGCTTATGAACGGAATTTTTCTTGACGCGACGACAAGGTTTTATCTAAATATGCTCCGCGCGGCGCAGGCAACGATGGGACAGCCGCGAGGTTCTGCCGGCAAAGGCTCCTTCCTACAGGCTGTGGAGGAGGCTGCGGCGGGACAGGCAGCCGCAGAGACAGAGGCGGCGGGGCAGGAAACCGCGGAAACAGCGGCGGCAGGAGGCGTCGGCCGCATATACTCTACGGCGGATATGACCATGGAAGAGTATAAGCAGTACATCTACGACAAGATCGTGAAAATGCCCGTCGATCATTCCCAAGCACAGGACGCAGTCTCCATCAACATTTCCGATGCCGGGTTCGCGGCGATGAAGGCGGACCCCGAGTATGAGAAGTGGGTGCTGGACACGATCAGGCGCGACCTTAGCGCCTACTATCCGTGGGGCACGATGGGGGAGAGCACCTACCGCTCCCACTATTTCGGAGCCATGAAGAAAGAGTATAAAGGGTACTGCTATGCGAAGGACAATCGGAGTAAGCGGCTGGCCGAGCAGCGGCGGGCGCAGATGGCGGAGCAGGAAAAGCGCAAGAAAAAGCGCAAGGAATACCTGGAGCTGTGCGAAAAGCTCTGGCTGAAACGGGAGCGGGAGCAGGATTATCTGGACGAGATCGCCGAGTGCCGGAGCCGAATCCGCAGCCGCATGTTACAGTGCTACGCGATCGAGCGCGCCACGGGCGAGAAACAGGAGTTGGACGTCAATCTGTCGGTGCTGTCTCATGCGGCCACGGAGTTCGCGATGGATTTTATATTTCTGAAAATTCCGTCTGTGGGAATGGGAAAGAGAGTGTAGCGGGAGGATCAGGATGAACGTCGGAGGAATCGGACTGAACGAATACAGAAACTGTGCGCAGGAGACAGCGAGACCGCAGCAGACGGAAAGACCTCGGTTTTCAGTGACCTGTAACAGCACGCCGGGCGTGTCGCTGGATTCCGGGGCGCTGTTCAGTATGTGCCATGTACCCACGGGGGAGAGCATCAACATCTACCGTGCGGAGGATTATGCCGAGGACAATCCGGTCTATCTGGTGAAAGGCACGGACGCGAACGGGCAGGAGTACGAGAGACGGATCAATGCCAACGAGGTGAATCCGAACGGCAGCTCCTATGTGGAGATGGCGGTGCTGAATGTACATATGGGAAAAGGCGACGCGAATTTCATGTTGTCTACCCTGCGGGACGGGACAGAGAGCGACACCATATTTGACAGACGGAACTATATAGCCCTTGTGCGCAAACGCATGGAACAGCTGCGGACACTGGGCGCGTGGAGCAGCTATCTGCGGTATGACAGATGGCTGAGCGGCATATTGGAAAAAAGCCGGAACTTTTGTGATTATCAGACAGGCAGGAGGGATTTCATATGAATGTAGGCGGCGTGACGGCAAATTATTCGATGGAACAGGGGGTACAGAAAACCCGGAGGAAAGGAACGGGATTTGCGGAGACGATAGATCGGGCGGCTCAGGATAATATCGGCGGGGCAGACGCAGAGAACAGTGGAGAAAAGGTAGTGTTTCGGTGGCTATATTCGGAGAACGGCTCTACCGGGGAGGTGTCCAAAACGCAGGCCGGTACGCCGGAGCATCCGGTTTACAGAGTGAGGTCATGGGACGCGGCGGGAAATCTGACAGAGCGCGTGATAGACGTCTCTCAGGTAGATCCCCGGAACTGCGACACCTATGAAATGTATGCCTATACGGCGCATGCGAAGGAGACCGGAAAAGGAAGTTTTGAGGAAACGGTATTAAAAACGGCGGTCGCGAAAGCTGCCGCTGACTTGGAGCAGAAAACTTCCGGTTCGTGGGATTATTCAAAAAGCATAAACTGGACGGAAACGGTGCAGGAGCTGATGCAGTCGGCATATGATTACGGCGACCTTAAAGGATATTTGGAGTGGAAGAAGTTTCTTGGACTTTTGAAGGGATAATGGATAGCGCCCGGACTTGGCATTTAAGGGTGGGGGATATGCGGCTCTGACCGACAGAAGAACCGCTGATAAAACAATAATGGAGGAATGAGAAAATGGCAATCAGTGAAATTGGAAGAACAAGCTGTCCGGCAGGATATGAAACGAGAGCTATGCAGAGCAGTTCACAGGATCGTCTGAAAAATGACTTTATGGATCATTATATGAGATACATAAAGGAAACAGTACAAGCCGGATTTCCTTTGGGGGAAGTGGACGAAGAAGGCAGCCGTAAGGAAGAGCTATATTTAATCGCGGTCGATAAGGACGGGATTCGCTGCTGTAAATCGGGGCAGCATGAATATGAATGGGAAATTCTGTTTACGGATGAATCGCAGTATGAAAAAGCAATCGAATTTTTAAACTACGCAGGGAAATTTATGAATAATTTCCGCTTTGCCGCCCATGAAAACTTCTGGGAAGACTATTTGAACGGTAATATGGATGTAGAGGGGTTTAAGAAATTTTTACAAGGAACAGACAACGGCACACCCGATTATTCCGTTACAGTGGGGGATTCCATGTATATTGACAGGGAGAAAATGCAATGGGCGCAGTATATGAACCCTTTGGGGATAAAATTTTATACTGCGGAAGAAATGGCGAGGATGCAGGCGGAATTGATCGAGAAAAATACTGCAGCTCTCCACAAATTATCAAACCCATATTCCATACTCTATAAAAAATCGGTGGATCCTAAATATAACGGAGAGAAGATCTTCTGTGAGTATCCGGGCGGACCGCTGTACACGTCAGATGAGGTCATGGAGATTATGAATCGTAATTTGAAAGATGCCAAATATCAGGCGGGAGCAAGAAAGTAGTAAAAGGGAGAATTTAAATGGGTATCAATGGAATAGCAGCAGGTTATTTTTCGGCAGGACATGCGGGCAATAAAGCGGCAAAGGCGGAAACAGGAACGGGTTTTGCGGAAAAAATGAAAGAAAGAGCAGTTTCAATCAGAGAAAACAGTGCGCTATCCGGCGGCAATGCGCGTGCGATCGGTCAAAACAGCGCTGTGGCAACCTATTTCACTTCATCTGTACATAGTGCCAATACTGTAAAGCAGGTTTATAAAAGTTATCAGTCAGAAAATTACAAAATCGTACCTGACAATGAGGCGGAGTGTTTTGACATTTACAATGGACAGGGCGAACGGTTGGGAGCTTTTTCCTATAAGGATATTAAAGTCAGACAGGATGCCGCAACAGGAAAACAATTCTTAATCTCCGAGCATGGGACGATGAGCTATGACGCGCTGGTATTGGACGAAGAACTGAAAGACGATCTGCGGAATGCGATGGGGAGAGAAGAACCGGAAACAGTGGAATTACAGGGGTATACTCTTCATACTCACGCGGGGACGGGCATTCAATTCCTGCTCAGGGACGGAGAGGAAGGACGCGGCGGAAAGGTGCTTTTGCAGAGCGCGGCGGATGTGGCTAAGTATGAGGCGCTTGCGCAGACTTATTTCGATAAATATCCGAACCTCGTGCATGATGAACAGGCCGCCCGCATTTGGGCAGATCTGGAGATCAAGGGATTGGCGCGGCGAACGGCTCAGGGAATCATATCTATGGGATATG
Source organism: uncultured Lachnospiraceae bacterium (assembly GCA_947632515.1). Classification (GTDB taxonomy): domain Bacteria; phylum Bacillota; class Clostridia; order Lachnospirales; family Lachnospiraceae; genus UBA3282. The sequence continues at coordinate 74,213 of CANRPO010000001.1, forward strand.
ACGGAATTTCCTATAACGACAACTCGGATTACAAGAATAATTGGAGCGTATTTTTCTCGAAAAATACATATAAGGCGCTCTATGCGTATCTTCAGGATCATCGGCTAAATATGGAAGAAATGCAGAAATTCTCTGTGTGGCAGGATATATTGGACGAGATCGGCGGCACCCGGCGGTCTGACAGATAGGTTTTGCAGACAAACAAGGCGATTCCGACTGACAGAGGGATCAAAATGATATAGGAAAGGGATGGATGAAAATGAGTATCGCCAATGTAAACAGTGCGTTGATAGGTGCATATCAGTATGCAGACAAGACACAGAAAAACAATACGGCAGGAAAAACCAGTTTCGCCGACACCGTAAAACAGACTGCGGAGAGCAGTTCGGCAGATCGGACGGAGCAGTACGTGGAGTATTTGAAACAGCGGTTTGGCGCAAACGTAATGGTGAAAAATATCGGGAATGACCAAAGGAGTGTTGACAACTTTGGCGCAAGCATTGCAGGATATAATAATGTTGCAATCGCCCCCAATATTTTAGAGAAGATGGCAAATGACCCGGAGAAAGCAGCCTATTATGAACAGAAAATTCAGCAGGCTTTTGACCGTTTCCCGGCTTTGCAAGCAGAGTTATCAGCGGCAGGCCATGAGATTCATTCCTATGCTGTGGGCATTGATGAGAATGGCGTAGTACATACATATACTACCGGCGATTTAAAACCGGAAGTACGGGCGAAGATCGAAGCAAAAATCAAAGCGGAACAGGCAGCAAAGCGGGCAAGGCGAGAAAAATATAAGGAACTCAGTGCGGAAACGGCAGAGAAACGCAGAGAGTTTGCAGAGCTGCAATATCATAAAATGCTTATGGCAGAGGCGTTTCAAAAAAGCGGTTTTGGTATGATAAATTATCACTTTATCAGCCAACCACAGCTATCGGCGGCGGCAACAGCTTATGAGAGTGCAGTCAACACATACAGCGCCACAGCAATAGGGAATATTTTATAAAAACCGGTATATACCCGGACTTGGCATAAGGGGGCAAAAGCGCTGCCAAAGTGCGGCAGCGCTTAGCGGTTCTGACTGACAGAGGGATTGCACAATAATACATAGAATGGAGAACTAAAAAATGGGTATCAATGGAATATCATCAGGATATTATGAGGTAAGATATACAAATGTAAAAAACAAAGCGAATACGAGTTTTGCGGGAAACATGGGCAAGACCGCAGCAACACAAAACGCTTCGTTTGTGCTGCATATTTCCAACGAGGCAGACGGGGAGGCGATTGGTTCCAGTACAGATCGAAGCGGTTCTGTTACCGTATACAAGCCGAAAGATTTTGATCCGTCACATCCGGTTTATAAAGTGAAAGCGTGGGACGCAGAGGGCAACGTGACAGCGGAGCGCATGGTGAATGTTGCAGAGGTTGATCCGGGCAGCAGCGATTATCCGGATATGTTCGCCTATTCCAGTCATTTGGCGGATAGTGGGAAATGCCCTGATGCACAGGGCGCTTTCATGGGTGCAAATGCAAATTACAATGCTGACAGCGGTCATTCTTATTTTGATAAAGCAAATTGGTTTGACATCATCCGGGATATGATGCAGATGCAGTATGATGCCGGAAATTTGGCAGGCTATGTAAAATATAAGCAGTTTTGGGATTTCTTAGAGCAGTGATGTAAACTGCCGGACTTGTAGAAGGGAACAGAAAGTATTGTCAACAGACGGCAATGCGGGCAATTCCGGTTGACAGAGAGATTGCCATAAATAAGCGGATATTGAGGAAACGAGGAGTACGGAGAATGAGTATCGGTAATGTAAACAATGTATGGAAAACGGCATACTAATATATAAATATTGAAAAATTCTTTAGTTATAATTAGTAATTTACGATTTACTTATTTATGATTTACATATTTTTGAAAGTCGCTGAAATCCGATATTTGTGCTTGTTGCAGAATATCGGATTCTTTGTTTGGCAGATAAATTGAAAAAAGCCGGTGAAAAATTTTATTTTTCCTATTGACATAATAGGAATACTGGAGTATTATAGGGACATCGAATTTGAGCAGCACGCAGGAAAGGAGAGGAATGTTATGGATAGAGCAGATCATTTCGACATGCATATAATGTGTTGTAGCCGAATATTGTTCTCCCGGGCATCTTTGCATGGTCAGGTACATTCGTCTGCTTTGTGTTGCACCGATGTATGACATTTTCAGGCGACATGCTATAGTGCCACTTGTCCGGGACGTTGTGAGAATCCCGGTTTTTTTGCGCTCAAATTCCTTGTGTCGGTGAGACAGACGACTAAAGTAAAAAATGATTTTATAGAAAAGAGGAAAATTATTATGAAAAGATTACTGAATAAAGCGGGAGCGGTATTTCTCGGACTAAGCCTTGCGGCGGCATCTCTTGTGGGATGCGGGTCTGATCAGGCGCAGACAGCCGCCTCCGGTTCCGAAACGGAGCAGAGCGGCACAGAAAATGCGGGCGCAGACAGCGCCGTGTACAGAACGGTAGACGAGATCAAGGAGAGCGGGACGATCAATATCGGCGTCTTTTCCGACAAGAGTCCTTTCGGGTATGTGGACGAAAACGGTGAGTATCAGGGGTACGACGTGTACTTCGGCAACCGTATCGGCGAGGATCTGGGTGTCGAGATCAACTATGTCTCCACGGAGGCGGCGAACAGGATCGAGTATCTGCAGACCGGCAAGGTGGATGTTATTCTGGCAAACTTTACGGTGACGGAGGAGCGCGCGCAGGAGGTTGATTTTGCACTTCCGTATATGAATGTGGCGCTGGGCGTTGTCTCCCCCGACAGCGCAGTCGTTACAAGCCTTGATGAGATCGGTGCGGACGATGAGGTGATCGTTATCTCGGGCACTACCGCGGAGACCTATCTGGAAGAAAATTATCCGGACATCAAACTGCAGAAGTACGATGCTTACGCGGAAGCAAAGACCGCGCTCGAGAACGGAAACGGCGTTGCATGGGCAAACGATAATACGGAAGTAATCGCTTTCGCCATCGAGAACCCCGGCTATACCGTCGGCATCCCTTCTCTCGGCAGCGCGGATACGATCGCACCGGCAGTCACGAAGGGAAATGAATCTCTGTTAAACTGGCTGAACGACGAGATCGTGGCGCTGGGCGAAGAGCAGTTTTTCCATAAAGATTATGAGGCGACACTGTTAGATACTTACGGCGCCGATTATGAAGACACGCTGGTCGTTGGGGGCGGCGTAACCGGCGATGCAGATGCGGCGGCGGAAACGGAAAGCAAAGGCACGATCACAGTAGCGGCGTCTCCTACACCCCACGCGGAGATCCTTGCGGAGGCAGCCAAGCTGTTGGCCGATCAGGGCTGGACACTGGAGATAACGGAGTTTGAAGATTATGTGCAGCCGAATCTGGTAGTTGACAGCGGTGAGATCGACGCCAATTATTTTCAGCATGTACCGTATCTGGACAATTTCAATGAGGAAAACGGCACGGCGCTCGTCCCGGTGGCGGGGATCCACTATGAACCGTTCGGCATCTATCCCGGCACGAAATCCGATCTCTCCGAGCTGAGCGACGGCGATGTGATCGCGGTTCCGAACGACACGACGAACGAGGCCAGGGCGCTGCTGCTCTTGCAGGACAATGGCATTATCACTCTGAAGGATGGCGTCGGATTGCTGGCGACGGTAAATGACATTGTAGACAATCCTAACAATATTGAGATTCAGGAGTTGGAGGCCGCGCAGGTTCCCAGAGTGAAGGATGAGGTCGCGTTTGTAGTGCTCAACGGCAACTACGCCCTGGAGGCGGGTTTCTCGGTATCGCACGACGCCGTAGCTTATGAGACGAGCGATTCCGAGGCGGCTCAGACTTATGTGAATGTTCTTGTCGTTAAGGAGGGAAATGAGAACAGCGAAGGCATCCGGGCGCTTGCGGAGGTCTTGAAATCTGACGAGATCAAACAGTTTATCAACGATACTTACGATGGAGCAGTCGTTCCGTTTGAGGATTAAAAAGAGGAACGGGCAGCGGGAGACAGAATACCGCTGCCCGCTTTCGGGTGTGTGGGACCCGATTATGAAAATCATGATGGAGTCTGGAGGTATTTATGGACATTGATGTGATCATATCATATCTGCCGCTGTATAAAGAAGCCCTGCTGCTCACTGCCGGAATCGGATGGCAGGGGATCGCGCTGGCTTTTTTGCTGGGTTTGTTATGCGCTGTCATCACGCATCTTCGAGTCCCCGTTTTGCGCGGATTTGTAGCGGTTTATGTGGAGCTGTTTCGCAACACGCCGCTTTTGGTGCAGCTTTTCTTTCTGTATTTTGCACTGCCTAAGATCGGGATACATATCTCTCCGACGGTCTGCGGTACGATGGGGCTGGGCCTTCTGGGCGGCGCGTACATGGCAGAGGCTCTCCGCAGCGGCCTGGAGGCCATTCCGGCAATACAGTCGGAGAGCGCGCAGAGTCTTGGAATGACCGGAATGCAGACTTTTCGGCATATCATATTGCCGGAGGCTCTCTCCTCCAGCGTACCCGGCATTGTCGCCAACGTGGTCTTTCTGTTAAAGGAGACCAGCGTGTTTTCCACGATCAGTCTTATGGATCTGATGTTTACGGCGAAGGATCTGATCGGTATGTATGCCAAGACGATCGAATGTCTGACGCTTTTGGTAGTGTTCTATCTGATCATGCTGCTGCCGGTGTCTGTGCTGGGAAGTCTGGTGGAAAGGAGAGTGCGTCATGCAGAGTTTGGGGATTGACGTTCTCTTTAAGGGAACCAACTTCATACGGCTTCTCGGCGGGCTGTGGGTGGCCGTTCGGATCAGCCTGATCTCGGTGGCGCTCAGCATTCTGCTCGGCCTTGTCGTGGGGGTACTCATGACATCGCGCAGTAAGATCCTGCGGGCGCTGTTTCGCATCTATCTGGAGATCGTCAGGATCATGCCCCAGATGGTGCTGCTGTTTGTGGTGTATTTCGGCACGACCAGAGTATTTGGCTGGAATTTGGCCGCCGAGACATCGGCTGTTATCGTGTTCACCTTCTGGGGTGTGGCGGAGATGGGAGATCTGGTGCGGGGCGCGCTCATCAGCATCCCCAAGATACAATATGAGAGCGCGGAAGCGCTCGGTCTTGTGCCGACACAGACGTATCGGTATGTGATCCTGCCGCAGACGGTCCGGCGGCTGATCCCGCTGTCGATCAATCTGGTCACAAGAATGATCAAGACGACAAGCCTCGTCATGATGATCGGGATCGTGGAGGTATTGAAGGTTGCGCAGCAGATTATAGAGGCGAACCGCCGCGTTTCTCCCAACGCGGCTTTTGGCGTGTTTGCGGTTGTCTTTCTGCTGTATTTTCTAATCTGTTGGCCGATCGGCAGGCTGGCGGCATATCTTGAGAAAAGGTGGGCGTGAGTATGGGACAGACGCTTTTAAAAATCAGTCATCTTCACAAGAAATTCGGAGATCGGGTGATCCTGAAAGACTTGAATCTGGAGGTCAAAAAAGGCGAGGTAGTGGTTGTGATCGGCCCGTCCGGCTGCGGGAAGAGTACTTTCCTGCGCTGCCTGAACGCACTGGAGGATATTCAGGGCGGAGAGGTGCTGCTTGACGGCGAACCCGTTCGGAAGGACGCCTCCAATGTGTCCGCGATGCGGCAGAAGATCGGCATGGTGTTTCAGAGCTACGACCTCTTTCCGCACAAGACCGTCATGGGGAATATCCTGCTTGCTCCGCTGAAAGTGCAGAAACGGGACAGACAGGAGGTTGAGCGCGAGGCGGTGGAGCTGCTTGGGAAGGTAGGGCTTGCAGACAGGCGCGACGATTATCCGCGCCAGTTGTCCGGAGGACAGAAACAGCGTGTGGCCATCGTGCGCGCGCTGATAATGCACCCGGAGATACTGTTGCTTGACGAGATCACGGCGGCGCTGGATCCGGAGATGGTACACGAGGTGCTGCAGGTCGTTCTCGCCCTTGCCAAAAACGGACGCACCATGCTGATCGTGACACATGAGATGGCGTTTGCAAGGGCGATCGCGGACCGCATCTTATTTCTGGAGGACGGAGAGATCGTGGAGGAGAGCGGCGACCCGAAAGCATTCTTTGAGAAACCGCAGACGGAGCGGGCGCGGCAGTTCCTGCGGTCGTTTGAATACTGATCCGCCCCGTGAGGGCGGATAGAAGTCTACTCTGAGCCTGTCGGCGTTTCCGTCACGATCACGCCGCCGTCCGTGTATGTGACGAAATGGATCATTGCGTTGGGATCCGTATTGTCGGTGATCCACAGTCTGATCGTGCCGTCGGCTCCCTCCTCTTTCAGTTCCCGCAGGGTAGTTATCCTGCGCACGCCGTCCAGACCTTCAATCTTGGCGCGGACAGCCTGCGTGTCAGCGCCGAGACGGACGGACACCCGATAGTTGTCAGAATCCTGCAGCGGGTTTTCTCCGAAGGAGGTGGTCAGTTTCTCGAGTTCCTTATCGCCGGTGAAGTAGCGCGCCTTGAAATCTTCCCAGGCCACGCTGCCGCTGACATAGTGGCAGGCGGAAATCTCCGGCATCTGCGCAAGCTGCTCGCCGAGGGACTCCTTTTCCGCCATAGTCATATCGGCGTCCATGAAGATCGCAAGCTGTTTCTCCTGATAGGCGTTGTACGTCGCGTAGGAGGTGGAGCCGATGGCGGCGATGCAGACAAGCGCGGTCAGCGCCGCGCACACGGCGGAGCAGCGGCCGTAGCGGAAATGCTTTCTGCGGGTCTGCGTGCAGCCCTGCAGCAGCGCCGCCTCCGTCTCGGGCGGCATGGTGATGGATTCTTTCAGATTTATCAGTTCTTTTTCATTCATTGCGTTGTCTCCTTTCACAAGTGATCTGACAAGTGATCTGTCAGGTAAGTTCTTTTTTCAATGCTTCTCTTGCCCGCTGCAGCCGTTTCTTCACGGCGTTTTCGGACAGGCCGACGATCTGTGCGATCTCCTTCGCGGAGTAGCCCTCGAAGTAAAAGAGGATCAGCACGGTCTTATATTTGGCGGGCAGAGCGTACAGCTCCTGTGCGAGCTGCCGCTTGTCCGGCGCGGGCAGAAGTTCCCGCAGCGATTCCAAATCTATGCAGGCGTGCCGCATGCGAAAGCGCAGGCAGTCTTTACAGCAGTTCGAGGTCACGCGCAGCAGCCAGGCTTTTTCGTGGTTGGGCGACTGAAAATCGGGCGCTTTTTCCATATAGCGCAGCAGTACCTCCTGCAGCGCGTCCTGTACGTCGTGCGGATTGCCCAGGAGCAGATACGCGGTGCGGTAGAGCATATTCCCGTATGTCTGCAGCACACGGGCGACTTCCGTCTCGTTTCTGGTGTTCACGGCGGCGTTCTCCTTTCTCCGGCTCGGGATATGGTATGACCATTATAACAGACGATCCGGCTTATCCGTATTCTTATGGAGGCCTCTCACCCTATATACGAGCCTGCCCGCCGAAAAGTGACAGAAAAATTTTAAAATTTTGAGGTTTCGGCACTGGTATATCACGGCGAAGTGTGATATGCTGAAAATGAAACGGTTGGGAGGTGGTTGTATGACATCGAATATAGGAAATTATCAAAACAGCGCGCTGCTTTCTACCCGGAATGCGGCGGCGGAGCGTCAGGAGAATCGCATTTCCAAACTGTTTGGCAGAAGAGACGCCGAGACAGAGCTTTCCGATAACCTTGTATCCGGGAAGAAGGACAGGGATTTTTCCCGTCTTTATACGATAAAGGGTATGCTCGCGGGAGCGAGAGTTAAGGAGAAACCCGGAACGTTCACGGAGAAATCTTCCGTGCAGCGGGCGTTGGATAAGATCAACCGGGAGGCTTACCGGGATTGGAAGGATACCGCTCTGTACAATAAGATGAGTCTGGTTTCCCAGCTTTTTGCCGGCAGAGACGAGGAATCGGAATCTGCGGACAGCGCTCTGTACCGGAAGGAAGTCAGCGAGATTTCCAAGCCCTATCCCGCGAAGGATATGCTTGTGGGGGAGCGCGGGGATTCTCTCTATGAGAAATATGCCGCTCCCGGCGCAGGCCCGCATGGCGTTTCGCAGAAAGAGAGCGCGGCGCCGCTGTTTGGCAAGGATAAAAATAGCAGAAAATACTGATAACAAACGATCGAAAGTGGGCTGTCGCTTTTTGGAGCGGCGGCCTTCTTTTTCAGAAGGAAGTGTAGCATTGTGGAAAAGAGGATCTTAAATTACAGAAAATATGTGGACAGCCTTCTTCTGCGGGAAGGTCTGGACTGGGAGGCCGTGATCGGGGAGCATCTGATCCAGCTCTCCTTTTTTCAGCACGAGCGGCTGATCCATCTGATCGTGACCGTGACCTTCGCGCTGTTGGAGGTGATCGTGGTCGGGCTGTGCGTCACGGCGTTCTCGCCGGGAGTCGGCCTGTTGGCATTGGCGGTCCTGATCCTGCTCATCCCGTACATACGGCACTATTATATTCTGGAAAATGAAGTGCAGCGGATGTACGGACAGTACGATCAGATGGTCGCCAGGAGAGACGGCACGGCGGTCTGGCAGGAGAAAGAGACGTTTTGACAGGGGATTACGGTATGCCAAAAGAGGAAGGGATCACGACAGAGGAGGCCATCGACCGCTACGCCGACATGGTGTATCGTCTGGCGCTGTCGCAGATGAAAAATACAACGGATGCGGACGATTTGTTTCAGGAAGTGTTCGTGCGGCTGGTGAGCCACATACAGGATCTGGAATCTTGGGAGCATGTGAAGGCGTGGCTGATCCGGGTGACGATCAACTGCGCCAAAAAGCATTTTGCGCAGTATTGGAACAAAAACGTAGATTTTCTCGAAGAGCCGGAGAAACTGACGAACGGCAGCGGCGGCTATGAGATGCCGGAGGAGCAGCCCGTCCGCGCGGCGGTGCAAAAGCTGCCGCCGAAATACCGCACGGTCATCCATCTGTACTATTTTGAAGAATTGACGGTGGCTGAGATCGCGCGGCTCACGGAGCAGAAGGAGACTACCGTGAAGTCTCAGATGCACCGGGCCAGGGAAATGTTGAAAGAGCTGATACAGGACACCGTATAAATACGGAATGTGCCGTTCGGCAGATCGCGAAAGTAAGTTTGCAGACAGAGGGAACTTTGATTATGGGTAATGATCGCACAGATCGGCGGATCACAGACCAATCCGTCAGGGAACAATATAACAGAGAGACCGGGCAGATCCATGCGCCGGAGAGTCTGATCCGCAGAACGAAGGAAACGGTGCGGGAGAAGGAGCGGCGTATCGCGCAGGAGGGTTCCGAAAGGCAGGAGAATGACCGCCCGGCGCGGCAGAGACATGCTTTCGGCAGGCTGTACAGATGGGCGCTCCCGGCGGCGGCAGCAGGTTTGGCGATCTTGGTGGGCGTTTCGGGGATCTTCTTCGGGCGCGGCAGAGATAAGGCCTGGGAGGAATCCGTGCCGGAGGAGGACTATTATCCGGAAGATACCGATCAGGCATCCACGGATGAAGAGAAACAGGCGCAGTTTGAGAGGCATCTGCAGAAACAGGAGGCGGCGTTCGGGGAAGATACGGCGGCAAAGGAGCCTGAGGCGGCGGATCTGGCGGAGACGACAGAATCGGCGGCGGACAGCGGAGCCACGCAGGAAACTATGCAGGATGCGCTGCCCGACACGGAAAACGGGGTAAAAGAGACAGCGGGGGCCAAGCTGCAGGCGCAAGAGCAGGGATCCGCACAGGCGGAAGATTTGGATGCCGGAATCGCCCCGGCGCTGAAAAGCGTACAGTTCTATGACAAGGATCAGAATATCGTGGAGGCCGAGGCTCTGTGGTACAACGCCGCCCGGATAGAGAGCATCCTGCTCCGATGGGAGGGAGGAACGCCGTCCAATATCAAGGTCTTTCGGACGCCCGTAGGTTCCGAGACGATGGAGCAGACGGAGCTGCTGCTGACAAAAAGCATAGCGGACGGGGAGGAGTCCGTTCTTCTGGACGCGGACATACTGCGCGACAGCGGGATGGGCAGCCACCTGTTCTTTGAATTGGATTTTGGCACGCAGATCGTGACGTCGGAGGAATACAATATCCTATATGATGAAGATATGCTGCCGGACGCAGGAGGAACGCCGTCTGCAAACTGATACAAATTACGGATAGGAGTTATTACATTCAGAGTCCCGCGAAGATCGGGCCGGCAAAGCTGAGCGATAAGGTATGGAAGATCGCGAAGGACATCATGGAGCTCTGTAAAGGGCCGTTCTGTTTCGAGACGATCCTGCAGAGGTTGTTTACAGGCGACTCCCTGACCGTGAATTTTGAGCAGTGCGCTCCGGTCGGCAGCACCGTCCGCTCCTATCTGGCGTGGCTGAAAGACGAGGGCAGGCTGGGAGCGCGGTTTGAAGACAATAAGTTACAGTGGGAGTGGGTATAAGAGAATAGGATGGAAAAGCGCTTATGCGCGTCTCGGCTAAGCTGAGACAAAGCGGCGCAGCAAAGGAGAAGAGATGGCAGTTGAGGCGGTAAAGGAGTATTTCAGGAAATACGGTATGGAGGACAGGGTACTGGAGTTTGACGTCTCCAGCGCGACCGTGGAACTGGCGGCGGAGGCGCTGCACTGCGAGCCGGGCCGGATCGCAAAAACGCTGTCCTTTATGGTCGATGGCGCGCCGATTCTGGTTGTGGCGGCCGGGGATGCGAGGATCGACAATCACAAATACAAAGAGCAGTTTCAGACCAAGGCAAAGATGCTCACGCCGCAGGAGGCGGAGACGTTAGTTGGCCACGCGGTGGGCGGCGTCTGCCCTTTTGCGGTGCGCGAGGGCGTCCGGGTATATTTGGACGAATCTCTAAAGCGGTTTGAGACGGTCTTCCCCGCCTGCGGGAGCAGCAACAGCGCTATCAAACTGACGATTGCGGAGCTGGAGACCTATTCAGGCTATGTCTCGTGGGTCGATGTGTGCAAGGAGACTGCGATATAGATTTAGATGCTGTTTCACAATCGCTCATGAGGAGGTCGCGCCATGACAGATCGGGAGGAAAAGAGAAAAGGATTCGGCGTATCAGCGGCTCGGCTGTGCCTGGCGGCTGCGGTGCTGGGGCTTATCGGCTGCAGCGCAGGGCAGCAGGGACAGCCGGAGGAAACTGCACAGAATACAGGGAATGCGCCGCAGAGATCCACGCGCGAAGAGACTGTATCGCAGACGGTAGCAGAAGAAACGGAATCGGAGTTTGAAACCCAGGTGACGGAGCGCACGCTGGATTTTCCGTTTGGGGAAGATATGGGAGAAGAGACGGAGAACTGGAGCCTCGTGCTCCACACTGAGGAGAACGGGCGGGGAAATGTGACACACAGCCTGCGGCTCTATGATGACACGGCAAATCTTATGCAGGAGCTGGACTGCCCGTTAGATAGTGAGCGGCTGACGGTTCGTTTCGACCAGCTGGCAGATTTCGAGAATCGTTGGTATGACCAGTATGCGGATGTGGAGATTTTTGCGTCTGATGCGGCTAAGACGGGCGCAGAGGGATTTCTCTATATCTGGAGCGGCAGTGAGAGCGCTTTTGAGGAAGAACCGATCAAAATTCCGTGGTATGAAGAGGCTGGAGACGGTTATTATGTGGTGCGGCGCGTGGAAGACAAGCGGGAGTCGAAGGAGATCTATTACATCAATGGCGAGACGCGCGAGCCTGTCAGGATGCGCAGCTGGGAACTGACATGGGAGAATGACGAGTCCCGAGCGGCGCGGCTGCGCATAGAGGATTGTCTGGAGCAGACGGCGTTGTATGACGGCGCAGTGGAGCAGTATGCGCCGACTTATCTGGCGCACAGCGATTATTATGAAACGCTGTTCCGGCAGGATATGTACAGGCTGACAGATTATCGACCCGAGGACAAAATCACAGTCTCCAATCTGCTGTTGGCTGACGATTCCGAGTGGAAGACCACCGACGAGCCGATTCAGGAATACGAGAGTAGAGAGGAGTTTCTTGCATTTTGCGGATTTGCGGGGCAGAAACCTTATTATCAATATTATGATGCGCTGGGGCGGTTGGAACTGGAGCTGTACCTAGATGAGACTGCACAGAGAGGCTGCGGCTTTCTCTATGCGTATTACCGCAATTTTAAGCTAGAGCGGGTGGCCGAGTGTCAGGGATTTCTGTTTGAAGGGATAGAACAGCGCACATGGGAGGACGATACCTATTCCCGGCTCATCTATGACGGCGGGGATGCCGCGGCAGGTGAAAATGTAACGCGGATCACAAGTGCTGATACGGCGGACGGCAGGCCGCTCTCCTACGAGGTGCGGTGCGTGACAGATACCGTACAAAGTCTCTGGGCGGAAGGGATTACGTCGGAGAGCGCGGACGAGAGCCTGCTGTCCATCGACTGGCTCTATCGCGGGGACGGCAGCCTGTACTGCAGAGAATACAGTCACAATCCTATAATATTCGGCACTACCGCACAGGTCCGGAGGACTTATTATGATGAACTTGAAAGATCGGTATATCGGTATGAGTACATCACGCACGGCAGTCTGAACAGCTATTACCTCTATGAAGGGGATGCCGCTGGTCCGAAATACGGTCTTACTTTTGACCATGACGTAAGCGCGCCCGCTGTATTGGCGCAGTTTTTCCGATATGAATAGCAAAAAGCCGAGCGGTTTTGCCCGCCCGGCTTTTTGGAGTAGAAAAATGAGATTACTTCTTTACTTCACTTCGATCTTCTTTACTTCCTCTTTGGCAGCCAGATCTTTCTTAGGGAACTTGACTTCCAGGATGCCGTTGTTGTAGGAGGCGTCGATGTCGCTCGCCTCGATGTCGTTCACGCGGAAACTTCTCGAGTAGGAACTGTAGTAACGCTCCTTGCGGATGTATTTGTGTTTCTCCTCCGCGTTCTTCTCCTCCTTGTGAGCGGCGGAGATGGTGAGCAGACCGTCCTTCAGGTCGATGTTGATGTCGGACTTGTCGAAACCGGGCAGTTCCGCCTGCAGCAGATAGCTGTCGCCCTGATCGATCACGTCCGTCTTGAACGCGTCGAAGGTGGCAAGTTCGTTGTTGCCCCAGAAATTCTTGAAGGCGTTGTCGAACATCTCATCAAAAGAGTCGTCGAAAAACATGGGACTGTAAGTACGGTTGTTAAATAATGCTGGTCTTAACATAGTGATCACTCCTTTTTTCTTCTATGCTATCAGTATGACCGAATTGGGAGATCCAATTCATCGCTGGTAGTTGTTTTTTTGTTTATACTTGTTATACATCAGCTATAACAGACAGTCAATTATAGAATTATTAAGAGTGATTATGGATTTGTAAAGGATTTCTAAACAAAAAATAAACCGCACCCCATGAGAATGCGGATGCGGTTATGGACGGGGTTATGGAAGATGTACCCGATACTGCGTACCCTGCGAACCCGCAATGTACAGAAAGCCGTCGGAGACGTAGTATGTCTGCGGTTCGCCGAGATCTTCCGGCACAAAGCTGCCGATCTTTTCCCATGCCGCCGGGTCATCGGCGCGTCTGCACAGGACGTAAGTGCTCGCGTCTGTGGCTGAGTCCGTGTATTCTAGGAGAGCGTATAAAACGTGGTCGTCCGCGCTCACCGGCAGCACATACCCATATCGGTAATATTCGTCGTCTACCGTGACGGGATTCCACTGTCCGCCGCCGTCGGTGGTCTCAAACAGATAGCCGTTGCTTCGCATCTGCGTTCCGATATAGATATGATCCGCGGACAATGCGGATAGGCTGGTCGGATAGCCGTCTATGAGTGAGCTGAGATCCTTTTCTTCATAGGTGGCCCACCGATCTTCTGTGATATACAGATGTTTCATCATTATGCCGGCGGCGGGAGAACTGCAGTACAGCAGACAGCCGTGGTGGTCGTCCGTCATGCTAAGGAACAGTGCGTACTCGTCTTCGGACAAGGGTATTTCGCTCAGCATATCACCGCTGTTTTCGTCTGAAACCGCAATATTGCCGTCTTGGAAGGATGCCGTTAATCCATAGGGATTTTGCGGCTGTACGCCATCGGCCGCCGCAGCGGTGAGTATGGCGTTGCCCCGCTCATCGACAGCAGAACCGCAGCCGTTTAGCAGGAGTAAGATACAGAGGGAAAGTGTCAGATAGAAAGGTTTCATGTTTTTCTCCTACGTCATCTGAATGGATGGAGTGTGTCTGTGACAACCGATCAACTGGTAATGTCGTATTCCTGATACAGCTTTTTTCGCATACCGACGTCATTTGCCGCGAGCAGCACATCTTCTATGCGTCCGTCAGAACTGTCCGGCTCTCTACATTGATGATCATATGGATCGGATCTTTAGCTTGCCGGCAATTTTTGTCGTGGTATGCGGAGCCATCAGGTTTTCAAAATTTCTGCGAAATATCTGAACGCCAGAATGCGTTGAGCAGTTTGGCTAACTGCATCGGCGCATCAATATTGATTTCATGTCCGGCGTTTTTGACGATTTCCAACTTTGCATTTGGCAAAAGCGTTTTCAGGCTCTCTGAGGCCGCTCGGTTCGCCTTATCCTTCTCGCCGCAAATAAGCAGAACAGGGCGGGAGATGTTGTGCAGACCGTCCCGAAAATCCAGCGAAGTCATGGATCGTGTCAGGCCGATAAAATCCTGTTTTCCGAAACCTGTTTCCCGGAACATCGTCTTGGGCATCAGATGGAAAATCACGTTTTGAAACTGTAGCAATCTCTTCGGCATTTGATACTGCGCAGCGATCAGGGCAAGAGCATGCACTTTTGACGGGTGCTCTACAGTGTAGTGCAAAGCCAAAACAGCGCCGAGTGACAGCCCGCACAGACACAGAGGGCCTTCGTTTTGGTCACAGCAGGCGGCAAAATTTCGGTATAAATTTGAATAGTTGACTGTTTGCCCTTGCAGCAGTTCGGTGAGATTCGGACATAGGCAGCCGATCTTTTCATCCAGACAGTCAAGCACCGCAGACCAGCTTTCGGGAGTCTGCCCTAAACCATGTAGAAACAAATATTGCATGACAAGCTCCTTTCAAGATCATGACAGCGCATTCTTAATTCCATAATTTCCGTGAGTAATTTGCGCGGTAATTCATCGGTGCCCAAATAATGCTTTTTGGAATCGGCAATAGGTGCCCCCGTTGATCGGATCGAAATCGAAAAAGGCCATGACGCTGCGGTTTTCATCTATACGGCTATGATACCACAGACCTTTGAGGATGTCACGGAGTTTTGCGGTTACATCATTCCGGCATATAACAATAAAACGGTATTATGATGAAATGAAAAATAAACGCCGCGATCCCGACTCTGTGGGACTGCGGCGCTCACTTTGCGTATCTATGATGGCGTTTTATTTTCGCCTTTACAGTTACATTCGTTTAGCCCGTTGATCCAAGCCACGGACAGATTCATGGCGGCGCGGCAGGCGGCAGTTTGGTCCAGGGCGTTCAGCATGACGAAGTCGTGGATTATGCCCTGAAATCTTACGGCGGTCACGTTTACACCGGCCTCCCGCAGTTTGCGGGCAAACGCCTCTCCCTCACTTCTAAGGACGTCTGCCTCGCCGTTCAGAATCATGGTATCGGGGAAACCTTTTAGCTGTTCTGCATCGGCACGCAGCGGCGATACGGTGATCTGATCGCGTCTGGGGCCGGCCTCGATATATTGATCCCAGAACCACATCATGCCTTGGCGGTAGAGATAGTAATCTTGCGCAAACTGAAAATAGGATTCGGTGTCAAAGCGCGCGTCGGTGACAGGATAGTAGAGGAGCAGTTTTTGGACATACGGACCGCCCCTGTGCCGTGTCATAAATATCATGGCAATCGCCATATTTCCGCCGACGCTGTCTCCGGCAACCGTCAGAGTACGGGGATTCATCCGATATCCTAAGTCGTTTATGACAGAAGGCAGTCGGCGGAGGATGTCATAGCACTGCTCAATCGCTGCGGGGTATTTTGCCTCGGGCGCGCGGCTGTACTCCGGGAAGATCACAATAGAGCACGTTCTTGCAGCCAGCTCCCGCACAAGTTTTTCGTGGGTGTGAAAGCTCCCAAATACCCACCCCGCGCCATGAATATAGAAAATGACGTTGGCGGGATTTGTCAAGTTGTCGGGGCAGACGGCATAAACTCTCACTTTTCCCCATTTTCCGGTATGAAATACCGCACTTTGTACTGACGCGGGATACATGCGGACCGGAGAATCCTGCAGATCCTCCAGCACTTGCCGTCCCTGTTCGGGTGGTAATTGGAAAATAAGCGGAGGTTTCGCCGCCGCATTGCTGACGGCGATAGCCTCCGGCTCCAGAGAAATTCTTTTTTGCATGGGAACCCTTATCGTTTTTTATTAGTATATTCTACGAATCGGGTGTTTGACGCTTAAAGCGCGCCGCAAGTTTTCCGTTCAGACGTTTGGACAGGCGAAGGATCAGGAACAGGGCTGTAAGGCCGGCGACGCCGGCGACCACCGCGATGATGATAAGCAGCGTGTCGACTTTCGTATTGACGATACAGAAGGTTTCCTTCGGCCCTGTCATTTCCACCTGGATATATTGGCCTCTGTCCTTGCCTTCCAGTTCGGTCCAGTCTCCGTCCAGACAGCCGAAGACTTTGGTCTTGTCCCCGTAAGGGTTGAGCAGTCTGATCGCGAAGGTGTCCTTTTCGCCGATGCCGCCGTTTTCCAGAGAGATGTCATAGACGACGTACTCTTTGCCGTTGGCGGCCTGCGGCGGTTCCTGATTGCTCAGTCCGGCGTTCAATACGGTGTCCTCTGTGAAGGTCTGCTCCACGAGGGCGTAGGGTTTCTGCCATACCGTGCTCTCTCCCTCCGCTTTCTCCGAACTCTCCACCACGGTCACGGTATCTATATAGGAACCGTCTATGAGGAGATTGCCCTTCATCACCTGATCGGACAGATCGGGCCATGCGCCGTAGAAACCGTCTCTGGCGGGAATCTCGGGATAGTGCAGATCGGCCAGGCTTGCGCCGTACTTCACTTCCTCCGTGCCCAGATAGGTGTCCTCCACCCGGTAGGTCACTTTCAGGTGCCAGAACTCGGTGGGGAGATATTCTGCCGTGGCCAGAAGATCCTTGTAGGCGATAGGAGCCGCCATGTCTGCGTAGCTGATATTGTCGATGCCGTAAGCGTCGTCGCCCACATAGTAGTTCCCCGATACTACGCCGTCCGTATCTTCGGAGATCTCGCCGGCGATAGCGCCCACTCTGCCTACCGTGGCCTCCGTGGTGACGATCGCATAGCAGTCTTGGAGGGTGTTGGCGTACCCGGCCACGCCGCCCACATCTTTGGCGCCGGAGACGGAGCAGAGAGCGTAGCAGTCTTTGATGACGGTGAGGGATTCGCCCGCGATGCCGCCGACGTAATCGCCCTCGGTGCTTTCGATGTTGCCGTACCCTTCGCTGTCGGTGACGATGCCGTGGCGCATATAGCCCACGATACCGCCCGCGCCGTCTTTCTTGGCGGTGATGTAGCCGTTGTTGACGCTGTCGCTGATGATACATTTCGTGATAAAACGCCTGCCGACCTGATAATCTACGCTGCCCGCCGCGCTGTCCTCGGGATCCTCCTCGTCGATGGACATGGAACCCGCCACGCCGCCGATGTTGATGTCGCCCTTGACGATGCCGTTATTGGTGCTGGAATCCACTCGTCCTGTCAGGACGGAATCGATGTCTTCTATATCGACTTCCTCGTAAAGCTCCTCCACGCTGGGGTCTGAGGAGTTGGTGAACTGATCGGCCAGCAGATTAAAGACGACGTTGAGCTGATCGTTCACGGCCTTCAGATCTTCGTTGACGAGATCGGAATAGCCGGAGGCGTTGTTGCTCAGCGTTTTCAGGCTGTCGGAAATTCCCATAAGCTGCGTGTGCAGCTCCTCCCTGTTTGCGTCGAACTCCGGGCCGAGGGTGGAGAACTGTATATCAGGCTGGAGATTCATATAGTCCACGATGGCCCTGACGCCGCGCCCGGCATCCTTGAGGGAGTTGATCACATTGTGGATCTCGTCGGTCGCCTCTTCCAGATCCTCCAGCGCGGATTCGGCGGCGTCCTGCACATAGGGCGCGAGTATGTTGGAGATCGCGCTGAAACCGCTCAGGACGGAGGAGGCGGAGGCGGACATACTACCCATACAGCCGTACAGGGTTCTGATTTCGCTGAGTATTTGCTCCTGAAGGCCAGGATCGCTAATATCGCTCCAGCTCTTACCGCCCATGAGGCTGTTGATGCGCTGTATGCATTCCTCCACCTCCACGGCGTTCTGCTGCAGATCGCCTATGGATGCCCGGATATTGCCTGCGGAGTTGTCGATCGCGGACTCCGTGTTGAGCTTGGCAAAGGAAATATCCACGGTGACAGGGAAACTGTCAGCCGTTGTGCTAAAGGTATATTGATAGGAACCGCTCTGTGTGCGGGTGACAGGCAGCGTGTTGCCACCTTTGTCTTTGACGACGGGATCGCCGCTCAGAGTGTAGGCGGTGTCCGGGCGGATCGTCAGCGTGGCGGTATCGTCCGCGACTGCGCAGGAGGCGCTGCCGCTTAAATTGGAGTGCAGGACGATAGTCTGGTCTGTTGAACGGCCGCCGGGAGAAGGCGCTCCTAAAGAAAAGGGCATCGGTATCGTCTGGAAAGGCGGCTGCGGTTCGTTCTCCTGCTGCGGCTCCTTGTTCGCAGAAGGGCTGCTGTTGGAGGAAGGCTCGCCGGTATCGTCGGGATCGTCGTTGCCGTTATCGGGAGGAAGATCATTCTCCGAAACGGTGTCCGGGCCATCCGGGTCTATCGCCACATAGGGCACAAATACGCCGGGCGCACTGAGCAGGGCGCGGGTGGATGCATCAGGCTGAAAATAGGCCTCCACGCGCACGTTGGCTGCAGGCATGGTAAAACTGTACTGCGTGCCGCTGCCGGAACAGGAGACTGTATCTCCGTCCGCGTCGTACACCGTCAGAGAGGCAAGTTCATAGTTCTCGTTGGGCGCTACGGTGATCGTGACCGTGTCCCCTTCCGAGGGGTTGAGGGAGTTGGTGAGGATCCGGCCGCCCACCGTGGAGAGCAGGGAGATCCTGTTATAATCCGTCTCATCGTATGCGCTGTCGTCCACCGCAGACATAAAGTCCAGGTCCTCCGGCAGCTCCTTGAGCGCGTCATTCATGCGGCTGAACGCCTCGCCGGAGGCGGAGATACTGTCCATGATGCCGGGCAGCATATCCATGATATAGTCCATACGGTCTGTGACGGCCTGCGCCTGTCCGATGTTGTCGTCGACGAAATCCGTCATCTGACTGACCATGGCGTCCCCCGAGGAGAGCGCATTGTCGCCGTAAACGCTCAGCGTGTCCAGATCGCTTTTGAGCACGTTCTTGCTCTCGTGCATATCGTCCAGCGTCTTTTCGATCAGATCGTGCAGTTCATTGACGGCGTTGCGCAGAGACTGCGCCTCGTCCACCTCTATGTCGGGTTCCATCTGGCCGACGATGCCGCCCACGTCCTTACGGCCATAGATCTCGCCGTTGTTGGTGCACAGGCTGACCAGTCCGGCCTGACGCCCGGCGATGCCGCCGATATTGTATCCCGTGTGTTCATAGCCGATGACGCCATAGTTGGTGCACAGTTCGATCTGTCCGTCGGAATACCCGGCGATACCGCCTGTGTCCACGCCGCTGTAAAGGTCGATCTCGTCCTCCGACATCTGGAAACTGAAGAAGATCCCTGTACCCATCTCGTCGTCTTCCTCTACCCAGTCGGAGTTGTCATTGATGCCGGAACGGTTGTTGGAGAAGAGGATCATGCCGTGGTTGACACCCGCGATACCGCCTGTGGAATAATAGCCGGATATGCGGCCGTTGGAGTTACAGCCGGTGATCACGCCGGACGGCTCGTTGATGCCCGCGATACCGCCCACGGTGTTCTGACCGCTCACAATGCCGCGGAAACTGCAGTTTCGGATAATGCCGTGATTGATGCCGCAGATGCTGCCGATGCACTCCTGTTCATTGGTGGCGGTGATATTGCCCTGTACCGTCAGATCCTGCACGATGCCCTCCGGCTGGATATAGCGGAAGAGACCGACGATATAGCCCTGATCGGTGGGGCGGAATCCTGTTATCGTGTGGCCGTTGCCGTCAAAAGTGCCCGCGAAGACAGGGATCGTCTCGAAGGAAGTGTTGGAGAGGTCGATGTCCTGCTGTAAGGAGATCAGTTTATTGACCGACCAGGAATCCAGATGGCAGTTGTCGGCAAACTGTACGAAATCTTCGGGTGTGTTGATCTCGATTGTCTCTGTTGCGGCGGATTCCGCACCGTCGGTCTCTGTATTTTCCATTGAGCCGTCGATAGCGGGAGATACCGCGCTGTCGTTTGTCCCGGCTGCGTCTTCCGACGCAGACTGCGGAGCCGCCGCGACCTGCGCGGCGGGCATGGTCTGTATGATGATGGATGCTGCCAATATGGCAGAGAGCGCCTTATATTTCTTCATGTGTCTCGCCCTCCTTTTTGGTTGTCTGTGCGCCGGACAGCAATAGTTCGGGGATCTGCGGAACGCTGCCGTCCTCCTCGCGCTTTTCCAGTTTACCCGTATTCATGAACAGGCTCGCGTCGCCCCGGATGAAACCGTGCATCTCTCCGATGACCGAACCGTTGATCTGACCCTGTACAATGCCGTCCACGCGCACCAGACCGGAAACCCTTTCCAGTTTCAGCGGGATGGACACGGCGAAGGAAGTCTTGTCGATGATCTTTTCACCGAGCAGAAGGATCTGCGGCAGGACGAACATAACGATGATGATAGAGAGAATCGTGCCGCGCCCGAGGCACTGGCCGATACCGCAGATCGCGCCGTCCGAAGACATCCTGCCGATGAAAATACCGGCTAACGCCAGCATGGAGCCTGACGTGACGATCGTAGGAAAGGCGAAGTTCATCGTCTCGATGATGGCCTCCTTCTTGGACATCTTATCCTTCAGCTCCATGAAACGCCCCGATATTACGATGGCGTAGTCGATGTTCGCACCCATCTGGATGGAGCTGACGATCAGGTAGCTCATAAAGAACAGATTTTTCTGTTCCACGGCGGGGAAGGAGAAGTTGATCCAGATCGCGCCCTGGATGATCAGGATCAGCAGTACAGGCATACCCGCTGACATGAAGGTGAAAAGCAGGACCACGAGGACCGCCAGGATCGATACCACGTTGACGACCGTGTTGTCCGTCTGGAAAGTGTTGTACAGATCGTATTGGCTGGTGGCCTCGCCCGGGATCAGGATCGTCCCCTCATAATATTTGTTTGCCATCTCGTGCATCTTGTCCAAGAAGGCGAACGTCTCGTCGCCCTCCTCGGGGAGGTTCAGATAGATCAGCATACGGCTGTACTCTTCTCCCTGGAGCTGGTCGAGGGCAATCTGCATCTGCGTGTGCGCGTCCTCCAGCGTATCCATCATCTCGTCGTCCAGCGTCACATACCCTTCGTCCACCTCATCGTAGAGGAACATGATCATATCGATGAGAGGCACGCTGTATGTGGACAGGCCGTTGACGATCTTCGCGTAATTCTCGTCGTTCACCGCGTAAGTCATATAGAGAAGTTCCGCCACTTCATAGTCCAGTTCCAGAAGTTCCGAGAAATCTCGGGCGGTCAGCTTGTCGGTGAGCATGTAGCCGTCCATGGCCTCGGTGTTGGCAAGGCCGAGCGTGCTGTCCACTTCCGGGCAGAGTTCCAGATCGTGCAGCAGTTCTTTTTCCTTCTCGTAATTGCCCGCGGGGACGATGAGCGCTACCATATTGGAGGCGCCGAAACTCTCCTCGATCATCTCGTCCACGATCATGGCGTCGCTCTTGACGGGCGTTTCCAGCATGGAGTAACCATACACATACGGGCACTTGGAGGACACCACATATGCGGCCACGATCAGAACCAGAAACAGAGGCGGCATGATGTGGCGCGTCTTGTAGGCGAACTTTCCGACGAACGGAATCTGGGGAATAAAGCTCTTGTGGTATGTCTTATCCATCGCGTTTCCGAAGAGCATGATCAGGCCGGGCATCAGCAGGAACACGGCGAGAAGGCTCAGCAGGATCGCGCGGATCAGACAGAGCGCCATGTCGCGGCCGATGCCGAACTGCATGAACATCATGGCGATCAAGCCGCCGATGGTCGTCAGCGAACTGGAAGAGATCTCCGGGATCGCCTTGCTCAGCGCCACGATGTCAGCCTCTCTGATGGAGAGCTTTTGATGTTCTTCCTTATATCTGTTGCAGAAGATAACGGCGTAGTCGATGGAGAGCGCAAGCTGCAGGACGATCGTGACCGAGTTGGACACGAAGGAGATCGTTCCCATAATAAAGTTCGTGCCCTTCGTGATCAGCGCCGCCGCGATAAAGGTTAAGAGCAGCACCGGAACCTCCGCCCATGTCTGGGAGGTGAAGAGCAGCACCGTGACGACGACGATTGCCACCAGCACGCTAATGACCTGCATCTCGCTGGCGATCTGTTCCGCCGAGGCGTCGCCCATGCTCGTGGACACATAGATGTCGTAGTCGGAGAACATCTCCTTGACCTCGTCCAGAGCCTCTAAAGCCCGGTCGTCCGTCTCCTCGTAGCCAAAAGTGATGTCATAGAGCGCGGAGAAATTGTTGTAGTGTTCCTCGGTGTTGTCGAAAGTCAGCATGATCACGGAGTCGAGAGCCTCGATCTGTTCCGATATTTCTTCCGCTTTTTCATAGGGGATGTTCGTCACCATCACTTTTGCGGTGCCGTATGTAATGAACTGCTCTTCCATGCGGTCGAGACCCTGACTGGTCTCCGTGGTATCCGGAAGATAGGCCGACATGGAGTTCTCTACCTTGACCCAGTTCATGGATATGACGGAAAAGATGATGGCAATGCCGAAAAGAAGAAAGAGAAGGTTGCGCCTGTCAACGATGAAAGTCGCAACTTTGATCATACCGCCGGGTTCGGCTTGTTTATCCTTGGGATTTTCCAAATCAAATCACTCCTTTACCTGTTGTCCGCAACAGGGATTTTGTCACGAGTGATATTATAATACGGTAAAAAGGCATGCACAATGAACAAATTTTGTACGCATGTATAATTTTGAACAAAATAATATTATTTGTTTAAAAATTATGCTATGATAGACGCAGAAGAAAACAGGCGGCGCGAAGCGGCATTTGTTTTTCCTGCGAGCATGTATAGCCATGCGCAGAAGAAAAACAAGCGGCACGGAAGAAAACAAGCGTCGAGCGAAAAGGAAAGGAGTCCCATGCCACAGAAAGCAGAGTACAGGAACGCCGTCCGTTCCAGAAAGATGATCCGCGACGCCTTTATCGAACTGTTGCGGACGAAACCGTTGGACAAGATCACCGTGACAGGTATCGTGGAGAAGGCTGGATTAAACCGGGGCACATTCTACGCTCACTATGCGGACATCAACATGCTGATCCAGAGCATGGAGGATGAGATCGTACAGAGTCTGTACGCGCTGCTCGCCAGCACGAAGATCCCGTATCTGCTGAAAGAGCCGCTGCCCTTTTTCCTGAAAATATCGGAGTATTTCGAGCAGAATAAAGAGCTGATCCTGGCGCTCATGAGTTCCCAGCCGACCAATCTCTTTATCAAAGAATTGCCCGATCTGATCGCCAGGCATCTGGCCTCCTCCGAGGACATCAGCGAGGATATGCGCGCCAGAGCCTCCTTCATGGAGCGGTGCTACTTCTACGCGGGCGGCGCGGGCAGTCTGTATCTGGCGTGGTTTCGCGGGACGGTGTCTGGCAGCCTGCGGGATGTGGCGTACAGGCTCTCGGAGATCATCAGGAGAGGGTATTAGGATGATATGCGCTGATTCTAACTAGCTTAACATTTCTTTTAATCAGACTGGCCGCGAAAGCACTTGACGGTGAGGGTAAGCGCCTGAATCTGTTTGTCGCTCAGACCATATAAGGACAGCGCGTCGATTGTTGACGGTTCGCAGCCTAGCAGATAATCAGTTGTTACTTTATAAATAGAGGCCAGTTTCATAAGATTTTCCAAAGATGGCTGGCGGTTTCCGCTCTCATACAGACCGATTGTGCTTTCTGTTACGCCGATGCGCTCGGCGATCTGTTTTCTGCTTAATCCTGTATTTGCCCGTGCAATCACCAATCTTTTTGCCAATCCCTTTATCATACCGCACCTCTCTTTAGGCTATTTTACGGCATTATATACAACTAATTGTTGCAAACTGATTCTAATAGAATTATAATGTGACTGATAGCATCAAAATATTACAATGAGAAGTAAATCGAGAAAGAGGGGAGGAGAAGAAAAGATGGGATTCTTTGATGATCTTGGGAAAAAGGTAACGGATGCGGGTCAAAAAGCCATGCAAAAAACACAGGAAATGTCTGAAATGGCGCGTTTAAATTCTTTAATTTCTCAAAATGAGAATAAGCTTAACAGCGCCTATTGTCAGATTGGGCAGCTTTTTGCAGAGCTTTATCGGGATGATCACAGGCCGGAGTTTGCAGAACTGATGACAACGGTTATTGGGCTGGAGCAGGAAAACGATACCTATAAGAAACAGCTTCAGGACATGAAAGGAATTCAGCGCTGCGAACAATGCGGCGCGGAAGTTCCCAAGGGGGCAGCGTTCTGTAATTCCTGCGGGGCGTCTGTATCGCAGACGGATAAGCAGGAGACCGTAGAAGATGAAATAGAATGTGAGTAAATTATATGAGAGAGAGGAAAAGAAATGAACAGATTCAAATTGGCATTTATTATTGCGGCAGTATCTTTTGCAGTGCTTTTATTAACGTCCTTTATTTCCAAGAAATTTCCACAGATCGGGTTCTTTGACTGGGTTGTGCTGGCAGCGGAGATCGGCGGGATTGTTGCGCTGCTTATGGGAGGCTTAGGAAAGTTTTTTGCTATTCTCGGTAAATTATGGAGTGTGACTTGGCGTTGTCTTTTTATGCCATTGCCGATTAATTTTATTGCATTTCTCGGTATGATTTTTGTGTTAATGGTAGTTGTCCTGGTTATAGTTATGATGCTGCCCATTATACCCGTTACGATGGCATATCTGGAGAATCGCTAGACAAGATAAGGAGACAGGATATCCTAATGAAAATGAATAAGAAGATGACAGGAATGTTCTTGGCTGGAGCGTTGGTTTCGTTTGTGCTTGTCGGATGCGGCGGCGGGACGGAAGAAAAAGGAACTGCCGCAGAGGTTTCCGAACAGCAGCAGGAAACTGAGACTGATTCGAAAGAAGAGACCGCAGCCGCGGCGGCGGAAGTTGTGGAGAAAGAAACGAAAGAGCAGGAAACCAAAGCGGCGTTTAAGCTTTATGAGGTGTCAGAGGAAATCAAAAATTCCAAATTTACGGATGACGTCGTTCAGGTCGGCGGTACGGTTTTTCATGACGACGGCTCGATGACGGTTGGTGAATTTGCAGAAGAACTGCGCAAAAGCGGAGAGGTTACGGTCATAGGAGAGCATGGCAAAGAAATTCGGGAGAGAACGAAGATTGAGCCTGCTGATGAGGTATCGATTCCTGACAAATATTCTCTGGTGGACGAATTTGGCGAGGAAATCTGTAAGATAGGTTACATCAATGATACGGGTGAAACAATCAGCGCTTATGATTGTAAAGTGACATGCATTAACGCACCGGATGAAAGCAGTCCGAATGGGTTGAATTTCTTCTATGCCGGAGATCTCTGTGCAGCTACTTATGGTTATGGCAATGATCTGGAAGAAACGGACGGGTATGCAGAGCGAATGGAGGAGTATCCCAAGCTGACCGCAGAGAATATAGATGAAATTCTGCGGTTTAGAGGGATCGATAGAGCTTTTTTGCGGGAGTTTGACACCGGAGTAACGACGGGCGTTAAATATTGGTTTTTTGTATCTTCTGAAAATCCGATGTGTGTCAAAGACGGGAAGGAATACTACAGACAGCGGGCCTATGAGTTTAATTTATCTGCAGAATTGGGAGAAGTTTATTATGTGGTGATAAACGACACTTATACAACGACGCCGGATTATGCAGGTTCCTACAAAGGACAGGACTATCCCGTATATCGCGGCGGCGATTCAGAGGGAGATGCCTCATTTGACAGTGGCGATTATACAGGTTTCGTGACGTTTGTTGAAAATCTTGGCGACGGTACCTACTCCTGCAAGATAGGAGATCAATCGGTCACCCTGTCGGTTGCGGATGACGCGGAAATTTGGATGACGTCTTTTTCGGAAAAAGCGGAAATAATCGGTGACAATTATCTGATCAAAATTCCGGGAAAAGATTTTAAGCAACTGAGCTTTGGATATGGCGTCACATATGACGGAAATGAGTTATTTGATTTTGATAATGAATTTTATGGGGAAGCGAAAGTCGTAGGCGGAGAGATTGTCTCTTTTGTGGAAACATTCCGGGAATAAACGGTTGTAAAAGATGAGGCGTAGAAGAAAAATCAGAGGAGAGGCTGGAAGATTTATGAATAAAAGGCTGGCATATATATTTGGCACTGGCGCGTTGGCAATTTCTGTGCTTGTTGGATGCGGCAGTCAGAAAGAAACGTTCAAGCTGTATGATGTTTCAAAGGAGATCAAAAACTCTACGTTCAAAGACCAGATTGCGCAGGTCGGCGATGTGGTTCTTCGTGAGGACGGCTCAATGACGGTCGGTGAGGTTGTGGAGGAATTGGGCAAAAACGGGCCGATTTTGATAAAAGATGAGAGCAAAAATCTGATTACGGAAAATTCACTCATAGATCCAATGAGTGAGGGATCCTGCGCTTTGTTGGATGAAGTCAAAGTGAATGGGGTCGAAAAGGAAATTTGTAGATTGAAATATGTCAATGTGACGGAAGATGCCCTCAGCGCATATGAGTGCAAGGTTGTAGCCATCTCTTCGCCGTCGATAGCCTGGAACTTAAATTCCTTGAATTTTTTCTATGCAGGGAATATCTGTTCCGGTCTTTATGGCGTGAAGGCGGATAACGTATGGAATACCGAAGAATGTGCAAAAAGGCTTAAAAAGTATCCGGAGATGGAAGCTGAGGATGTTGAAGATATGCTGCGGCAGAAGGGCACCGAAGATATTCGCTTTGACGATCAGCAGAATCAGTATGTGGGTTATGTCTATTACGAAACTCCTATATACACTATGGGCGGCGAAGATTATTACAAAGTGCGGGAATGCCGCGTTACGATTGATGCGGATACCGGGAAAGTGACACATATGTCTGTGAGAAGTTCTTTTGGCTGGGCGGAAACCGGATACATCTATCATGTTCAGGATCTCAGCTGCATTACGCCCGAAATAGCCGAACAGCTGGAAAGTATGTGTGTGGAAACACTCACGTCCCATGATTATGATGCGGCGGATGCAGCGGCGACTCTCGAAGGTTATTTCATAGATAAAGAGAGAGGCAGCTGCGCGGTGCTTTATACGGACAGGGGAACCTATGAAATGCTTCCGTTTAACCTATGCAGAAGGTACAACGGCACGTTTGGTATCTATGCGTGTGAGCCTGCATGGACGGATCCCTATGAATCTTTTGACGAAGTGATAGAGGACAGCGATCCGGAGCTGGATAGTATCATCAAGTTAAATGAGTAATCCTGCAGAATAATATCAGATTAAAAACAAACATAAGCAAGGAGAAACGGCATGGGACTTTTATCCAAGAAAACATTGATATGCGAGCGGTGCGGCAAGGAGTATCAGGTAAGAATTGCGCTGGGATCTCATCTCTGCGACGAATGCGCAGCAAGAGAGAAACAGAAACGGGATAATGTGCGTGGCTATGTGGACTATGCAGCCTGGATGAGGTGGCCGCAGTACACAGAGGAGCAGCTGGATCAGATCGCCGCGCACAGGCAGGCGATTCTGGAGAAGTACCGGCAGACACAGGGCATCTCCCGTGCAGAGCTGGAGGATGTTTCGGAGCATTACAGAAAACTGAGCGACGAGCAGGCGGCGGACGTATTGATGCGCGTTGCCAACTCTTCCATCACATCTACGATCGGCGCGGCATATAGCGGGAATTTCTTTGTGCCGACGGCTTTCGAGCGGACGGTCGTCGATGTGGAAGATGTGTTTGCGGTCGGTTATGTGACCACTCATCAGATACAGAGCTCTAGCAGAGAAGTGCTGCTGTGCGCGGTGTTTACGAACGATCCTTACCTGTCGGTGTTCCCGATGCTTTATGCGGGGAAACTGGGATTTTTTGAGCTGATGAAAAGTAAATCCGGGCGAAGAGGAGTAAGCTTTTTCTTTGAGAGCCTTTGCCCGAATCTTACATATCCTGTGCAGGAACTGCGCCAGCTGAAAAAACAGATCAAAACGGACGGCGAGGTAAAGGGAAATATTTCAAAAGAAAATATGCTGGATATTATTTCAGATGCCTCCGGCAATGTCGGCATTTTTAACGTCAAAGATATGCACAGTGATCTGCTTTCCGTTTCGGCGGCAATGTTGGATGAGTACGGTTATATTCATGAGGAACAGATTGACGAGATTCTCAAAATGGATAAGGCGCTCAACAGGAGTTACTGGAAGAAACAGATTAAGCGGTTGTCTAAATATGAGATTGAGGATTAAAGCATAAAAAAGGCAAAATCACAACAGACACGAAAGAACATGAAACAGGCTGTCGGCAGACAGTCTGTTTCATGTTCTTTCAGGATTTTATGACTGCCTTGCTGTTTATGCGGCTTTAGAGTAATCGATAACGGCAATCTCCTGCATCAGTTTTTTGGCAGCATCTACAAGGATTTCCAGATGCCGGGCAACCTCGTCGGAATAATACTTTTCGCCGCATTGTTCACATTCTTCGCAAGGGACGTTTTTAACGATAATAATACAGTTTTTGTAATTTACCACATGAGTTGTCAATGACGGAACAGTTGTTTTACATTTGCAATACATACACATAAGATTCACTCCTTCCTTGTTTTAAGGTCCTTTTCAAATTTATCGGTATTTGGAAAATATGCGGTTATAAAAAATATCGTATAGCCATCTGATCCTACAATAATGTGTAATATCTCAGCATTTTTGGCGCGGCCAAAGATAAGAAAGCTGGGATGTGGGAAGTCATCAGGATAATATTCGATAATTTCTCCTGTCTGCAGACAGGATTCCACATCGCCAATGCTAATATCTCTTTCCTGCATTCGCTCCAGACAATGTTTAGTCCATTTTCTGTTAGAAACCGACTTGTTATAGATTTCTCTCAGCTGTTCTATTTGCATATTATTTATAATCCTTTATCATATTTATATTCATTATACATTGTTTTTCTCAAAAAGAAAATCAGAATCGCGCGGGCAGCTTGCGGGACGTGGCGTACAGGCTCTCGGAGATCATCAGGAGAGGGTATTAGGATGATATGCGCTGATTCTAACTAGGCGGGTATAAAATAGGTATCCCCACTTTCAACTAATATTGAATAAAACCACAACAAATGATACACTTTATGCAAGCTAACAAAGTTTTTATTTGACTATGATTTTGATGAAGATGGTAAAATACTGAAAAGCTTAGAAAGTGAAAATAATTAGTGGCAAAGATATTTGTATGAATATGGAAGAAGGATGGAAATGAACAGTAATTTGAGTGACCTTGAACTGGCGAAAAAACGTGATCATAAAGTTATGATCACAGATGAAGCCATTAATAAAGTTCCGCATGTTCAGTATAAAGAAATACCTGAAACTGAATATGATAATCTTCAGGAGCTGGCAAGACAGGTTTTGAAGATTTCCAAAGATGAAAATGATTCTAATGAAGTAGCAGTCACATATAGCCTTGAGAGTGCAAGACTGATAGAAAAGGGAGAGCGCTATATCGGTATTGCTTTGGGAGCAGAACATGACGTGGATCCTTTGAGTGATCCGACATCATATCATTTGATTCGTTCTTCGAGAGACTGTGTGGTAATTGTATTGCATAATCATCCGTCGTTGTCAGCTTTTTCACTGCCGGACATACAATTTTTATTGAGATACGAAACTGTAAAAATGATGGTTGTTGTTACAAATTTAGGAAATGTATCATATTTGGTAAAGAACGGAAAGTATGATTTTGAAAAAGCTGTTATACTTCTTAATGAGGCAGTGGACTTAAATAACAAGGCTGAAAACATAAAAGATTTACAAGATGCGGCAGACTATTTTCTGAAAAACTGTTATAATGTAGGTATAAACTATGAGAAACGATAGGAGGTGCATATTATGACAGACGAACATATAGTATTAAGTGAACGCCCGGAAGACCAACTGAAAGCGGTAAAGTGGGCTCGTGAACAAAAGAAAAAAATTCTTGATGACAAAAGCAGGCGTATTGCAGATGCACTTATGGAAAAAATGACACCTTTGATTTTGGAGAAAAGCACACAGAAATAGCGTGGGTACAGCAGATTTATATAAAAAATCAAACTGAAAAAAGAGTTTGAGTGAGAGGGCAAATCCCCACGAACCTTGAAAAACCAAGGTTTGTGGGGATTTTTAATGGTTTGCCTCTCTTATGAAACCGTCTTCCGGCTTAGCCGAAGTATCTCTTCAAGAGTCCCTCGAACGCTTTGCCGTGGCGAGCCTCGTCTCTTGCCATCTCGTGAACGGTGTCGTGAATCGCGTCCAGATTAGCGGCTTTCGCGCGTTTTGCGAGGTCAAATTTGCCGGCCGTAGCGCCGTTCTCCGCCTCGACTCTCATCTCCAGATTCTTCTTGGTGGAATCCGTCACAACTTCGCCGAGCAGCTCCGCGAACTTCGCAGCGTGCTCCGCCTCCTCCCAGGCAGCTTTCTCCCAGTACAGGCCGATCTCGGGATAACCCTCTCTGTGAGCGACTCTCGCCATGGCAAGATACATGCCGACCTCTGTGCACTCGCCGTTGAAGTTGGCGCGAAGGTCAGCCATAATGTCTTCGCTGACACCCTTGGCAACGCCTACAACGTGCTCTGCAGCCCACTCTCTCTCGCCGCCCTGAGCCGTGAATTTTTCAGCGGGTGCGTTGCATACCGGACACTTCTCCGGCGCGGAATCTCCTTCGTGAACATAGCCGCATACCTGACATACATACTTCATGATCGTACTCTCCTTTTCTCTTGGATTTATTCTGTAAGGCATGCCGCGAAAACTGCGGACGCAGATTCCGGCGGGCACGCCTTATCGCTTGATAAATAGCAATACTAATTATAAATGATTGGGACGAAGGCCGCAATGCAAATCTGAAAAACTTTTTACCAAAATTTTTCGGGGAAATTTGGTCAGCATTTTTTAATAAATTTTTTATAAGTTTATTGGCCCGCGTTTATTATTTACCTTTGGGAATGTGATATAATGAGCGTTAGCGAGGAGAGTATGCCTGCATATTCGCCAAATGCTCGTGCAAGCACGGCACTTGGCTCATTGCTCGCGGGAATAAATTCCGGAATCCGTCTGCTGCGCAGCCGCCGTGCTGCGCGCTTAAAGACCGCGATTCCTGCCGAATGTTTTTAACTCGCGGGATGCGCGGTTTATGGCTGACAGAGCGGTTCATGAAAGAAGGGATCAAGGGTGAAGTTTAGGACGAGGCTACTGGTCACGTCGGTGGCGATCGTGCTGGTGCCTTTTCTGCTGACGATCGCTGCGTTTATCGTCGTGGCGAGTCATGTGGAGAATATGGAGAACGAGGTCGGATTTCTGGACAAGGATAACTTCGCGATCTCCTACACGATAGAGAATTACAGCCATATGACAGAGGAAGTCCTGCACAAAGTCCAGGATCAGATCGCGCAGGATCCGTTTCGGCTGGAGGACAGGGCCTATCTGGATGAGATCAGCGGGGAGCTGAACGACAAGTTTTCCTATATCGTCGTCCGCGAGGGCGACAGCCTCTACTACACGGGCAATGCCACCGACACGGAGCGGATCTTCGGCATGCTGCCGGAGTACGGCAATGAGATGCCAGATTCGGAGACGGGGCTGTACTATAATGATATGAAGAAACTGGTCAAACAGCTCGACTTTCGGTTCGCTGACGGCAGCGACGGCAGTTTTTTCATCGTGACGAGCGTGCGGTCGCTCATCTCCAGAAACGCGCTGCGGGAGATGATCTTTTCTCTGATATTGGTGCTGTGCCTGACCAGCGTGCTGCTGACGAGATGGATCCAGAGGGGCATCCTCAAACCGATCAATCAGCTCAACACCGCCATGCAGAATATCGCTGAGGGCAATCTGGAATATATGCTCACCACCGGGGAAAAGGGAGAGATCGGCGAGCTCTACCGCAACTACGAGGATATGCGGCTCAGGCTGAAGGAGTCCACGGACGAGAAACTGGAACATGAGCAGAAGAATAAGGAACTGGTCAGCAATATTTCCCACGATCTGAAGACGCCGATCACGTCCATCAAGGGCTATGTGGAGGGCATCATGGACGGAGTGGCCGACACGCCGGAGAAGATGAACAAGTATATCCGCACCATCTACGACAAGGCCAACGACATGGACAGGCTGATCAACGAGCTGACGACCTACTCCGGCATCGACAACAACCGCATTCCGTACACGTTCCGGCGCATCAACGTGATGGATTATTTCGGGGACTGCGTGGAGGAAGTCGGACTGGATCTGGAGGCCAAGCACATCGAGCTGAACTACGACGCGCTGGTGGAGCCTTCCACCCAGATCATCGCGGACCCCGAGCAGCTCAAGCGCGTGATCAATAATATCATCAGCAACAGTGTAAAATATATGAACAAGGAGAAGGGCGTGATCGACATCCGCATCTTGGACGAATTGGATTCTATTCGCGTGGAGATCGAGGACAACGGGATGGGGATCGCCGCCAAGGATCTGCCGAACATCTTTGAGAGGTTCTACCGCACGGACGCCTCGCGCAACTCCTCCAAGGGCGGCAGCGGTATAGGGCTGTCCATCGTAAAGAAGATCATAGAAGATCACGGCGGCTACATCTGGGCGACCAGCAAGGAGAACGAAGGGACGTGCATGCACTTCGTGATCCGCAAGTATCAGGCGCCGCAGGAATGACCGCAACGACAACAGACACAGAAAGGGTGGTATGTATGAGTAAAATACTAATCATAGAGGACGAGGAGGCGATCGCCGATCTGGAAAAAGATTACCTGGAACTGAGCGATTTTGAGGTGGCGATCGAGAATACGGGGGACAAGGGACTGGAGACTGCGCTGTCGGAGAGTTTCGATCTGGTGATTTTGGATCTGATGCTGCCAGGCATGGACGGTTTTGAGGTGTGCAAAAAGATCCGAGAGGAGAAGAATATCCCGATCATCATGGTGTCGGCCAAGAAGGACGACATCGACAAGATCCGAGGTCTGGGGCTCGGCGCCGACGACTACATGACGAAACCGTTCAGTCCTTCCGAGTTGGTGGCGAGGGTCAAGGCTCATATGGCGCGGTACGACAGACTGGTGGGCAGCAGCCAGAAGATGAACGACATCATTGAGATCAGAGGACTCAAGATCGACAAGACCGCCAGAAGAGTGTATGTGAACGGGGAGGAGCGGATCTTTACCACCAAAGAGTTTGATCTGCTGACCTTTCTGGCGGAGAATCCGAACCATGTGTACTCCAAGGAAGAACTGTTCCGCGAGATCTGGGACATGGACTCTATCGGCGACATCGCCACCGTGACGGTGCACATCAAGAAGATCCGCGAGAAGATCGAGTTCGACACGGCGAAACCGCAGTACATCGAGACGATCTGGGGCGTCGGCTATCGGTTTAGGATATAGCGCCCACAACAGAAAAACAAGCGACGCGGAGCGGCATTTGTTTTTCTGTGGGCGCTAACGAGCAGGCAGTCTGCGCAGCAGACAAAGGAGCGCGACAGCGCGAGCCTGCGAGTCTGCAGATGAGCGAAGAAAGACAAGCGACGCGGAGCGGCATTTGTTTTGCTGTGGGCGCTAACGATGTTGCGTGCCAGTTATAGGTACATCAAACAAAATACAGGGCAGGAACACACTAAAAAGAGGATTGCGAGATGCAGTCCTTTTTTGATACGGGAAAGGAGAATGAAAAGGCACTATGCTTCCAAAATTCACGTTAGTTATCGTGTTAAGGAAGAAAGAGAACGGATGATGCAGATTTCCGTTTGATATAAAATGAGTCATAAGGAATCCTTTTTCTTTTTGTTTAGTGGAGTATGGTTGTGATGACTTTATTTTGCATCAAAAAGGAATGAGATTTCTTATATTTTGAGCAATTTTTAAATCTGATTATAAAAAGATCAGTAAAACTGGGAGGCTGTGGATAAAACTACGAAAACTCAAGAAAATTATGTAGGTTTGTCAAACATATGTTACACTCTGGCCTTATAATCCTTCAGCACTTGAGAAGGAGTCTTCCATCCAAGAGGACGCATGGGGAAGTTGTTGTAATCCCTGTAGTTATATATCTTCAGCTGTCTGCTGAAGTCCTCAAAGGAATAAAAGGTATGGGTGGCATAGAAGCGTTCGTTGTCCTTCCTGTGGCTGCGCTCTACCTTTCCGTTATGCCTGGGTGTGTAAGGCTTTATCAGCTTGTGGCGGATGCCATGGTCCTGTAGATGCACCTGGAACAGGGTGGGCTTTTCTCTCTGCGAAGTAAAGCGGTTGGTGAATTCAGTCCCATTGTCGGTCCGGACGCACTCCACAGGGAACGGAAAAGCTTTTAACAGATGTTCCGGGAACATGGCGGAGGAATAGGTATTGTGCTCCTCAAAAGCCTCCACAAAGCGCCAGCGGGAGTATTCATTAAGGGCAGTGTACCGGAAGAACTGCTTTCCGATCACCCGGCTGTTGACCAGACAGGCAGAGGGGACAAATTTTACATCGATCCAGATGCGTTGTCCCGGGTGGTCCATCTGCTCATAAGGCTTAGGAATATATTTGGGATTGGGCGGATGGACGGCCATGATGCCCTGTCTTTTGAGGAAACGGTAAAGACCGGGAATGGAGCGGGTGTAACCGCGCCGGGCAAGCTTCACCCGGAAGACGACCAGCCCTGCATCAGGATTGCGTCTGCGCATATCGGAGATGAGTTTGATCTCTTCCCGGGTATGCTGGTTCGGGTGGTGGTGCGGTCGCCTGGATCTGTCACGCAGGGACTCAATAGAGCCGTCAAAGCGTCTTTTCCAGCGGTAAATGTACTGCCTGTTCGTCTTATATTTGATGGCAGCGTTGGTAACGCCATACTTTTCAGCATACCGGATAAGGGATAGACGGAAACGCATGTCTTGTGTTATACCAGCCACAGCAGAGACCTCCTTTGGTTTGTTTTTGTTGTGGTGACTAAAATATAACACAAAGGCATCGTCTCTGCTTTTTAAATATTCAGTTGTAACACATGTATTGTAATCCTACAAAAACTACGAAAACTCAAGAAAATTATTAGTTGACTAATATGAAAAATTGTGTTATATAATATATACTTGTAATTTTATATACAGTATAGCGATGATAGGGAGGGACAAAGATGGAGATAAGAGAATGTTTAATTAACGTTTCCATGCAGCCAAAGCAGTATTCTGCAGAAGAACTTCAGAAACTTAAAGAATTTGTTGAAACTGTTCAAAATGATGAGGCTAGATCTGCACTTGCTTGTTGGGGCAATCACGATGACTATAGTCATGGATATTGATTTGTTGGCTGGAAAATGATTATAGATTATGAGTGATAGGAGTACAGAGATGATTTTGTACTCCTTTTATTATGTTATTTGAAGAATTAAGGATATGAAGGTGAAATTATGCAGCTTGCAAAAACAATTGTAATTAAACCCACAATGAATTGTAATTTGCGTTGTGGTTATTGTTATGAATTTATTCGTAATGGTACGACCTATTGTAAGGAAGCAATGGATGTGAACCAATTGACGGAAATTGTTTGGAGGATAGCAAAATTATTTCCTGATTCTAAGATATTATGGATGTTTCATGGGGGAGAGCCGTTGCTTCAAGGTGCAGAATATTTGGAAAAATTTTGTGATTGCATTAGAAACGTCAACAAAACATATCCCGTGGATTATAAGATTGCATTACAGACAAATGCAACATTGCTATCGGATAAATGTATTAGTATTTTAGTGAAGAATGCCGATTTACTTAGTGAGAGAATAATCAGCGTAAGCATTGATGGACCAAAGGAAATCAATGATATTACACGACATTTTATTTCTGGAAAATCTCCATTTGATGAAATAGAAAATGCAATCTATAGAGTAAAAGAGTCAGAGCTTGTGTTCTCGACGATTAGTGTGGTAGGAACACATAATGTCAATAATCCAGAAGATGTATATTCCTATTTGAGAAAATTGGGAGCAAATTTATGTAAGTTTGTGCCAAATTATAATTCAGATATGAACGGAAATCCAGAATCGTATGGAATTCGTCCAATGAATTTTGCACATTTTATGTGTGAAATATTTGATTTGTGGATGCATGATTTGCCAAACCAAAATGATGATAATAAAATGATTATTGATCCTATAGCTTCAATAATTTGTAGCTTGACAAATAGTGTTGTTACATGGTGTGAATATCGCGAGGAAAAGTGTTCTAACTTCACATGTATTTATCCAAATGGAGAAATGTGGTTATGCGATAATTTTATCCATGAAACAATGAAGGATATTGCATATGTGAAAAATATTTTTGAAGTATCCGATGAAGAATTGAAAACAAGTTTATTAACTCTTAGTAAAGTATGTAGCTTTGATGCTTTCTATGATATGGCAATGGGAAGATGTAAAGATTGTGATATTTATGAGTATTGTAAGGGTGGTTGCTTACCTACACATAATGAAATGTTTAAGAAATCAAAAGATTTGTATGATGAATACTGTGAATCAAAGAAGATGTTAATAAATCACATAAAGAGAGGTGTAGATCTTGCACTGTCTTAATTTGAAAATCACATATGATTGTACAAATCATTGCAGTTTTTGTTTCTCGAATTATATGAAGGATATTTCGATATCACTTAAGAACTTGAAAAATGCTGTTTATCAAGGAAGCATGAACGGATGTAATGAACTTGTTTTGTCAGGCGGAGAACCAACATTGTATCCAGAGTATATAATGGAATTGCTTTCTATGGCGAACCAACTGGAGTATAAAAAATTTATAATTCAGACAAATGGTTCTGGACTATCAAACAATAAACAGTTAGTTTCTTTTTTAGATGAAAAAGCTCAAAATACAGAGGTGTGTTTGTCCTTCTCAGTTCATGGACATTTGCCGGAAATACATGATGATTTAAGTGGAAATCATGGTGCTTTTGATAGCTTAATACGGGCTATGGGTAATATAGCAAAAACACATTGCCATATTTATACAAATACAGTGATTAATTCTAAAAACAGTATGTATTTAAAAGAAATTGCAAAATTATTACAACAGTATAATCCTGAGATTATGCAGTTTTCTATAATGCATTTGAAAGAGAAAAGTTTGTTATCAGTTTCGCTTACAGATTCAGTTAATGCGATTAAGGAACTTAAAGGGATTGTAGATTTAGATGTATTAAAGACTGAGGGTGTGCCGTATTGTTTGTTATATGGTATGGAACAATGCGTTGGAGAGAGTGCTTGGCCTTCAACCCTTGATTTATATAATAAAGAGAATGATTATATGAAGGATTTTAGACAACTTGATTATGGAATGCGCAATAAAATGGAAAATTGTGATAAATGTATTTTGGATAAGATATGTATGGGAGTATGGACAGAACATTTTAAAGAATTTTCTGATATGAAAATTCGCCCAATAGGGTGAGTGGGCTTGGAAAAGACCCTAATGGTGTTATTTGATTGCCAATAGAGTCTTTGTTTTTATTGGAATAAAGGGAGAATGAAAGAATGTATTCAGAGTACAATACACCGAAGAAAAAATACAATCTAAAGACAAATAAATATATATGTAATAAATTTGGATTAGCTGAGTTTTTTGCAACTCATTATGATGAATTTGGATATGGAAAGCAACTTTGTATTTTGGATGCAGGATGTGGAGCGCTACCGTTAGGAATTTATTTGGCAGATCAGTATGATTGTAAAATATTGGGCGTGGAGTTGAATCCGATAGCATTTAAATGTGCCATAGAGAATATAGATCAGCTTAATTTAATACATACTGTAGAAATTAAAAACTGTAATTTTGTAGATTTTTGTAATCAATATCAAGGGGAATTGTTTGATTGCATAGTTGCTAATCCACCTATTAATGAAAATGTTTCAAATGAAGAAATTGAAAAATATACTAATAATACTTATGAAACATTTGATGATGGATCGTATTCCTTTTTGACAAACTCGTGGCATTCGTTAGATGGTAAGGATTTGGCTGATTATATTTTTGAGTTTGGATTAAAATATCTTAAGTCGAGTGGGCACATTTTGTTAGTTTTTTGTACAATTGACTGCTCTTCTCCAGATTTTGTTTATAAAAAGGCTGAAAATTATGGATACAGTGTTTCAAGAATAATTGAAGATTATATTCCAGCTAAAAATATAGGTGCTGAATCGTTGGGATTAGATAAAGTATATACTTTTATGGTTGAATTTGGGAGGTAAAGTTTGAAACATAGAGGTAGTGGTTAGAAAAAAGTAAATTGCATAACAGACAAACCATCACTGGGGTAGCTTAAAAATTAAATGTAGACACGACACCTAATCAGGTAATGAGAACAGCATCATCTTTGATGGTATAGCCACGCCACGGAGTCTGAGCAGATTAAGTGCCTGTGAGGTCGTCGGTACTTTTGATTTATTCCTAGGTCGTGGTTCAAGAAAGCCTTCCAGTGTATACGGCTGTAAATCTGTGAGTATGTGTTGGATAGCGGTCAGGAGCATACGGCAGATGGCGATGATGGCTTTCTTGTGTCCGCAGTGTACTTTTATGCGGTGATAACGGTCCTAAATTCAGGATGTTTCTTTGATTTGATCAAAGCATTTGCAATCTGCACTGGAACCGGTTTCATATAAGAACTGGCACGGGAAATTAGAGTGGATTTGATCTTGAAGCTGCTTTGACTGTTGTGGAGACAGCATCCCGCCCGAGAGACGAGGTTTTTGGCTGTGGGGAAGACAGACATATCCGCCCCGGTTTCAGAAAACACCTGGACAGCAGTAAGAGGGTTTTTATCGAAGCCGGGCACGGCTCGGATAAGAGCTGGGTCAGTTTCGTAGGGATCATTGAGACGAAAGATTTCCCGTTCTATTTCATTCTTGTGATGTTCTGGTTCATCGATGTGGTCTGGGCATTGACGAAACTTGACTGCCTGTTCATGGGAGATGGCATCGCCAACGGCTGCCTGAATCTCTTCGACTGGAGTTTTGCACTGGTTATCCACAAAAGGTGTCACTTCAAAAGTTTCCCTGGGGTGCTGCAGGATGTGTTCCGTGATGGAACGGGAGGATCTTCCAAAGATATCTGAAAAGACATCATCTGGCTTAAGGTTGGATACGGTAAGATCATTATGCGCACGGTTCTTTTCACCAGTGCTCATGTTGGTGAGTTTGAAGCGGTATCTTACCGAATCCAGAAGCTGCCGGATATTAGCGGAAGGAATAAAGGAAGACTTTACCATGCCGCACATATACAGGTCGCAGATCCATTTCGCATCCTTGCGGTCGGTTTTGTTCCCTTTTTGCGGCTTGGTGTATTTGGGGTGAAAGAGTAACTTGGATGTTATTCTTCTCTAAAACATTAAAAACCGGAATCCAATACTTACTGGTAGATTCCATGCGAACGTCATTGCTGTTATATTTAGCAAGTCAGTCACACAACTCCTGCAAACCTTTAGTAAAGGAAGAAAAGCGGGCCTGCTTATATTCTGTACGGCTGTGAGAATTGGTAATACCAATGCAGACTTTTATGGGCATCAAGACCACAACGGTTATTTTTGAGAATTCTAAACGGCAATAAAGTGACCTTCTGATGATTTACAGTTATAAAACTGCCAGTGACTGGTCATCTGGCAAAATCGGGTCAACTTTGGAAGAGATAAGTTTACGGGCTGTTGTTATGCGCCATTCATTGATGCCTTAACGGATGACCGATAACAAATAATGATACGAGGGTGCCGCTATACAACATCGCCACTCACCTCCGCGTGTTCTGTAGTGTGTCAGTCTTATAAGAGAAACTATATCAGGAAATTTAAGAAAGCGAAAGCCGGAAATGGGTTTTATAGCCCCATCGGTGCCTTTCGCAGAAAGGCGGATTATAGAAATGCAAATATCAGTAAAGAATGCTTATGCCAATAATTTGAAAAATATATTTACAGATATTCCAATTGGTAAAATTACTGCATTAACTGGAGTATCAGGATCAGGTAAAAGTACTTTGCTTAGAGAAGTACTTGGTGCATATGGAGCGAAAAATTATACGCGTATTGCATCAAAAACCGTAAAAGATGCTTTACTGATATCAGATGATATAGCTGTTGATGAGGTTGATAATTTACCAAATACTATTTTCATTGATGTGAAAAACAATGTGTCGAATCCTATATCGACAGTATCAACTGTTTCAGGAATTCATGAGTTACTACGAAACTTGTTTGTTGAATATGGTGAGATTAAATGTGAAAAATGCGGATCAGCAATAGTTAGGGATTATTCGATGATTAAGCAGTTGTCTGTTGATTTAATAATAGATGATAAATTTAGAGAAGCAATAGAATTTATTGAGAACAATGGAACTTTAGAAAAAATAGAATATTTTGATAAAAAGGGTAATCATACAGAGAATGAAAAGAAGAAAACCCTTGCTACAGTATATTTTTCATTAAATAACATTAATGAAAAATTGGTGAAATTATTTAATAAGAATTATAGCTGCTCAATTTGTGTGATATCTGAGACTGCAAAAAAAACATATGACTTTATCAAAGAGATAGAATGTCCTTCTTGTTCTTTGGTTGGGCCCAATTTGATGCGTAGCCGAATGTCTTATAGCACTTCGTATGATAATGGTGGTGGGGCATGTAGATGTTGTAATGGAACAGGTAAATGTACACAAATTAGAGTAGATAGAATTTTTAATGATAAAACAAAAGCTATTTTAGATGGGGCATCCTCCTTTATAACCCCAAAAGGAATAAAATACTCTACTGTAACCGAAAAATTTATTGATGCTGTATATGGTGAATTTAATTGTGAAATAAGTACATCGATAATGAATTTGCCATCTAAACTTGAGAATGCTATTTTATATGGGTTAGATCATGAAATAACTTTTATGGATAGGATAGGAGGACGAAAAACTTTAGTTTATGAAGGGCTTAGTTCATATTTGGATTCTGCTTATCGAGCAAATAAGGGTGGAAATGCTGTTTTAGAATTGTTTGATGAGTATGATTGTAAATCTTGTAAGGGTACGCGTTTTGATAAAAGTATTGGCAGTTTTGTTTTCTGTGGAAAAACAATAAATGATTTGATGGCAATGACACTAAGTGAGCTTGGTATATGGTGCGAAGAAATATATGCAGAAGCACCTAAAAAAGCGCATAAATATATAGAACGAATCATCAAGGAAACTGGGAATTTTAAACTCTTGTCCTGTGGACATTTAACATTGTCAAGGTATAGTAATACATTAAGTGGTGGTGAACTTCAAAGGATTAGGATATGTGCATTATTAAATGCTGATATTCATGGTCTTTGTTATTTATTGGATGAACCATCGTCAGGATTGCATTATAGTGATATTGAAAATCTGGTTGTGCTATTAAAAAGAGTCTGCAAAATGGGGAACACAGTAATAATGGTTGAGCATAATAAGAAAATGTTGAACTATTGTGATCATATTATTGATTTGGGACCTTTTGGAGGTTCAAAGGGAGGAAATATACTTTTTGGAGTCGATAGGAAAGATATTGGTAATTATGATACAGAAACAGCCAAAATAATGAATGATACAAAAGAAACGGATTTATATGAAGATGTTATTGATATTAATGAAAAACAGTTTTTGGAATTCAATAATCTTACATATAATAATTTGAAAAATGTTTCTGTTAGGTTTCCTAAAAATGCCTTTACTGTTGTATGTGGTGTCTCGGGGAGCGGAAAGTCTACATTTATAAAACATGCCGTGATGGAATCCATAAAATTAAATCCGCATGCATATGGGTTTAAAGGTGTTGATTATTTAGGACAGGCATCTAGAGCTGTTAATAATCAATCGACGGTTTCAACCCTCATGAAGATTGGCGATTATATTGCGGAACTTTTCGAAAAGGCCGCTAAATCCAAGATAAAGAAAAACAATTTTATTCTTGGATCAAAAGAAGGAAAGTGTCCATGTTGTGGTGGGAAAGGAAGGATTTTTTCAACGGAAGATGAATTTATTGGTATATGCGATCAGTGTGAAGGATATGGCTTTACAAAAGAGGTTCTGAATATTGTTGTTGATGGGTTGAATATTTTTGATTTCTATAATACAAATATGGATGAACTAGGCAATTCTGTGAAAGATTCAAAAATAAAGAAAATTGCAGAAATTGCTGGCAGATTGGGAGTGGGATATTTGACATTCGCAAGGCAATCAAAGACCTTGTCAAAAGGCGAATTGCAAAGAGTATTACTTACGCAGATTCTTATGGGAAAAGAAAATAATCATATTTATGTTTTAGATGAACCATCCAAAGGTCTTCATGAATCAGATGTGAAAAATTTGGTTCATGCGTTACGTGAAATTACAGAGGCAGGAAATACAATTTTGGTTGTTGAACATAGTCCGGAGATGATAAAAAATGCGGATTATATTATTGAATTTGGTGGAACTGGAGTAGATGGTGGATATGTTCTTTTTCAGGGAAGACCGAATGATATATCGGGAACTCCAACTGCAAAAATGTTATTAGGTATAGACCATGGTGAGATTGAAAACAATCTAATTCAGAAAGAAAATATAGTTATAGATGATAATGGCAATAGCGTAAATTATAAGCCTTATAAAATATATTACGATGAAGAACATAAAGAGGCATTGTTAAGGGCTGCCCAAAAATCTAGAGATGATTTCCTTTCGGTTGCAATTCCAAACAATTCTATGTTTTCAAGGTTGGATAGAAATATTATAGAATCAGATGTACCTATAATGATGGTAATCGATTTTAAGGAAAAGATAAAATATAATATTTCTGTTAACGATGCGTTAGGGATCCGTAATTTGTTAAGTAAGGCTGTTGCAAAAGAATGCTCTGACAATTTGGCAAAATATATTTTTGATCCAACCAGCTCTACTGGAAAATGTATAACTTGTAAAGGTACTGGAAAGACAATGGAAGTGGATAAATCTTTCTTTTTGGACGGTGGAGAATTGAATACATCGTGCAAGAAATTTTTAAAAAACAGTACAGATTATGCAAAGCTCTCAAAATTAATGAAAAAGGATGGCATCGATATCACAAAGAATGTAAGTTTAATGTCATTCGAAGAACAAAAAATCCTATTTTGGGGTACTGATTTGGCTTATGAAATGGAAGGAAAAACTAAGAGATGGGAGGGAATAATTCCATTGTTCTTACAGTATCATGGTTACTATCCTGATAAGGATGCAGTTGCTGTGTTTAAGAAAAAATCAGAAATAGAATGTCCAATCTGCAGTGGGGCTAGAATAAAAACTAAATATTCGAAATACACGTGTTGTGGAATGTCTTATAGAGAGTGGATGTCTCTTCCTATAAGCGAATTAGTGGAAAAAATTAGCTCAGTGGATGAAGAACATATAAAAATAATAAAAGAACGTTTAGGTATACTTTGCGATATAGGGCTTGATAAGTTGTTACTAAGTGATGAACTTATTTCTATGGATGAAATTTCGGCAGCCAAAATTAAACTTGTATCTATTTACTATAATCGAATTTTTTCTATGGGACTAGTTGTGAATAATATTAATATTATAGAAAAAAAGGAATTAGGTAGTATTAAGGATATGTTGGAGGATTTGTCGAAAACAAATACGGTATGGGTATTATGATGAAGAATAAAATATATGATTTGATTACTTTGGATTCAAAGAACAATTTGCCGTATGAAATAAAGGAGGCTTTGTCATATAAGGTTCTTGAGGTTGCAAACTTATTCGGATTCACATATTTAAGAGATGATTTAAAAATCAAGTTGTTTATTTGCGAAAAAAGTGATTTTGAAAACAAAATAAAAGATATATACATCAATAGTTCGGAAGAGATAGTTGCATTTCAATATAACATTAACTGTGTATTTGTATTGGATTATCAAAATTTGAATACAAAGTATTCTAAGGCAGAATATATTTCCGTAATTATTCATGAGTGTGTTCATGTTTTGCAATTTTATTACTCAAAGATTTCATCGAAGCAATATGTATGGCTGTA
Source organism: uncultured Lachnospiraceae bacterium (assembly GCA_947632515.1). Lineage (GTDB taxonomy): Bacteria > Bacillota > Clostridia > Lachnospirales > Lachnospiraceae > UBA3282. The sequence continues at coordinate 118,577 of CANRPO010000001.1, forward strand.
TGAATCAATAGCGTGTTATCTTTCGGGGCAAAAAAACAAGCGGGATATAATAGACATTGAATCATGGGATGTTTTTGAAAATGATTTTTATAATATGAAGGATTGTTATGGTGTAGCATATAGATTTGGAGCAGCACTGTTTCAATCATATCCTGCAGAGACTATGGAAATAGTCAAATATCCTAAAATGTACAAAGAGAGATTAATAGAGTTATATAACTCAACTTTTACATAAGGATTTTGGAATGAATTCCTTACAGATATATAAGCCGATAAACAGATTTGCTTATGGATATAAGTGATTGTGCTTAGGCTTATTTTTTGCGAAAATCTCTGGTAGGGAATTTTGTAAAAGCCGCGTAGGTGTAAGAATCAGAAGATGCAGAGAAGAGACAGTAAGAACTAATTAATGACTGCTTAACAACACGCTAAATTTTCCGCGTTGTTGTTTTGTATAAATATAAGCATAAATTCATGCTGTTTGTACCTTGAAATAAAGATGTCATAAAATAAGCGCAAAAGAGATCTACATATCTGATCCACATTCATTGCAATGACGGACAATACTATGGAACATCCCGTTGTCTCATTCAGCCTGCCGGTAATCAGTCCGAGCCCATATTTTTGCTTTGCAAGCGCGAAGGCTCTTTCTACTGCAATCCGGTCAGCATTATCCTTGTAGTCTGTCTTTTTGTCTGTCCCTGCATTTTTCTTTGATCTGCCAAGAGACGGCCCGGACAGGCGGATCCCGCGTTGCCTGCAATAAGCAAGGTTGTTCCTGTTCCTGTAGATTTTATCTGCCAGAATGCGTTCCAGATAATGGCCTGTTCTTTCAAAGTATCGTTTGGCAGCTGCAATGAGAACATCACTTTCGTTGTAAGCATCAAACGACATCTTTTCTATCTGGGTCATTCCTTTTTCGTCGAGACTCAGATCCATCTTTGCCCCGAATTCCACCGGGGCGGCTGCCTTTCCACGGACAATCAGTAGGATGTACGGCTGGCTGATACTAACGATCCTGTTAGGAACGGTGTGTACTTTGTTCTTGTACATATACTTCTGCTGTTCATAAACTTTGTCAATCACGGCAAGCCGTTCAGTCTGCTCTGGTGTCAATTCGTATTCTGTGTCCAGAAGTTCGTCGATGTATTTTCTATCCCTATGGATATACCAGAGCAGCTGCTTGATGGCTTTACGGATTTTTTTCTGGTGCGCTTTTTGCACTTTGCCAGATTCAGATAATCTTTTTGGGCATTCCTGCGATACGTCCGTGGAACGTAATAATCAAATCTTCTGCAGAGGTCATCGATAATCCCTTCTGGGTTTTCTCTGGCCTCATTCAGGAGATTTACATCCTGCGGAAAAGAGATGTGCTGTGGTGTGCAGACAGCATCAAGGATCAGCGTTCCATTGTTTTCGGCTGTATCTGTTTCTGCAGCATCTGGATTGTTTCCGCCGCCGGGAGGGGGAGATCATCCAGGGTGTTATATGCAATGATCATTTCGTTGATTTCGCCAAGGAGATCCTCTGTCAGACGCTTGCGGAATTCTACAAGAAACGATGGTACAAAGGGAGGTTCTGTCTGGTATCCTGGCAGCCCGATGCAATACCAGAAATACGGATTCTCCGTGATTTCCTCAACTGGCTCTCTTTTAGAGAAACCAAGCTGTTTCTGAATCAGCAGAGAGCCGAGTGTCATCCTGAGAGGTTTTGCTGGCATTCTGGTTTTACTGGGAAAAAGTCTGGCATACTTTTTTTTCAATGGCATCCCACAGAATTGTTTCAGCTTTCTTAATCCAGCGATTTTCCGGATTCATTTTTAATCCAACCGCCGATTGAAATCTGCAAATCCAAGCTGACGATATCGTTCGAATCTATACATAAGTTTTCTCCTCAGTGCAAGGTTTTTGAGTTGAATGAACTGTTTTCCCTGCACTTTATTATACTACTTTTGAAAAGAAACTCAGTATTTTCAATGGATTTAAGCTCATTTTTTTGTTATTGAGCAGTCATTAAATAGTTTTGTTAATACAGAGAAGGACAATTACCAGATTTTGAAAAAAGTTTTACAAGCGACGCGAAGAAAGATCATGAAAAAAGAAAGAATCTTATACGAAGACAACGACATCATCGTATGCCACAAGCCGTCCGGCATCGCCACGCAGACAGCCAGAGTCGGGCAGGCGGATATGGCGAGTGAGATCGCCAATTATCTGGCGGCGGGCAGGCCGGGCCGGGAGCGTCCCTATGTGGGCGTGGCGCACCGCCTCGATCAGCCCGTGGAAGGAATTCTCGTGTTTGCCTTAAACAGCCGCGCGGCGGCGCAGTTAGGGCGGCAGATCAGCGAAAACCGTGTGGAGAAATACTATCTTGCCATGGTCTGCGGCCGACGGTTTGAGTCCTCCGGGAAGTTGACGAACTATCTGGTAAAGGACGGCGGCATGAATAAGTCGCGGGTTGTGGCGGCGGAGACGAAGGATGCCAAAAAGGCAGTGTTGGATTATCGGATCGTGGCGCAAAGACCCTGTGCGGCGGCCCGCGAGAGATCTCTGAAGGTGGCGCTCGCCGAGATCAGACTGCACACGGGCAGACACCACCAGATCCGGGTGCAGATGAGCCATGCGGGCATGAGCCTTCTGGGAGATCGCAAGTATGCCGATCCTGCGGCGGCGGAGCTGTCGGAGAGATTGCAGATCAAAGAGGTTGCGCTGTGCGCGTACAAGCTGTCCTTCGCCCATCCGGCAACGGGCAGGCGGATGGCATTTGAGATCCGGCCGGAAGGACAGTGTTTTCGGGAAGAATTTTGGCAGAATTATGCAGGACATGCGCCGCATAACGAACCGTGAGAGTCGCATAATAGAATCGTAGGATAAGGTAGGAAGAAGAGGCGGAGAATGAAAGCTCCGGCCTCTTTTTTATGGAAAGACCGATGCGGTAAAACTTGCGCGTCGGTGAGATTGCGCGGGAGGAAATTGCGGGGTATGCGTGGTGAAGACGTCCTGAACAACAGATTGCTCAAAATTTGTCTGGTCTTTGCGGGAGTTTGGTTTTTCTTCCGCTATCTCTTTGCGCTCACGGCGCCCTTCATCCTCGCGTTTTTGCTGATCACACTGTTCTATCCGCTGTTAGAGCGCATCCAGAGGAAGATCCCTGTCAGGAAGAAGTATCTTGCGGTGGTGATCATTCTGCCAATCCTCTTGCTGATGGCGGGGATTTTATGGGTGATCGGGATGTGCGGCGGCAGGCAGCTGGAAGGTCTGCCCGCATTCTGCACACAGCTCGGCGAACAGTTCCGGCTCTTTTTTCACAATTGCTGCTGCGGGCTGGACGGCAAATTCGGCTGGGACGGGCGGCAGATCGAGAGTTTCGTTGCGGAGCGCGTGACGGTTATCATGGAGGATGTACAGATGCAGGTCATGCCGCGGCTGCTGTCGTCTTCCTACAATTGCTTTAAGGGACTGTTCGCCGCCGTCGGGTTCCTCGCGGTCACATGCGTGGCGGCGGTCCTTCTGGAGACGGAGTATGCCGACATGGTGGCGAGTCTGAAAAAATCGGAGGAACTGCGGACGGTCTGGGCGGTGATTGAAGGCGTCCTGTCCTATCTCACCACTTTTTTGAGGGCGCAGGGCATTCTCATGCTGACCATCAGTGCGCTGTGCTGTGTGGCGCTATGTGTGGCGGGGGTGGAAGGAGGCGTTTTCTTTGGGATTCTGGCGGGCGTCTTGGACGTGCTGCCCTTTGTCGGCACAGGGATCGTGCTCGTGCCATTGTCCCTGTGGCAGCTTTTAAACGGACAGTATGTGCGCATGGCAGTGTGCCTGCTCCTGTACGTGGCATGTATCGTGACCAGAGAGCTGCTGGAGCCGAAGCTGATCGGCAGGCGGATCGGGATCGCGCCGATCTATATGCTGCTCGCGCTCTATGCGGGCGTCAGACTCTTTGGCGTGGGCGGCATCGTCAAGGGGCCGCTGGCGCTCATCGTTATCTCGCAGATTCTTAAAATTATGAAAAACGGCCATATGGAATTTGACGAAAGAGAGTCCTTAGATTATGATGAAAAAGGTAAAAACGACAAGACGGAAATGAGCTGAGCGATATTGGACGACAAAGCCTTCATTCATCAGAAAACAGACAGAGAAGACGACTGGCACAGGGATGTCTGCCGGGGGATCGTGACGGCATATTTTCTTGTGATGGCGGCAATCTATCCTTTCTACGCGCCGGGCGGGTATCTGCGCATCGGAGCGGTCAAGTTTGTCTTTTTTCGCAATGTGAGCCTGACCGCGCTGGCGGCGTTGGCGATAGTGGTTCTGCTGTCGATGGTTCTCCACCGAGAGCGGGGATGGATCGTGCGGCATTACCAAAGTATGTCCGTGACAGACTGGTTTGCCTACGGCTATCTCGTTGCGGTGATGCTGTCGTATCTGTGCTCCGCATACAGGCGGGATGCCCTGTGGGGCGCGGAGGGTTGGTACATGGGCGCCGTAACGCAGCTGATTTTGGTTGGGGTCTACTTCGCATTCTCCCGTTTTTTTGAGAGTGATCTGAAATGGATCGGCGTGTGGCTTTTGGCGGCCGCGGGAGTATTTCTGCTGGGGATATGCAACAGATATTCCGTCTATCCAATCGCCATGGAAGGGCAGACGGAGACGTTTATCTCCACGCTCGGCAATATCAACTGGTTCTGCGGCTACTGGTCGGTGACGGCGTCTGTGGGGATAACGCTGTACTGGTGCAGCGACAGAGCGTGGGTGCGGGGTTTAGCGGCCGTCTACAGCGTTATAGCCATGTTGTCCGGCGTGACGCAGGGGAGCGACAGCGCATATCCGGTGTTTGCGGGGCTGTTTTTTTTGCCGGTTGTGCTGTCCTTTGGCGATCGCGCGCGGTGGTATCGTCTGTTGGAGCTTTGCGCGCTGTTTGCCGTAAGCTGTCTGATCGGGCGGCTGCTGCGGGCATTTCCCTGTCTTTCCTATAATTACGGGCTGTCGGAGGATGGCGTATCGAATGTGACGACTGCGCTGTTGACGGGCCGTGCGGCGGGGATCGTTCTGTCAGCCGTACTGCTCTGCTGCGCCGTGCTGTGGATAGCCGGGCGGTATGGGTTGATACATATGGAAAGAGAGCGGGACACAGAAGGGCGCGGCGGACAGGGCAGCGCGCGTCATAGGCCGGCCGTGGCGGCGGGCTGTGTCCTTGCGGCTGTCTTTCTGGCCGTTGGCGGGGCGTGGTACTGCCGCGCGGTGCGGGAATCCCGGGAGGGATCCGGGTTTGTGCGGATAGCTGACGAGGACTGGGGGCACGGCAGAGGCGCGGCGTGGAATTGCGGTGTCAACGCCTATCGCAGTCTGGACGTCCTACACAAAATAGTGGGAGTCGGGCCGGACTGTTTCACGGAATATGTATATGATGTGCCGGAGCTGGCGGACAGGCTGGCGGATCAGTTTGCCAACCAGAGACTGACCAACGCGCACAGTGAGCCGCTTACACTGCTGGTCAACACAGGCGCGCTGGGCCTGTTCTGTTATGCGGGGCTTTTTGCGACGGCCTTCGCGCGCTGGATCAGGCGCGCGGGCAGACAGCCTTTGCTGTACCCGTGTATCGCCGGGATCACAGCGTACGCGGTACACAATACGGTCAGTTTCCAACAGGTGTTGAGCACACCCTTTGCGTTTCTTCTGTTGGGTATGGGAGAAGGGCTTTACCGAAATGCGTTGAGAGAAAATAACATGGATCATGCGGATAACAGGAACATTGAGAGACAGATAAGGGAAGAGAGCGCAAGGCGGACAGGCTTGCGGGTGACGGAGAAAATAGCGGCGTATCTGTTCGCTGTCCTGACTATCGCGCTGTGTCTGGCGCTGGCCTTCTACGCGAAGGACGGGTATCATCAGATCGGAAACGCCAAATTCGAGGCGTACAGGCGGATCATGCTGCCGGGATGCGGGCTGCTTCTTGCGGTGTCGGCGGTATCTCTGCTCTTCTGGCTCGGAGAACGTAAAAGGTTCCGGTTTTCTGTCACGGACGGCTGTGTGCTCGCCTATCTGATCTTCGCGGATATTGCCATGGTCGCGGGCGGTTTTTACGGGAGCGCGCTGTGGGGATTTAACGGCTGGAACATGGGACTGATGGCGCAGCTCAGCTTTGTTCTGCTCTACTTCTTCGCCTCCCGGTTCGGGCGGTATTACCGGCTGATCTTAACCGTGCTGTGCGGCGCGGCGTTTGCGGTGTACGGTCTGGGGATCCTGCACCGTCTGCTGATCGACCCCATCGGGTTCTATGACGGTCTGGACAGAGAGCAGATGGCGCAGTTTCTGTCCACACTGGGACAGAATACATGGTATGCCAGTTTCCTGATGGTGACGCTCCCTGTGGGGATGAGCGTGTTCCTCTATGCGGAAAGGCGGCTGTGGCGGCTGCTTGGCGGTCTTTTCATGACGGCGGGATTTGGCACGCTGGTGACGCAGAACAGCGACAGCGCGTACTTTGCGCTGGCTGGCGCGTTCCTCGTCTTCTTTCTGTTCTCGTCGAGAGGACAGAGAACGATGTGCCGATACATGGGAGCGCTCGCGCTCTTCTTTGCCGTGGGGAAGGTGATGTATTTCCTGATGCGGCTGCATCCGAACCCGGAGCTGCAGCCCGATTTTGTGACGCGGCTCATGTGGACTTCGGGGGCGACGTGGGTGCTTTTTGCGGTCTGTCTGGCGGCGGCCGTGCTGTTGTACGGGATGGAGCGGGGGAGGCTGCCCCTGCGGTACCCGGCGGCTGTCATGCGGCGGCTGCGCCGTGTCATGCCGCTTGCGGTGTTTCTGGCGGCGGCGGGAACGGTGCTGCTGATCGTCCTGCAGACGAAGGGCCTGCTGCCCAGAGCCGTCTCCGCCAGACTGGCAGAGCTGCCTTATCTTAACTGGAATCAGGACTGGGGAAACGGCAGGGGAAGGATATGGAGCTTTAGTGCCAAGATCTATTCCGAAATGGATGTCCTACATAAACTGTTCGGCGTCGGCCCGGACTGCTTTAACAGCTATGTGACAGCGCGCTACAGCGCGGAGGAACAGTTGCTTTGGGGTCAGAAACAGTTGTCCAACGCCCACAATGAGTGGCTGAACATGCTGATCAATGTGGGAGTTTTCGGCGCTGCGGCATATGCGGGGATCTTCCTGTCGGCGGTGAGGACTTCTTACCGGGGCTTTCAGCGGAATATCCTGTCGGCGGGGATCGCGGCGGCGTGCGTGTCTTACATGTGCTATAACTTTTTCTGTTACCAACAGGTGTTGTGCACGCCTTTTGTCTTTCTCCTGATGGGGATCGGCGAGTATATGGACAGAGAAGAGGTCCGAAAGGAGAGGAACGGCCCGTGACGCAGATCATAGAAGAAGAGAAGATTAAGAATATCTTTAGACATTTTCGCCCCGAGGAGGAGGTTTTGTCCGCCGCGCCTCACGGCAGCGGACACATCAACCATACCTTTCTCGTGGAGACGGGGAACGGGCAAAAATATGTGCTGCAGAAAATCAACACGGACGTTTTTCGGGACACGGCGGGATTGATGGAGAATGTCGTCAATGTGACGGCCTATCTGAGAAGGAAGATCGCGCAGTCCGGCGGCGATCCCGAGCGGGAGACGCTGACGGTGATACCGACGGCGGACGGCAGATACTATCACAGCGACGGGGAGGGCGGCGACTGGCGGGTCTATCCTTTTATAGAGGGGCTGCTCTCTCTGGACAAGGCGGAGAACACGGCGGATTTCTACGAGAGCGGGCTTGCCTTTGGCAGATTTCAGGAGCGTCTTGCGGATTATCCTGCGCACACGCTGCACGAGACGATCCCCGATTTTCACAATACGCCGAAACGCTATCGGGACTTCGAGGCGGCGGTGGAAGAGGACAGATTTCACAGAGTGCGGTATGCAAAGCAAGAGATCGCGTTTGTCAGAGCGCACAGGGAGGAGCTGTCGGTCCTGACGGATCTGCAGCGAAGAGGGGAGCTGCCCCTTAGGATCACCCACAACGATACCAAGCTGAACAACGTGCTGCTGGACGCGGTCACCCGCAAGGCGGTCTGCGTGATCGATCTGGACACGATCATGCCGGGGCTGTGCGCGTACGATTTCGGCGACGCCATCCGCTTCGGCGCAAACACTGCGGCGGAGGACGAGCCTGACACGGGCAAAGTTTCGCTTTCTCTGGAGCTGTACGAGGCGTACACGGAAGGATTTCTGCAAGGCTGCGGCGGGCGGCTTACGCCGAAGGAGATGGAGATGCTGCCGATGGGGGCCAAGATCATCACGATGGAGCAAGGGATCCGTTTTCTCACGGATTATCTGCGGGGAGATTCCTATTACAGGACCGTGCGGGAGAGGCAGAATCTTGACCGATGCCGGACACAGCTGGCGCTGGCGGCGGATATGGAGAGAAAGTGGGCGAAGATGGTTGACAAAACACAGCCAAAAGTCTAGCATGGATTAAAATGGTATGTCATTGAGACGATAAAGCGTTACGGAAAGGAAACAGAAAAATGGCGGACAAGAAGTTAGTGGAGGCGATCACTTCCATGGAGGAGGATTTCGCACAGTGGTACACCGATGTGGTGAAGAAAGCGGAGCTGATCGACTACACAAGTATCAAGGGGTGTATGGCGTTCAGGCCGGCGGGGTATGCCATCTGGGAGCTGATTCAGAGCCAGATGGACGCGATGTTTAAGAAGACCGGGGTGCAGAATGTGTACCTGCCGATGTTTATCAGCGAGAGCCTTTTAAATAAGGAGAAAGAGCATGTGGAAGGGTTTGCGCCCGAGGTGGCGTGGGTGACCCATGGCGGTCTGCAGCCCTTACAGGAGAGACTGTGCGTCAGACCCACTTCGGAGACGCTTTTCTGCGATTACTATAAGAATGTGGTGCAGTCCTACCGCGATCTGCCGCAGCTGTGCAACCAGTGGTGTTCCGTGGTGCGCTGGGAGAAGGAGACAAGACCGTTTCTCAGGAGCCGGGAATTTCTGTGGCAGGAGGGGCACACCGCCCACGCCACCGCCGAGGAGGCCGAAGAGAGGACGATCCAGATGCTCAACGTGTACGCGGATTTCTGCGAACAGGTGCTGGCGATCCCCGTAATCAAGGGGCGCAAGACCGACAAGGAGAAGTTTGCGGGCGCTGAGGCCACCTACACGATCGAGGCGCTGATGCACGACGGCAAGGCGCTGCAGTCCGGCACGAGCCACAACTTCGGGGACGGCTTTGCCAAGGCGTTCGGCATCCAATATACGGACAAGGACAACACGCTCAAATATGTGCACCAGACCTCTTGGGGGGCGTCGACCCGTCTGATTGGCGCGATCATCATGGTGCACGGCGACAATTCCGGCCTGGTTCTGCCGCCTAAGATCGCGCCCACGCAGATCATGATCATTCCGATTCAGCAGAAGAAAGAGGGCGTGTTGGACAAGGCGTACGAACTGCGGGATCGGCTGAGCAATTTCCGCGTGAAGGTGGACGATGCGGACAAGAGCCCCGGCTGGAAATTCTCGGAGCAGGAGATGCGCGGCATACCGATCCGCGTGGAGATCGGCCCCAAGGACATCGAGGCGGATAAATGCGTGATCTGCCGCCGCGATACGGGCGAGAAGATCGAAGTGCCCCTTGAGGAACTGGAGACGAAGGCGGCCGAGATACTGGACAGGATGCAGACGGAGATGCTGGAGCGCGCGAGAGCGCACAGAGACAGCCACACCTATGTGGCGAAGGATATGGACGAGTTCCGCAGGCTGTTCACGGAGAAGTCCGGTTTCGTCAAGGCTATGTGGTGCGGAGAGCAGGGCTGCGAGGACAGGATCAAGGAGGAGCTCAGCGTCACCAGCCGCTGCATGCCTTTTGAGCAGGAAAAATTGAGCGACACCTGCGTGTGCTGTGGAAAACCCGCCAAAAAAATGGTATACTGGGGCAGGGCATATTAAAACGCGGCTCTGAACCAACCATCAATCACAAATAAGCCATATAGAAAGAGAGGGTAATCAGAATGAATGTATTGGTAATCAACTGCGGCTCTTCTTCCCTGAAGTATCAGCTCATCAACAGCGACAGCGAGGAAGTGCTGGCCAAAGGACTTTGCGAGAGGATCGGCATCGACGGCGCCATTGTGCATCAGCCCAAGGGCGGCGACAAGGTGAAGACGGAAGTGGCTATGCCGAACCACACCGAGGCGGTAAAACTGGTGATCGAGAAACTGACCGACCCGCAGGTGGGCGTGATCAAATCTCTCGACGAGATCGACGCGGTGGGACACCGTATCGTGCACGGCGGCGAGAAATTTGCCACATCTGTCGTGCTCGACGGGGAAGTACTCAAGGCGATCGAGGACTGCAACGACCTTGCGCCTCTGCACAATCCGGCCAACCTGATCGGCATCAACGCCTGCAAAGCGATCATGCCGAACGTACCCATGGTGGGCGTGTTCGACACCGCGTTCCATCAGACCATGCCGAAGAAAGCGTATCTGTACGGGCTGCCGCTGTCCTACTATGAGAAATACAAAGTGCGCCGCTACGGGTTCCACGGCACCAGCCATGACTTCGTCTCCAAGCGCGCGGCGGAGATCCTCGGCAAAGACAGAAAAGACTTAAAGATCATCGTGTGCCACCTCGGAAACGGAGCGTCCATCTCTGCGGTGAAGAACGGCGAGTCCGTGGACACCTCCATGGGACTTACCCCGCTGGAGGGCCTGATCATGGGAACGCGCTCCGGCGATCTGGACCCGGCGATCATCACCTTTATCGCGGGCAAGGAAGGCATCAGCGCCGACGAAGTGATCAACGTGTGCAATAAGAAGTCCGGTGTGCTCGGTCTGTCCGGCGGCGTATCCAGCGACTTCCGCGATCTGGCGGCGGCGTCCGCCGAGGGCAACAAGGCGGCTGAGACGGCTCTCGAGACTTACGCGTACCGGGTAGCGAAATACATCGGCGCATACGCGGCGGCCATGAACGGCGTGGACGTGATCGCCTTCACCGCGGGCGTGGGCGAGAACGACGCCAAAGTGAGAGAGGCGGTGGGACAGTACCTCGGATTCCTCGGCGCAAACATCGATCCCGTGAAGAACGACGTGCACGGCGAGGAGGCGGTCATCTCCAGCGCGGACGCGAAAGTCACCGTGATGGTCGTGCCCACCAACGAGGAGCTTGCCATCGCGAGGGAGACAGTGCGTTTAGTCGGAGCCTGAGATGAGTAAGCGAAGAAAGAAAAAGAAGAAAGGTGTCGGGACGATTGTCCTGCTCTCTCTTCTGATTATCGTGTGCGTCATATGTCTGCGCACGCTGGTGCGCGGCTCGCTGGCTGACGGCATCAAGTCCGCGGTGGCGGATAAGGTGACGGAGACCGTCATGGAACAGGCGATTCAGAAAGCGCTGGAGAGTTCCGGCAATCCCGAGGCTGCCGCCAAGGCGAAGGAGATCGTCAGCAATATGGACGAGGCCGACAAGCAAGAGGCGGAGGCTATCGTGGAGAAATATGCCAGCGAGGAGACCGTATCCGCGATCAAAGACATGATGGAGAGCGGCATCAACAGCGAGTCAGTCTCGCAGGTTGTGGATTATCTGCAGAACAACGTGTCCGATGAGGACATACGAAAACTGCAGGAACTATATGATAAATATGGAACAGAAGTGCCCTGGGATTAACCGGGGCACTTTTTTGCATTCGTCGTGTATGCGAACCCGCTTTTGGACTGCCTGCCCGACCCGCCATCCCCTCATGCTTGGCAAAAAAGGTTGGGGGGGGGTTATACTGGGAACGGCTTGAAAGCATAAGAAGTCCAAAATAAAAATACGGGAGTGTAGACCAATGAAAAAAAGACTATTGACACTGTTGACCGCCGCAATGCTCTGCGGCATGGACTGAATATGGATCATTTCCTCTTATGTATGATTATTTAAGTTCTTTTTCGGAAAAGTGTCCCTACTGGCTATAATTATGAAAAGAGATCTGTGTTGCTATTTAGTTGTGATTATAAATACTGTTAATTCGACAAACGGGAAGTTGGTGGGTCATTCCCAGACATCAAGTTTTCTGCCTTTATAATAAAACTCCCTGTCCTTCTCGCCAATCTCACGAATTACTTGGCAAGGAACGCCAAAGGCAACTACATTCGCAGGAATATCGTGGGTTACAACACTCCCTGCTCCGATAACAGAATTATCGCCTATCGTAATTCCTGGCATGATTTGGCAACCAGAGCCGATCCAAACGTTTCTCCCGATGTGGATGGGGAGGTTGTAAACATAGTGGTGTTCACGCAAAATGGGCAAAACAGGATGCCCTGAAGTCGTAAAGACAACATTAGGGGATACCATAGAATAGTCGTCAATATAGATATGCTCATCATCTACAAATGTGACATTTGAATTGATATAGATACCTTTTCCCAAATGGACGTGCTTACATCCCCAGTTCGCATTGAGAGGTGTTTCAACTGTACAGCCCGTTCCTACTTCCGCGAATACTTCCCGCAGAAGTTTCTGCCGAAGATCTGTTTCTGTAGGCACCGTGCGGTTATACTCTATCATTTTGTCTTGATAAATATGTTGGTCGCCAAGTAACGCGGGATCATCATAGCGGTATGGCAAACCTTGCTGTTTCCGTTTAACATTATCCATCATTCAAATCCTCCATAAATCCCGATTTGTTCCACTAACATAATACCACAATCATGTTCATTTACATATCACATTTTCATTAAATTTGTTCCGCTATCCCTTTTTGTAAGATTAAAAAATCAACCATATCTGTCGGGCACATACCAAATCGGACAGGGCTTCGACTAGACCCACAATTCCGAAGAGGGACTTATTTAATGGAACAAAAAATGGAAGATCCTAAAATTATTGATGTACAAATATCTGAAAGATATGGTACAAAACAATGTGCCAGAGATCTAGATGGTGTTTGTGCAAAATTCATAGCTGACTTCAATTTTGAATATCCATATAATCCTGAAAATTTGGATGAAAAAAAATAATTCAATTTATTGTCGGGGCCAATTTCATAATTCCTTTATTGTAAATATGAGTATTTTTCTGTATAATCTAAGTATAGCAGGAGAGATGCTATATTTTATGTCACGGTTTTGGAAACTGAGGTGATACGGTGTCGGAAAACATAGAGCAGACACAGGAAATCAAGGCAAAACGTACCGCAAAGAACAGCGTGTTCCTTGATCTTTTTCAGAATAAAAAGAATTTGCTGAAACTGTATCAGACATTACATCCGGAAGATACGGAGGCGACGGAGGATTCGCTGACCGACGTCACCATAGAGAACGTACTTACTGACAATCTGTACAATGATCTGGGATTTATTGTCCATAACAGGCTGATGATACTTGTTGAGGCGCAGTCAACCTGGACAATGAATATCTTGGTGAGGGTCTTGCTGTATCTGGCGCAGAGTTATCACGAATATTTTCAGCGTACCCGCCAAGACTATTATAAGAGCAGGAAAGTAAAAATGCCGAAACCTGAGCTCTATGTGATATTTACGGGGAACAAAGGGAAAAAGCCCGATAAAATATCATTGTCGGAAGAATTTTTTGAGGGCGTGGATACAGATGTTGAGGTAAAGGCAAAAGTCATCTACGAGAGCGATACGGATGACATCATCAATCAGTACATTCTTTTCTGCAAGGTATTTAACGAGCAGACCGGGCAATACGGAATGACACAGAAAGCGGTTACGGAAACGATCAGGATATGCAGGGACAGAAATGTGCTGCGGGAGTATCTGGCGGAGCGGGAGAAGGAGGTTGTGACGATTATGATGAGTTTGTTTGATGAGGAACAGATTATGAAATCATTTATCAGAAGTGAGAGACATGATGAGGCAAGGGAAACTGCGGCGAGGCTGATAAAAATGGGAAAGTTATCCTTAAATGAGATTGCGGAATGTGTACCGTCGTTATCAATGGATGAATTAAAAGAGTTGGAAACCGAGGTCATGCAGATGGCATGATCGAGGCCGTGGATTATCTGCAGAACAACGTGTCCGATGAGGACATACGAAAACTGCAGGAACTATATGATAAATATGGAACAGAAGTGCCCTGGGATTAACCGGGGCACTTCTGGTATAGAGGGATAGAAGTGAAAAGAAGTGATAAAGCCGTTATATTTTTATATAATGTTTTTACCCTGTTTTTTCTGCCGTCGCTGCTTTTCTGGTCAGGTTTCTGGTCTGTTGAGGCCGGCGTCAAACATTGGAGGTATGGGGGCGGGGCGGTTATGGGCGTTATGCTGATCTTTGTCCCGGAAATGACGCTCAGGCTCAAATGGAATCTGGACAAGACTTTCGGCAGTCGGATTTTTACCATTCTGTGCAGTATGGCTGTGGGAATAGGGATTCATAAATTGCTGCATTACTGTTATGTAGTGGACAAGCATTCGCCCAAGACATATTGTGCAGCGAATGTCATATTGGCAATGGGATTTATCTGGACTGTGGTGATGGAATTTCACCGGACGCTTTGTGAATATATCAGAGAGTTTCCCGCGCAGCAGTGGCTGATCCCCAATTCTGAGGATGAGACTGAAAACCGATGCTGGCATGGACTGTGGCTGCTGCTTTCGCTGACGGCGGCGGTGATTGTGCGCCTTATGCGTTGAGTGTCAGCCATCTCCGCAGCATCCCGCGGATTTTCCGCGCAGACGCGGTTTATTCAGATTGTGGTTGACAAGTGTTTACCAAGGGAGTATTATGAAATTACCTAAGTAGACAAGCGTATACCAAGCACGGAAGGAACATAAGGTTTTGTCAGCGGAAAATTTCGTATAAGGATTCGGGAGGAATGAGCAAGATGGTCAGTTTATCGGACGGCGAATGGAAGATCATGGATCACCTGTGGGAGAGCCGGGGCAGTACGATCACGGAACTTACGGCGGCGTTGCGGGAAGAGACGGCGTGGGACAAGCACAGCGTCATTACCATGCTGAACCGCATGGAGAAGAAGGGGGCGGTGGCTCACAGGCAGGAAGGCCGCGCCAAGGTCTTCTATCCCATCGTGCCGCGCGGGGAAGTCTCCATGCAGGAGACGCGGGGATTCCTGCGGAAAGTGTACAGAGGGAGTCTCGGCATGATGGTCAACGCGATGGTGGAGGATAGGGCGCTGTCGCAGGAAGAGATACAGGAATTGTACGATATTCTCGAACAGGCGAAACACAGGGACAGATAAGGCGGAGGATGCATTTTTATGAAGGAAATTCTCATTACCTCTTCGGCGCTGATACTCTGTATCATGTTGATCAGGAAGATTTTTCGGGGTAAGATCGGCAGCAGGCTGCAATATGCGCTGTGGCTCCTGGTGGCGCTGCGGCTGCTGATTCCGGTGTCCGCGCAGATTCCCCTGACAGTCGGTTCTATGGGATCATTTGGCGTGATGGATCTGGCGCGGGAGCTGGAGACGAGAGTGGGGGATCTGGAGGCCGGACTTGCGCAGCCGCCGCTATCGGAGCCGATTCAGTTTACATTTCCAATGCCGAATGTGGCGTCTGACGGCCCAACCTCCGTATTTTTGGCGGGAAGGATCGGATGGACATGGCTGGATATTATGAGGGGCATATGGCGGGGCGGCATGATCGTTATGGCGCTGTGGATCGCGGGCATCAATCTCTGGTTCGCGCGCAGGCTGCATCGGGAGAGAAAAGAGTTTGCCCGGCCCGCAGCGGACGGCGGGGAGGATGTCGCCCTGCGGGGGACAAAGCTCTATGTCGCGGAGGGACTGCGATCTCCCTGCCTGTACGGGATGCCCTTTCGGGAGGCGATCTATCTGACGCCGGAGATTGCGGCGGACGAAAAGCGGCTGCGCCACGTTCTGGCGCATGAGATGTGTCATAAGAGGCATGGCGACGGATTCTGGGCGTGTCTGCGAAATGCGCTGCTTATAGTGTATTGGTTCGATCCGTTGGTGTGGGCGGCTGCGGTGCTGTCCAAGCGCGATTGCGAGCTGGCGTGCGACGAGGCGACCATGCTGACGCTCGGGGAGAAGGAGCGGATCTCCTACGGGGAGACGCTGCTCTCGATCCTTACCGGGCGGGGACGGCTGGCGGATGTCGCCTGCACGGCGACGACCATGACGGGGAACGGCAGGAGCGTGAAGGAGCGGATCCGCTTTATCGCTGAGAAACCCCGCGTACTTGGCATTGCGGTGGCATTGGCGGCGGCGCTCGCCGCTGTCGCGGTGGTACTGGCGTTTACGAAGAGTCCTCCGTTCCATGGCGTCACATGGGAGGGCGAGGCTTTTGTCAGGGTGCCTGTCACGGCGGGCAGCGTACAGGTCAGGCTGCCGGAGACCATAGCGGGCATCGGCGGCTATGCGATTGACGGAAAGGGGGATCTGGTGCTGTATCAGGTTTCCTCTGGGAAAGAGGTGGGGAGATTCCGCGAGCTGTCCTACGGGGAGGCGGTAGTGCTCCGGGAACAGGGAAGGGAGATCGTTCCTGTGAGCGATTACGGACAGAATCTGTATCTGCGAGAGTATATTGACAGACAGGACATCGGCGGTACGAGACATACCGATCACAGTTACTATGACGATGCGCCAAAGCCGGGGCAGGAAGAGAGCTATACGGAGGATGGCGCAGCCGGAACGGACAGCAACAGCGAGACGACCTATATTATTGTAGAAGACAGCAGCGATGAGACAGGGAAAGCGGTGGAAGAGATCACAACGCAGGACTATCCGCCCGAAGAGGTCACGGAGGACGGCGCAGTGTATCTGCCGGACGAGAAGATCACGACGACCTATACGCCCACGGCGACGGGAAACTGCTATGTCTATGTGACGGGCGACTATGCCGGCATAGAGGAGCCGTATCTGAGCGAGCTGGAATTTATCAGCGGCGAGCTGACGGCCGCCGCGGCGCAGGCGGCGGCGCTGTCAGACTGAGAGCGAGATCTCGCGGATCGTTTTTTTCAAAGGCAGCAGCGCGTTGGGGGCCACGCTGAGCGCGTCCATATCCATGGAGAGAAAAGCCTTCGTCAGCGTCAGGTCGGCTCCCGATTCCCCGCAGATGCACACGGGGATATGGTGTCTGTGCGCGGCCTCCGCAGTCATCCTGATCAGCGTAAGGATCGCCGGATGGTGCGGGTCATAGAAGGTGTGGACACGCGCGTTGTTCCGGTCCAGCGCCAGCGTGTACTGCGCCAGATCGTTGGTGCCGATGCTGAAGAAGTCAACCTCCTTCGCCAGATCGTCCGCGATCAGGGCGGCGGCGGGCGTCTCGATCATAATGCCGAGAATCGGGTTTCCGTAAGGGAGCCCTTTTTTCTGCAGCTCTTCTTTGCACACCTCGATCAGATCCTTGATCGCGCGTACTTCGCGCAGGGAGACGATCATGGGAAACATAACGTGGAGTTCGCCGTGGGCGGCGGCGCGCAGCAGCGCGCGGAGCTGTACCTTGAACAGTTCCGGCTGATTTAAGCAGATGCGGACGGCGCGGTAGCCGAGCGCGGGATTGTCCTCGGGTTCCAGAGCCAGGTAGGGGCTTTTTTTGTCGGAGCCCAAGTCCAGCGTGCGGATGACGATGTGCCTGCCGGACATTTTTTCCAAGACGTTTCTGTATATGCCGTACTGCATCTCCTCGTCGGGGTACTCGTTCTTGTTCAGATACAGGAACTCGGAGCGGAACAGGCCGATCCCCTCCGCGCCCACCTCGACGGCGGCCTCCAGATCTGCCGGGGTGTTGACGTTGGCGAACAGCTTTACGCGGCGGCCGTCCTGCGTGACGGCGGGCAGTTCCTTGATTTTCTGCAGCTCTTCGCGTCTCTTTATGCCGGAATTGATCTTGAGTTGATATTTCTGTACCAGAGCGTCGTCGGGATCGATATAGAGACAGGCTTTCTCGCCGTCGATGATCGCCAGATGCCCGTCCCACTCCTCGTCGATGTCGATGGACATCAGGGCGGGGACTCCCATCGTCTTAGCCAAAATCGCGGTGTGGCTGTAGGGACTGCCCTGACGCGTCACGAAACCGAGCAGCTTGGAGGAATTCATCTGTACCGTCTCGCTGGGCGTCAGATCCTCCGCCATCAGGATAAAGGGCTCGGTGATGTGATCAAGGGCGCTCTCCGTCTTGCCCGACAGGGCGAACAAAAGCCGGTTCATGACGTCCTGGATGTCCGCGCCCCGCGCCTGCAGATAGGGATCTTCCATGGCGATAAAACGCTCCCAGAGTTTTTGCCCGACGCTGTAGACCGCGTACTCCGCGGTCTTGTTTTCCTCTATGATGGAAGTCTCGATGGCGTGATGGAAACGGTTGTCGGAGAGGAGCATACGGTGCATTTCAAAAATATCCGCCTCCGCGGGGCTTAGCTGTTCAAGCGTCTTGTTGTACAGATTCTGCAGCTGCTCCATACTTGTCTGGTAGGCGGCGCGGTAGCGCGTCAGCTCCATGTTCGGATTGGCCGCGACAGCGCTGCCTATGATGTTTTTGATGTGTCGATAAAACCGGATCGTTCCGATGGCAAGCTCGGAGGAGATCGATTGCCCTGTGACTGTGCGCATAGATTGTCAGTGTCCTTTCTGTTTTTACTTTAATATATTAACTTGCAAAAGTAAAGGCAAACCTTGACTTTTCAAGGGATTTGCAGTATATTTCACAGATTGGATGTATTGCAACTATTCTTATTTAATGATACAATAACGATGGCTATGCATGATGATGATAATTGTACATCAAGAGGACGGGAAGAATACATGGAAGAGAATCAAAAATTTGTATTGGAGCAGTCGCATGAGATGTCTCACAGAAAGCATATTTTGATCGTCGACGACGATCTGAATACGCTTAAGACGCTGCGCTACTATTTACAGGATGCATATAAAGTAACCGTAGTCAACTCAGGCAAGGTGGCGGTGGATTTTCTGTTGAAATACACGCCCGATCTGATCTTGCTGGATTATATGATGCCCATGTACAATGGCGCCGCAGTGCTCAAGATCATTAAGAGCAGAGAGGCGACGAAGGATATTCCGGTCTTTTTCCTGACGGGGCAGACGGACAGAACGACGGTCATGGAATGCCTTTCTCTAAAGCCGGCGGGATATATCATCAAACCCGTAGCCAAGGACGCGCTGCTTGACAAGATGGCGAAGGCGCTTGCAAAGTAGGGGAGATACGGCGCAGCCCATTGAGAGGAATTGCTTTATGGAAAAAGGCGGGAAGAACAATATCCCACTGTATTTATTTGGGGCATTTTGTTTCTATTCACTATATTTTATCAGTATCATCCTCTATCTGGACATGGATAGGAGATGGCTCGTCATACCTCTGCTGTGTCTTTTTTGCAGTGTTCTGACGACAAGATTCTACGGCGATAATATAAAAATCCAGGCATATTCGACCACAATCTTAACTTTTATCAACATATCCGCGTACAGCGCCATGCTGCACGAGTTCACGGAGGTCTTCGCCGTATTCTGCGCGGCGGTCTGCCTGATCTCTTTTTACCATTTTGTGAAAGCGAACTATCTCATGGCGGTGTTTGTCACGATCTATATCGTGTATAAGCTGATCGCCCAGGAAGAGTGGCGCAGGGGTATGATCCATGACAGTTCCATCGCGATCACGATCCGCATTTTCAGTGTGTATCTGGTACAATTTCTGTTGATCATGCTCATCAAGAGACAGCAGAAGATGCAGGCGATGGTAGAACAGAAAGCGCGCGAGGCGGAGCTGGCGGCGCAGGCGAAGGAGGATTTTCTGGCGAATATGAGCCATGAGATCCGGACGCCGATGAACGCGATCACCGGTATGGTCGAGCTGGCGCTTGGCAACGACGCGCTGCCGGAGCAGGAGAAAGAGTATCTCCACAATATCCGCATGGCCGGTGAAGACTTGGTGACTATCATTGACAATATTCTGGACGTTACCAAAGTGGGTTCCGGCGTGTTGGAGATCTCCGAGGAAGAGTACGAGATCACGTCGCTGGTGCACGATGTGGTCAACGCGATACAAGTCATGCTGGGAGAAAAACAGGTGGTTCTTCTGGTGGACATTAACCCGGAGATCCCTTCGCGGCTGCGGGGCGATGACGTCCGCATCAAACAGGTCATGATGAATCTGCTCAGCAACGCGGCGAAGTATACCGACAAGGGCAACATTCATCTGGAGGTGGACTATGCGCCTGTCGGCGGGCAGGATAAAGAAATAGAATTGAAAGTCAGCGTGACGGACACGGGGATCGGCATGGCGCAGGATCAGATGAAGGATCTGTTCACGAAGTTCAGGCAGGCCGACAGCAGCAGAAACCGTGAAAGGGGCGGCAGCGGTCTGGGGCTGGTCATCTCCAAGAAACTGGTCGATTTGATGCGGGGTTCCATCCTGGCGAAGAGCGAGCCAGGCAAAGGCTCGGAGTTTTCGTTTACGGTCGTACAGGGAGTTGTGGATGCAAGACCCTGCATCGAGACGGATCCCCAGACAGTGCTGCAGCCCTCCTACAAGCAGGACAACCATACGACGGCGAGAGCAGGCAAGCGCGGCAAGGAAAACCGCTACACGACTTTTACGGCGCCGGAGGCGCGCATCCTGCTTGTGGATGACAACAAGGTAAATCTGAAGGTGGCGGAGGGTCTGCTGCGTCCCTACAAAATGCGGCTTGAGACGGCGGACAGCGGTAAGATGGCGATTGAGATGGTTAAGAACAGAGAGTACGATCTCATCTTTATGGATCACATGATGCCGCAGATGGACGGCGTGGAGACGACCGGGATCATACGGGGTATGGAGGAGGAGCGTTTTCGTACAGTGCCGATCATCGCGCTGTCGGCGAATGCCGTGCGGGGCGCCAGAGAGCTGTTTCTGGAGGCCGGCATGAACGATTTCGTGCCGAAACCGATCGAGATGCGCGTGATGGACAGGGCGCTGCGCAAGTGGCTGCCCGAGGGAAAAATCATATCGAACAGAAACGCCGACGAGGAGGCTGACAAAGAGGAGACGCAAGGTACGGCGAGCGCTCTGTCGTGGCAGATGGAAGGGATCGATGTGTCAGTCGGCATGAAGTACTCCGGCGACGACGAGAATCTGTACAGGGAAGTGCTGTCCGACTACATGGACACGATAGAGGAGAAAGCGGATATTATTGAGAAGGCTGTGAAGGATGGAGATTTGGAGACTTACACGATCGAGGTGCACTCCTTAAAGAGCATCTCCAAATCCATAGGCGCCTTAGAGCTGTCAGAGCTGGCGAAGGATCTGGAGTCCAACGGCAAGAATAAGGAGTGGGGGCCGATCATCGCGCGAACCCCCGCCCTGATCAATATGTATCGGAGTCTGTATCAGGTCATTCTGCCTTACCACACGAAGTCAGAGGCGGCGGACGAAGAGAAAGAGCCGGTTAACGAACAGGAGGTGAAAGCGCTCCTGGGGCAGCTCATTGAGAGCGTCGATACCTTTGATTCTATCCGTGGGGAGGAGGTCATTGCAGAGCTCTCTAAATATGACTTCTCGGACAGTTGGGGCGAGTACATGAAGGGAGTTTCCGACGCCATGAACCGATTCGACTATGCGGGCTGCAAGGAGCAGGCGAGTCGGTGGCTTGACAGACTGGAGGAGAAAATGCGGGAGGCGGCGAACGGTTAGCTTATGGAGAAAGCGTATAAGTTGGAATTTGCCGGAGAGCAGACGGGCAGTCTCTACGTGAACTGCTGCGGGCTTTCCCGGACGGAAGGACTTCACAGTTTCGGCCCGGCGCTCAAGCCGCATTATCTGGTACACTATATATTGAGCGGCAAGGGCGTCTTTTCCATCGGAGGCAAAGAGTATCCTCTGGAAGCGGGGTACGGTTTCCTGATCACGCCGGACGAGCTGGCGTTTTATCAGGCGGATGCGGACGATCCATGGACTTATGTGTGGGTTGGATTCAGCGGTGTGCAGGCCGCGGAATATATTGGCAATATTGGGCTGTCCGTGCGGCAGCCCATTTTCAGATCCGAAGAATCGGAGGAGTTGTATCGGATCGTCAGGGACATGATGGAGCACAATACCTTTGGGCTTTCTCACGATCTGCGGCGCAACGGGCAGTTGGGCATTTTTCTCTCCATCATAGCGGAGGGCGCGAAGGTTGCGGAGAACGAGATGGACAGGGCGAACAATTACGTGCGCAAGGCCGTGTCTTTTATCCAGAGCAACTACTGCAACCCGATCAAGGTGACGGATGTGGCAAACTATGTGTGCATCAACAGGAGTTATCTGTACACCCTCTTTCAAAATTCTATGGGAATGTCGCCGCAGCAATTTCTGGCGACCTTCCGCATCACCAAGGCAACGGAACTTCTGCAGCTCACGTCGCTGCCGGTGGAGAGCATCGCACTCTCCTGCGGCTATCAGGACCCCTTGGTGTTTACGAAGGCATTTAAACAGATGAAGAAAATGTCGCCGACCAGCTATCGCAAGGAGATGCAGAAGGGCGAAACGAGGAGAAATAAGGAATATCTGAAACAGGTGGAGGATTTTATCGAGCAGATTAACAGTCTCAACGCAGACAGCAGATAACATTTTGACAGATTTATACAACAAAGGGATATTTCGGAAAATCCAAAACTCTACTATGATAACAGCAGAGGGGCGGCACAGGCCCCGGTCAGTAAAGGGCGTTTAGGCGGCTGAGATGGGAAGGAGACATCATGATTCAGAAGAATATCAGAAAACTGGTGCAGTATGGACTGCAGACGGGATTGATCACCGAGGAGGATAAGATCTATACAACGAACAGACTGCTCGAGCTGTTTCGGCTGGACGCGTTGGAGGAGAGCGGCGAGGACGTCACGATGAGCGTTGATGAGCTTGAGACGGTACTCTCCCGGATGATGGATTATGCTTACGAGCAGGGGATCATGACGGAGAACAGCATTGTCTATCGCGATCTGTTTGACACGAAGATCATGGGGATGCTCGTACCCAGACCGAGCGAGGTGATCGCGGTTTTCCGAAAGCTGTATGAAGAAGAGTCTCCGCAGGCGGCCACCGATTATTTCTATAAGCTGAGTCAGGACACGGACTATATTCGGAGATACCGCATCAGAAAAGACCAAAAGTGGGTGGCGGATACCAAGTACGGCGCTCTGGACATCACGATCAATCTGTCCAAGCCGGAGAAAGACCCAAAGGCGATCGCAGCCGCCAAGAACGCAAAACAGAGCGGTTATCCGAAGTGCCTGCTCTGTGTGGAGAACGAGGGTTACGCGGGCCGCGTCGATCACCCGGCGAGACAGAATCACAGGATCATTCCCGTGACGATCAACGGCAGCAGATGGGGATTTCAGTATTCTCCTTATGTATATTACAACGAGCACTGCATTGTGTTCAACTCACAGCACATTCCGATGAAGATCGAGCATGATACGTTCTGCAAGCTGTTTGATTTCGTGAAACAGTTTCCGCACTATTTTGTGGGCTCCAACGCGGATCTTCCGATTGTGGGCGGTTCGATCCTGAGCCACGACCATTTTCAGGGCGGGCATTACGAGTTTGCCATGGCCAGAGCGCAGATGGAGAGGACCTTTCAGGTCAAAGGGTTCGAGGATGTGGAGGCAGGCGTCGTAAACTGGCCGATGTCCGTTATCCGCATTTCCTCCGCGGATGAGAAGAGACTGATCGCGCTGGCCGACGTGATCCTCGCCGCGTGGCGCGGCTACTCCGACGAGGCGGCGTTTATCTACGCGGAGACGGATGGGGAACCGCACAATACGATCACGCCCATCGCCAGAAAGAGAGGGGATAAGTTCGAGCTGGACCTGGTGCTGCGCAACAATATCACCACCAAAGAGCATCCGCTTGGCGTCTATCATCCCCATGCCAAACTTCACCATATCAAGAAGGAAAATATCGGCCTGATCGAGGTGATGGGCCTGGCGGTCCTGCCGGCCAGACTGAAAACGGAGATGGAGTCGCTTGCCGAGGCGATCCTTGACGGCAAAGACATCAGGCAGGATGAAACGCTGGAGAAACACGCGGATTGGGTTGAGGAGTTTCTGCCCGGGTACGAGTCTGTCACGAAGGACAATGTGACCGAGATCCTGCACAGGGAGATCGGCAACGTGTTCATGCAGGTTCTTGAGGACGCGGGCGTATACAAGAGAACGCCGGAGGGGCAGGCGGCGTTTGACCGATTTGTGGAAAGCATAAACAACTAGCATAATAGTAGAAAAGAAGGCGGAATGATAATATTCCGCCTTTTTAGACATACCGCACGCAGGGTGGGGTACAGAGATCAGATGTGACAGCCGGGTAGTGTAGTCTGCATATAGGGTGGGCCGTCGCTCTGTTAGAATTGCATATATTTATGAAACTTGCGGTTCGGAAGTTCCGCCGCCGTCGAGAATGCTGCAAACAAAGGTGTAGCAGTCGCGCTGCTGTTTTGGCGTCATTTTTTGGTATAAGGAAATAAGATGCTGATATTTCTTGAGGTGATGCAAATTGTCCGCGAGGAGCAGATCTGCAGTCAGACGCTGTTCGGACAGATACAGGACGTAGTCGGTTGAGACATGAAAAAAGCGGGATAAACTTATCAGAAGAGTTGCGTCGGGTGTGATCGATTCATTTTCCAATTTACTTACCGTTGCTTGATTGATGCCCAGATGTTTCGCAAGCGATTCTTGTGTTAAATTTTTTTCCAATCGAAGTTCCTTAATCCGTGTTTTCATTTATACTTCCTTTTTCTATTTTAAGTCAATTCGATCAGCAAAATTATTCTGATTTAATATAAAGATATTCCGCGCGGAATATTTCGAAGGAAATGTTCTTCAAAACATAGTGTTAAGGGCGGTCATAGTGTATCGATTGCGGGTAAGAATTTTTCTGCAGCAAAATGTTGATCATTACACAATATCTAAATTATTATGGCGAAATAAGGCGGAAAACGTATGACAGATTCCTATGTTTGTATTGATTTGGAGACTACCGGTTTAAATCCCAAGACGGACAAGATCATTGAGATCGGGGTTGTCAGGGTAGAAGAAGACCGGGTCACGAAAGAGTGGGAAACTTTAGTGAATCCGGACAGACCCTTGCCGGAGCGCATCATAGAACTGACAGGGATACGGGATGAACAGCTGGCGGGAGCGCCGGGTATCGGGGAAGTGCTGCCGGGGCTGCTGGAGATGACGGAAGGTTTCGCACTGTTGGGGCACAGCGTGCTGTTTGACTATTCCTTTGTCAAGAAGGCGGCGGTCAATCTGCGTCTGTCCTTCGAGAGGGAAGGGATTGACACGCTGAAGATCGCCCGCAAATATCTTCCTGAGCTGGAGAGCCGCAGTCTGCCCGCCCTGTGCAGACACTACGGGATCGGACACAGCGCTCACAGGGCTCTTCAGGATGCGGAGGCGACTGTGGAGCTCTATCGGAAACTGGCGCGGGACTTTGGTGAAAAGGAGGAGGCGGAGGGCGGCAAAAGCCTGTTTCGCCCGGGAAAGCTGTGTTATCAGGCCAAGCGGGACACACCCGTCACCCTTCCCCAAAAGGAGCAGTTATATAAACTGGTGGACAGGCATAAACTGATAATAGATTACGATATTGAGAAATTGACGCGCAGCGAGGCTAGTCGCCGGATTGATCGGATTCTTGCAGAATACGGACGATAGTCTTCTGCGTTGCGGAGTTCAACATCTCCGCGATCGGATAGAGGCTGCCGATTTTCTCGGGCGTGTTCTGCTCCTTGTAGATTTGGCAGAGCAGGCGGTAAGTGCCGCTCACGTCGGTGCCTGTGGAGACGGAGAACTCCAGCATGCGCCTCGCCTCGTCCGCATATCCGGCGTCGTAGAGTTCCTGCGCCCACTGCTGCAGCGTGCGCACCAGAAGGGTATAGTTCTGGTCGTAAGAAATCAGAAGATCGATGTTGGGAGCGCCGTAGCGGAGCTTCAGCTCCGTGTTGCTGATGCCTGTGAAATTGACGATGGGAAGTTCGCTTAAAGAGCGGATGATCTGCTTGTAGTCTTCCACCTTGGGGACGTCTCCAAGCAGTGTCATCGGAAATTCTTCCAGAGGAATCCTGATATAGTCCAAATCGTCCAGCGGTTTTCGTCTTGTGCTGTTTGCCGCCCGCTCTCTCGCCCAGAAGTCATCCTGCGCGTGTCCGTCGGTTTTGCTTGTCTTTTTGATGTACAGGAAGACGACGGCGGATAGTATGAGAACGCTTGCATTTAGTATAAAATTCATATATAATATCCTTTCAGAAAGCGGGGAGGATTCACTTTATGCTTAACCGAAGAAAAAAGAAGATCATTTCTTCTATTATTATTATCGTAATTGTGCTTGCTATGGTTGTTCCGCTGGTGCTTTCGGTACTGTAGGCGGACGGCTGTTACAATGCGCTGCCGGGTTCCCGTCGCGCACATTATATCATGGACCCGGCGGTTCATGATCGCCATTTGCCGCTCGTTGAATATGCAGGCATACTCTCCTCGCTAACACTCATTGTATCATAAATTTCCCGCGGGGACAATTGGACGCGGGGGAAAGGCTGGTTTTCCATGAGAAAAATGTCGCTGGCGATTCCGCTTATGATAGCGGCCTTGGCGGTTATCGCGATGCCGGTCCATGCCGAGGAAAATAGAATAGAGACAGGGATTTATGCGGATGATATGAATCTGTCCGGCATGACGGCACAGGAGGCCGGCGATATGATCAGGGAGTATGTGGACTCCTTCGGCGGGGCACAGATCACCCTGAACGCGGTGGACGGAGGCACGATCGTCACGACGGCCGCGGAGCTTGGTCTGAAGTGGGGCAACGAGTCGATGTTGGACGAGGTCTCAAACTTCGGGCGGGACGGCGATATTCTGCGCTGTTACAAAGAGTTAAAGGACTTGGAACACAGGAACAGGGTCTATAAGATAGACTTTGACTTCGACAAAGATAAGATCAAGGCTCTGATTGAGGAGAATGCGGGTCAGTACAATCAGGAGGCGGTCAACGCCTCGCTGGTCAAAACCGGGAACGGTTTCGAGATTACGGAGGGACAGACGGGAATTATCGTCGATGCCCAGGCGTCCACAGATACGGTGTACAATTACCTGACGGAAGACTGGGACGGCTGGGAATGTGAGATCGATCTGGTGATCACGGTGCAGGAACCGGAGGGCAGGGCGGAGGATCTCGCCAAGGTCAAGGATGTGCTGGGAACTTTCACGACCGGCTACTCCACTTCCGGGAAGTCTAGGAGCGCCAATGTGGCCAATGGCTGTCGTCTGATCGACGGCACGACTCTGTACCCGGGCGAGGAGTTTTCCGCTTATGAGGCGGTATCTCCCTTCACTGAGGCCAACGGCTACTATATGGCCGGATCCTATCTAAACGGTCAGGTCGTAGACAGCTTGGGCGGCGGGATCTGTCAGGTATCGACCACGCTGTACAACGCGGTGCTCCGGGCGGAGCTGGAAGTTACAGAGCGGTACAACCACTCCATGATCGTCACCTACGTGGACCCGTCCGCCGATGCGGCGATTGCGGAATCCTCGGGCAAAGATTTCAAATTTAAGAACAGTACGGACTATCCGATCTACATTGAAGGCTCCACGACACCAGACAAACAGATCACCTTTACGATCTACGGCGTGGAGACGAGGGACCCCGGCCATGAGGTCAGCTATGAGAGCGTCGTTCTGGAGCGGACGGTGCCGGAGGAGGAAGTGATCTATGCCGACGAGACGCAGCCTGTGGGCTATTGTGTCGTGCAGTCGGCTCACATCGGCTACAAGGCTCAGTTGTGGAAGATCGTGCGCGAGAACGGCGTGGAAGTGAGCAGAGAGCAGATCAACAGCAGCACTTACATGAAAGTTCCCAGAAGTGCGACCGTCGGCGTCGCCACAGGGGATGAAGGCGCGCGCAACGCCATCATGGCGGCTATCGCGACGAACAGTGTGGATGAAGTCAAAGCGGTGGCAGGCTCTTACAAGGCAGCGGCGGACGCGGCGGCGGCACAGGCGGCAGCGCAGCCCCAGCCCGCGCCGGAACAGCCGCAGGAGGCGCCTCCGGAGCAGTAGAATAGATACGGACATCGGGCATAGAGTCATGAGAAGAGGAAAAATATCGGAGAACGTGCTGCAGCGTTCTGTTTTGAAAAAAATCGACGTATATAGAGAAGAAGTGATAAGCGGCGCAGATGTAGGGATGGACTGCGCCGTTTTGTCGTTTGGAGCGGGATATGACGCGGCGCTCTCCACTGCCTCCGTTACGGCGCCGATTGCCGACGTCAGCGCCTATGCGATACCGGCGGCGCTCAACAATGTGGCTGCTGCGGGCGCGGAGCCGGTGGGCGTCACGCTCTCGGTACTCCTGCCCGAAGAGACAGAGGAGGATCGGCTGCGGGAGCTGATGGAGCGGGCGCAGGAAGTGTGCCGCGCGTGCGGCGTTCAGATCGTCGGAGGGCATACGGAGGTCCTGCCGGACATCCCGCAGCCGATCATGACGGCCACGGGTGTTGGCAAGCGGAGCGCGGCCCGCGCACTGCCGGGAACCGGGCCGAATCAGGACATTGTCATCAGCAAGTGGATCGGATTGGAGGGGACGGCGCGGCTCGCCAGAGAGCGCGGAGACGAACTGCGAACCAGATACCCCGCGCGCATGATAGCGGAGACGGAGGGCTATGACAGGTATCTGTCCGTGATACCGGAGGCCGCCACCGCCGTGAAGTCCGGCGTTTGCGGTATGCATGACGTCTCCCAAGGGGGTGTTTTCGGAGCTCTGTGGGAGTTGGCGCAGCGGGCGGGCGTTGGACTGGAAATCGACTTAAAAAAGATTCCTGTGAAACAGGAGACAATAGAAGTTTGTGAATTTTTCGGGTTGAATCCCTATGAGCTTTTGTCGGGAGGCTGTCTTATCATGACGGCGGAGAGCGGCGAGGCGCTCGCGGCGGCGCTTGCGCGGGAAAACATACCCGCTGCGGTTGTGGGAAGGACGACGGAAGGCAATGACCGGATCCTTTTTAACGAAGACGAGAGACGCTATCTGGATAAACCGAAGATGGATCAAATTTATTGTGTGTAAACGGCAGGAAATATCTGTCTTAAGAGCAGTCATCATATCATATGAGAATGGAGGATCATCATGAGAGAAGAATTGTTGGCAGTCATTGAGAGAAACAGCCGTATCGATCTGAAGGAGCTGGCGGTGATTTTGGGCGTGGAGGAGATCGACGTCGTCAACGAGTTGGCGGCGCTGGAGTCTGAGGGGATCATCTGCGGGTATCACACGATGATCGATTGGGAGAAGACTTCCATAGAGAAAGTCTCCGCCCTGATTGAGGTGCGCGTGACGCCCCAGCGGGGACAGGGCTTTGACACCATTGCCGAGAGGATCTACAAATATCCGGAAGTCACTTCCGTGTACCTGATCTCCGGCGGCTATGATCTGCTTGTCACCCTGGAGGGCAAGTCTCTGAAAGAGATCTCGGGGTTTGTGTCCGATAAGCTGTCCACGCTTGACTCTGTCCTGAGCACGGCCACACACTTTATCCTAAAGAAATATAAAGATCACGGGACCATCCTTGCCAGGAAATACGAAGATACGAGAGAGAAGGTGACACCGTGAAAAAACTGTTATCCGATCAGGTCGCAGCGCTGAAACCTTCGGGGATCCGTAAGTTTTTTGACATAGTAAACGAGATGGAAGACGCCATCTCCCTCGGCGTGGGCGAGCCGGATTTCGACACGCCCTGGCACATCCGGGATGAGGGTATTTATTCGCTGGAAAAGGGACGCACCTTCTATACCTCCAACGCGGGACTGAAAGAATTGAAAGAAGAGATCAGCCGTTACCTCAAGAAAAAACAGGGGGTTACATACGACCCGGCGAGCGAAGTATTGGTCACGGTGGGAGGTTCTGAGGCCATCGACATCGGACTGCGCGCCGTCATCAATCCGGGCGACGAGGTATTGATCCCGCAGCCCAGCTTTGTGTCCTATGAGCCCTGTGCGATCATGGCGGGCGGCGTTCCTGTTGTGATCGAGCTGAAGGCGGAGAATGAGTTTCGCCTGACGGCGCAGGAGCTGGAGGCGGCCATCACCGATAAGACGAAGATTCTGGTGCTGCCCTTCCCCAACAATCCCACGGGGGCGATCATGGAGCGGGCGGATCTGGAGGCGATCGCCGAGGTGATTCGAAAACATGATATTCTCGTGATGTCCGACGAGATCTACGCGGAGCTCACCTACAAGGAGAAACATGTGTCCATCGTGGAACTGGAGGGGATGCAGGAGCGGACGATCCTCATCAACGGATTCTCCAAGGCGTTCGCCATGACGGGCTGGCGGCTGGGCTACGCGTGCGGGCCGAAGGCGATCATTGAGCAGATGACCAAGGTTCACCAGTTCGCGATCATGTGCGCGCCCACCACGAGCCAGTACGCGGCTGTGGAGGCGTTAAAAAACGGCGAGGGGGACGTGCAGGAGATGCGGGCGGCGTACAACCGGAGACGGCGTTATCTGATGAACGCTTTCCGCGAGATGAAACTGGAGTGTTTCGAGCCCTTCGGCGCCTTCTATGTGTTTCCGTGCATCAAAGAATTTGGTATGACAAGCGAGGAGTTCGCGGGCAGATTTCTGGCGGAGGAGAAGGTGGCCGTCGTGCCGGGCACCGCGTTCGGCGACTGCGGGGAAGGGTATCTGCGCATCTCCTACGCCTACTCCCTCGACAATCTGAAACTGGCCATCGGCAAGCTTGCGCATTTCGTGGAGAGACTGCGGGCGGAGCAGAGGTAGCGGACGGCGGGATGCCCCGCGCCAAAAAGAGGGAGCAGCATGCACATTGTGTTACATCAGCCGGAGATTCCGGCGAATACAGGAAATATCGGCCGTACCTGTGTCGCCACAGGTACAGGCCTTCACCTGATCGAGCCGCTTGGGTTTCGGTTGGATGAGAAGTCGATCAGACGCTCCGGCATGGATTACTGGGAGCGCCTTGACGTGAAGAGATACATGAACTATGCGGAGTTTCAGGAGAAAAATCCGGGCGCGAAGATCTGGTTTGCGACCACAAAAGCGAAACAAGTCTACACGGACGCGTCGTTCGGCCCGGACGACTATATCATGTTCGGCAAGGAGAGCGGCGGCATTCCCGAAGAGATCCTTGTGGAGAATGAAAAGACCTGCATCCGCATCCCGATGATGGATCAGATCAGGTCTTTAAATTTGTCAAACGCCGTGGCTGTCGTGCTCTATGAGGCGCTCAGACAGAATCATTTCGACGGCATGCAGACGGCGGGGGAACTGCACCGCTTACGGTGGCACGGTTAGTCGTCGTCCTCCACATCGGATTTTGGCAGGGAGAAGATAAATTCCGTCCCCACGCCCTCGGTGCTGATGACGTTGATATTTTCTCCGTGGGAGCGGATGATCTCTTTCGTGATGGACAGGCCCAGCCCTGTCCCTTTTTTGTCTTTGCCGCGGGACAGATCGGATTTGTAGAAACGCTCCCAGATCAGTTTCAGGTCGTCCTTCGGAATGCCGATGCCGGAGTCTTTGACGCTGACAAATATTTTGTTGTGCTTTTCCGTCGTCTCAATCTTGATGATAGAGTTATGGTGGCTGAATTTGATGGCATTGTCCAGGAGGTTGTAGAGCACTTGCTGAATTTTGTCCACATCCGCCACCACATACATCTCGTCGCCCGTCAGCACCAGCTCGATGGCGATGGTTTTGGCGCGGCACATACCTTCAAAGGAGGCCGCGACGTTGCGGATCGTCCTGTTGATGTCGAAATCGGTTTTATTCAGCATCATTCCCGCAGTGTTCAGATTGTTCAGGGTGAGGAGACTGTTGGTGAGCTTGCGCAGCCGCTCCGTCTCATTCAGGACAATGGTGAGATATTTCTCGTGCATTTCGGGCGGGATCGTGCCGTCGATCATGGCCTCCAGGTAGCCCTTGATGGAAGTCAGGGGGGAGCGGAAGTCGTGGGAGACGTTCGCCACGAACTTTTTCTGATCGTCCTCCGAACGGGCGATCTCGCTGGCCATGTAGGAAAGCGTGGCGGCCAGATAGCCCATCTCGTCCTCGCTCTCCACGCTGAACTCGTAGTGCATATTGCCGCCGGCATACTGCTCCGTGGCCAGCGTAATCTTGCGCAGCGGGATGTAGACGATCTCCGTAAAAAAGATCAGGATGATCAGCGACAGCAGAAAGAGGATCACCAGCGTGATGTAGGAGATATTGAGCAGGCTGTCCGTCTCTGCGCGGATGCTTTGCATGGAGCTGTGGATGACCACATAGCCTTTTACCTTGTAATCGGAAGTGATGGGCGCGAAGACGCTCAGCATCTCCTCGTCAAAGGTGTGGAAAAAATTCCCTGTCGTATAGTAGGAGCCTTCCGTGATCGTCGGATCAAAATTCTCGATCACGATCTCATTCTCCACATCCAGAGGGGAGGAGGAGTCCAAGATCATACGTCCCGACGGGTTGATGATCCACAGCGTGGCGCCTAAGTAAGTATCCAGAGCGTCCAGCTGGGACTTCACCGTTTCCAGAGAGATCTCGTTGTTGTACAGACCGCTGGCGTAGGTGTTGGCGATCAGGACGGCCTCTCTGTAGAGGGAGTCCGCCCGTTCCTTTTTCAAATGGTCGAAGGTCATGTTGGACACAAAAGTGGCCACCACGACGAAACCGAACAGGCCGAAGATGATGTAGGCGAGTATCAGTTTGAGATAAAGGGTTTTTCTCATAACGTTTCCTATCTTGACTCGAATTTATAGCCGATCCCCCAGATCGTAGCGATGCGCCACTTTTCATGGTCGTTGAGTTTCTCGCGCAGGCGCTTGATATGTACGTCCACGGTGCGCGTGTCCCCGATGTATTCGTAACCCCAGATCTGGTCGAGGAGCTGCTCTCTCGTGAAGACATGGTTCGGCGAGGAGGCCAGGAAATAGAGCAGTTCCAGTTCCTTGGGCGGCATTTCGATCGTCTTGCCCATGTAGATCACGGAGTAGTTGGTCTGGTTGATGATCAGATCAGGGTATTCCACGCACTTGACGTCGGGAGCTTTCGGCTCTGAGGCGGCGGGTTTGTAGCGGCGCAGGACCGCCTTGACTCTCGCCACAAGCTCTTTGGAATCGAAAGGTTTCTCCATGTAGTCGTCGGCGCCAAGCTCTAATCCCAAGACCTTGTCGAAGACCTCTCCCTTGGCGGAGAGCATGATGATCGGCAGGCTGGATTTGGAACGAACCTCACGGCAGACCTGATAGCCGTCGATGCCCGGCAGCATCAGGTCGAGCAGCATCAGATTCGGTTCAAAACTGTCCACCGCCTTAAGCGCCGACTCGCCGTCGCCCGCGATCATCGTCTCGAAACACTCCTTCGTCAGATAGAGGGAGATCAATTCCGCGATGTTGTTGTCGTCGTCTACGATCAATATTTTCTGTTTGCTCACCATAGTTTGATACCTCTTTCTTTTCCATATATAGCTGTACATAGATCGGGACAGTCCGAAATCAGTCCTTAAATTCGGCGATCGTCACGCCCGCGTCGCCCTCCCCGAACTCGCCCGGACGATAGCTCTTCACGACCCGATTGCGGCGCAGATAGTTGTGTACCGCGTTTCGCAACGCCCCTGTGCCTTTGCCGTGGACGATGCGCACGCTGGGCAGATGCGCCAGATAAGCGTCGTCCAAGTATTTGTCCAGTTCCGAGAGCGCCTCGTCCACCGTCTTGCCAAGGAGATTGATCTCCGTGGAGACGGAGTAGGACTTGGACATCTTGAGTCTGCCGGAGGACGTTCGCTGCAGCCTGTCGGTCTTGATGGTTTCCTCCTCGATCAGTACCAGATCGTCCAAGGATACCTGCGAACGGATAATGCCGCACTGCACAAAGAGCTTTCCGTTCCTGTCGGGCAGGGAACTGACGGTGCCTTTGAGTCCCATGGAGACGATCTTCACGCTGTCGCCCGGCTTGATCTGGTTCGGTTTGAGGAGCTTGTGCGTCGGTTTGCCGCTGCCGAGCGCCAGCTTTTCATTTTTCTCGGAAATCTTGTCGCGGACTTTCTGACGGGATTTTTCCAAGTCTTTCATGGAGGAGTCTGCGCCTGCTTTCCGGAAAGTGCGGATCGTCTCGTCCGCCACTTCCTTGGCGTTCTGTAAGATCTCGCGGGCCTCCTCGTTGGCCTCGCGCAGTATGCGGTCCCTCGTCTGATCGATTTTCTCCTGTTTGGTTTCCAACTGTTTCCTGAGCGTCTGAATCTCCCGTTTGTGGGATTCTATCTCCGCCTGTTCTTTCTCGATGGTCAGGCGGCTGTTCTCCAAGTCTGCCAGCAGATCTTCGAAACTCTCCTTGTCCTCGGTGATGTGCCGCTTGGCGTCCTCAATGATGTGATCGGGCAGTCCCAGTTTGGAGGAGATGGCGAAAGCGTTGCTCTTGCCGGGAATGCCGATCAGAAGGCGGTAAGTAGGCCGCAGCGTCTCCACGCTGAACTCACAGCAGGCATTCTCCACAAAATCTGTGGACAGGGCGTAGACCTTCAACTCGCTGTAGTGGGTGGTCGCCATCGTCCGAATCCCCCGGCTGTGCAGATAGTCCAGAATGGCAATCGCCAGCGCGGCGCCCTCCGTGGGGTCGGTTCCCGCCCCCAGCTCGTCGAACAGACAGAGGGAATCGGCATCGGCATCCTTAAGGATGGAGACGATGTTGGTCATATGGGAAGAGAAGGTGCTGAGACTCTGCTCGATGCTCTGCTCGTCCCCGATGTCCGCATACACTTCCCGAAAGATGGACAACTCGGAGCGGTCCGCCGCAGGAATGTGCAGACCGGCCTGCCCCATCAGTGTCAGCAGGCCGACGGTCTTCAGCGAGACGGTCTTGCCGCCCGTGTTGGGGCCTGTGACGATCAACAGATCGAAATTTTCTCCGAGATGAATGTCGATGGGAACGACCCTCTTCTTGTCCAACAGCGGATGGCGGCACTGGCGGATGCGGATCCGATGCTCCGTGTTGAAGAGCGGCATGGAGGCATTCTGCTCCATGGCCAGAGACGCCTTCGCAAAGATGAAGTCGAGCGTCGTCATCGCTTTTTGATCCTCTGTCAAAACGGCAGTGTAAGCGCCGGCCCGGGCGCTCAGATCGGCGAGAATCGCCTCGATCTCTTCCTGCTCTTTCAGTTCCAGTTCCCGCAGTTCGTTGTTCAGATTCACCACAGCAGCAGGCTCGATAAAAAAGGTGGAGCCTGTGGAGGACTGGTCGTGTACCATGCCCGGCACCTGCCCCTTGTACTCGGATTTCACCGGAATACAGTAGCGGTTGTCGCGCATCGTCACAACGGCGTCCTGCAGATAGGTGCGGTAAGAGCCGTTGATCATGGACGTAAGCTGCGCGTGGATGCGGTCGTTGGTGAGCGCCATGCTGCGCCTGACATGCTTGAGCGCGGGACTTGCGTCGTCCGCGATCTCCTCCTCAGACAGGATGCATCTGCGGATTTCGTTGGCCAGCGGGGTAAGGGGTTCCAACACGTCGAAATATACGTCCAGCGAGTCGGTGGGAACGTCCTCCCGCTCCCTTCGGCCATAGGACTTGATGCGGTTCACATTTTCCAGAAAAGCCGCAATGCGCAGAAGCTCCACGACGGACAGTACACTGCCCACTTCCAGAGATTTGATGCACATACTTAAGTCTTTGTTGCCGCCGAAGGAGGTGGAGCCTCCGCGAAACAGACGTCCCAGTGCGTCCGCCGTCTCCGTCTGCGCTCTGGCGATCCGGGCGCGGTCCGTCATGGGAAGAAGGGCGGCGGCCAGCCGTTTGCCCTGCTCGGAGGTGGCCCGCTCCGTCAGCATGTCGATGATCTTGTCGTATTCTAAAACCCGAAGAACCTTCTCGTTCATAATGAATATCCTGATTTCCGCATTGAATATGGAGACAATGTCCCTGTCCTATAGTATACCAATAGTCTATCATAAAACACGGGAAATTACCAATGCAGGAAATTATCGTGTCCGCCGCCTTCGCCTTTACAAGAAATCAGAAAAAAGATATACTGAAAAAGGCGATAGGAAGGTTGCGTGTTTCTATGGAAGAATGGGAAAAAGAGAAAAATACCGCGGGGCAGGACGCGGTCAAAGAACAGGCGGAGTACACGCCGACCACACAGTCGGATTTCCTGCGTGAGACGATCAAACAGAAGCCTGTCAACAAGAAAAAGCTGCTGCGCAGGACGCTGCTCACGGTGGCGATGGCAGTGGTCTTTGGTCTTGTGGCATGTTTTACGTTTCTTGTGCTGGAGCCTGTCATCAGCAATCGCCTGTATCCGGAAGAGGAGGCGGAGGAAGTCCGTTTCCCGGAGGAGACGGCGACGGAGGAGATGCGGCCGGAAGACATGCTTGTCGAGGAGGAGCAGGAGGACGCCGCCGAGACTGTGCCGGCGGAGCTGGAGGATGAGCAGATCGAGGAGCTCTTGTCCCAGGTGCAGTTTGGCCTGAGCGATTATCAATTTCTCTATGAGGAGATGGCGGAGCTGGCGCGGGAGGCGGAGAGGTCTGTGGTCACTGTCACGGGAGTGGTGTCGGATATAGACTGGTTTAATGATATTTATGAAAATGAGGCGTCGGCGTCGGGCATCATCGTGGCGAACAACAGCAAGTCCATTTTGATCCTCGTCAGCGCGGGGATGCTGGACGGTGCGGACAGCATCGTGGTGACCTTCTGCGATCAGTCGAGGGCGGATGCGGAGCTGGTGCAGAAAGACGCCGCGACGCAGCTTGCGATCCTCTCTGTCCCGCTGCTGGACATAGAGGAGGAGACAATGGATGTGATACAGATCGCGAGCTTGGGGAGTTCCAACAACGGCACGCTCCTTGCAACCCCCGTGATGGCGCTGGGAAGTCCGATGGGGACCAGCGGCTCCGTGTGCTATGGGATGGTGACGTCTACGGGCGCGGTGGTCGATCAGGCGGACTCCGCGTACAAGACCATCGCCACGGATATTTACGGCAGCAGCAACGCGACGGGCGTTCTCATCAATATGGACGGCATGGTCATCGGTATCATAGACAATGTCAACACCAGCGAGGATAAGGGAAATCTTCTGACGGCTTACGGCATATCGGAACTGAAAAGGACGATCGAGAAAATGTCCAACAATAAAGAGCGGGCGTATCTCGGCATCCACGGCGCGGACATTCCCAAGGAGGCATGGGCGGGACTGGGTATTTCCGAGGGCGCTTATGTCAGGGAGGTCGAGATGGACTCCCCCGCGATGGCGGCGGGCATCCAGAGCGGCGATGTGGTCGTGAGCATTGACGATACCCCCATCATGACCTACAATGGACTTCTGGACGTGCTGTACAATGCAGAGCCGGAGGACACACTGGAGTTCGTGCTGATGCGACAGGGGCGGGAGATGAACGCGGACGTGACGCTGGGCGTGAGATAGCATCGCGGTCATTCCGCATATTTTAACAGAGATATTGCTAAGTGGAGGAGTGGGTATCAATATGAAATATATCAGAGATTACAAAGAGGGCGACAGAGTATTCGACATCTATCTGTGCAAGCATAAACAGTCGGCGGTCACCAAGAACGGGAAACCCTATGACACCGTTATTTTACAGGACAAGACGGGCACCGTGGACGCCAAAATATGGGATCCGAACAATGCGGGCATCGAAGATTTCGACGCGCTGGATTACATAGAAGTGTACGGCGAAGTGACCAGTTTTCAGGGTGCGAACCAGATCAACGTGAAACGCATCCGCAAGTGCCATGAGGGAGAGTACGATCCCGCCAATTATCTCCCCGTCAGCAAATTCCCCATCGACGGAATGATGCGGGAACTGACGAGCCTGATCGACAGCATCGAAAATGCGTATCTGAAAAAACTGCTGCGCATGTTCTTCGTGGAAGACGACGAGTTTATCGCGGCATTTCGCCAATCCTCCGCAGCCAAGACCGTACATCACGGCTTTGTGGGCGGCCTGCTGCAGCACACCCTGGCGGTGACGAAACTGTGCGACTTCTTCTGTACGCAGTACCCGGTCCTGAACAGGGATCTGCTGTTGACGGCGGCCATCTGCCACGACATCGGCAAGACGAAAGAGCTGTCCCTTTTCCCGCAGAACGATTACACGGACGACGGGCAGTTCCTCGGCCATATCGTGATCGGCAGCGAGATGGTGGGCGAGAAGATCAAGGCCATAGACGGGTTCCCGCCGCTGTTGGCGGGAGAATTAAAACACTGCATCTTGGCGCACCATGGCGAGTACGAGTTCGGATCGCCCAAGAAACCCGCCATCGTGGAGGCGGTCGCCCTGACGTTTGCGGACAACACCGACGCTAAGATGGAAACCTTTGCGGAACTTCTCGAGAGCAGCGCCGAGACAGGGTGGCTGGGATTCAACAGACTGTTCGAGTCCAACGTGAGAGGGACCACAGTAGAGTAAGCCGGCCGTCCCGCGGCGGGAGGACAGAAAGCATTTTATGACGGACGCTCTCGAAAAAGAAACCGGGCGAAAGAGGAACGCGGACGGACTCGCCGGATCGGTTGAAAAGGGCGCGGCCGGGAATGCAAACGGATGAGGCGCGATGAGATGGAAGATAACAGATACCAAAAGAACGACATCGTCATGGTCACGATAGAAGACATCGGAGACGGCGGCGAAGGCATCGGCAAAGTGGACGGCTATACCCTGTTTGTGAAGGATGCGGTCATCGGAGATACCGTGGAGGCGCGGATCACAAAGTGCAAAAAGAATTATGGCTATGCGAGAGTGGAGAAGGTGACGACACCTTCTTCTTTTCGTGTCGAGCCAAGATGCCGCTTTCACAGACAGTGCGGCGGCTGCCAGATCCAAGCCATGAGCTACGACAGACAGCTTGCCTTTAAACAGGAAAAAGTCAGAAACAACCTGATCCGCATCGGCGGGTTCGACGCAGCGCTGATCGATCGGATCATGGAGCCGATCGTCGGCATGGAGGAACCGTGGCGTTACCGCAATAAAGCGCAGTACCCCGTGGGCTATGACAAACATAACAATCTCGTGGTCGGTTTCTACGCGGGCAGAACGCACGACATCATCCCGAATACGGACTGTGCGCTGGGCGCGGCGGAAAACAAAGTGATTCTGGAGGCGGTACTCGATTATATGCGGGAGAACCGGGTGAGCGCCTACCGCGAGACGGACGGGACAGGGCTGGTGCGGCATGTGCTGATCCGCACAGGGTTTGCCAGTGGTCAGATTATGGTCTGCGTTGTCATCAACGGGAAAAAGCTGCCTGCGGAAGAGCGGCTGGTGGAAAAGCTGCGGGGGCTCGTCTTTGAGAGAGAATATCCGCAGGAAAAGTCCGCGCCCGAAAGAGCACACGCTGTGGAAACGCCGGGCGGGGCGCGCGGCGGCGGGAATAAGAACGGCGCGGCAGAGAGAAAGATCGTCAGCATCGCTGTCAGCGTCAATGAAGAGCGCACCAATGTGATTATGGGAAAAGAGATCCGTGTGCTCTGGGGGAGTCCGTACATCGAGGACAGCATAAGAGTCCTGAAGACCGACGACAGCAAAACGCGGCGGAGGTATGATGACGCCGCGCAGAAAAACGCGGAAGACACAGATACTGCGCCGGATGCGGGGCGCGGACAGACGGAATTTACGGAGACGGGCGAGCGGGTCTGTTTCCGTATCTCGCCCCTCTCCTTCTATCAGGTCAATCCGGCGCAGACAGAGAAATTGTACAGCATTGCGCTTGATTATGCGGGACTGACCGGAAAAGAGACAGTGTGGGATCTGTACTGCGGCATCGGCACTATTTCCCTCTTCCTGGCGCGCCACGCAAAACAGGTCTGCGGCGTGGAAGTGATACCGCAGGCCATCGAAGACGCTAGGGAGAACGCCCGCCTCAACGGCATAGAGAACGCAAAATTCTATGTGGGAAAAGCGGAGGAAGTGCTGCCCGCGTTCTATGAGGGCACAGACGAAACCGTGATGAAAGATTCGGCGGCAGCGCCAGACGCTGCCTCGGAAGAGTCGGCAAATACCCGCCGGGAGATGAGACATCCCGATGTGATCGTGGTCGATCCGCCGCGCAAGGGCTGCGATGAGAAGTGTCTGGAGACGATGCTCGCCATGCGCCCGGAGCGGATCGTGTATGTGAGCTGCGATTCCGCCACGCTGGCGAGGGATCTGAAGACGCTGGCAGCAGGCGGGTATGAATTGAAGAGAGTCAGGGCGGTGGACCAGTTCGGGCAGAACGTGCATGTGGAGACTGTCTGCTTATTGTCCAAACTCAATGTCGAACATCATATTGAAGTAGAATTAAACCTGGATGAGATGGATTTGACGGCGGCGGAGAGTAAGGCCAGTTATGAGGAGATTAAGGCGTATGTGCTGGAGCATAGCGGACTAAAGGTAAGTAATCTTTATATTGCGCAGGTTAAGAGGAAATGCGGGATTATTGAGAGGGAAAATTACAATAAGGCGAAGGCAGAAGGCGTGAAAGTACCTAAGTGCCCGGAGGAAAAGGAGAGGGCGATCAGGGAGGCGTTGGAGTATTTTAAGATGGTGTAAGGGTACACTCATTATCTATAAAAATTTTTCAATGATGACCAATGTGAATAAAAATTTCTCTGTCATATGATAGTTGTACTTTCCTGTCTACGCTGTCATCGAAATGCGGGACATACATTGCGAAAAGGCAGAACGTGTGCTATGATACATATAACGCAATGCGTGGAGGACGATGAATATGGATATAGCGAAAAGGATAACGGAAATTCGTGAGGAGACAGGCGAGAACAGGAAAGAATTTTCGGCTCATACGGGGATACCTGTCCGTACTCTGGAGGACTGGGAGGCGGGCAGACGAACTCCGCCGGAATATATCCCGCGGTTGTTAGAGTATCAGATCAGATATGAGAAGCTGATAAAGAAACGAGGATAGCTTCAATTGCCTCGAATTCGAGGCAGTTAGATAGAAGTTGTCGGATGAGATAAGTTTAGAATTGGAGGCTGCACATGGCAAACGATATAAAGAAAGATGTGATTCATGCCAAAGGTTTTGACATTGGAATATACACAATTGACTATGAAAATGAGTTTATTTCGTTGACTGATATTGCAAAGTATAAAAGCAACGCTCCTAATGATGTAATTAAGAATTGGATGAGAGGACGCGAGACACTCGAATTTTTGGGATTATGGGAAAGCTTGCATAACCCGGATTTTAAACCCGTCGAATTCGACGGGTTTAAAAGTGAAGCTGGATTACATGCGTTTACTATGTCCCCAACGAAATGGATTGAGAGTGTGAATGCTATTGGTATTGTCACAAAAGCGGGACGTTATGGAGGTACATATGCTCATTCGGATATAGCATTGGAATTCGCTTCATGGATTTCGGCAGAATTTAAGCTTTATATCATGAAAGATTACCAAAGGCTTAAGAAAGATGAGAACAGCCGCCTGTCCCTGAACTGGAATCTGAACCGTGAGATAGCCAAGTTGAATTACCGCATCCATACGGATGCAATCAAGGATAACCTGATACCGCCGGAGCTTACGCCGGAGCAGATCTCATACAAATATGCGAATGAAGCCGACCTCTTAAATGTCGCATTGTTTGGCAGAACGGCGAAACAGTGGCGGGATGCTGATCCAGGCAGAAAAGGCAATATTCGGGACGATGCGGATCTCAACCAGCTTCTGGTACTTGCAAATATGGAGAGCTACAATGCGGTACTGATCGGGCAGGGTAAGAAGATGTCGGAGCGCTTGGTATTGTTGCGGGAACTTGCGGTTAAGCAGATGGAAACTTTATCGTTAGTCAGCATGGATAGTTTGAAAAGGCTTCCGGGAGGTGATTCTGAGTGAAAAGACAGAAGAAATGTTATTCACTTAGGCTCTTGACATCAAAGCCCGGCTCGACACATCTGGTCGCAAATGTGTGGCGGAGAGCATGAAAATTGACATCATTGATACCGCATTTCATAGTGACTGTTTTAAATCGGTTTTCCATATTGCGAGGTTCCGTATAGTAGCTATGAACCATTCCGGTAAGCAAATAAGCATTATCTGGCTTTTGAATCTGCGAAAGAAGCTGACAAATCTCGTCAGGAATGGGAATTCTGCGAATAGAGCAGTCGCTCTTCGGCGGCATGATGATTACTTTGGTCTTTTTTCCGGCACTGCCTTTAACCTGTATACGCTGCATGGTTTGATGAATATACAGGCATTGCTCATCCATGAGGATATCTTCCCATGTCAAAGAACATATTTCTCCAATCTGTAAGCCAGTATAAAGGCAAAGTAGGATACCCATGTTACACGGTGTCAGGTTGTCTCTTAGGTAACTGCTCAGCTTTTGCTGCTCCGCACGGCTCAGTATTCGCATAGGCTTTTGAGGTTGCTTGATTGAAATATCCTTAGTATCTGCGATCTGGATGCTTTTTTCTCTTGCTGCATACTCCATGATATTCGTCATCAGTGAAAGAATGCTATTAACTGTTTTTGGTGCTAAGCCTTTTGCTTTTGCTCCTCCAGAGGTCAAGAGTTTTCTGCTCCATTGAATGATAGCAGAACGTGAAATTTCAGAAACCGGCTTGTCTCCAAAGGCGGGTAACAGGTACAAATCCAGCAGATTGGTGTATTTTGCGACACTTGAAGCCTTGAGCTGAGGAGCTTTCAGCAAAAGCCATTCATTAGATAGTTCTGTGAATAAACCTTCTTTTCCGTGGATTAGCGCTGATTTTTCGGCAGAAGCGGCTTCCAATTTTAGTTCGGTCTCTTCGTAGGACTTGCCAAATACATATCCATAGTGAGTTTTTCCGGCAATTCGATCCTTGATGAATATTCCTTCCCATCGTCCGTCTTTTCTCAGGTAGATATTTTTTCCCTGTTTCGGCATGTTTCTCACCTCCTTCCAAGTGCCATTTTGACGAAAGACAGGCAGTTCTTAGAACTATTATACAAAAGATGTGTGAAAAAATTTACAGAGTTGAAATCTGCAACATCTTGAGAAACAGCGCGACAATGTGTATAATAGAAAATGTCGATTGATGTCGGGTTCGTAGAGTAAAGCACTCTAAGAAAACGAAATTCAAATTATTGGTTATTATATGTAGAGTATGTCCCAATATGCGAGGTTGTGTGGTGCGACAAATGCATTAGGCAAGAGTGTCGTTGTTTGAAGGAATAAGGCAGCAGAAAAAACGTTTTGTTGAATAATAATAGGAAATACTTTGAGTACTGAAAAAACTGCTGATATCAGAAATAAGATGACGAAATTACTAAGGAATGAAATGCCTGTATTGAGAGCAAAAGCGCGAGTCTCGCAAGAAGAAATTGCTGAAAAAAATTGGGATATCACGGCAAACATATAGTTCTATTGAAACCGGAAAGAGAGATGTCATGGACTACTTTTCTCGCACTTATAGCCTATTTTCAGAATAATGAAAGCACAAGGCAATGTTGGGCGGTATAGATGGTTGTTTATCCGAGGGAATGGAAATAATCATGGAACATAATTATAACGAAAATCGGTGATAGGCAGTGACTGAAAGAAGCAAAAGAACAGGGCGAAGTTTTGCAGAGAGAAGATTATATGAGTTCCTTGGAATACGCTTGTTCAGAAAACTTGCGTTGAAGCTTGAAGGTTTTAGACACCGTAAAGATAATTCTAGGAACATCAATTATCACCTTTACGGCAGTGATATCAGTTCAGTGAAGAGTTTCACTGGATATTTGTTGTACAATGCAGTATGCCACATTATAAGTCTTTCTTTTGTTGTCTCCTATTTTGTAATAACAGGGATTGTTGGAACTGGATATATCGTTCTCGATATATCTATGTGTATTCTGCTAATAATCAATCTGTACTGTATTATGCTTCAGCGGTACACATACATAAAGATAAGAGGATTTGCAGAAAAATTAGTTAATATCAAAAATAAGCGAATTGCTGATAGAATTGAACGCTTATTGCAAAAAATTGAACATAGAGAATATAGCGAACTTAAGAAAGAGTTTTTGCTAATTGAAAGGATTCAAGCAAGCATTCATAACGGAACTGAATGTGTCATCGAAGAACGCGATGCGGCTACATTGGACAATATATCAAAATGCTCTCAAGATATCCTCGGATCCAGCAACCACGAAAAAAATGAAAACGATGATGACTTGTCGTTGAGGGATGCTATTATGAGAATACCAAAGAAACCATTAGTTATTAACAAGGTTACAAGGAGAGCTGCGAAATTGCAAATT
The DNA here is from genome assembly GCA_947632515.1 of uncultured Lachnospiraceae bacterium. Lineage (GTDB taxonomy): Bacteria > Bacillota > Clostridia > Lachnospirales > Lachnospiraceae > UBA3282. Next base: position 162,759 of record CANRPO010000001.1, read on the forward strand.
GCATTTCATTTTGAGAAATTTAGCAATGTTCTCTTTGGCTTTAGCATCATTACAGAAACCGGTATTTGTGAGAATGCATATAGAGTACTCATCCAGGACACGTCTCGTGATTCTGTTGAATTCCTTGTTGATGTTCTTTTTAGAGCATACAACAAAGCACTGTTATCTCAGAAGAGGACACAAGTATGAGTACGATGCAATGGGAGTATAAAACAAGCTTTCAGAAAAAAGCGACATTTAATTCCATTCTTTCCAAGGAACTTGGAGGTTGTAAGCACAAAATCAATGCCCGATACGAATGGAAAAGACAAGATCAAGTGCTCACCATTAGCGTATCGCTTAAGAATACGTTTGAAGTAGGAATAAATCTGAATACAGGCAGACAGGAACACTTCGGCGATTCTGCTAATGCACCTATGTTGGAGATACTGTACAGAGCTTATTACATTTCTGCATATATCCGCTGCTTGGATGATGCAAACTCTGCTGCTCCGCAATCGTATTTTTCAGGACTCGTATTGCTGTGTGCGATTAATAGTTTATGTGGAGGTAAAAAGGTAAGAGCGTTTTCACCCATAGAAAAACAACCACACAATTTGAGACCGATTGATGTTCATTGTGCTATCCGAGCGTTGACGAGATTAACAATCGATTACACCGAAAGAATTCCGGAAAATTCAAGAGATGATATTAATGGGATCATAAATGAATTGTTAACATATTCCATGTTGCCTGAAATCAGTTATAACGGAGGCAAAGCCATATATTCGTTGCTTCAGGAAATTAGAGAACTCTGGGGTAATGTGACATTACATAGATGTTCTATAACAGACTACACATTCTTTGATGAAATGGTCACCAAAGAATGTCTCGATTTAAGCCTAAATGAATTGGTGCTTATTTGTGAGAACAGTCAAAATCTATTTTGGGGTAACCTTATGATACGGCTATCTGCCCATTTAGGTAAGTGTATCGACACCAATAAAAACCAAGAGCCTTTTATTACAAGTTGTATTCAGCATTTTGGAGAAGACTCTGTTAGGTATTATCGGGATACTGAGCAGACAGAGAATATACTGCTTAGTGATAATCTTGTGGCAATAAAAAAGCTCTCTAGAATGAGTGAACAAGCATTTTCGATAGTTACTGCAAATTGTGGGAAGATCCATTATTTTTAGTAACAAAAAGATACGGAGGAAACCAAATGAGTAGCGGCGTTGAAGCTGATGGAATTGTTGCTGCAGCAGTAATTTTACCTGTTGCTGCTGCCTACGGTGCCGGATGGCTGGCTTGGCAAGGCGGAAAGCTATTGATAGAAGCAAATAGAGCTGTGGACAGACAGATAGCTGAAAAAAAACGACAACTCGAAGAGGCGGCGCGTCATCGCAAGATGGCTGCGATTTCTGCGCACAGCCAGTTGGTGGACATGTGCTCTCAAATCCTTTCTCAAATAGAAACAGGAAGCAACACCAGAAGTATTGCGAGTTTTGCTGAGATAGAACAACTTAAATATGACCTGACATCAATTTGTAAGGAAGCATTACCTGATGATACAGCGCAAATAGAGAGTTTAACCTCTTTGGGATATCTGAAACTCGATAAAGTTGTCCAGCAACAGAGTCAAATTGCTGCTATGACTATGTCAGAAACAGAGACGGGTCTTTATAGGGGACTTTCTGTCGCTGACTTAATGGACGATATTCGCCTGGTTGTGGAAACCATGTCAGTTCATGCAACCGATGGACAGAACGTCGCTGCGGCTAATCCTGATGTTCTTGAGAGAGCGAAACTAAATGAAGAGTTCTCTCACATTACTGCTGAAATCATGGAGGCTCTCGAAACTGTACAGTTTCTCTCTAGTACATATGGACTTACCGCATCAGGTAGTGCGTGGTTTCATAGTTGCTTCAATGGAATAGATATGCAAATAGAGGTTTTGTGCAGACCTACAACCTCCAACCAAGAACTCAAGAAAGGCATTCGTCGTTTGCGGGATGCGTTAGATCAGTATGAAACAATGGCTCCAAGTATAGAAAATGATCTAAAGCGTATGGGAGCTTTATATAAAGTTTATGTAGATGCGTCTAGAGCCTTAGGTGAAGTTGTTGTGGACATTAAGGCTTTTAAGAGCGCATCAGAACTAGAGAAAAAGCTGCGTTATTTGCAGGAGCGGGCTAAAAAAGCTCAAGAATGCGCTGAAATCTATAAGAAACTCGGACCGGCTGCATATATGTGCTATGCGTGGGATCAGGAACTTAGAACTATGGGATACGAAGTTCATAGCCGAAAGAAGATATCTGAGATGGCGAGGAGTAAGCCTGTTCGTGCTAAAGTCGGAGAGGATAAGCTCCCATTCTATGAATGGAACAATGCTGATTTGACACAACTGTATTCCGTAAGTTCACAGTGCGCATTGCAAGTAATAGTTCATGATGACGGATCAGTTTCAATGCAGACGATTGCCGAAGAGGAAAGCGAAGATGTTGTTTATGTTCAACGAAGCCACTGTTCGCAATTAAGTGCCTTACATGAAAATCTTCGGAAGAACTGGTTCATCTTATACGATTACGAAGAAACTGAGTCTCCAGAGGTAATAAAGACTGTGGCTCAATGGAGAACCACTGAAGAGAATGCTTGGAGAACACCTGGTGAAACGGTTATAACTGATCAACGCGCGAAGAGTAAAGAAGCTGATAAAACAAAGCGGATGCAGTAAGGAGAGGTTAGTTGATGAGCAAAATACCATGTAGAAAATGTCCAGGATGTGATTTTTATCAAGGCGTATCCGCATTGATTTGTGATGAGTGCGGCAGGGAATTAAAAACTGTTCCAGCCCTTTTGGTTGAAACCAATGAGATTCCAGGAGAACTGTACGGTGAGATTGACGAGGATGCTACAGTTTATGTTCAAAAATGCTCGGCGTGTGGTGCTTTGAATTTTTCTGCCAGTATAGATGAACCTGTAAAGGTTTGCTACAACTGTCACAAGACAAGAATCGCGTCAATTATTCCTGTTGAATATGTAGTTAATGAGGGTTCAGACGGTGCTTCAGCAGACAGTGTTACCAGCAAGGATTCGGATGAACCAGAACTCCCACAGGAAGAAAAGATAAGCAGGGGCATTTTTGCCCTCAAAGATGATGAAGACGATGAAGATGATGATTCCTCCCAATGGCAGGACATCCTCGGAAATATTAGACAAACCATTGGCGCGGCATCAATGAAAAAGCCAACGACTATTACTGAGACATCATCGGTACCAAATGACGGCATCACAGATGAATTGGAGAACGAAGATGATGACGAAGACGATGCGGATTGGTCTGGAATTTTAGGCAGCAAAAGTAGGCCCACAAAAACTGATCCAGTAGCGACAAAAAAGGAAATTACATTAACTGCAATAAGGTACGGACGGCTGTCATTCACAATAGAGGCTAGGGATAACAGACTATATATGCTTGGAAGGTCAGCGAACCAAAGCAGCTTTTTGTCTAAGGATGGACGTGTGGGCAATGAACATTGTTACATATTTTTCAGGGATGGATTCTGGCATGTAAAAGATAATCATTCTGCAAATGGAACAGCTGTTAATTCACGGGACATTGGTCTGAACGGTGAACATGTTTTAAGCGATGGCGACGAGTTGAAATTAGGACACCATCCAGACTCGATGGCATTCCGTATTACAATCTAGGCACAGGATGGTTGAAACAATGAGAATTGGAAGAATCTTGTCACCAGTACATTCATTGGGACCGGGGGAACGTCTTTGTATATGGACTCAAGGCTGTAGCAAAAACTGTATGGGATGTATCTCTCCTGAATTGCAGGAACTATCTGGATCGGATATTGACGAAGAGATACTGTGGAAGTTAATGCAGCAGATAGCTGACAAGAATAACTGCTCAGGGTTGACAGTGTCTGGCGGAGATCCAATGGAACAGCCAGATTCGTTGTGGATGCTTTTAGAAAAAGCGCGCAGTCGATTTGAAGATATTTTAGTATATACAGGATTCAGTATAGAGGATATCCTAAAAGGCTGCGCCGGCAGGTCGGGGATTAAATGTTTAGATTATATTGATGTACTGATAGACGGTAGATATGTCAAAGAGTTAAACACATCGGATTGTGTTTTGCGAGGGTCGAGTAATCAAAAGATTACTTATCTAAATGAGAAAATGAAACCGATTTATGAAGAGTACATGAAACAAGGGAGAATCGTTGAGATCTTTGCTCACAATCAGGAAACGATTATCACAGGCATTCTAAACGAGGTGACAGATTATGAATGAAAATGTAATACCAAAATGGCAAAGAGAGTTGCGGTCTTTCTTGGGGATAAAAAGTGGCATTATCTTGGAGGGCAATGTCTATGATGAGTTCCCAAGGTTTCAATACGCGGGTGATGAGACGGTTTTCTTGGACACAGATAATCTGGACCAAACAATCCTAAGTCTCGTTAAAGAAGAACAAACAGATGTGTTTTTCTTTGATCCTGTTGATGGTTTTTACTGTTATGAAAATTCAATTGAAGCTCAAAGGAAAATGTTACAGCCTCTTTTTGAAGATTATTCAACCAATGAGATAACCAAGAACCACGGATGTACGGTTTGCTTAATGCCAAGTGAAAAGAAAAAAGGGTGTAAAGGGTCTGCGGAAACTGAACAGTATATATGGGTCAGCGAGATAATTCGACGGGCTGTTTCTGATAAAACTCAATATATAAGCAAAGATAACATGGTCTTTGTTTTGAATTTTGCTTCTCGTTTGGATGCGTGTAATCTTAGAGAATCAGAATCTAATACGATGTTCTTGAATTTGATGGCGGCGACAACCTCTGTTCAAACGTCACAGTTGTACTGTAATTCACTAATTATGGTCGTGGATAAATACAATGACATACCGGCGTGGGTGTATTTGAATAATCCTAATGTGAGAACAATATCTGTTTGCGTTCCGGATAGAAACACACGTAGGATCTATTTGGAAAACCTATATGGTGATCTTGCACCCTTCCAACTGCTCAGTGATGAAAACTATGAACCGGGTAAGCAGTTTGTTGCTGAGACAGAAGGGCTTCAATTACAGGAACTTAAGCAGATTTTGCAACTGGCTTATCGTAAAGATATAAAGCCAGAATCTATAGATTTAGCTTTCAAGTTGTACAAATATGGTGTCTTGGATGATCCTTGGGCAAATTTAGAGAATGATATTCTCGTTCATATAGAGGGTAAACTTGAAGAACGAGTCAAGGGACAAGATGAAGCAATAAACAAAGTCAAAACAGTTGTAACGAGAGCAGTGAAAGGACTATCAGGATTGCAACATTCCGGAGCTTCTCATAAACCAAGAGGAATTCTGTTTTTCGCCGGCCCGACAGGTGTAGGAAAAACAGAGACAGCTAAAGCTCTTGCTGAAGCAATATTTGGCGATGAGAATGCTTGTATCCGTTTTGATATGAGTGAATATCGCCTTGAACAAAGCGACCAGAAATTGTTTGGTGCGCCTCCTGGATATGTTGGATACGAAGGCGGCGGACAACTTACGAATGCCGTTAAGAATAGACCGTTTAGTGTAATATTGTTTGATGAGATAGAAAAGGCCTCACCAACTATATTAGACAAGTTTCTGCAGATCCTTGAAGATGGTCGTATGACTGATAACCAAGGAAACACGGTTTATTTCGGTGAAACAATCATAATCTTTACAAGTAACATAGGACTAACAAAAGAGGCCACAGATCCGGAAAATACTTTTAGGTCTACACCTCATAGAGTTCCCACAGTTACGATAGAAGATCCTACAAAGGAGGACACGCAAGAGTTTCGTAATCACGTTACGGAACTATTAACCGAGGGTGTTAAAGCATACTTTAACGATAATGGACGCCCTGAACTTTTAAACAGGCTCGGTGATGACAACATCGTTGTATTCCAGTTTATTAATGTTAAGGATGCAATTACCATCTGTGACTACAAGCTAGGTAAGATATGCAAATCAATAAAAGCCAAAAAGGATATTGATATCATTACCGATGACATACTAGATATATTACATGAAAAAGCAGTGATAGAGCGCGCTCATGGAGGTCGAGGTGTAGGCAACATGCTAGAAAGAGAATTTATCAATCCGTTTTCTAGTTTTATATGTACTCTTCCGACAATGCCATCGGTATTGCGCTGTCACAACGGAGAGAATGGTATAGAATTCGAGGTGATGTTAGGTGAAAATTGATTTTGCTGCGAAGGTAGATATAGGTGCTAAGGAAACGAATGATGATCGCATACTTATTGATGGAAAGGTGCTTGATGTGGGTGCGCTCGGCGGAATGGTTGATATACCTTCAGTTGTTGCTGTTTGCGATGGTTGTGGTGGATACTTGGGCGGAAATATTGCAGCACAAACTGTGCTGGATCTCCTGTCTGACGAAGATCCCGGTAACTTATCAGATTCTACATATCTTGCCCAGGTACTGGATAATTGCCAACGAGCAGTGATGGAAAAGAAAGCAGAGATGCCTCATTTTTCCGAGATGTGCACTACCGTTGCAGGGTGTGTTTTCTGCAATGACAGTACCCTAATCTTTTACTCTGGAGACAGTCGTGTATATAGACATGATCGATGGGGCATTGCAAAAATGACGAGGGATCATTCGGTTGTCCAGGATATGATTGATATGGGAGAAATAACTCCGGAAGAAGCTGAGATCCATCCAAAAAGAAATGTGATAAGTAGATGCATTGGGATTGAAGGGCGTCCGCCGGAAATATATATTTCCAACACCCCTATAAATCCAGGAGAAAAGTATTTGCTCTGCTCCGATGGTCTATGGGAAAGTGTTGGCGAAACACAGATGAAAGAATTGTTGGATAGAGATTTGCCATTACCCCATATGGTAGATGAACTTATACAAATGGCACTTAGGCAGAGATCAGACGATAATATCAGTGTATGCATATGTTCTTGCCAAGGAAATGTAGAGGTGCAAGAGAACAAGCCGTTTATACTGGATTAAAGGAGAAAAGACATGAGTGAAGAAAACAATCGTAAAGCGACGCAGGTTGAACAAGGATGGCGTTCAGAAGAGCCGAGAACTGGGAGAAATGCAACGCAGGTGGATGCAGGTTGGAGAAGAGAATCTCCTGCGGATGCACGTAAAACAACTCAGGTAGATGATGGATGGAGAAGCAGAGACGAATCAGGAAGAAGGGCTACAGAAGTAGATGAGGGTTGGCGTGCTGTTGCTTCCGACGGGCGTCAGACCACACAGGTAGATGCTGGCTGGCGAAAAGAAATTGCCGATACTCTTGATTCGGAAAATGTGATGAACAGCGCCACTGCTAACTATTTCGCAACAATCGATGAATTCAAGGATGCAGTGGAGAAACTTTCGGAACTAAAGTCCTCCTTAGGTAATATCTATCCTGTGAAAAAGACGATTTCCAGAGCTGGTGGCGAATCTATCATCCTGCTGTGCTCCGATCTAGGTGGAAATGATGTGGTTGCAAAAGTATATTATGAACTGGTTAATGGAGCAGGTTCGTCAATTTCGTCTAGATCTCATGTGTTGGAATACATGGCTACAGAAGAGGGGAAAAAATATACACTTGCTGTTACGGAAATCGGCGTCGTTGAATTTGGCGAAAGCAAATATTACTTCGAAATCATGCCATACTGTGCCAGCACTGACTTGTCAGACGATGGAGCATATTCGTTCGAACAGCTCGTTGAAATCACCAGGCAGTTAAATGAAGCTTTGCACAGTATGCATCAAGCTGGAATTATCCACAGAGATATTAAACCGGAGAACCTTTATGAGTTTGATGGTCAATACAAACTAGGAGATTTTGGCATTGCTAAAAATGGAGCACAAGGCCGTTCTCGCGTAACAGAACATATTTTGGGAACGGAAGGTTATCGTGCACCGGAAGCGACTAGGTATGTGTATAGTCCGGCAAGTGACTACTATTCTCTCGGTGTTACATTGGCATCTCTGTTTGAAGGACATTTCATATTCGATAATATGACTTATGAGATGCAGGTTTTGGCTCAAGAAAATGAGCGTTTGCCTTTAGTGAGGATTGATCCTAACAGAGAAGAACTGGAGAATTTATTAAATGGATTGTGTCGAATAAATCCGCGGCAGCGTTTTGGGTATGATGATGTTAACCGCTGGCTGGCGGATCATAACTACACTGGCGGAGGGCTTGAAGAGGAATGGCCCAAACCCTATCGCATGCTCGATGACATATATCGTGATGAAAAGAGTATGTTCTTTGGTATTACTAAAGATGAAAAGCACTGGGAAGAAGCAAAGACCATGCTTTATAGTAAGATCATAGAGCAATTCTTCATGTCTTTTAGAACTGATCTTGCGAGATCGGCTCAGATTGCTGATGAACTCTATCGTGCCGATAATCGTGATAAAGGTCTTTCGGTCTTCCTAAAGAATTTGTTTGCTCCGGGGCCGATTGTTTGGCGAGGTGCTACTTTTAACAGTCTCAGTGAATTGGGTAGCAAAATGGTTGCCACAAAAACACCAGCCGCCTACAGTGAATTGCTCCAAAACCATTGCATTTCTCACTGGTTAACAAATACTGAAGGAATTAATGCGGATGATGACACAATAAAATTGGTCGACTCAATTGAAGCATTATCTTCGACAGAACCTGAAGTGGCTTGTTATTGGTTTGGAAATTCGTTTGCGCCTACAAGAGAACTAAAAATATGTAATACAACTGTGACTAATATTGATGAGTTGATTAGGTCGTTGTTCTCATCCCCTAATGATTTCTATCAGACCGATGGGTATCAAAAGCTCTTGAATCGTGTAGACGGAGCTGATTTATACGGATTCTTATATAGCTTGGGATATAAGGAAATCATCGAGAAGGAATGGGAAAATCTTAAATCTTGTGATTTGTTCAATAAAACATCCATACTTATGTCCATGTTAGACATCATTGCGGTTAAGGCGGGAGTAGATTCGACAATCATAAGAACTTTCTTTACCCTTTATGGTCCTGTCGGATTGGCGACATTTACAAAAAGACTAGTGGAGAAAAAAATATATATGCCATTGGATGCCGATGGAAAGCAGATGTTAGGAAGAATCTCAAGTTTTAATGCACCGGCAGGAGGAACGGTAGATGATCTGTTCAGGGCATATACTCCACTTATCGACAGTGTGGACAAGTTGCGTAAAAATCTCATTGAAAATCCACACTGCATTTTGACAGGAGTGTATGAAAACAGAGGGGTGATTTGCACAAATCTTTTTGGGTGCTTTGCATTCAAGATTTTTGACCGAGTGGCTCCTTTGGGATTTAATGCGTGGATAGAAGCGAATGGAGGTGCAAGATAATGAACTTCAACAATAGTATCATGCTTGATACATATTCCAATAATGCGAATAAGCAATTTAGCGATATGCAAAGCCGTTTGTCTGAGATTGAAAACAGCTTTCAGACTAGGATGAATGGAAAGACCACTGGAGGACTGGCAGCTTCCCTTATTGGAACTATTGCATGGCTTGCCGCCTTTATTGCTTGTGCGGTTTTCGCTAGGAACATGGTGGACAGCACTTTGCTTCTAATTGCAATGGCAATTGCTGGCGGGTTGATGCTGTTTATGTTGATTGATAACATCATGGATTTTTCCTACTATGGAAAAATTGCCTCCTATAAAAACTCTATTTCTCAATTACAAAACAGGGTTAGTATAGGCAAGAACTCGATTAAGTCCAACCATGATGCATTTATGGCTTCCAGAGCAAAAGGGTGGAATTACCTTCTCAATGCTGCATCATCCATCCCCGAAGAAGCTACATCTGTTGAGGCAACAATGACAAGCATGGAGTCGCTGAAAAAGGGCTTTATAAGTGGCGCAAAAAACTTCTTTTTCTATGCGACTGTCATTGCGATTACTGTTGTAGGATGCGTAGCTTTTTTCCCTACCGGGAGCAGCATCATTACTGGAATCATCGATGAGTCATTTTCAAGTGATACGCTGATGACATTCAATATTATTGCATTAATTGTCACTGGGATAGGTGAAGTGATTCTTGCAAAATTGGTCTGGAGTAAGACTGATTGCAATGTCACAAATATGACTTTATTCATTGCAGTTCTTGGTCCTGTGGCTTTCCTTGCACTGATTGCAGCTGTCACATTGGTAGTCATGCTCGTTGTAGCTGTGGTATCTTTTATTCTTGCCATTTTAGCTGTTGTTGTTGGACTAGCGTGTGTAGCCGGAAGCATAAGCGGTGGTTGATATGAATAATAAACGGAGAAAGATATTAGAAATATTTTTAATCATATTTATCATCGGACTATCTATAGCAATTTTCCTGTTGAGAGACAGAATCCAGAACGTGAGTAATGTAGGTTACTTGGGTTTGCTCTTGTTGTGTTTTCTAGCAAATTCGACAGTGCTGCTTCCGGCTCCTAGCTTGATGATTGCGGCTAGTTGCGCATTGATAATGAATCCACTGCTGGTCGCAGGATTCGCTGCTCTCGGTTCTACATTAGGTGAATTTGTAGGATACACTTTTGGAACTGTTTCTAAGGATATTTCACCGAAATTCCAGAAGTTTATAGATAAGTTTGCTGCAAAGATCCACAACCAGTCGCTTTTAGTTTTTATCTTTGCAGTGCTTCCTCTCCCCCTATTTGACATTGTAGGCATCTATTCGGGAGGAACAAAGATGAATCTTGTAAAATTCTTTCTCGTTTGTTTGGCAGGGAAATTTATTAAGATGCTGGTTTATACAAGAATTTATGACATTGTGGATTGGGCTTCGTCCTATGTGCCTTGGTTAGGAGGAATTCAATGAGCGAAAAAAGTCGAAATTCTTCTGATGTGCAAGATGCGTGGGCGAAACTAAACACACGATGGCGTGGAGAAGATGCGGATGCTTTTCACAGAGAATACATTGTAAAGATGGTCGAAATTGTAGATTCGTTTGACGATGCATGTTCTGAGTTAAGTAGACTATCCGCAGAATGCATAAAAGAACTAACATCACTCGAACAAACGCTGATAGATCAGTAATCTTTATGGGGGCACTATGAAAGAGTTACAGGAGTTACTTGCTGAAGCAGAACATTTCAAACATAGGCGAAGTAATCTTGCTCAAGGGCTGCGTGACGTTGACACTAAATTCCAGAACGATATTGAAGCACTTGAGTCTAGGCATGCTTCCAAAATCAACAGTTATGAAGCGGAGCGTCAAACTGCGCTTTCTGCTATTGAATCTCGTGCAAAAAAAGAAATTGCCGACTATATCCAGATGAAAAATAGTCTGCAACAATACATTGATCCTGTGAGACAATGGTGCCCCAAGTCTTCAATGGTTAACTACACGCCAAATCCATCGAGGGTTAATGAAGCAGAAGTGAACCAGTTGATTAGAATGCTCCAGGAGCAGGGCCTCATGGCATGGATCAAGAGAACGTTCAAGCTTGATGGTTATTCCTCGAGGGCTGATATGGCTCTCGATCTGTGCCGTAAAATTGAAGATGCATGTGCCTATTGTAATGCGAGAATCACAGCCATTGAGGCAAGGACTGAGGAAGAGAGAAATAGGCAGGTTACAGGAACTCGGAGAAAAATTGCATCTGAACAGGAACTGCTCAAAAACGCAAGGCATGAATTAGAACTTAAACAAAAAGTTGAAAAGGAACAGGCACTCACAGCCATCAATAAATTTGACAATTCTGATGAACTGAAGAAAATGCATACAAAAATCGAACGTATGCGTTTGGAGGCCGAAAACTCGTGTGGCGTTTGGGGAGAGTACACGGCTCCCACTGCTATGCCGGAACAGATACTCCTGTGTGAGGCAAAGATAGCCCTCCCAAATGCTAATGGTATCGAAGAAACATTAGCACTGCCGGTTTGGATTAACCTCTTTGAATGCAATATTATTGTTATTACATCATCCACAGGTTCCACTTCAAGCACTGGCTGTAACGAGAAATTGTTCGTCCGTAAGTTGTTGGCTCGAATGCTTAAAACTGTTCCACCGGAAAATTGCAGTTACTCTGTTTTTGACTCGTTACACAAAGGAGCAAGTTTGGAGCGCCTGATAGATGTAACAAATGTCGGAACAACGGATCTCAATTTCGACTTGTTCACTAGCGATGAAAGTGATGCAAAAGTAGTATCGTGTGCAGAAAGAAGAAAGTATCTTCGTAATCGTCCTGCTGAAATAATAAAATTTACTGCAGGCCGTAACAAATCTTTATTTGAGTATAACAGGGAGTCCGGAGATTTTGAGTTTCCATTTACATGGTATATTGACTTCAATTTTCCTGACGAGCCTGATTCCAGATTAATGGATGATATTAAGGAGTTATTTGTTAATGCTCCTGCAGCCGGCTATTCTTTTGTTTTTGTGACGACACCTCGTGGCTTTGAAAAAATAAAAAGTTCCGCAGAGCAGTATACGAGTACCCAGGTTCTTCATATTGATGTGGATAAGTCCGTCTGTGAAAAAGGAGGTCTTGAGGTTCCCTATTTGGGGTCTGGCAATCCAAGTTCGGAACAAATATATAACTTCATGACCGCTTTAAAAAAGTATTATGATGAAGGGGACTTCGTTAATAATCGCATCGATAGCGTTTTTTCATCCAAAGGGATTGAACTTCGGGATGCTTCGAAAAAACTTACCATCCCGATGGCTCTTGACAGCCGAGGTCGATTGGTGGACTTGGAACTTGGTGGAGAAGGTAGTGTGCATGGCTTTATCTCCGGCGGTACAAACAGCGGTAAGTCGACACTGCTCCATACTATAATTCTGAGTGCATGTTTGCATTATCATCCGAGAGATCTTGAAATTTGGTTGGTCGATTATAAGCAAACTGAGTTTTATCTATATAAGAAAAAGACGCCTCCGCACATTAAGTTAATTGGGGTAAGTAAAACTGCTGACTTTACTTTTAGCCTATTGGATAAAATCGAAATTGAGGCTAATCGTAGGACAGAACTTATGAATCGATTTGATGCCCAAAATTTGGAGGAGTACCGTAAGCATGAGGGTGAGCCTGGATACGAGGGCATTCCAAGGCTTTTTATAGTAATTGACGAATTCCATGAAATGAGCCAATTTGTTGCCACAGAAATAGAATATAAGGACAAGCTCGAAAACATACTCCGCGAATATCGCGCGCAAGGAATTACATGCTTAATGGCAGACCAGACTTTCAGCACGGGTTTGAGCGGACTCACTTCTGCGGCTAAGAATCAGATTGGACTTCGTATTGCAATGCGAAATGAGGCTTCTCCGCAGGAAATTAAAGATACCCTGGAAGTGGATAGGGCCATGTATTCCGATAGTATGCAGCATACAATTGCGATTATGAGCCAAGGTGAGTTTATAATGAAGGTTTATGTCAGAAATACACGTGGTGAATTGACTGATATCAAACTGGAGAAATTCAAAGGCTTGTTTACAAAGGGTGATGACATAGCACCAATAAGCAAAGCATTAAGGTCGCTCTATAAAGGACAATACAGCAAGGATTTGCTTTATGTAAATACAAAGGAACAGGTGTATTGGGATGACTCTGAACCTGCAGCACTTGATCAAGTGGAACCACTGAGATATCCCAATGTTCGCTTGTATTTGGGAAGATCCGCAACGCTCAGACCGTGTTTCGGGTTAGATATTGGCAGACAACCTGATGAGAATCTCTCCATTGTCGGAGGTACTGCTTATCAAAGATGGGAACTGCTCGCTTCCATAATGAAAAGTTGTAAATATAGGAATTATAAATTGGTGGTCTTTATGGCCGAGTACTCCGATTTAATGAGCGATTTTGGCAGGGATATTAGAGATTTGTGCCATAGTATTCCAAATGCGGAATTACTGGAGACTATGGAGGAGTGGTGCTATAAACTCAACGAACTCGAACAAGTAATCGATAATCGCCGCAATACGGAAGAACTTATCTGCATTTTTATTGGGCTTGAGATAGCAAACATTGAGATGGGGCGTTTGCCGGATAAATCCGCAAACGGTGGTTCTTCCGGAAAGTCATTTCTTGCCACTATCAGCAAATATGCAACACCTGTTGATGGGCAGGGAGTTGAATCAGATACTTTCAACGAGTCTGTTCCACAGGCTTTCAACGCAACACCAATTATTGATAAACTGTTCTCTTCTGGAGCACGTAACGGCATTCGATGTGTTACGGAAGTCAGCGTTTATAGGCAGTTTTCTAGAATCCTTAAGATTAAGGATATGTGTAGGCATAAAATTGCATTTTCTATGAGTGCTGATGACTGTCTGATGTATTTGGGAAATAGCAATTTTCAAAAAAGCATTGGACAGAATGCCGTGTATGGGGATGGAGGAAAAGAAGTTAAAAAACTGTTACCATATAAACTATAAATCGAACAGGAGGGTTTTCTTATGAATGTTGACACCGGGAAAATGGCAGAATATGCAGAATTTCTTGATGAGAATTCGAGAAAGATAGTAGAACTCTGCACCAAAATTGAGGAGACATTAGTCCTTGCTGTACAGTGCATGGATCAGCAAAGCGGTCGAGGTGCCGCTCAACGGATGGCACAAAATCTTGAGAATATCAAGAACAATGTGCCGATTAGTGATGATGCAAGCAAACGCTTAGTATTGTCAAAGAAATATGTTGACAGTGCTGGAACTGTATTTGGGAGGTGAATAATTATGGAGTTTGTTGTAAATGAAAGCGGATGCAGACAGTTAAGTACAGATATGCTTTCCAATATGCGTGAAATTGCTACGCTGATATCTGAAATAGATTCGCAGAACGGAACACTTAAGGCAGCTTTGGGGGATGACTACGATGCCATTGCCAGGTCAGTTCGTTATATGACATCTGAACTATCAAATGCTCATTCTGAGTTAAATGTAATTATTAATGATATGAATGAGTATATGTCACGAGTTCATCAAGCCAGAGTATCACTGAATTAAAGCTATGGAACTAAGTTACGATAGAGCAGCATTGCATGAATATATGGATGACATCAACGGTGTTGGTGAGATTATGCGCCGTTCAAAGGATGAAAGTTCTACAGTCTATTATTCATGCAAGCAGCAATATACCAGGCTATATACTGAAATGGAGCAAATTGCTAGAAAAGCCTACAACAAGGTAGAGGCTGCTGAAAGCATGCAACGAATAGCTGAGGCAGAATTTGACCTTGCCATGAGGTTAATGGAAAATGCTGAAGATGAGAACGCCCAAGAGAGTGCTAGACGGCAACTTCAACACGCTCAAGAACTCAGAGCCGAAGCCGAAGCTGAAATGGCAGTAGCATCGGCTGAATACTCAAAGGCTCAAGCCAAAATGAAAAGTTTGACCGATGTGTGGGATAGGTACCAGTCACAGCTAGAGTCGGCTTCTCATAAGGTTGAGGACGGACTTTCGGCTTTCGTTACGGTCGTTGGTAATGGCAACCGTAATCTTGGCGAATACATGAATGTAATGGATAAGGCGCAGACATTCTTGTATGAGGAAAATCCAAGAGGACAATCTGCCTCTACAGGTTCCGGTTCAGCAGTGCAAACACAATTAGTCGAATCCAAAATGAGTAGTGCGTCCTCCAAAGAGTCAACCATGTTTAAAACTAGTGCTGGGAATACTGTTGGATTAGCGACGGCAGCTGGTGTGACCAGTATTGTGATGCATTTGGCTGGCAAAAAATACTCTTTTTCTAATACTAAGGCGGGGGCAGCAAAGGCTTATAGAACCGCTGTTAAAAGTGGCGATTCTGAACTAATAGCAAGAACAAAAGATATGTTCTCTGCTGGTGGAGTAGTTCAAACCACAGAAAGAAGGGATGGACAACAATATGTTGCGGACACAATGGCTGAACTCCAAGCGGGACTTCCAGATACTATAGATAGAGAAATGGTAATGGCGGGAGCGGAAATGAGAAAAATGAGAGCTCCCAGAGAAGGAACAAGGGGCAAGTGGCAAGGTTCTGTTTTTTTCTTGGATGATGCTTTTGTTCCTCGAAAATATAACCCGGAGAATTTGACTGTTGGTGAGATTAAAGAGCAACTTAGTGCATTATATGGTATTCAAGTAGATGGAATTCCCTTTGCAAGTGGGGTTGCTGATTTTAGCAGTATCTCTGTTGCAAGTATTTCGACTGCGGATATTGTGATGCGAAAAAAAGGGATAAGACAAGGGGATTATGACAGCTTGGAACCCCTGGCAAGAACTAAGCTTCTTGACGAGATTTTTACAAGTAAACGCAGCGATAATTATGATGTAGCCGATCAAATCGTTGCTGAGAGACAGTTACCAATACCAGGCCTTGCTCCTGGTTATACAGCTGATGACCTTAAAGAATGGAGAGAAAAAGGAAAGATAAAATTCACGTGGGATGAACAAGTTAATGGAGGTTATAATCTCATTCCCAGTGTTATCCATGAAAGTATAGCGCATACAGGATTAGTAAAGTCCACATCAAGAGCAGTTGACTATTTTGAGAAAAGAAAAAATGATTCACCAGAAAAATACAGCTGGGATGAATCAGAAGCACCTATCTCAATAACCGAGTTCTTAGAAAAAAGATCAACTTAAGGAAACAACAATGGAGGAGATGCAAACACATGGGTTTGATGGAATACATACTTATCGGAATAGGAATAGTTGCGGCGTTGTTCGCAGTTGGGAACCTTATTATTAGGGTGAGTGTGTATTACCGTCAGAGATTCAACATGAGTGTTTGGGCAGGAGTTTTTACGCTGGTGATAGCGGGCGTAATAGGTATATATGCTGTAATTCATTATGACAAACCTAACCTTCTTCTGATAGCCATTGCGGTAGTCATCGCAGTTTTAGTTGCTTTTCTTGATATTCGACATGCCGATATAAGAATGGGAATTGTAGCACTGTTATTTCAAATTGCAATGGCAGTATTGTTTGTTGTCCTATTACTTGTTTTAGTATTAAGATTTGTGTTTAATGCTGTTACTCATAGACGTAGACGAAATATACTTGCTCTAGTAGGCGGAGTTGAGGCGGTAAGATTATTTTTTAGTTTTTTTATTCCCTAAGATATAAAAGGTTGGCGAGTAAGTTCTATGCGATGCAACCGAAAAATAGTGCACTCCTTAGCGCTGACACAATCATGGTAGTTTCATTTACTATGGCAAGGCTCCTTCGGAGGTTTCTGACCCATGAAAGCAAGTAGTTGATTCCGGAACCGTTTCAGTTCATTGTGTTCTTTCTCCGCGGACTTATATGCAGCGCTGGACGCACGGCGGTCGGAGCATAAAGAAGGGGGATTATTTTATCTCCCTCAAAACCTTTGCTCTCTCTGCATCACTGTGATTTTTCTTCAGTACTGCCATATATTCAAACAAATCTCGTCTTGTTGCGTCATCCAGTACATAAAAATCAGCGATCAGTTGATCTACAGTAGGCAGCTCGGTGTAGTCAAAATTTTTGATGATCTTTAAGGTGCGGTCGGAGAAGTAAGCCTTCTTTTCCATATTGATCATCAGCCGCTCTTTATCGGAGGGAAGTTTTGGCAGTGTTTCCATGTCCTCATAGGGATTGTCCTTGCAGATGGAATTGATAGGAATGTCGAGGATATTGGAAATACGCAGCGCTGTATCAAAGCGGATGGCGGCGTCACGCTGGATAATAGAGTAAAGCGTGGTCGGTGCGATGCCTGTTTTTCTCGCCAGCTCTTTTATGGTCATGCCCTTCTCGTCCAACAGATTTTTCAGATTTTTTCCATATCCCATTTCAATACCGTCCTTTCGGTTTTGTTCAGTATAACACAATCATCCAAAATACGCAAGACGTAAAAACTGTACAAAAACAATAAAAATAGTATTGACAATACGAACGAACGATACTATTATGAGAATACAAATACGAAATGCGTACAGCAAGCACTGCCTGTGTCCGTACACAGGCATAAAAATCAAAGATTTATATATATAAGGGACGTGTCCCCTAACCCCTAAATAAGATGTACGCAATTCGTATAGAGTCTGGAGAAAGGAGGGCAGCCATATGGAGAAGAATCGTTCAAGAAAGCACAAATTTACTCTGTATCTCAGCGATGACGAAAACTGCATTTTGGACGCAAAATATAAGATGTCAAATATGCGCAGTAAATCCACTTTTCTACGTCATATGATCGTCTATGGAGCGGTGTATGATGTCGATTATGCCTATCTTCGGGAATACAACTATCTGCTTGGGAAGATTGGCGGGAACTTGAACCAGATCGCGAAACGGATCAACGAAACGAGAAGCGTTTATCAGACAGATATGGATGCGGTAAAAGCAGAGATGGACAGGCTCTGGAAAGTGCAGATTTCCATGCTGAAAAGGCAGCCTGTCATAGAACAGTAAATGAACTTGAAAGCAATCAAATATCTGCCTTTGCAGGAAGGCGGATATGCTATGAAAATGCTACCGGCGGCAGCGGGCGGATCATGCCTTGAAGACACCGGAATCTTACAGCGAGAGTGCAGGAGGGAGATTATTATGTGGAACAGAAGAAAGATACGAACTTACCTTCCAGCGCGGAAGCGGCGGACAGGGATGCTGATCTGCAAAAGTTTGCTGATTTTTTGTCGGAGATGATAGCGAGACATATATGTGAACTGGATATAGATTCTTTTTCATTACCGGATAAAAGATAAAAATTTCCATAGTGCGGTGTTGAATGCGTTAAAATAGCATGATACAATTAACATAATTTTTATGTCCAAACTTTATACTTAAATATATTCTTACTGTAAAGAAGAGAGCGGAAGGAGGCAGCAGAATGGATAACAGAGAACATATGGGAAAGAATAAAGATGGAGTAATATTTCCTATTGCTCCAAAGCTTTCCGAAATGGGTGACAGTTATTTGGAGTTTATAGAAAAAATCAAGATGGAAATTCAGAAGCAGAGAGTTTCTATTGTAATGAATGCCAGTGCCGGTATGATCTGCCTTTATTGGAATATTGGTAGGGATATTTTAGCAAAACAGGAAGAAGAAGGATGGGGAGCCAAAGTTATTGATCGTATGGCCAAAGATTTGAAAGAAGCGTTCCCTGATATGTCCGGATTTTCTCCAAGAAATATTAAGTATATGCGTAAATTTGCTCAGTGTTGGTCGGACTATGAAATTGTGCAACGGGTCGTTGCACAAATACCATGGCGCACAAATATATCATTAATGGACAAACTAAAAACGGAGGAAGAACGCATATGGTATGCTGGTAAAACGATAGAAAATGGATGGAGTAAAGCGATTCTGGAGTTGCAGATTCAGAACAGATTGATGGAGCGTACCGGAAAGACGGTCAATAATTTTCCGGCTGCATTGCCGCCGCTTGATTCTGACATGGCAAATCAGGTTTTTAAAGATCCCTATCTGTTTGATTTTTTAGGTACGGATATGCCCAGACGCGAGGTGGAGATCGAGAGACAGTTGACAGAGCATATTCAGAATTTCCTTTTGGAACTTGGTCAGGGCTTTGCTTTTGTGGGGCGGCAGGTCCACATGGAAGTCGGCGATCAGGATTTTTATATTGATCTGCTGTTCTATCACTTAAAACTGCGCTGTTATGTGGTGATTGAACTGAAAGCCTGTGATTTTGAACCGGGTTTTATCGGCCAACTGAATATGTATCAGAATGTGGTGGATGACATTTTACGCCACCCGGACGATAAGCCAACGATTGGGTTGCTTCTTGTCAAAGGAAAGAATAAGACCGTTGTGGAGTATTCTCTTGCGGGGTATCAAAATCCCATAGGCGTAGCAGAGTGGAAAAACCAGATTGCCCAGGCTCTGCCTGAAGAATTAAAGAGCAGTTTGCCGTCTATCGAGGAGATAGAGAAAGAGCTGGAATAGGTGAAGAGATTGTGGTAAAAGTGCCACGACCGTTGCACAATTGGAGAGGGCAGGATGCGTAAAGAAAAAGTCAAAGTCTATACCTACACGCGGGTATCTACCGCCATGCAGATCGACGGCTATTCACTGGATGCCCAGAAAGCCAGAATGAAAGCCTTTGCCGAATATAACGATTATGAGATCGCCGGTGAATATGAAGATGCGGGAAAATCCGGAAAATCCATCGAGGGCAGAGCGGGGTTTGCCCGTATGATGGAAGATATCAAGTCGGGAAAGGATGGAGTATCCTTTGTCCTTGTGTTCAAATTGTCCCGTTTTGGAAGGAATGCGGCGGATGTGCTTTCAACTTTGCAGACGATGCAGGACTATGGCGTCAACCTGATCTGCGTAGAGGATGGGATCGATTCTTCCAAGGATGCCGGGAAGCTGATGATTTCTGTCTTATCTGCCGTTGCGGAGATCGAACGTGAAAATATCCGCGTCCAGACGATGGAGGGGCGCATCCAGAAAGCGCGTGAGGGAAAGTGGAACGGCGGATTTGCGCCTTACGGTTATCAGCTTACAGACGGAAAACTACAGATCAATGAGGAGGAAGCGGAAGCGATCCGGGTGATCTATGGGCAGTATACGGCAACGGATATGGGCGCTAACGGGATCGCAAAATATCTGGAGAACCATGGGATCCATAAGATACAGAGACAGAACGGGAAAAATCCCCTGTTTGACGCCCATCTTATCCGTCTGATACTCAAAAATCCGGTGTACTGCGGCAAGATTGCTTACGGCAGGAGAAAGACTGAGAAAGTCCACGGCACCAGAAACGATTACCATCTTGTGGAGCAGGATCATTACATACTGGTGGACGGATTGCATGAGCCGATCGTTTCGGAGGAAGTATGGCAGGCGGCACAGGTGAAGTTGATCGCCCAGGCGAAGAAGTATGAGCATGTAAACCGCGGCAGAGATGAGCATACCCATCTGCTTTCCGGTATTGTGAAATGCCCTGTCTGCGGCGCGGGTATGTATGGCAACAAGAGCATCAAGCGTAAGAAAGACGGAACGAAATACAAAGATTTTTATTATTATGGCTGCAAGCACCGTACCATGACACGCGGACACAAGTGTGACTATAAGCGGCAGATTAGAGAAGAACTTCTGGACGATGCGGTGGCGGAGGTTATCGTAAAACTGGTGAGCAACCCAAGATTTGCGGATATGATGCGGCAGAAGATCAACAGGAAAGTGGATACATCTGCCATAGAGCAGGAGATAGCAAACTATGAGAAGCAGCTCCGGCAGAGCCATTCCGTCAAGGCAAAGATCATGGAAGAGATCGATTCCCTTGATCCTGACGACAGACATTATATCCGGCGCAAGGCAGACCTCGATGACAGGCTTTATCGGATGTATGATAAGATAGAGGAAACGGAGAATCTGCTTATTGGGGCGAGAGCAAAAAAGACGGCAATCGAAGCGGAGAAGATCACCGGCGACAACATCTATAAGGTGCTGATCTATTTTGACAGGCTCTACAAAGTAATGAATGATGTAGAGAAACGGCAGCTTATGGAGTCGCTGGTTTCGGAGATACAGATTTTTGAGGACAGACAGCCAAACGGTCAATGGCTGAAATCCATAAAATTCAGGCTTCCCATTATCGAGGAAGATATGGAAGTGAGTTTGGATGATGATGAGCATGTGGAAACGGTCATGTTGATGTCACGAATCAAGGATTAAAAGTACATAAAATGCCTTAAAAACAAGGGATTCCGATGCCACCACTGGTTTTTCGGGGTGTGTAACAAGACAAATACTTTTTGCCCTTGGCGTAACAAGGCAACTACTGTTTTTTGGGATTTCGGAGGGTGTAACAAGGGAACTGTTGTCAATATAAGATGCGGGTGAAATGCTATATATATGTTGCAAAAAAGACTGCAATATGTTGTAATATAAAAGTAGATTTCTGACTTGAATTCAGGTGAGGTAAAAGATGAGTTTTGCAGAAGATATAAAGAAGATACGCCGAAAAGCATTTTTGACTCAGGAGGACTTCGCTAAAGAAATTGGAGTGTCCTTTGCTACCGTTAATAGGTGGGAAACTGGGAAAGCAAGGCCGAATTTGAAGACAATGAAATTAATCGATGACTACTGTAAAAAGAATGAGATTGATTTCGATATTAGCGAAGAAATTACAGATTGATAATTAAGGACGTGGATGCATGAAGCATATATTAACTTGTGTTGATCTTTTCTGTGGTGCAGGCGGATTATCAAAAGGATTTTTTGATGCCGGGTACGATGTGGTTTTGGGCGTGGACTATGATGATGCCGCATTAGAGACTTTTAGGAATAATCACGGACATACAACAGCAATGAAACTTGATTTATACAATCATGAAAATCTTGACCAGATTGTTAAATTTTTGGATGAGAAAGGCCATCATGATATAGATGTGCTTGTTGGTGGCCCGCCATGCCAGGGTTTCTCTTATGCTGGAAAAATGGATATCAATGATAAACGAAACTTTCTTTATCTTGCTATGGTTAAATTGACTGAACGACTCAAACCAAAGGCTGTTCTTTTGGAAAACGTGTTAGCTATGATTGAGGCGAATGGTGGGGTTGGTGCGAAACGTGTAATTGAGGATTTTAAGGCAATAGGTTACAACATGACACCAAAGGTGTTATTCGCTCCCGATTATGGCGTTCCACAGGTTAGAAGAAGAGTGTTTTTTGTAGGCATATGGAATTCTGTGGATCCATTTGAATTTCCGCTTCCAATGGTTCAGCCGGAGGATTATGTAACATGTGAACAGGCAATAAGTGATTTACCAAGCTTACAGACGGAGGATGGTTTAATTATACGGGGTGAAAAGATTCAAGAATATATGACATCACCTACATCTGCTTATCAAGAAAGGATGAGGAAGAATTCCACAAAAGTTTTCAATCACATGGGTAGCATCCCGATTGAGAAGACACGAAAAATGATTGCTCTTGTTCCGGAGGGAAAAAACTACCTTGCCCTTCCTGACGAGTATAGAGTCATATACAAATATCACGAAGCGCTGACAAGATACCACAGTAAAAAACCTTCCCTAACAATAAACACAGGGCATCGTTCGCATTTTCATTACAAGTGGAATCGTATTCCCACGGTAAGAGAGAGCGCAAGATTACAGAGTTTCCCGGATGATTTCATCTTTTTTGGAAATCAGTCCGATCAATTTAAACAAGTCGGAAATGCAGTTCCTCCAATGCTGAGTCAGGCAATTGCAGAACAAATAAAAAAGTATATTACGGAAACAGAGGAATAAAGCATGCCTTATAAGATGATAGATTTATTCGCCGGATGCGGTGGCCTTGAAGATGGCTTTTTGCAAAGCGGAAGGTTTGAAGATATTGCTGCGGTTGAATGGCTGCAGCCACAAGTAAAAACATTAATCCACCGTTTGAAAAACAGATGGAATATTTCAGACGCTGAAGACAGGGTTATGTGCTTTGACATACAGAAGGAAGAAGAGTTGTTTAATGGATGGGATGATGATTCTGTCTCCCCTTCAAGAGAACTACTGCCTAACGGGAAGGAAAGCAGATATAAAACGGGTCCTTATGGAAAGGGTTTAGGCTTAGATTACTTTGTAAAAAAAGCTGGAGGCATAGACATAATAATCGGTGGTCCTCCTTGCCAAGCTTATTCTGTTGCTGGAAGGGTGCGTGATGAAAATGGCATGCGCGATGATTATCGGAATTATTTGTTCGAACATTACTTAAATGTTGTGAATAGGTATAAACCGTTAGTATTTATTTTTGAAAATGTACCAGGTATGTTGAGTGCCATGCCGGACGGTACTTCAATAACATATTTGATAGAAAAGGGTTTTGAAAGTATCGGATATGAAATAATCGATGACTTAAAAAAGTATGCAAAAATTGATGCCAGCGAATATGGTGTTCCGCAAAACAGAGAAAGATTAATCATTTTAGGGATTCGTAAAGATGTTTGTTCCAATCCCCAGGAACTACTAAAGGATTTTTATGTAAATATACTTCCGTCTTATAAGGTGGAACGAAAAAAGACTGTGGAAGAGGCGATTGGCGATTTGCCTGCTTTGTATCCGATAATAAATGAAAATTCTTCTCCAAGGAGAATCGGATACACAAAGGCAGACAGTAACATATCATGTCACAAGGCAAGGCATCACAGCTTACGTGATGTTGAAATATATGGCATGTTAGCAGAGGATATAGTCTCTGGAAGAAATGAGTACATTGACAGTAAAAGCCTTAGTAATCTTTACGAAGAACGTGTGGGCGCAAAGTCACCGATACACAGATATCATGTCTTGCGTAAAGATGAACCGAGTACAACTATTATTTCTCATCTTGATCGTGATGGCAACAGATTTATACACTATGATCCAAAGCAATGCAGAGACATTACTCCCAGGGAGGCGGCAAGGATTCAGTCATTTGATGATGACTTTGAGTTTATAGGAAATCAAACAGACACATATATAATGATTGGAAATGCGGTGCCTCCGGTTTTGGCCAAATGCGTTGCATATGCTGTTTCGGTGGTACTGGATAGATTAACGGGTGCATTATAATGACATATGCTACACAGAATCTGATTAATGAGTTAAGTCAGATTGTTGATACAAATAAATATCTTCTTTTATCTGGATGCACAGGGGTCGGGAAAACATACTTGGCTACTGAAATTGTGAGCAATTGTTTGAAGGCTGAATATAGTTCTCAAGGCGAGCTTAGTGCTGGGAAGGATCTATACGATTATGAATTGGAGTTCGTTCCTATTCATCCATCTTTCTCATATGAGGACTTCGTCTCGGGAATTTCAATAATGACCGAAGATGGAACTCTTATTTTTCAGCATGAGGACAAACTGCTTCTGTCACTGCTGAAGAAGGCTAATAAAAGCTGGCAGAGCAAAGATAATAAAAAGTATTTTTTGATTCTTGATGATATAGGAAGGGGCGCAATCTCAGGCATACTGGGCGATGTGCTTCCAATGATAGAGCCCCATGGAGAGTGTACATACAGAGTTAGAGCTGAAGGAGAAGAAAGCGTTTGGCTTTCTCCGAATATATATATCATTGCCACGAAAAGTACAACGGTGGAAGCTCTTGAACAGTTTAATTATGGATTCTTTCGGCATTTTTATGAAAGAGGTATTGAAAACGATTATAGGTATATGGATGATGATGCCAGTGTTTCATACTCCGATTATGACATATCTGCTAATGCCATGTATTATCGGGCGAGACGAATCGTACTAGATAATCTTAGACACCGCTTTCAGATCTCGGCATCCGAACGGGATAAATATGTTATAGGTCATGGCATATATAAGACTGATGGAACAACAATGCTTGCCAGGTATCAAATTGTTCCGATGCTAAAGCAGTATGTTAAAGATGGTATTCTTGATAAGACAGCCAAAGCAAGCATAGATGCACTGCAAAAGTTGGTAGAAGGCAAATACAGTAAAGACATTAGTTTTGCAGATAATGAAAGAATTGTCATAAAGAAAACAGGCATTGACGCCGCTGCCTTCAAGGATCAAGGATTAACACATCAGCCTATGGTAAATCTTGTGTCGCGCATAAAAGAGCAAGGGTTGATTGATGATTCGGATATACTACAAGGCATAATGTTTAACCCACAAGTTTTGGTAAGAAAAAAAGCTAAACTCGATAAAGTCGAACGTACCTTTCCGAGTCCGGGATATCTATATATTGAACGAAAAAACAGAGATGTATACACTTATGGAACCACAATTGACAGCAAGGGTAAAGCAAAGCGACCGAGATTTTTCTACTCAGGAAATAAGGATGATGTTGTCGTGGTAGACGGGATTGATTATTCGATAGCATCAGAAATACAGCCAAAAGAATATACCCGTTGGTATGAAGATTTAGATAGCGGAACAGATGAGAATGAAAGATATTCCTCGTCGCCAAATTCTGTGATGTTCCGAATTCTCAGAAGTTATTATCGGGCGCTAGAGCAACATTACGCGGCATATCTTGTCGAGTATCCGGGAGACACTAACATCGAAAGGCTAAGGGCTTATGCGGCGCAAGAGTACCGATGGCTTGTCTCCGAGTCAAGAAAGCTGCATCCTGAGGTATCAGATGAAGCTGATGTAAATGCAAAAGCTAACGCTGAATTCCGAAATGTTATTTCGAGACTAACATTATTCTGGAAAAGTATAGGAGAAACTATAACCGTTGGAGGACAAATCATTTTGGTGGAAGGAGTGTACAAAGTGGATAACAGTAAAAAGTACGAAGAATACTCTCGGGCAATGGAGACTTTAGGTATTCATCAAATGATAATGCAAGGACCTCCGGGTACTTCTAAAACTTATTCTGCGAGAGAATATCTTAAGTTCATGGGACGTCAAGATGACTCTGTCTTATTGACAGATGAAGTTCTCGATTCTTTTCAGGTTAAGAGTTATAGAAAGGATAAACCGCTTTCCCAATGGGCAGAGGAAAATCCGGGAAAAGTTCCTCAGATTGCGTGGGACATCGTTCAATTTCATCCGTCATACGGTTATGAAGATTTTGTTAGAGGCATAGAAGTAAGCACGGTTAAATCTGCCGATGGTGAAAAATCCTCGGTTTCATATGACACCGTTAATAAGATACTTGGAGAAATGGCAGAAGCTGCATCGCGACCAGAGTACAAAGATACGAAGTTCTTTCTTGTAATCGATGAAATCAACAGAGCCAATCTCGCAACAGTATTCGGCGAACTTATATATGGTCTCGAATACAGGGGAAAGAGTGTGGCAACTCCATACACTGTTGAAGATTCTAATAAAGTGGTTTTGCCAGATAATTTTTACATCTTAGGCACGATGAATACTGCGGATAAATCTATTGGTGGTATAGATTATGCTATTCGTAGGCGTTTTCTGTTTTTCTCGCTCCTACCGAGTAGGAAGACTATCTTAGAATATAAGCTTGGCAAGATTGAGGATGCAGATGAAAGAAAATTGCAGCAAGAAATAAATGAGAAGGCGGCCATTCTATTTGACCGCATCGCAGAGCTGTTTAATACAGATAATCTAAACAATGAGTACTATAGGGATGATGTACAAATCGGCCATACTTACTTTTTGGTTTCTTCGGAAGAACAGCTTTATTTGCGGTTTAGATATCAGATGATACCAATCTTGCGTGAATACTACAAAGACGGAATGTTCCGGTTTGATCGGCCGGAAGTGAAGAATGATGCGTGGGCAGGATTACTTGGCTGCATCACCGGAGAAATTGATATTAATACTGACGGGGACAAAGTAAAAAATATTTTTGAAAAGCTTATAAAGCCTGAGTAATGTAGAGGTTTGTTATGATTGAAGTTAATTACTGGGAGGAAGGCTCAAAACATCAGTGGGTATATTATGCAAAAGATAATAGCTCACTTGAGGGTCTTTCCGAAAAAATAAATCCAGATGAGTTACTATGTGCATCAGATGATGAACTAATTAATCTGGGTGTAAAGAGAATAAACGGACGGCTTTACTCAGGAAATTATGTTGGCGTATGTAGACTGAAAGGCATTTCTGGGAAGGCATTAGTATCCAATGATGGCCGGGAAGTCATACTAAAAATAGAACCTCGATTCCCTGTCTCTGTCGTTGAGATGCTCAATTCTCTTCGGGATGATGATGAATTTGAACATTATTTAGCACCTCAAACGAATAGGTTAAATGAAGCAAACAGAGAAATCGAAGATTTGCGAGATAACGAACTTTTTCGTTTCTTTGATGATGAGGATGCTATTTTCTTTCAGGATAATATTGCGAAGGAGAGCAGTATCATCACAGCGAGTGTTTTTATCACAATGTTAAAAACACTATGTAGCAGACCCTTAATGGGAAAAATGGTTAGGAATGAGCAAAACCTCGTTGGAAAAGCAAAGGGAAAAATTGTTTTTAGCAAAAATATAAGATTTAATATGCTTAATGGACGTGACGATAGAATCTATTGTAGGTATCTTCAGTATTCGGAAGACATCTTGGAAAACAGGGTGCTAAAAGCAGCCTTGCATAAAGCAGAACTATTCTTGAACCGTTATTTTGGCTCGGCATCCGGTGAGAAGAATACATTCAGAGACATGATTGCATATAGTCGCAAGGCACTCTCTCATGTAACGTATACAAAAATATCAAGGCTCGATTTGAATAAAATTAAAACTACGGGTGTCTACGTATATTACAAACCTGTGATTAATGTAGCTAAAATGGTCTTAAACGAGATCACGCTTGAAGCCAATGGTGGCTCAGCTGTTACAAGCTATGTCATTCCTTATGCTGTCTCGATGGATAAATTGTTTGAGATGTATGTAAGGGCATATTTTAAGCGTGCGGGAGTTCAGTCATTTAATTCGAATGAGCCGGGAATAAGAATCTCGCAGTATGATAATAAAACGGCGGTATTAAGAGAAAAGAGCAAATCCTATGCGAATTATATAGGAGGCAATATAAAACCGGACATCATAATATATGACTCCGAAACAGGCAATTACGTTGTCTTTGATGTCAAGTATAAGGACTCTATGAGTTCAAGGTATGCACGCCCTGATAGGATGCAGATTTTAGCATATGGGTTAATGTTTGGCTGTAATAATGTTGGGAATATTTTCCCAACACAAGATGGAACGAACAACGTTTACTATAAACGTAATGAGATCAATAGCAATGAAACACGAACTCGCTATTATAATCAGCTTGAAGTGGCTATAGATTCTGATTGGAAATTTGAAATCACCCGTAAAGATGATGCGATGAGAATGAGAGTTATGGAATACCTTAAAAGGCTACTTGCTGTTCAATAAAGTGTTCACAACTAATTGGTTTAGAAAAGAGGTTTTAAGATGGCAAGCTGTACAACGGAAAACTGGACCCTTGAGAGTCTGGCTGCGGCTTTGCAGGACATGCATAAAGATAATAAGAAAATAGCTGTTCCCATGTTTCAGCGTGGAAAGCGTTGGAATAGCCGGCAACAGAGAACCTTTATTGATTCTTTGATAAAGGGATTTCCTGTTGGCACAATGCTGTTTTATGAAACCTTCGACAACGGAAAGCAGACATATATTCTTGTTGATGGTCTCCAGCGAGGCAACAGTATCAAGAAATATATGAATAATCCCACCGAGTTTTTCTATGACAGAAATATTTCTGATGAGTTCTGTCAGAGCATTCTTCAGATTGTAAACGCAAATGTTCCTGAAAACTACAGTGTGGTCAGAGGCTTGCTTACTGATTTTATCAAGACACAAAAGACGTTTAAAAATCTTCAGTATTATATGCCCGCAAAGGAAATTGCAGATAAGTTTTCTGCTGGAGCAGAGCCAATTGGTGATTTGATAGAAGTCATAGCCAAGTTCTTTGACGAAAGACAAGCGCTTTATGATCAGATTGCGCTTACCGTTATCCCCGTCATTGTGTATCACGGCGAGGAAGAAAATCTTCCGGAAATCTTCGATCGTATTAATTCACAAGGTACCCCGCTCGATCAGTATGAAGTATATGCAGCTGCCTGGCCCGTAAATCAGCGGTTCAAAATTTCTAACACCGATATTGTTGAGTGTGCAATAAAGAAATATGATGCGTTTATTGAGGACGGTTTTGTTATCCACGGTTATAACCGGGAGGCGATGAGGTCATCAAAAGAGGTTAACGCATTCGAGTATTTGTTTGGACTGAGCAAATATCTGGTTTCCAAATACGATATTCTCGGTTTTAATAAAACACTCCCGGATGACACGGTTAATCCATTGGGATTTGAATTGGTAAATGCATGTTTGAATGATACAGACCGTATTAAGACGCTCTATCAGAACATTTATGCTATTGATAACATCGACAGCTTCGAGACGGCTTTGTACCGGGCAATTGATTTTGTTGTGGCCTCGGTGTCGGCAATAATCCGTTTCAAAGGAAACAGTCGCAATGGAACAAAGTTTTTCCACTCAAAGTACCAGATTCTTTCCATGATTTCAACAACATTCAAGGAAATGTATTCTGATGGCGATTTCTCTCATATATCTGATTCATGGAACAAGCGAAGGGATTTGATTGCAAAAAATCTGAAACTCTATTATGTGTATGATATCATCACAAATTATTGGAGTGAGGGAGGTACCGGGAAAATACATAGTGCTGCCAAGCCTAATCGTTATGGAATTGAAATCTCTCCGAGAGCGTGGCGCACTGCACTCGATGCCTTCTTTGAAAAGTCGATGTTTAGGACAGAGAGCAGACAGATTGTAAATCCTAAGAACGAGGAGTACGTTCTTCTCAATTGTATCTATCTGAACACCTTCACAGCAATGGATCAGTTGTCCATAAGCAAGTTCGATGTCGAGCATATTGCACCAAAGGAGCAAATGAAGAAACTTATAGCCGCCACATCAGGTGCGGGTCTCCCCATCAGCTGTATAGCAAATCTATGCTATCTTCCGGAGTATGTGAATCGTAGCAAGAGGGATCGAAACTTCTATCAGGATACAAAATATTTACAGCATATCAATCTTGATGAGGTTGAGAGAAAATACAGCTTCACGACAAGAGATGATCTGGAATGGATGGATATGCCATACAATGGTCCGGGAGATTTTGATGAGCTCAAAGAGTTTTATTTTGACTTTTGCAACAACAGATTTGCTATTTTGAAAAAGCTTTTCTGCGAATCGATGGGTATAGACTATGAGGCTATGAATACACAATCTGAAGAGCAGCTGGAACTACCGGAACGGACATCCGCTCAGTCGGTTTTACGGTCAAATAATTTTGTAACGGAATGTGTGGAGAGGGTCAATTCCAAACTGAATCTGAATTTACAGAAAGTAAGCCGTAGTGCTTTTGTTAGCGGAGACGGATCAAAGGGATTTGTGTTCTGTGTCTCAAAAGCATATAAGCAAGGGAACAGAGAAAAATACTGGTTTGGATATCGCAGGAATCCATTAGAGGATATTCAAAATTGCCCTGAGAAATATATGGTTTATGGCTGTAGAGACGCTAAAGAAGTTCTGATAATTCCAGTAGATGTGGTTGAAGGAATGACTTCCTCCTTGAACTACTCTACAGATGATGATGGTCAAATATCTCATTGGCATATTGTTTTCTTCCGTAATAGCAGCGGTCATATGACCCAACTTCTATCAAAGCCGGATTTGCAGGAAATTGACATTAATCAATACAAGATTTGATATAGGAATTAAAATATATTTTTGAAAATATTTGTTTTCCACCTAATGGTGATATTATTCTTTTCTTATCGTATATTACAAGCAATATCCGGATTTTAAATCCAATAATGGATAGCCTTATTACACATATGGAAGAATGGGATGAATTGGGTATTGATAATTTCTTTGGAGAAAACGAAGTACAGAAAAGAGCTATAAGAATAGCTCAGGCTAGAAATAAGATAATAAAAAAATAGCAATCGCTATATTGGAGTTTCACCAATAGGGCGTTTAGCCATAAAAGATAACGTCCAACTCTTATGGCTGTCATACACATAGGTGTGTTAATAGCGATTGCTTATACTAATATATGTGTAGTGTATTGTAGATATGAATATAGTTTCAAAAAAATAAAGTATTTGGAATATGCTGATAAATATTAGATTTGTCATGAAAAGCGTTCGGATCACTGCGATCCGGGCGCTTTTTTACTAAAAAAGGAAAACGATGCAACTATGATGCAATTTTGATACAACTTCGATGCAGGCGCATGGTAAGATCAAAATGCGGATCGTCTGTGCGGCGTGGGAACAGGCGGTCTGACATCTTTGACAACGGAGGTATGAATATGAGAAAAGCGATATTGTGGATAGGCATAGCGGCATCGGCGGCAGCCCTGACGGCGGCAATCCGATTAAGCCCGATAGAGAAGAAGTCGTTGGATTGGCCCGTGCTGTGTTACAGCGAGGGCAATCCCTATTCCACAGAGGTGCTTTCGGAATCGTATCTGCACGATCTGTATGAGGCGAATCTGGGCGCGGACGCGGAGGAAATTCCGCTTATAGCAAACGAGGCGTGGGAGTATGCGAGACACTATGATCTGATCCTCCATGACGATTATCCGGCGTCCTCGGACTGGACGATCCGGCTGCTTGGGATGGAGGGCACGGATGCGCTGGCGCAGAGCGTCAATGCCTATCATGAGGAATTGTACCAGGCAGGAAAAGCCGATTTGGAAGAGCGGCAGAAATGGGCGATCGAAAACAGCAGAGAGATCAGTTGGACGGCGTTTGGCGATTATAACGGCGATCTGCTGACGAGGGCGGCTTATACATGGGGGAATATCGTTACGGTGGTCGATGTAAAGGACCGCTTTTTCTCTGCTGGCTGCTTGGAGCTGCCGGCCAACTTTAACAAGACGACGGGCGAACGCTACGAGCTGTCCGATCTTTTCCGCACGCAGGATTATCAGGAGAGGCTGCTGCAGATCATAGCGGAAAAGTATGAAGATGGCGCTCTGTGGAGCTCTCGTCTTTCAAGAAGATGGGAGGAAGGGTGGCTAATCTTTGGGATCACATACAGGGGTCTGCTGCTCAGCGAGGGTTTTAACGGACGCGTCGCGTTAGTCGAATGGCGGGATATGAAAGACATCCTGTCGCAGGAATTTATCTCAGAGGTGCTCGTGTATGCGGATTGGAAGTGAGAAGACGACTGATTGATTTTCCAACCTAAAACAAGTATAATTTTGGAAGAAAAGAGATCGAAAAGGAAGACCATAGGAGAGCGTATATGAAACTGATTCACTGTGCGGATCTGCACCTGGATTCCAGGATGAGCGCGAATCTGGATAAGGAAAAGGCGAAGGAGCGCAAGAGCGAGATCCTGCACACCTTCGAGCGGATGGTGGCTTACGCCGCGCAGAACGGGGTGGCCGCTATCCTGATCGCGGGGGATATGTTCGATACCCGTAATATCTCCGCGACGGTCAGGAATGCGGTTTTATATCAGATCGGCGGACACCCGGAGATCCGTTTCTATTATCTGCGGGGCAATCATGACAGCGACAATTTCCTCTCGGGCCTGGAGGAGATGCCGGACAACCTGAAACTGTTCGGCGCGGCGTGGACGACTTACGGCGCGGCGGACGGACGGGTTGCCATCTCCGGCATCGAACTGTCTGCGGAGAATGCGGGGGCGGCCTATGCGTCCCTGACTCTGGACGCCAGAAAATGCAACATCGTCATGCTCCACGGGCAGGAGTCGGAGGGGGCGACGAGGGATAAGGCCGCGAGCATCGATCTGAAAGCCCTGCGCAACAGGGGGATCGACTATCTGGCTCTGGGACATGTCCATGCCTATAAGAGAGAGAAACTGGATGCGAGAGGGATCTACTGCTACTCCGGCTGTCTGGAGGGGCGGGGTTTCGACGAGTGCGGCAGGCACGGTTTTGTCCTGCTCGATGTGGACGAGGAGACGGGGCGGTGTGCGCAGGAATTTATTCCCTTCGCACAGCGGGAGCTATACACGGTGGACGTCGATGTGACGGGCTGCCGGACGACCGTGGAGATGAGCGCCAGGGCAGATCAGGCGCTCGGGGAGGCGGGCTGTGGGGCGGACAGTCTGGTCAAGATCGTTCTGCGGGGCATGCTGGACGTGGAGTGTGAGAAGGATGTGCAGTATCTGCAGGCAGGCTTGAACAGCCGTTTCTACTATGGAAAGATCTATGACGAGACGACGCTCAGAATCGATATTGAGGATTATCGGTACGACGAGTCCCTGAAGGGCGAGTACGTCCGACAAGTCATGGCGGACAACGCCCTGTCGGACGAGGACAAAAAACGCATCATCCGATACGGTCTGCAGGCGCTCGCCGGAGAGGAGGTGCAGTGATCGGTGAAACTGCTTTCCTGTCATATCGAAAATTTCGGAAAACTGCATGATTATTCCGTGGACTTCTCCGACGGCGCCAATATCCTCTGCGAAGAAAACGGCTGGGGCAAAAGCACTTTCGCCGCTTTTGTCCGGGCTATGTTTTATGGGCTGGAGGGGGAGCGCAAGAGGAGCATTGAGGAGAACGAGCGCAGGAGGTACAAACCTTGGCAGGGCGGCGTATTCGGCGGGCAGCTTGTCTTCGAGGCGCAGGGCAGAAGGTATCAGATCTCGCGGATCTTTGGCGATAAGGAGTCAAGCGATGAGTTTGAACTCAGGGACGCGGCCACCAATTTGCCCTCGAAGGACTACACCGAGCGGATCGGCGAGGAACTTTTTCAGATCAACCGCGAGTCCTACATGCGGACGGCATTTATCGGGCAGGGCGGATGCGAGACGGCGGCCACCGACGACATCAATGCCAAGATCGGCAATCTGGCGAATAACGCCAACGATCTGAACAGTTACGACGCGGCGGTCGCAAGGCTGACGGAGGTTTTGAACGCCCTCACGCCGAGCCGCGCGACGGGTTCTCTCTCCAGAAGGAAGGACGAGATCGCCGCATATGAACGGCTGGTGCAGAGCGGGGAGAGCATCGCGGGCACGATCGACACTTATCAGGCGTATCTGCAAAAAGAGGAGGAGGCCCGGGACGCCCTGAAGGCCCGGATGCAGGAGGCCGGGAAGGAGCAGGAGCGGGCGGCGAAACGGCAGGCGGTTCTGGCCGAGCGGGCAGAGTGGGAGCGCCTGCAAAAAGAGGCCGCCGGGTGCGCGGAGGAGGCGGCGTCCCGCAGGGCGAAACTGCCCGGAGACGTCCCCGATCTTGCGGAGGTCAGGCAGGAGATCCTCGTGTGCGGGGATATGGACAAAGCGCGGGAGAGAGCGGCGTTTTACAGACTGACAGAGCGTGAGATGGAGGAGCTCGCGGCGATGCAGACCGTATTTGCAGACGGCGCTCCGACGGAGACGGAGCTGGAGGCGAAGATCAGAGCCGCCGCCGGATGCAGAGAACTGGAACAGAAGATCAGAGACGGGCGGATGACGCCTGACGAGGAGGAGAGGCTGGAGAAATGGGAGAGCGCCTTCCGGGATGAGCCGGAGAGCGTGGCTGTGGTCGCCGCCCGGTGGAACGAGCGGAACAACAGAAAGGCCGCGCTGCCCTCCAACCAGGCCGCGCTGACAGCCCTGCGGGCGTCTTTGGCGGCGCAGAGACAGCAGGAAAAGAAAGTCCTGCCGATCCTGCTTATGTGCGTCGGGCTCATTCTTGTTGCGCTGGGCCTGACGGCGGCGGTCGCGTTTGCTCCGTCCACAGGGATCGTGGGGATCCCGGTCGCGACAGCGGGCGGAATGCTCGCGGCTGTGGCCGCGGTGAGCGTCCTGCAAAAGAGCCGCAAAGCCAAGGCAAAGCCCTCCCGGCTGCCGTCTGAGATCGAGGATCTGCAGCGGACGATAGACGAGGACAGCGCTTATATTGCGCGGGTCGATGCCGAGACGGCGTCGTATCTTGCGAAACACGGCAGGACTTTCGAGGAACATGCGGCGGCTGCCGTTCTGCAGGAGATTACGGCGGAATCTGTGGAATACCATTCCCTGAAACGGAAATCCGAGCGGCAGGCAGACAGCGCGGAGACGGCGGCATATGAGGAGATGAAAGAAGATCTCGCCGCTTTTCTCGACAAATACGGAACAGCGTCCTCCGAGGCCCGTTTTTCGGACGATCTGTATGCGCTGAAAAATAAGGCGTCAAAATTCCGCGTCCTTGAAGAGAAAAAGGAAAATCTGGAAAAAGCCGAGGCCGAATACCGGATCTACGATCATGAGATCAGGCGGTTCCTTGAAAAGTACGGATATGAGAAGGCGCAGAACGCCTATGCGCAGATGTGCGATATGCGGGATCTGACCGCCGATTATCTGGAGGCGTCCAAAGCGCAGGAAAAGGCTTTGGCGCGGCTTGAACAGTTTGAGGAAAGCCATGATACGGCGGCGATGTCCGCGGCGGCGCAGGACGAAGACGCCTCCTCCTTGGAGGAGATTCATGCGCGGCTCCAACGCCTGACGGAAGAGCTGGACGTGACCGCAGACGCGATCTCCGATTATCAGAAGACGCTGGCGGATCTGCGGGAAAGATACGACGAGTGGGAGGAAAACCGTCTCAGGCTGGAGGAACTGAAAGCGTTTCAGGCGGCGGAACAGGAGAAATACGACGCCGTGCGGCTGGCTAAGAACAAGCTGATCCAGGCTAAGGAGGCGATGACGGCGAAATATGCCGCGCCGCTCTTACAGGCCTTTGGCAGATATTATGAGATGATCTCGGGAGACGCTGCGGAGGCCTATCACATGGACGCCAACACCGCCGTGACGGTGGATGAGCTGGGGAAACAGCGCAGCGTGAATACACTGAGCTCCGGGTACAGGGATCTGATCGGTGTCTGTCTGCGCATGGCGCTGATCGACGCGATGTATCAGGCGGAGCCTCCGGCGTTGATCATGGACGATCCCTTTGCCAATCTGGATGATGAGAAGATTCGGGCGGCGAAACGATTCCTCGCGGCTGTGGCAAAGCGCTATCAGGTGCTCTACTTCACCTGCAGCGAAACGAGGGCCGGGCGCATCGATGGCGCGGAGCGTAAAGGAGAAATTGGGTGATGTCTGCGCAAAACATGAGATGCCGATCCCCACAGAGATGATCAATATGGTAACAGTGCAGGGCATATAGAGCAGCCGAAAGCAGGCTCCGATCTATATGCCCTTTTTTGTACGGGAACTCACCGCGCCTGTCTGCGGTGACGAGCTTTTCCTGTAAGAGCGGCAAGGCAGAGCCGGAGAATGAAAAAAGTTACACATAGTTTCGTGTTCCCTGATGTTTATATGCGTATGATCGGGCTGAAGGCGAAATACGCGCCGGGCAAACCGAGATTGGGAGGTAACGGACATGCAGCATATCGATGCGTTAAAATGGGCGAAAGAGCGAGGCATACAGATCGAGAGAGGCTTTTGCGAAGAACTGTATGCTATGTCGCTTACTTTTAAAAAAACAACGGCTGTCGGCTGTGCGACGTATACGACCGTCTGGGACTTACCAAGACAGATTTTTCCAGATGGAGCGGCAATCCCTATACGACCCACGCCTCGGTCAAGGAACATAAGCTCAGGGTCGTCCGATCGGCGCAGAAACTTTTTGGCCTGTCAGCCGGGGAAACGGAGAAACTGGCAAACAGGGCGGGGCTTTCCTTATGCGAGTCGGGGGACGTTCTGGCGGATCTGCTCAAAGACTGCGGCAGACAGCGAAAGCGAATGATCACGGCGTATGCGGTGAGCGAGAGAATGCTCCAATATTATGGCAGAGGAAAAGCGCCCACCAAACAGGCGCTTACGGCGATCGCCGTGATTTTGG
This sequence comes from uncultured Lachnospiraceae bacterium, assembly GCA_947632515.1. Classification (GTDB taxonomy): domain Bacteria; phylum Bacillota; class Clostridia; order Lachnospirales; family Lachnospiraceae; genus UBA3282. The sequence goes on from CANRPO010000001.1 coordinate 199,956, forward strand.
GAATGGATGAGGATAAGACGAACAGTCTGCTTAACGGATACGGATTTTGTCTGTCCAAAAGCCTGATCAATGACGCTGTGGTCCGTTGGTTTATCCAATCAAACTATGGAAATAATACGAAAGACGTTCTGCAGGATATTAACGAAACGCTTGCGTGTATGGGACTCCCGATGCTGATGACAAAGCCGATCAACAGAGTGTGAGAATCGTTACATATCATTTCGGGATTTTGCTGCAGGAAAAGCGTAGGATCAGGATAAAGTCATGACTTTATCTGTAAAAAAAACAAGGATAGGAGGAATCGTTTATGAGAAACGAGACAAAAAAGTTACGGGCGCAGGATAACCAGCAGGTGGAAACATTTCAGCAAAACTTCAACAAGTATCTGGAGGAGCAGGCAAAACCGCTGCTGAGCGGTATGGGTGTGACGAATTTCCGCGCCTTTCAGCATCCCGAGGGATTCCACTATATGACAAATGACGGATTAAGCTACAATCATCTTACGGTCACAGAGTTGGACAGTCTGCTGAAAGAAGACAAAAAAACAGGCAGACTGTATCTTGAGGGAGGCGGATTTTCAAAGTTGTACCACGAGGTGCTGACCGCCACGGCCTATGTGCTTTCTCAGGAGTCTCAGCAGAAGGTCGACAAAGCGATGGTGGTTTATTCCGCACAGAAGGCCGCCGTGATCAAGGCATATAAGGATTCCGGGCTTCCGGAGCTGACCGCAGCGACAGTTGACGCAGCTCTCGTAGAGATTTATGAAAACTGCGCCAAAAAATTCGGCGGCGAAGTGACAAAGGACTGCAGCATCATTCCCAACAGCTACACGACGCTTAAAGTGGCTTTGCAGACACTGAACAATATGGCCGGCGATTCCGCTCAGATCGTGATGAATCAGGGAAATAAGAGCGCCCTGCTGAGCAACATCATAAAAAATCTGGAGACCCCGAACGAGGAAAACAGCGGCATACCGATCGATCTGGGGCAAGGGGCGTTCTATGCCGGATATGACGGCATTCCCACATCCAACGATCTGGTCGGCTCCCTCGGCACGAAGAAAAATGCGCTCACGGTGACGGTGAGCGGTGAGCAGTACAATGAGGACGAAATAAGGATGCATACGGATAACAAGGTGTCGATCCCCATTCCGATCATGAGTCTGCTCGATATTTCTGTCGGTCACGAGAGTACGTTGGATATGGACAGATTAAAAACTCAAAACATGCAGTTCGAGGCACAGATCACTTATTCCGGCGTCACCAAGATCCCCGTGGTTCCGACAGCGTCGGCGATAAACGGCTGCAGGGGCTGGTATGATGAAACTACCATACTCAAAGAGATCAGGGAGAAGACCGGGAATCTGGACGTTGACGGATACAAGCTTGCAGACAGCCGCTTTGATGTAAAGCATCTGTTCGGCGGCGATCTGGCGCGGCTGGAAACACTGCTGATCAGCAGGACGCCGTCAGTGAAGATCACTATGCGCCATGTCAATATGGACTATGCAAGGTCCGTTTTCAGCATGAAAAACAACCTGACGGTCACGTTATTTGGTTTTATCACACTGGGACAGCACGATAACACCTACGAAAGTTCTTCCGTGGACTACAATGAAGAGGAACAGTCCGTCACCCTTTCCTTCGGGGAGTCGGATGTGAGCGGCACGCCGGATGTGAAGGCGCTGACTGCGTTCATAATGGGCGGCGTTCCCTGTTATCCGGGGCTCTATTAAGAAAAGCTGCCGTTAGGGCTGATCCGTGCGGATCAGACTAATTCTACTTGAGCGGACAGAGATTTCATCAGGATCTCTCTGTCCGTTTTCTGTTCTGAAAAAGCAGTTTCCATTATTCGTTGTAAAAAGTGTATTCTATCTACGAAAATTCCTTGTATTTTTTGCTATATCGTGCCATGCTATACATGACAATTCTGTGTTGATTTTTGATGAGGTGCAGGAAGTTCCGAGAGCGCCGGCATCTCTTAGATATTTTTACGAAAACGCGCCGCAGTATCGTATTTCTGTCCGCACATCTATGCCGGACTACAAAAAAGAAGGGGGATTGGTCGATCTGCTGTTATATGCGATAGATCGGATCGCTGGGATAGATTGAAAATGGAAAGCAGAAAAAGTAAGATGAAACCAAGTGCTCCTAACCATATAAAAAAATATTGCGTTAAAGATAACACTGATCCATGGTACTTATATTTATACAAAAATTTTGCGAGTAAAACCTCATTTGTATATAAGGTAAAGTGTACGTGCCATTGTGAAAGGTTTGAAGTTTACCAGGATGCGCATCCAAGTATTTTTGCAAAATGTTGCAATTGTGGGAATATGATTACTGTGTATGATTTAAAGTTTTATCCGGCGGCTACTAAACTTAACAAACAATTTACTATTAGTAAGGTCGATGAAAGATTGGTCCAAGTTTATGTAAATTATGAATATGATGATGAATTTTTGTATGAGGATGATGTTGAGTTTGATGCAAATGACATTACTTGGGGTAAAGTATTTATTGCAGATCGTGATGAATTAAAAAAGATTTTAGACGACGAAACAGCGTAAATATTAATAGATAATAAATGAGGTTATGCGGTCAGAATTGTAATATTATAATTTGGATATATGGTATAAAAGTGATGATATAATTGCTGCTATCCATGAAATGTTTTAGATTGCATCGGATTATAGAAAATCATCGTATTCTATAATGGAGAGATACTTGCGGAGAGTGACGGGGAGAGTGCGCCCATAAGGAGATACCTGAGAGGGCAAAGTCTGTGCGGCATAGAAGAAACCGGCACAGGAATGTACCATTCCTATCATCAGGATGAACAGGGCAGCACGGCATATATCACAGGACAGGGCAGAGAAACAGAAAACATTTATCAGTATGATGCTTTCGGGAATCTGTTAGAGAATAAGGAAAGCATCGAAAACCGCATCCTCTACACGGGTCAGCAGTACGACCAGGAGACGGGGCAGTATTACTTAAGAGCGAGGTACTATAATCCTGTAGTGGGCAGATTCTTACAGGAAGATACCTATCGTGGGGACGGGCTGAATCTCTATGCTTACTGTGCGAATAATCCGGTGGTTTATTATGATCCGAGCGGGCATACATCCACAGAAAGTCCGTGTGCCATTGAAGGTACTCAAAAACCAACTGAAGAAACGCTGGCTGGCGGAGTATCAGCAACTAATCTAGATGATGGGTTAGGAACATATGCAGATCAAAGAGGACATCATGTAATGGCAAAAAAAGCTTTTGAAGGTGTTCCCGGGTATGATGAAGATACTGCAATTACTATTAGCAATCAAAAATTGGATGAATTTGGAGTAAGTCATTCAACAATAACAGGGCAGCAAAATTCATTGTACACGGCGTATGCAAAAACAGGGGAGCCACTTACAATGGATGCCATGAAAGATATTGAGTTTCATGCATTGGTAAACTCTGGGATACCAGAAGATTATGCAACAAATGCAGTAAATAGGGCAGTGGAGGATTTATTGTCATCAAATGTTACACAACCAGCTAACATACCTTGGAATTGAGAATAGGAGGAAGAAATGGACAAATTAAGTAAAGAGCAGAAGAAAACAATATTGAATTCTTTTGGCAAATTAGTAATTCAAAATGTAAGGGACAGGGCATTGAAGTTATCAATGGGAATTGTAAAACAAAGCACAGTTAACCCTGTTAAATTAGAACAATATAGTTGTTTTTCAAGTTTGAATGTGCAGCAACAGGAAGCCGTTTGTGATTTATTGTCAGAAACAATTACAAATGTTATATATCTTTTTTTGGAAATGTTTGAAGAAAATAAGGATTGCTTAAGTTTAATAATAAAGGAAGGTGATAAATGTTATAATATGATTGAGATTAGTGAAAAGATGGGAAGTGAAATTGCGTGTTATGAAGATGATGGATGGATACAAAAATATTCCACAATAGGACGTTTTGTTCTTTAATAAATATAGGTAGGAATATTTTAAGACAAATGAGCGTTTAGTATGTGTTCCCGGTTTTAGGGATTGTAACAATTTTGTTCATATGCGTCGCTTATCTTAAATACTTATATTACAATAGGTTTATCAGAGGGTATAGCAGAAAAATTACAAATACCTGGGCAAATCCACAGAATCGAAGATGTTTTATAGTCTATAGAAGTTATGAACATCTTCGATTTTTGTTATACAGCAGAAAAATAGAGGTAAACAAAGGCATAACGTTTATGATTGTCAGGGGAAATAATATAGGTTACTTGTATATTGATAAGCCGACAAAATGGTCTTAAATCATGGTACTTGTATGAATTAACTGATAAAGTCATTAAAATTCGTCATTCAGTAAAAAATTATATTATAACCGAGATAATGTATAATATGCAAAACCGTTTCGGAAGGCTTCAGAACACTTAAAAAGCGGCATTATTATCTTACCTTTATTTTTTGATAGAAGAATCATTTTTAAGAATACCGTATCACTTGAGGGGGATGGCGGTATTTTATAAAGGAAAACAGGAGTTGATAGCCACCTATCGCTATGATGCCATGAACCGCCTGACCGGTGAGGACAGAGGCGGAACAGGGGAGAGGTATGCCTATGATCTGTGCGGGAACAGGCTGTTAAAGGAGCGGTACAGCGGCAGTTCCGTTGACGTGACCGAAGGGTACCGCTATAATGAAAGAAACGAACTGACCGGGCGTATCACAGCGGGAATCCTCACCACTTACCGCTATGATAAGAACGGCAGCATCCTGTCGGAAGAGGAAGAAGGGAGGAGGAGTGAATACCGATATGACCTGCTGAACCGCCAGATCTATGTCAGAACGCTTGACGGGAGAGAGCAGGAGAACCTCTACGACGGAGAAAATCTGCGTGCCGGACTTCTGGAGAACGGGAAGAAGACAACGTTCCTGTTCCATAACGGTGAAATACTTGCGGAGAGTGACAGGGAGAGTGCGCCCATTAAAAGGTATCTCCGAGGTATAGGCTTATCCCATGTACAGACGCAGGATAATGAAACTTACCACGCCTGCCATCAGGATGAACAGGGCAGCACGGCATATATCACAGGACAGGGCAGAGAAACAGAAAACATTTATCAGTATGATGCTTTCGGGAATCTGTTAGAGAATAAGGAAAGCATCGAAAACCGCATCCTCTACACGGGTCAGCAGTACGACCAGGAGACGGGGCAGTATTACTTAAGAGCGAGGTACTATAATCCTGTAGTGGGCAGATTCTTACAGGAAGATACCTATCGTGGGGACGGGCTGAATCTCTATGCTTACTGTGCGAATAATCCGGTGGTTTATTATGATCCGAGCGGGCATACATCCACAGAAAGTCCGTGTGCCATTGAAGGTACTCAAAAACCAACTGAAGAAACGCTGGCTGGCGGAGTTGGTGATTTAGTTCCCGAAATGAATAATCAAACTGAAGTGATTCTTCCAAGTAAGCCTCATTGTAATAAGACAGAAGGACATTGGGAAACCATTTTAGATGAAGCTGAGCAAATGAAAAATAGCGGTGAATATTCAAAGATATATGTAAATAAAGGATTGAGCAATGAAGTGTCTGTGCCAAAAGGAGAGCATAATAATAGACCAGATATTATGGGCGTAAGAAGGGACAATAATTTAATTGACCAAGTAGAAGTAGTTAGTAAAACAGATAATGTTAAGGATTTAAGAATTAGAATGAAATATAATCAGAGTATTTTAGGCGAAAGAGCAGGTTCTATAAAAGTTTTATATCCGAAGTAAAGGAGGAATGTGATATGGGTAACCTTACAATTTCATTAACGATGTGGGGTGATTTGCACAATGATTACAATTGGCTTGAATGGTATACTGACATGAAAAAAATATTTCAAATGTTTGAACTTAGTATTACACATTTAGGAGTAACGGGTTCACAATATCCAAAGAAGGTAGTTACTGTTGTGCGTAAAGAAAAAGAGATATTAGAAAACATTGAAAGTGGAAATCTTCCAACTGATTTTAGTTGCTATTCCCTTCCAAAAGATTATAGGGCAGCCGTTTTTGATTATAATCTTTTAATTTATAGAGAAAGATTTTTGATAACGCTAATTGTGGAGAAGGAATATTATGAAGATAGAAAAATTGATTCATGCATAGAGATCTTCAATAAATATATCGACATGAAAAGGGGACAAATATATGAGATGGACAGAAAAGATACCCCGTGGCTGTATGCTATGGGGGAAAACGACATTTCTTTTTACAAATCATTAAGAGTAATTAAAGATTTATAAATATAGATAACAGATTTTAGTTGAGTATGTAGATTTCATTTCAATTGTATTTGACATTTCCTAAATTGAGAAGAGATGATCCCGTAAAGAGGAACATCTCTTCCTTTGTTATTATGTAATCCTATAGGAGAAACGCATGGAGGGCGTAATTGACTCCGAGGAAAGGTACTGCTACAATGAAAGAAATGAGCTGACCGAGCGCATCAGAGAGGGAAGTCTTACTGCCTACCGCTATGATAAGAACGGCAGTTTAATCAGCGAGAAGGAAGGTGGGAAAGAAACAGCTTACGGATACGATCTCCTGAACCGTCAGATAACAGTATCCCTGCCGGACGGAAGGAAGCAGGAAAACCTCTATGACGGAGAAAATCTGCGTGCAGGGCTTATGGAGAATGGGAAGAAGACAACGTTCCTGTTCTACAATGGAGAGATACTTGCGGAGAGTGACGGGGAGAGTGCGCCCATAAGGAGATACCTGAGAGGGCAAAGTCTGTGCGGCATAGAAGAATCCGGCACAGGTCTGCGCCATTCCTATCATCAGGACGAGCAGGGCAGCACGGCGTATATCACAGGACAGGATAGAGCAGTTGAGAACTTCTATCAGTATGATGCTTTTGGGAATCTGTTAGAGAATAAGGAAAGCATCGAAAACCGCATCCTGTACACGGGCCGGCAGTACGACCGGGAAACGGGGCAGTATTATTTGAGGGCAAGGTACTATAATCCCGTAGTGGGCAGATTCTTGCAGGAAGATACTTACCATGGGGATGGGCTGAATCTGTATGCTTACTGTGCGAATAATCCGGTAATGTATTATGACCCGAGTGGGCATCAAAAATGTAAAAATAATACTCAAAAAGCAGAGGATGAAACACCAGCTAATAAGGTTATAGGAGATAACAAATGAGTGAATGTATAATTTGTAAAGGAAATGCTCAATTAAGTGTTTTGGGTTTTTCAATAATTGATGCGAGCGATTTTTTGATGCGAGGTGCATTTTGGTTAGGTGGAACAAGTGATATATGGACATTTAAGTATATGGGAAAGGAGATAGATACTATTATCACTGACGCACAAAGTCAGATGCATAATGGAATGCGATTTGAGGATACGCAGATATATAAGGTAATCAATTGTTTAGTAGACAATAAAATTTGCTTTGCAATGTGGTATGATGATTATATAGAGGAATTAAATGTGTGTAATACAAAAGATGAAGTATTAAAAGCCTGTTATGAACAGATCATGGATGAAAATGGAATGTGTGAAGTGTATATAGTTGCAAAAATCTATCGTTCCCGATGATGGTTCTCAAAGACGGAGATGCTGACAAAGCCGCCACGTTGAACAATCTGTTTGACGAAATATATATTCGGGACATATGAGTTGCGGCTGAGGGGCTACAACGTAGATGTGGGAGTCGTAACGCTCGCACAGAAGCAAAACGAGAGAGACAGTAATAATAGAATGGATGAATGTTATAAGTAAAGGAAACACATATCATTGGGATGATACGTTTGGTTCAGATGGATATTTAGTTGGCCATGGGCTGGGAAATCCGGATGCTTCAATGTCACATCTCCAAATACATCCACTGAGACGGAAGGTAATAAGAATTTTCTTTAAAGGAGTAAATGAAATTTATAAAGATGATATAAAGGGAATTACAGCTTTGGAAAAGGAGTTAATAAATTACTTAAATGATTTTTCTCTGTTAAAACCAGAGTGGCATTGTGATAATTTATTATAATTTATTTTGGACTTAAAGTTTTAAAAGATTTTGGGGTGATTTAATCATGAAATTGGATAAAGACAATATTATTAAGCAGTATGAAGAAAGTGGACAGATTATGCTTGAGGCCACCTTAAATGGTAATTATAGAAGAAATAATAGAGAGGGTGATAAGTTACTGAAGATTTTTAAGGTATTTGAGCAAGATCGAGAACTGGCAAGAGAATGTATTCCCGAATTGCTGAAAAGTGAAAATGTAGTTGTGAGAACAAAGGCGGCAGCATACTGTTTAGCACTGAACGAGAGTGTAGATGTCGGCGAATCTGTATTGGAGGAAATCAGTAGAGCACCTCAATATGGTATTTTTAGACTTAATGCCGAGATGACTTTGGAAAAATGGAGAAAAAACGGTGAACTGCGGTTATATATCAAGGAATAGCTATGCAAAATTGACAGAGTTGTTTCTATACCTCGAAGTCAATGGACGATTATATTATTATATTCGGGAAGAGGACTTGAAAGACAAAAAGTTTGAAAAATTCTGGTTTATTGCGCAATGGTACTAAACTTTCTTTTATTAAGGTAAACATTTGCCAAATTGAGAATGAACTATCTATAAAGTCATGTATTTATTCTATAGGTGTTAGCCCGTAAATGCGTTGGTAATATATTTAAGGCTGTTTTATGGGGAATCTGGCAAGATGAGTTTATGAAACTTGGATCTGTTGAAAAAATGAACGAGACTATAGGCGGAAGTAATATCGCCAAGGACATATTCATCATTTTTCATCACTTTTTCTCGGAGCGTCTTGTCTGCCATGCTCTAAGTCATGGAGAATGACACGTTTCAATCTATCCTCCACGCTTTGGGTACCGGTATTAGAAAAATGTACCTTGACTAAGTAGGTTGTCTTATCAATCTTCTTTTGCAAGCAGGACGTTGATCGCCCTGTGATGTTGGTCTGGATATTGTCGCTCATTGCCCCTCCTTCAAAATAAAAAAGGCAAGAAGCGCTTTTGACCTATTATGAAAATTTTTGTTGAATGTACGTGGAAAGTGTGGTATAGTGTTATCAGAAAAGGAAAGCACCCACTCCAAAGTGGATGCTCCTGGTTAAGCTAATGTCCTTACGGACACCGCCTATCCTGTGTTGCAGACAGGATAGGCATTTTTATTTTCGCTTTTTCTTTCTCTTTTGGAGAAAGGCAAGCAACGCCACAATCAGGCTACCATAGGCACATAACAAAGTTAATATGCCGATGAAAATCGAAATGATTTCAAAAGCTGTCATATAACGCCACCTCCCCTCTAACGTACTATGTACGTTTTGTATTACTGGCAAGCCGGTCATTAAGCTTTGGGAGGCTGCCACCCTGTCATGGGCACTTTCCTATGGCTTTCGCCACGTTACCAATATACCATTTCCGACATCACATTTCAACCGTTTTCTACAATTCTTCCTCCCTTCGTTTCCCTCTGCTCTGCATTTTATCCTGCTGTCTGCCCTCGTTCTGCTCCACACGTTCAAGGTTGGCTTTGTTATAGCTTATCACTTCCGCAAATGCAAGGTCGTGACACGCCCTCGCCCTCTCGTTCCGAAGTGTCGGCATTTCCTTTTCAAGCCGCTCCCGTTCCGTCCTCCACGCTTTCGGGGTTATCCTTTCCCCCTCTGAAAGCAGCATTTTCAGGTCTGCCCTTGTGTTTTCATACATCGCCAGTTCATGCTCATGCTCTTTGTCGTATTTCATTTTCTTCAGGCCGCTCAAAGACTTGCTCATATCATAAACCGCCTTGTACGGCTCATAAGTCATCCGAAATATCCGCCGGACGATGGGCGCTGCCACTTCATCAATCACCCATCTGTTTTTGTCCCCGCTGTCTTTCAGATAGCCGTATGGCGGGCTGCTCGCAACGTGCTTTCCACTTTCGCATTTTGCCTTAAATGTTGACTTGATCTTCTTGCTGATGTCCTTTGCATAGTATTCGTTGATCACATCCCGGAATGGGAGGAAATCATCATCGAATCCCGAATCTGTGTCCACGCCCTCATTGACTGCGATCAGCCTTACATTCGCTCTGCGGAGCTGCTCCTATTGCAGCTTGCCAAGGACATATTCATCATTTTTCATCACTTTTTCTCGGAGCGTCTTGTCTGCCATGCTCTAAGTCATGGAGAATGACACGTTTCAATCTATCCTCCACGCTTTGGGTACTGGTATTAGAAAAATGTGCCTCGACTAAGTAGGTTGTCTTATCAATCTTCTTTTGCAAGCAGGACGGCGTCTGCCCTGCGGTGTTGATCTGGATATTGTCGCTCATGTTCCTTCTTTTGGGCTCAAAAAAGCGCATGATCCACAATTTACTGTTCCATGCGCCTTTACGCTGTTGTTTTGATATTTAATTGTTTCTTCGTTTATGATAATTGCATAACTTCTTTTTCAATTTCTTCTATGTCATCTGATGTCAATTCGGGGAAAAAAGAGGGTATTTCTTCTACTGATATTCGCCCTTTTTTTAAAATTGTTATCGCATTTCTTTTAGTCGTTTCTCTTGCCATATCTTTCGCATAAGTCCTCATAATCTGCTCATCATCAAATAAACTCATCATAATCGTTACTACCTCCACTTCCTTGCTGCTTAAATACTGTTTTAAGATATTCCTGTCCTTGCAAATACGGATCGTTTCTGTAACTGCCTGTTTCGTCATTCCATGCTTTTTGATCTGTTCATTAAAAACTTTGCAAAAAACAATGTACTCATTGATAATGTTGTTCTGATCGCTTTCATAGATCACTTTGGCTTTTATCTCAATGTCAATATCTGCACCGTCAAAAAACTCCTGGGCAATTCTTCTTATCTTGAAAAAGGTCTAAAAACACACTGTTTTTTGCGGTACGTTTTGCCTTGACTTCCTGTGTCTGCTTTGTATCGTCCGACACCTTACCACCTCTATTTCTAAAAATCTGTGGCATCTGCCACACTTCAATTATATAAAAAATCATCTATCTTTACAATAAAATTCACATTAAATTTCTTCCTCAAAGGCTGGGAATAAAGAATTTTCACTGCCAGAGAAACATGGTATGATAATATAGGATATTCTAAATTGATTATAGATCCTGAATCAAATACAGTTTGGCATTTTGTTTTTAAATCTCAATAAAAAGGAATGCACTAAGTATGCGAGAGATGATCTGTGATTTTGCAACCCATAGTTTGTGCAATAAAAACCGGGATATGGAAGTTTCTAATTTTTCGTTAATCATAGACACATTGGAACCGGTTATCGGGTTGCAAACGGGGAAGTTACTGAGGTATATGACTTAACCAAAAAATTTTGAAAAAAATAATAAAATATTTATTTATGCTGATATATTATGGATTAATACAATCATTGAAATAGAAGAAATATTATATTTGTTTAAAAGAATCCAAATATTGAACCAAGTGATATAGCGCTATGGGATGAAGACGAAACGATCGATGGTACAGCAGCGTTAGTTGTTTTAGAGGATGGTAAGGTGAGAGTTATAAATCGTTTATAGAGAAAAGAGAGCCGGGTAAAATTAAAAGTTTATATTGGGATTAATGCTTAATATTCAAATAGGAACACAGAATCCAACTCATAGGCTGAGGTCTTATAAGAATGCGAAAGTCCGAACCGGGTTTCATAACCCCATCGACGTATTTTACAGAAAGGCAGATTAGAAATGAATAAGATATTTGAAGATGAGTTTATGGATTTACAATCAGCATTAATATCGCTGTGTATGGAAGTGTCGTGGCAAAAAGTCGGCAGGATTTATGCATATTGCTCTAATGAAAAGGAAACGTGCTCGGCGCAAACCGGGAAAAGCGCAGGAAAAATATTTTCGGAATGGATGTCGGAAATAAGGAGAAGATGATGAAATTGACTAACTGGGTTACAAATAAGAAGATGAAGGAAAGATTTATACAAGTTGCACAGTATGATAACAAAGACAAACTGGAATTGAGATTAGAAAGTTTGGGGAAACTTTTTTCTCCCCCCCCCTTTTAGAAAAGTAAAGGACTGTATTATTATTTCAAAGAAAAGTGCGGATGAGCTAGAGCCGTATTTGGAGAGTGTAGTGCAGGAAGTGTATGGAGATAAAACCGGATATGAAGCTAGTAATACTGAGACACGAATAGACTGTTTTTTTGAGAATGCAATTTCAGAGATTACAGGCGTAAAGATAGCACTAATTGTTCTTGAAGTTTGGGCAATGAGATTAAAGGAAATGGATCCTGAATCAAATTTTTGTCTTATTATGTGTAGCGATGAAGACCATGTAGAGATTAGATTTCATAAAGTTAGAAGTGAGGAGGGCGGATGGTTATTAGATGATATAGAAGATTATAAAGATGGAGCAGTAGGATATATCATAGTTTGAAATGTTGATTTTCCAATGTTGAATAAAGCGGACTATATTATAGTTCCGAACAACAAATGAAAAATATAATGGAGATTATCAATGAAGAAGATTTTCCGAACTAAATATACGGCAGTATACATTGTCCTGTCTTGTTTGCTGGTCATGGCTGCCGTTTGTTTTGCCATGTCGTATACAAGAGTGAAGATTGGCATCACTAATATTTGGAACGAAGCGCCTGAAGAAATAACGGTACGGCTGAGTAACGGTGAAAGCTATGAGATCACAAAAGAAACGTTTGTGATCGACCATGACCACTTCCTGCCGGAGTATTCTAATGTAAAATATCCAAACATAAAATTTTCCGATGAAGCCATAAACGATAGGCTGGGCGAAAAAATCAATCGGATCTTCTATGAAACGGCAATGCTCAATTACGATGAGAAATTAGGACAGGAAATCAATGCGGCATATTCTTGCTATTACGATATAGCGAATGCGGATGAAAATTATATCAGTATTTTTTATCATAGCACGGCCGGCGCCGGCGGGGGCGTCGACAATAGATGCTATGCCGTTACCGTATCGCTTGCTGATGGGAATGAGGTGTCGCTTGCTGATTTCATGGACATTGACGAAATCGGGCGCAGGCTTACGGACTACAGAGGAACGGTTTATATGGAACTCGGATACAGTATAGATATATGGCTGGAAAATAAAGAAAAGTTTATTGAAAAGTGGCTGGAAGATGAAAGATCACCTTTGCATGGCTGGTATCTGTATGAAGGAAGAATCGGATTCTTTTTTTGGTATCCCCAAGGCAGTCACGCAAATATCTTCATGGAGTTTTCGGATGTTGTTGACTACTAAAAGAGTGGTGGGGATATTACCCTATAGATGGAACAGGATCAACGTCTTATGGATATATATACTTGAAAGAGAAAGTAAAGAAGGATGAAAAGTATACGGTACATAAAGCCCCTAATGGCACTGTGGCTAGAGCAAAAGTATATATGGAATATTATGATCGGGAGGAACCAATATGGAATTTTTCAGACGAGATATTAGAAAATTGGGATTCCATTTCTTCATAGTTTTCGCAACTTTCCTTCTGGCGGGCTGCGGTGAGCGGGAGCAACAGGCCGTTTCTGTATCTGAGGGAGTCTCTGCAGCTGAGGAAGTTGCCGCATCTGAAGAAGAAAAAGACACATCGGACACGGATTCCTATACGCTCCTCACGGACGATCTGATCCGCTGGGATCAGGTAAAAGAGACAGAGACGGAAGATTACTATATCGTGACGGTGCAGGAAGAAAACAAAGAAGGGAAGATCGTGGAGTATCCGCAGATCGTTCTGAAAGAGGGAGCGGAAATCTTCTGCGGAACGGAACAGATCAATGCCCAGTTGGCGACGTCATATTGGCAGGACTATAATGTCCTGTACGCAGACCGGCACTATATCAGTCTGTGGCGCGGTGATGAGAGCGGGGAAGAGAGAACGTCTCTTTTTAATCTGCAATGTCTAAACACGTATGTCAGGGATGATAACGATTACAGAGACGCGCCGTGGCCCTCCGGCGAGGTTCCGATCTCCCTCGACGCGATACTGGAAGAGATAGAAAAGGGAAACTGCCGTACCGATGAAGCCGGCTATGCGATCTATCGGGAAGACCCGGAAGCGTTTATCGAGAGCGTGCGCAGACAGTTTAAGGAGATCAAGGAAGGCGGCTACGAGGAGGCATACTGGACGCGCGAGGATTCGGATTACAGTAAAAAGGCATACAGAATGTATCTCAGAGAGGGTCGGGTCGGTTTCTATATCCACCCTATTGAAGTGTGGGAGGAGACAGAATCGAAACGCTTTTATCACTCATCGGAGCATCCGATAGACACGAGCCGCGATTTCCGGATCGAAGTGCCGTATGACTGGAAGAAAGACGCCCCGGCGTACCATATGCCCTACGAGGTGTATGGAGAACTCTGTGAGAGCGAGACATACGGAACGTTCTATTATCCGCAGATCAGAGGGCTGGATGAAACGATAACGGCGTCTCTCAACGCGGCGATGAAAGAGGATCTGAATGAAAATCTGGCCTATATGGATCTGGATGTATGGAATGAGAAAATGGTATGGTACACTCCGTACGGCGTGGAACGATATTTTGAAAAGCTGCCGCCTGTCCTCGATCCGAAAGTGACATACAGGACAGAAAAATATTTGTGTATTTATCAGGATATATACGGTCCTATGCTGGAAAGGATCTGCATGACCGATGCGGCATGGAAACGCTACCATGTCTATGACCTGGAGACGGGGAAAAGCCTGAGACTGGGCGACGTCATCCGCGTGGATGAGGCGTTTGTCACATGGCTCAAGCAGGAGAAGAAGGTAGACGCGAGACTTTCCGAGATCACAGGCTGGGAAGAGGAAATGGACAGCGTGAATGATCCGGCAGAGTGGATGAAGAAGGAACTGGATGATTATCCGGCGGATCTTCTGCTGTCCGTATTGGAGGATGCGGAGTTCTGGTTGAAGGAAGACAATCTGTTTATCAAGACCCCGCGCTATAATGTGGAGCTTTATGACGGCCTGGTGTATCTGGGAGGAGGAACCGGCCATCCGCCAATCCCTATTCTCTATGAGGTACGGATCGCGCTTGACGATCTGCAGGGATTTCTTCTTACAGAATCCGGGAATG
Organism: uncultured Lachnospiraceae bacterium; assembly: GCA_947632515.1. GTDB lineage: Bacteria > Bacillota > Clostridia > Lachnospirales > Lachnospiraceae > UBA3282. The sequence continues at coordinate 215,070 of CANRPO010000001.1, forward strand.
TGATTTGGGGGCGTTCTTATATCAGCCCATTTTGTAGTTAATTTTGGCATCAAATTGGCGGCTTTTGATAACAGAAACGCAGGCATAATGTGCAGGCTCTCTGTGTTTTTTAGCCCGCACGGGAAATTAAACAGATAGAATAAAGCGGCAAATTTTGGTAAACTTATGATTATAAGGGTTTACTTTTCATTATGAAATCAGAAAGGATGATGACAGTGTTAGAAAAAGCGGAAGAAAAGGCTATGGTGGAATTTTTAAGCAAATTTGACGATCATCCGTTTTTGGTGAAATTTGCCGATCACGAGTACAAGATCGGAGAGGGCGAGCCGACCTTTACAGTGAGACTGAAAAAGGCGATTCCGATTTCCGATCTGTTAAACAGTACGTCTATTGCTTTGGGAGAAGCCTATATGGATGGGAATTTGGATATAGAGGGCGATCTGTATCAGGCGCTCGATCATTTTCTGGGCCAGATGGGTAAATTTTCGACGGATGAAAAGGCTTTGAAAAAACTGATCCATACGTCCCGGTCCAAAAAGAATCAGGAAAAAGAAGTTACAAGCCATTACGATATCGGAAATGATTTTTACAAATTGTGGTTAGATGAAACGATGAGCTATTCCTGCGCGTATTTCAAAAATCCGACAGATACGCTTTACGATGCGCAGGTTCATAAAGTGGACTATATTTTACAGAAACTGCATTTAGAAGAAGGCATGACTCTTCTGGACATCGGCTGCGGCTGGGGATTTTTATTGATCGAGGCGGCCAAAAAATACAAAATACACGGTACGGGCATTACGCTCAGCCATGAACAGCGCGCGGAATTTCAGCGCAGAATTGAAGAAGAGGGCCTGCAGGATTATTTGACGGTGGAAAGAATGGATTACCGGGATCTGCCGAAAACAGGAAAACAGTTTGACCGTGTGGTCAGCGTCGGCATGGTGGAACACGTAGGCAGAGAAAACTATCAGCTGTTTCATGATTGCGTAAAAGACGTGTTAAAAGACGGCGGCGTTTATTTGCTGCATTTTATCAGTGCGCTCAAAGAGCATCCGGGAGATGCATGGATTAAGAAATATATCTTTCCGGGCGGCGTGATCCCGAGTCTTCGGGAGATGATAGGCGCAATGGCGGAGGATGACTTTCATGTATTGGATGTGGAAAATCTTCGTCTGCACTATAATAAGACGCTCCTTTGCTGGGTAAAAAATTATCATGAACATTTAGAGGAAGTCTCCAAAATGTTTGACGAGCGTTTTATCAGAATGTGGGATATGTATTTGTCCGCATGTGCTGCGACCTTCCATAACGGCATCATCGATCTGCATCAGATTCTTGCGACAAAAGGGATCAACAATGATCTGCCGATGACAAGGTGGTATTAGGCGGCATCGGATCGCAAGGGCCGTAGTGCTTTTGATAGCCGTATCTTGGGATAGCGTTGCGGTCTGCGGAACTTTATCCATGTGAGGACAGCGATGATACTTAGCGCAAGCAGAAGAACAGACATACCGAATTACTATTCGGATTGGTTTCTGAACAGGATCAGAGAGGGATTTTTGTATGTGCGCAATCCCATGAATGCGCGTCAGGTCAGCAGGATAGCATTGTCGCCGGAGACGGTGGACTGCATTGTATTCTGGACGAAAAATCCGGCGAACATGCTGGACAAATTGGAAAGCCTGCGGGATTACACATACTATTTTCAGTTCACGCTAACCGGATACGGCAGAGATGTGGAGCCCGGTCTTCCCGATAAGAAAAAGGCGCTGGTCCCGACCTTTCAGCGTCTGTCAGATCGCATCGGCAAAGAGAGGGTGATCTGGCGCTATGATCCTATTCTCCTGAGCGGGCGGTACACGGCAGAGTATCACCTGAGGGCGTTTGCAAAGATCGCGGACAGGCTGGCGGATTACACGGAGCGGGTGGTGATCAGTTTTGTGGATTCCTATGCCAAGATTCAGAGAAATCTGTCGGCGCTTGGCGTCAGACAACCCACGGACGGAGAGATGAGGGAGCTTGCCGCGCAGATGGCGCAGATCGCGGCGGCGCATCATCTGGTCATCGAATCCTGCGCGGAGCAGATCGATCTTAGCGAGGTTGGGATCTCCCACGGCAGCTGTATCGACAAGGCGCTGATCGAGCGGTTGACCGGGTGTAAGCTGTCCGGTCAGAGGGACAGGAATCAGAGAGCGGCGTGCGGCTGTCTGGAGAGCGTCGAGGTGGGAAGGTACAACACCTGTCTGAACGGCTGCAAATACTGTTACGCGAACGAGGGTGGGGCGAAGGTGCGGGAAACTGTAAAAGCCTATGACCCGTGTGCGCCGCTTTTGTGCGGCGGCGTCACCGCAGAGGACAGGGTCACGGACAGGCAGGGAAAATCCTTAAAAGAGACGCAGATAACGCTATTTGACTGGAAACGGGAGGATGCAAAATGACCTTAAAGATTGCCTTGCTCCAACTTCTTCCCGGGAAGGATTTGGAGGAACAACTGAAGATTGGAATGGCCGCCTGTGAGAAAGCGAAGGAACTGGGAGCCGACGTCGCCCTGTTCCCGGAGATGTGGAGCGACGGCTATGCCATACCGCAGGATAAGGCCGCGCTGGAAAAGCTGGCCCTTCCCGCTGACGGGGATTTCGTGCGGCAGTTCGGCGCGCTGGCGGCGCGCCTTCAGATGGCCATAGGAATTACTTTTCTGGAGCGGCACAGTCCCAAACCGCTCAATTCCATGGCTTTGTATGACAGACGGGGCGTATGCGTCCTTCATTATTCCAAGGTGCATACCTGCGCTTTTGACGAGGAGCGCATGCTTTCCGAAGGAGAGGACTTCCATGTGGCGGATCTGGACATCGGGGCGGGTACGGTCAAGGTGGGCTGCATGATCTGCTTTGACAGAGAATTTCCCGAGAGCGCCAGGATTTTGATGCTAAAAGGGGCGGAGGTGATTCTTGCGCCGAACGCCTGCCCCATGGAGCTGAACCGTCTCGCCGCCTTGCGCACCCGCGCCTACGAGAATAAGCTTGCCGTCGCCACCTGCAATTATCCAAAAGGGCAGCCTGACTGCAATGGGCGTTCCACGGTATTTGACGGTGTGGCGTGGCTGCGGGACGAGCCGGGAACGCGCGACATGTGCATTCTGGAGGCTCCTGAGGAAGAGGGGATTTTTCCGGCAGAGATCGACTTGGATATGCTGCGGACATACCGCGAGCATGAGGTAATGGGTGATACATACCGCCATCCGGAGAAGTATGGCATATTGAGCGAATGATTTGCGGACGAGGTGATTTGCAGCGAATGATTTTGTACATGCAAATTGTGGGAAATGGTTATATAATAGAAGAATGTGAAGAGATAAAAGCGTATATTTGAGATACGAGCACAGGAGGAACAAAATGTTATTTGTATGGTACCCAAAATGCACTACCTGCCAGAAGGCAAAAAGATGGTTGGAGAAAAACGGCGTCTCTTTTCAGGAGAGACACATCAAAGAAGAAAATCCGACGGTCGATGAGTTGAGGGAGTGGCACAAGCTGAGCGGCCTTCCGCTGAAACGGTTTTTTAATACCAACGGCCTGCGGTACAAGGAACTTCAGCTAAAGGACAGGCTTTCCACCATGAGCGAGGAGGAACAGTACGCGATCCTTGCGTCGGATGGGCTTTTGGTGAAACGCCCGATCTTGGCGGGTCCGGAGTTTGCGCTGGTGGGCTTTAAAGAGGACGAGTGGGAAAGAGCGTTTGGCCAAAGATAAGGATCCTGAATCAGAGGAAGATATAAAGGAATGAGAGACATGACGACAGGCACTGCTTGGGGGCATTTATGGCGCTACGCAGTGCCGATTCTATTGGGGAATTGGATGCAGTTGGCGTACAATGCCGTGGATTCCATTATCGCGGGCCGATTTATCGGCAAGGATGCGTTGGCGGCGGAAGGGATCGCCGGCCCGGTGATGAATCTGGTGATCCTGGCGATCACGGGACTATGTATCGGGACAGGCGTGTTGATGAGCGAGTTTTTCGGTGCGGGAGACTTGAAACGATACCGGGAGAGTCTCGGCACCACCATGAGCATCGGGACGGCGGCGAGCGTTTCGGTGATGGGGTTTTGCATAGTGTTTACGCCTATGATGTTAAGATGGATGGCTGTTCCGGCGGAAATTTTCGGCATCACGACGCGGTATTTGCAGATCATTTTTGTGGGAATGCCGTTTACTTTCTTATATAATGCGCTTGCCACGGGGTTAAAGAGCGCGGGCGATTCCAAGACGCCCTTAAAATTTCTCACCTTTTCTTCTGTGTTAAACGCCGGACTTGACCTGATCTTTCTGGGGGTGATGCATTTCGGTATTGTGTGCAGCGCGGTGACGACCGTTGTGGCGGAGGCTGTCTCCGCGCTGTTAGTCGCGGTCTATCTGCACAGGAAGTTTCCGACGCTTTGCCCGAGTCGGGAAGAATGCCGGATAGACAGGGGACATCTGCGTAAGATCCTGCAGTATGGCGGGCCGACGGCTTTTCAGCAGGCGGTGCAGCCTATTGGAAAGATTCTGATTCAAGGGCAGATCAACGCGCTGGGCGTGACGACGATCGCGGCCTTTAACGCGGTGACGCGGGTGGATGAGTTTGCCTTTATCCCGGAACAGGGGATCGCGGCGGCTATTGCCACTTTTATCGCGCAGAACAGAGGAGCCGGGAAGGAGGAGCGGATTCGCCCGGGATTTCGGGCCGGACTTCGGCTGGAAGTATGCTATTGGGTTTTGATCGGAACGGCGACGGCATTTTTGCGGACGCCTGTCATGGGGCTTTTCGTGGCGGGAGAGGGCGCGCAGGAGATCGTGCGGACGGGGAGCCGGTATCTGGGGCTGATGGCGCTCTTCTATCTGTATCCGGCATTCACCAACGGTTTTCAGGGATTTTATCGCGGTATGGGGAAGATGTATACCACGATTCTGGGAACGGCGATTCAGATCTCCGTGCGGGCGATCGGCACGTTTGTTATGGCGCCGCAGCTGGGAATTGTCGGCGTCGCCTACGCCTGCGTCGTCGGCTGGACGGCTATGATGCTGTTCGAGGCGCCGTACTATTTCCGCACCGTGCGGGCGCGGGCGCTGCAGCGATAGAGTAGAACGTGCCGGAAGAGACGTCAAAATCAGATGAAAGATTACTGATGTCAAAGGGCGTTTGGTTGTGGTATAATCAGCTTGGGAGGTGCTGATATGAAGGCTGCGCTGGTTGCCTGCTCCGATCCCATGCTGTTGTACCAGCGGGCGGATGTGGAGCGGCTGAAAACGTTGTTGGAACAAGAGAATGTGGAGGTCGTTCTCAGTCCGCATCTGTTTGACCGCGTCGAGGATCTCACCGAAAAGGAGAAGGCCGACGACCTGACGGGGTATTTCCGCGATCCCGCCATGGATTTTATTTTCGATATTTCCGGCGGCGACATCGCCAATTCTGTACTGCAGGAACTGAATTATGAAGAGATCAGGGAGAGCCGGGCGGTGTTCTGCGGTTACAGCGATCTCACCACTGTGCTGAACGCGGTCTATGCGAAGACGGGGCGCGCGACGGTCAATTATCAGATACGGAATCTGCTGTATGATCACGGTGAGACGCAGCGGGTTTATTTCAGGGAACATATTTTGACGGGGCACATCACAGGATCCGATTTGGAGTGCCGTTTTCTGCGCGGGAACTCCATGAGCGGCAGAGTGCTTGGCGGCAATGTCCGCTGTTTTCTGAAACTTGCGGGAACGCCCTTTTTCCCGGATCTTACCGGGGCTATCCTGCTCTTGGAGGCATACAGCGGCACGCCCATGAAGATGACGACCTATCTGCATCAGCTCAGTCAGATGGGCGTGTTTGGGAAGATAAGCGGCATCCTGCTCGGCCGATTCTCCGAGATGGAGAAGAAGGGATATACGCCCACGGTGCGGGAACTTGTCGAAAAGATCGTCCCGCCGGAGATTCCGATCGCGGCGACGCCCTATGTGGGACATGAGACGGATGCGAGAGCGATCTGTATCGGACGGGAATATTCTTTGAAGGAGGGCTGACGGATGAGACATATGGGAACGAGCGAGCTGGAGACGGATCGGCTGATCCTCAGACGGTTCACTATGGAGGACGCAGAGCCTATGTATCGGAACTGGGCCTCCGACGAAAACGTGACGAAGTACCTTACATGGCCGGCACACGCGAACGTCGGCGTGACGCGGGGCGTTTTGAAGGATTGGATTGCCAAGTACAGTGAAGCGGATTTCTATAACTGGTGCATCGAGTTAAAGGAGATCGGCGAGCCCATCGGGAATCTGGCTGTGGTCTCGCACGATGACGCGACGGATTCCGCCACCATGGGCTGGTGCATGGGCGTGCGCTGGTGGGGACGGGGCATCATGCCGGAGGCGGGAAGAGCCGTTCTGCAATATCTGTTTGCGGAGGTCGGTTTTAACAGGATCGTGGCGAAACATGATGTGGAGAACCGCAAGTCGGGCAGGGTCATGCAGAAACTGAGCATGGTGCAGGAGGGAACCTTCCGCGCCAGCGGCAGGAACAACCGCGGCGTGGTGGATGAGGTGGTGTATTCCATCCTGCGGGAAGATTACGAGAAGACGCAGGCGAAAGATATGCAGCTGACATGGAGGCGGAAAACGAGGGAGGAGACACACGGAAGATGAGTCGGGCGGCATGCACGGCGCAGCAGGCGCTGGAAAAGCTGAAGGCGGGGAACGCGCGGTACATAAACGTGAAGACGGGCGAGGGAGACGTGTCGCCTGCCCTGCGGCTTAAAACCTGTACCGAGGGGCAGGCTCCCTATGCCGTTATCGTTACCTGCTCGGATTCCCGCGTGATCCCGGAGAGTATTTTCAGTGCGGGGATCGGGGAACTCTTCGTGATCCGCGTGGCGGGCAACGTGATAGACGACCATCAGCTCGGCAGTATCGAGTACGCGGCGGAGCATCTGGGATGCAGACTGGTTCTGGTCATGGGGCATGACCACTGTGGCGCGGTGGACGCGGCGATCCATCACGAGACGGAGAATTACATCAGGTATATCACGGATGAGATCAAGAAGGCCATCGGCGACGAGCAGGACGATTACAAAGCCTGCTGTCTGAATGTGCGGCACAGCGTCAGAAGGATAGAGGAGAGTCTGGAGATCCGGCAGGAGGAAGAACACGGGCTGCGCGTTTGCGGCGCGCTCTATCACTTGGCGGACGGCAGAGTGGAGTTTTTGGATGATCTGCAGTCGTCCGGGGGAGGGCTTGGTGCTGCGGCGGCAGATACACTGGTCAGTGCCGTATCTGAGGAATCCGCATTTAGGCGTTATTTCTTGGTAGATTATGAAAACGTGAACAGGGAGGGCTTAAATGGAATCGCAAAGCTGACAGAGACCGACTGTGTGAAAATATATTACAGCAGTGCAGCCGAGACGCTCACCTTTGGGCTGCATAGACGCATCAATGGGTCAAAAGCGCATTTCACCTATACCAAGGTAAAAATACAGATTAAAAATGCGGTGGATTGTCAGATCCTGTTTGATCTGCAGGGGTTGGTGAAGGAAAATCGTGATGCGGAGTACAGCATTGTATCGAAAGATACGGATTTTGACAAGACGATTGCCAGCTTTGTAGAGCACCGTTTTCATGTAAAAAGGGTTGTGCATGTCGGTGCATCGGCAGAGCAGTTGAAAGCGGAGCGAAAGCTGACAAAAGAGGAGGCTTTTTTCGAGGAGCATTTTCAGAAGAAAAAGTATACGGAGAAGAGAGCAGAGATCCTAGAGATTCTTCGTACCGGCAAAACAAGGCAGCAGATCAATAACCGGCTGATGAAATTGTATGAGGGACAAACGGTTAAGGAAATGTTTAAAATATTGCAGCCCATTATCAAGGATCTGCCGGGCAAATAGAAGGGATCATTTGACAAATCAGACAATATTCAATAAGCTAAGACCGTAAGCAACAATAATATGGAATCGGGAGGGATATATCATGATCTACACGGAATTTCAGGGAGAGAAACTGTCGGCGCTCGGCATGGGCAATATGCGTCTGCCCGTGATAGACGGGGACGACGCGAAGATCGATGTGAAGGCGGTCGAGGAGATGTTTGCCTGCGCTATGGAGTCCGGCATCAATTACTATGATACGGCCTACGGTTACCACGGCGGCAACTCGGAGACGGTGGTAGGAGAAACGCTGCAGAAATATCCGAGGGACAGTTTTTATCTGGCCTCGAAGTTTCCCGGCTACGATCTGGCCAACATGCCGAAGGTGAAAGAGATCTTCGAGGAGCAGCTTAAAAAATGCCGGGTGGAATATTTTGACTTCTATCTGTTCCACAATGTCTGCGAGATGAACGTGGACGCTTATCTGGATCCCCAATATGGAATATACGATTATCTGATGGAGCAGAAGAAGAACGGCCGCATTCGACATCTTGGCTTTTCCGCCCACGGCGATATTGACTGTATGAAAAAATTCCTGAACGCATACGGCAAAGACATGGAGTTCTGTCAGATCGAGCTGAATTACTTCGACTACAAATTCCAGAATGCCAAGGGAAAGGTGGAACTTCTGAACGAGTGGAACATACCGATCTGGGTCATGGAGCCGGTACGCGGCGGGCAGCTTGCGACGCTCTCCGACGAGGCTGCGGCGAAACTCAAAGCGGCGAGGCCGGATGAAAAAATACCCGCATGGGCGTTCCGTTTCCTGCAGTCCATCCCCAATGTGGTCATGACGTTGTCCGGCATGTCGGATATGCAGCAGCTCAAAGACAACATCGCCACTTATGAAGAGAAGAAACCGTTGAATGAGAAGGAGATGGAACTGCTCCTCGGCGTGGCGGACGATATGATCGCTAAGACGACCGTTCCCTGTACGGGCTGTCATTACTGCGTGAGCCACTGCCCTAAGAAACTGGACATTCCGTTTCTGTTAAAGCTCTACAATGAGGCCGTGGTTGCAGGCTCAGGAGATTTTATCGCACCCATGGGGCTCTCCTCCGTGGAGACGGACAGACAGCCCGAGTGCTGCGTCGGCTGCCACAGCTGCGCGAAGGTATGTCCGCAGACGATACAGATTCCCGAGACGCTGCATCGTTTTGCAGAAAAGATGGGAAGGGTGTAAACACCCTTCCTTATTTTTTTCTTATTCTTTCTCCCGGATCTCTGCGTGCAGCTCCTGCAGGGATCTCACGTCGCTGTCGCCGTGGGTCTTCACATACTGAATACCGCTGGCGGTGGCTTTTGCCGCCGCTATGGTCGTCATATAGGGTATTTTCGCCTTGATGGCGGCCTTGCGCAGATAGCTGTCGTCATGGACGCTGTCTTTGCCGACAGGGGAGTTGATGATCAGATCGATCCGGCCGTTGGTGATCAGGTCGAGAATATTGGGCCTGCCCTCGTACAGCTTGTTGACCTTGTCCGCGGGGATGCCTGCGGCTCTGATCAGCTCGTAGGTTGTGCCCGTGGCGACGATATGGAAACCGCAGTCCGCGAACTGTTTTGCCACTTCCACAACTTCCGCCTTGTCCTTGCGGTTGACGGAGATGAGCACGGTGCCCTCCAGAGGGAGCTTGGACTGGGTAGCCTCCTGCGCCTTGTAGAAAGCCTCGCCGTAGGAGCGGGACAGGCCAAGCACTTCGCCTGTGGAGCGCATCTCGGGACCGAGGATCGGGTCTACCTCCTGGAACATATTGAACGGGAAGACCGATTCCTTCACGCCGTAATAGGGGATGTCCTGCTCTTTTAGGGACGGGACGGGCGAAGGTCTTCCGGTCAGCTCGGTGGTGATGATCTCTGTCGCCAGAGGCACCATGCGGATATTGCAGACTTTAGATACCAGCGGCACGGTGCGGGACGCGCGGGGGTTTGCCTCCAGCACGAACACTCTGCCGTTCTCGATGGCGTACTGCATATTCATAAGCCCCTTGACGTGCATTTCCTCCGCGATCTTGCGGGTGTACTCCTTGATAGTCGCCACATTCTCCTCTGAAATATGAACGGACGGAATGATACATGCGGAGTCGCCGGAGTGGATGCCCGCCAGCTCGATGTGCTCCATCACAGCGGGCACGAAAGCGTGCGTGCCGTCGCTGATGGCGTCCGCCTCGCACTCCAGCGCGTGATTGAGGAAACGGTCGATCAGGATGGGACGGTCCGGCGTCACGCCAACCGCCGCGTTCATGTATTCCGTCATGCTCTCGTCGTCGTAGACCACTTCCATGCCCCGGCCGCCCAGCACATAGGAAGGGCGCACCATGACGGGGTAGCCGATCTGCGCGGCGATACCCAGCGCCTCCTCCACGGTGGCAGCCATACCCGACTCCGGCATGGGGATCTCCAGTTTCTCCATCATGGCGCGGAACCGGTCGCGGTCTTCCGCCAAGTCGATGACGGAGGGGGAGGTGCCGAGGATCTTCACCTCGTTTTTCTCCAGATCCGCCGCCAGATTTAAGGGCGTCTGCCCGCCGAACTGGGCGATCACGCCCAGAGGTTTCTCCTTCCGATAGATGCTCAGTACATCTTCCAGCGTCAAAGGCTCAAAGTAGAGCTTGTCGGAGGTATCGTAGTCCGTGGAGACCGTCTCGGGGTTGCAGTTGACGATGATCGTCTCGAATCCCAGCTTTTTCAGGGCGAGGGAGGCGTGGACGCAGCAGTAGTCGAACTCGATGCCCTGTCCGATGCGGTTGGGGCCGCCGCCCAGAATCATGATCTTGGGTTTGTCGCTCACGGGGTTCTTGTCGGTCGCGTTGTAGGTGGAATAGTAGTAGGCGCTGTCCGGCGTGCCGCTCACATGAACGCCCTCCCAGGCCTCCTCCACGCCGAGGCTTACGCGGCGCGCGCGCACATCGTCCTCAGGCACCTCTAAGATTTGGCTCAGATACTTGTCGGAGAAACCATCCTTCTTGGCGGCGACGAGCAGATCGTCGGCGGGCAGAGAGCCTTTGGATCTCAGCAGATTTTCTTCTTCCTCCACCAGTTCCTTCATCTGTTCGATAAACCATGCCTTTACATGGGTGATCTCATGCAGCTCTTCCACGGACGCACCCTTGCGCAGCGCCTCGTACATGATAAAATGGCGCTCGCTGGAAGGGGTGATGAGCATTTTCAAAAGCTGTTCTCTGGACATAGTGTGGAAGTCCTTGGCATATCCGAGACCGTAGCGGCCCGTCTCCAGAGAGCGGATGGCCTTCTGAAACGCCTCCTTGTAGGTCTTGCCGATGCTCATGACTTCGCCGACGGCGCGCATCTGCGTCCCCAGCTTGTCCTCCACGCCCTTGAATTTCTCGAAAGCCCAGCGGGCGAACTTGATCACCACATAGTCGCCGTCCGGCACATACTTGTCCAGCGTGCCGTACTTGCCGCAGGGAATATCCTTCAATGTGAGTCCCGAGGCCAGCATGGCGGACACCAGAGCGATGGGGAACCCGGTCGCCTTGGAGGCCAGAGCGGAGGAGCGGGAGGTGCGGGGATTGATCTCGATGACGACGATGCGGCCGCTCTTGGGATCGTGGGCGAACTGCACGTTGGTGCCGCCGATGACCTGCACCGAATCCACGATGCGGTACGCCTGCTCCTGCAGTCTCTTCTGCGTCTCCTCGGAGACAGTCAGCATGGGAGCGGCGCAGAAAGAGTCTCCCGTGTGCACGCCCATGGGGTCGATATTTTCGATGAAACAGACGGTGATCATGCTGCCGTCCGCGTCGCGAACCACTTCCAGCTCCAGCTCCTCCCAGCCGAGCACGGACTCCTCCACCAGTACCTGTCCCACCAGACTGGCCTGCAGGCCCCTGGCGCAGACGGTCTTCAGTTCTTCACGGTTGTACACCAGACCGCCGCCCGCGCCGCCCATGGTGTAGGCGGGACGCAGTACCACGGGATAGCCCAGCTTGTCGGCGATGGCGAGCGCCTCGTCCACGCTGTACGCGACTTCGCTCTTAGCCATCTCGATCCCGAGGGCGTTCATGGCGTTCTTGAATTCGATGCGGTCCTCGCCGCGCTCGATGGCATCCACCTGCACGCCGATCACCTTCACGCCGTATTTGTCAAGGATGCCCGCCTTGTTCAGCTCCGCGCACAGATTTAAGCCCGATTGGCCGCCGAGGTTCGGCAGCAGGGCGTCGGGCCGTTCTCTGGCAATGATCTGTTCCAGCCTGCGCACATTCAGGGGTTCAATATAGGTCACGTCCGCGATCTCCGGGTCCGTCATGATCGTGGCGGGGTTGGAATTTACCAGCACGATCTCATAGCCCAGCCTGCGCAGCGCTTTGCAGGCTTGGGTGCCGGAGTAGTCGAACTCGCACGCCTGTCCGATGATGATGGGGCCGGAGCCGATGATGAGTACCTTGTGGATGTCTTCTCTTTTTGGCATTTGTTTCCTCCTGAGTTTTAAGATTGGCATAGAAATTGGCAGAAAGGCAGAAAAAGCCGTTCATTCTTCTTATCATTATATAGGAAATCGAGAAAATCACAAGGCTAAATATCAGGAATGCAAAACTTAAAATATATCCATCACAAACAGATACCCCACCGTCGCCAGCAGACCCACGCAGAACAGCAGCAGGCCGAAGGACATGCTGCGGGAGATCATGGCGGTATTCTCGCTCCACTCCTCATGGATCAGAGCGAACTTATGCTCATAGTCGGTCGTCTTAGGCCGTTTCCTGCGCCATATATGGTTCCCGATCTTCTGGAAACATGCCGCGGCGCAGGCGGCCGCGTGGGTGAGGGGCGTCCCCTCGGGGAGCTCCTGGGGCAACTTGCTGTCGCGATAGACTGTTTTGCGCAGGAAGACGACGACCGCGTCCACAAGGCTGTCGAGAATGCGGCAGAGCAGTCCGAACACGAACGGCAGGACCTTGAGGAGTACGGGGCGGTAGACATAGTCTTCCAGATCGAGATAGCGGTACCAGCGGTTCACATATCTGCCGTCCTTGATCATCCATAGGCGGACGATCACCAGATAGACGAGGGCGCCGATGGCTAACGAGATGGCGGCTCCTTTTAAGTTTTCCAGAGAGAAGTAGGAGACTTCCTCACCGAGCGCCGCAGCGCCTTTTGGCAGCATAAAGCCCTGTCCGGCGTCTGCCAGTCTGTCCATCACGATATGGGGCAGAAATCCCATAGCGGGCAGCAGGGTGGCGCTTAAGGTCAGCGCGAAAGCGCCGGCTTTCTTCATATACTTTCCCTTCAAAGCGTCAAAGCGCTCCTGCACGGAAGGATCCGCGTTTTTTTCCACAAAGATCGCCGCGTACAGTTTCGTCATATAGGCGACGGTCAGGCCGCCGCTGACGAGAAAGAGCCATTCCACGGTCTTCATCATGCCCGCGCTGAGATACTGCGTCCCATCTGCAAGGAGGGCGGAGGAGGCGGTCAGATGTTCAGTGTACGCCACGATACTCTCATGGATCAGCGTCTTGCTGATATAGCCGTTCCAGAGGGGAACGCCGCCGATGCCGAGGGCGCCCATCAGGAAAATATAGTTGAGCAGCGGTTTTCCATGTCCGAAACCGCGTATGTCGTTGAGATTCAGTTTATGCACATTCATGAAGATCACGCCGGCCGCCATGAAGAGCGCCAGCTTGATCAGGGAATGGTTGACCATGTGGAGCATGCTGCCGCGCACCGCCAACAGATTTTCTTCCGCCGGGAGTCCCGACATCCCCACGCCCACCAAAATGAATCCTATCTGGGAGACGGAGGAGCATGCGAGCGTCCGTTTCAGATCCACGGAGAACAGCGCCAGTACCGCGCCGACTACCATGGTACATACGCCGAGGAACAGGATCAGGATGCCCCAAGCCGCATTGCCGAGGAAGAGGTAGGCGGTCAGAATCAGAATGCCGTACATCCCCGCCTTGGTCAGGATGCCGGACAGCAGGGCGGAGGCCGGAGCGGGGGCTACGGGGTGCGCTTTCGGGAGCCAGATATGGAGCGGGAACGCGCCCGCCTTGGCGCCGAAACCGAACAGCAGACACAGGCCCGCGATCATAAGCTGCGCGCTGTCGGTATATCGCGCGGAGAGCAGGCCGTAAGTGGAGTACGCGCCGATCAGATCGTCGAAGAACAGGGTCCCCGTCACATCGTACAGCAGGAAAATCCCCATCAGCATCACCAGACCGCCGATCACCGCTACCGCCAGGTAGGTGGCCGCCGCCCGCAGGGAATCTTTTTTCTCGTCCTGTGCCACCCACACATAGGAAGTGAGGGACATGATCTCGAAGAAGATAAAGGTCGTGTAGAAGTCGGCGGAGAGGAACACGCCCTCCGTTGCGCCCAGGGTCAGCAGCAGGAACAGATAATATCGGTTGCGGTTGCGGTAGTGGGCGAAGTATTCCTTGGAGAAAAGCGTGCTCATGAACCACATGAAAGCCGCGATCATGCCGTACAGGGAGCGGAAACCGTCTGCCGTAAAGTGCAGTCCCATGCCGCAGACATAGGGGATCTCCACAAGCGTCTTCCCGTCTGCGCCGGAAAGTCCCCCGACCGCGCCCGCAGACATTGTCAGGAAAAACAGACATACAGACAGGGCGAAGGTGACGCCCGTCACGGCATCCGCAAAATAATTGCGGACGGTTTTGTTAAAACGTCCTGCCACATAACATAGAATGGCCGCGGCCATCGGCATAAATACAATAGAGCATATCAGTACGTTCATAGATCAGAGTCTCCGCCTTTCCGGTCAGACATGGCAGTCTGACTTAATTTACAACGATCAGCCCGCAGCCACAGCGCAGAAGAAATCCACGATGGGCTGGGAGTAAACGCCGAACAAAACGATAAAGAAGGTAAACACAAACAGCGGTACGAGCATCTTCCAGTTCGGATCTTTGACCCCGTCCAGCGTACTGTAGTCAAAGTCCTTGCCGGGGAAGAACGCCCGCACGACCACCGTCAGCATATAGATGGCTGTGAGCAGCGCCGAGATCAGCAGGCAGACGATACCGAACCAGGCGACCGTGTTGCCGCTGTCTATCGCTGCGGACGCGAGGTTCCATTTACTGATGAAACCCGCCAGTCCGGGCACGCCCATCAGGGCGAGGGCCGATACGGTAAAGACGCCGAAGACGCAAGGCATCCTGTAGCCCATGCCGTCCAGTTCATGCACATAATTGCGCCCGGTCTGATGGATGATCGCGCCTGCGCAGAAGAAAGAGGCGATCTTCATCACGGCGTGGAATACCAGGTGCGACAGCGCCGCCGCCATGCCGAGGGGCGTCATGATCGCCGCGCCGAACAGGATATAAGAAAGATTGCTGATGGTGGAGTAGGCCAGCCGTCTTTTCAGGTGCGTCTCCTTGACGGCGCGGCTGCAGCCGTACACGATGGTAAACATGGTGATGAGCATCACCACGTCCTGCGCCCAGGTGCCGCGCAGAAAATCTGTGCCAAAACTATAATAAGTCAATCTGATAATGGCAAATGCGCCGGACTTGACGACGGCTACAGCGTGAAGGAGCGCCGTGACCGGGGTAGGCGCAACGCTCGCCTGCGGCAGCCATGAGTTAAAAGGGCAGACCGCAGCCTTGACGCCGAATCCCATAAAGGCAAGCACGTAGATCAGCAGCAGTACATTGGTGCGGTCCCCGATCTTGGCAAGATCGAGAACGCCGCCAAGAACGAAGTCGGTGGATCGTCCGTAGACGATGATCATGATCAGGCCGATAAAGGCGAACGCCGCGCCGCCCAGCGAGTAGTACAGATATTTGCGGCTGGCCAGGATCGCCTCTCTGGTCAGGGTGTGCATGACGAGGGGCACGGTGACCAGAGTGAGCAGCTCATAGAAGAAGTACATTGTCAGCAGATTGGAGGCCAGCGCGATACCGAGTGTGACGCCGTAGGTCATCGTATAGAACAGGAAAAAGATCTTCTCGTGCTCTTCCTTCGTCATGTACTCGAATGCGTACAGTGTGGCTAAGGGCCACAGCGCGGAGACAAGGCCGGAGAAGACCATGCCGGGGCCGTCCACCATGAAACTGATGGACAGATCGCCCGTAAAATGCGCCAGTAAGAAGGTGCTGGCGGGGTGGTTGAACAGCAGATACCAGACCAGAATGCTGTTCAGTATGACGGCGCATTCCAAAAAGATCTCCCAGTGGCGTCTCTTGCGAAAAGGGATCCACACGGAGAGGATTCCCGCTATAAAAGGAATTAAAATTACCAGTAGAATCATTTCATCCTCCGTTCCAGAGCATTGGTCATCTCGATTACCGCGCTCACATGATGCGGCTGACAAAGTACGTCAGCCAGTTCACAAGCTGCGTGGGGAAAAGCCCGATCAGGACGGACAAAATCGTCATGACCGCAATCGGTATCGTCATGAAAGGGGAAGGTTCCCGTTTCGTCAAATGTTCATAATCGTAGTCGGCGCCGGGCAGAAATCCCCGGATCGTGAGCGGCAGCAGATAGCCAGCCGTCAGGAGCGCGCTGACGAGCAGGACGGCCGGACCGAGCCAGCGGAATACCGGGATCGCGCCGGAGAGACTGCCGACAGCGAGATACCATTTGCTGACAAAGCCGCCCGTGGGCGGAATGCCGATCAGCCCCAGAGAGACGATGGTGTAGCACCACATGGTAAGCGGCATCTCCTTGCCGATCCCCCGCATCTCGTCCACCCGGGTCTTCCCGGTCGTGTAGATGATCGCGCCGGCGCAGAGGAACAGCGTCGCTTTGATCAGGCCATGGGCGAGCACATGCAGCAGAGAACCTGTCACGGCCTCCCCTCCCATGATCGCCAGACCGAACAGAATGTAGGAGAGCTGGCTCACGGTGGAGTAAGCCAGTCTCTTTTTCAGGACGGGTTCACGGTAGGCCAGCATCGACCCCATGAATATCGTGAGCAGCGTCAGTACGAGCCATGCGGTCTGCACCCAGGTGCCCCGCAGGAAGTCCGGGCCAAAAATGTAGTAGACTGTGCGGATGATCGCCAGCACCCCCGCCTTGACGATGACGGCGGAGAGCACCGCGGACGCGGGAGCCGGAGCCACCGGATGGGCTGTCGGCAGCCAGGCGTGCAGAGGAAACATGCCCGCCTTGACGCCGAATCCGACGATCATGGCGAATGCGGCGATCAGCAGGATCCCCGTGTGGGCGGCGGCCCCGCTCAGCACGCCTCCGGCGGTAAAGGTCAGAGTCTCGCAGCTGCGGCTGACGAAGAAGACGCCGAACAGCGCCATATACGCGCCGCACATGGAGAAGAACAGATATTTTAACCCCGCCATGATCGCCTCGCGGCTGCCGTTGTGCAGCACAAGGGGCATGGAGGTCAGCGTCAGCATCTCAAAAAACAGATAAAAGGTGATGAGGTTCCCGGCAAAACACAAGGCGTTCAGCACGCCGAACACGATCAGGTAAAAGCCGTAGCAGCGCTTTTCCTTCGTCTCGTGTCGCATGTACTCGAAGGAGAAGAACCCCGCGCACATGAGGATGATCAGTGTGATGTAGGAGAACAGGACGCTCATCTCGTCGATGGCAAAGACGATCGGGAGCGTCTTAGTCAGGTAAAATAGAGTGAAAGAGTCCCCGTATGCCGCAAAGAGCGCGGCGACGACCGAAACGCCCGTCAGAAGGAGAAAGCAGGCCGTGACGATCAGCAGACTCTTTCTCTCTGCGAACTCTCTCCTGACCAGAAGATAAACACCGGCAAGAATCGGTACAAGTACGGATAAAAGTATGAAATACATGTCGTCACCTCCCTACGCAAACATGGCAAGCCCCTGTCGGATCATATCGACGACAGGCTGCGAACTGATACCCAGCATCACATTCAGAACGATAAAGGCTGTCAGGACGACGGCGTACACGGGCCTGTCGCGGAAGGTCACGCTCGGGTAGGGCGTGTCCTCCACGGGCGTGTAGATACGGATCACCGTCTTCATGAAGTAGATCGCGTTCAGGATCGTGCTGATGCCGAGGACGATCAGGGCGGGCAGCATCTTCGCGTGGTTCTGCACGGCCGCCTGCGCGAACAGCAGCTTGCTGATAAAGCCGGAGAACAGCGGCACGCCGACCATCGCCAGAGAGCCCACCGTGAAGGCGACGCCCGCCCAGCGGTTCCGGTAGCCGGAGCCTGTCAGCTCGATAAACTGGCGGTTTCTGCCGGACACGTCGGTCAGGCCCACCGCCGCGATGAACAGCAGCGACTTGGTGGCCGCATGGGACAGGATGTGGAAGACGCTGGCCGTCATCCCGGCCTCCGTCCCCATGCCGAACCCCATGTAGATGTACCCGATCTGCGCCACGGAGGAGAAGGCGATCATCCTGCGAATGTCGTTTTCGCGGATGGCGCTCGTGGAGCCGAAGATCATGCCCATCAGGCCGAATAAAAACAGAATGTCGATAATGCGCGTGTCGTGGTATATGTCGAAACCGATCACACGGTATATGATCTTGATGAGCAGAAAAATATATCCCTTCGATACCAGGCTGGACAGCACGGCGGCGGAGGAGACGGTGGAGTAGCCGTAAGCGTCCGGCAGCCACGCGTGGAAGGGAAAGAGCGCGCTCTTGATGCACAGTCCCACGGACATGAGCACGATCGATACGATGAGAGGGATCGTGTATTCTCCCTCCGCTACGATCAGCGCTACGGATTCCTTGATGTTGCTCATTAAGAGATGCCCCGTCAGATCGTAGAGCATGCACAGGCCCAACAGCAGCATGCCGGAACCCAGCAGACTCATGATCATATAGCGGACGGCGGCCTCGATGGTGCGCCCGTTCTGGCGTATCATGATCAGGCCGCAGGCGGAGATGGTGTTGATCTCCACGAATACATAGGCGGTGAACATATCGTTGGTGTAGACTAACGCCAACAGGGAGCTGAGCAGCAGATCCATCAATACATAGTAGAGATAGAGCTTGCCCTCCTCCACGCCCTGCAGGAGTTTATGTCTGCCGCCGAATAGAGAGAGCAGCATGATGATGCAGAAGAAGAGCGCGATCAGCGATTCCAATACGCCGGCGCGGATCTCATTGCCCCAAGGCGCCGGGAACCGGCCCATCACATAGACGAAGGAAGCCCCGGTGGAGAGCGTGTACAGCAGTGTACATGCGCTGAGGACCGTGTTGGTCACAAGGAGTCCCGTGTTGACCAGCATGGCGGCCTTGCCGCGGAGTCCCGAGCTGATGATCCCGGCAAACAGGCAGAGCATGATAGAGATACAGGGAAAGTTCCGCACAAAATCCATCACAGCCCCTCCTTCCGCAGTTGTTTGGAGATCTGATCCAGGTCAAGGGTATGGTAACGCCTGTAGAGACGGATCGTGAGGGCCAGCATCAGCGCCGACACGGATACGGAAACAACGATACCCGTCAGCACAAGTCCGCTGGGGATCGGGTTGATATACGCCTCGACGCTCTGCACGCCGTTTGCCACGATGGGGGCTACGCGTCCCCTGATATAGCCTTTTTCCGCAAGAAAAAGGTAGATCGCGGTATCCATGATATTCAGCCCGATGATCTTCTTGATCAGATTGGGCTGCAGGAGCAGATTGCCGAAACCGATCCCGAAGAGGATCATGGCCACCGCCTCGCCGTAATTCACAAACAGATTCGCTCCCATATCAAAGTCCTCCTCTTCTGAACAGCGCGTAGAAAGCGTACATGGTGCACGCCACCTCCAGCCCGACGCAGACGTTGATGGGAAGAATGATGCCGCTGCTCAAAATGTGTCCCGGAATGCCGAGCGGAATATGATCGTCTATGCCGTTCGCCCCCATCATATAGAAGTAAGTGCCGATCAGGCCGTACATACACAGCGCGGTGATCTTGGCGATCTTATACACATGTTCGTCGAAGAACCGCTGCGTCTTTTGGAAACCGAAGGCGGCCACATACAGGATCAGGCCGGAGCCCATGACGGCGCCCCCGGAGAAACCGCCTCCCGGAGACAGATGCCCGTTCAGGATGATGTAGATGCCGAAAATGAAGATGACCGGGCAGAGGACGAAGGCCACGCCCTGCAGGATCGTGTCGTTTTTCGGCTCATAGCGGCGGTCGTTCATGACGGCCTGTTTCTTCAGGATGGCGTCGTCCAGCATCAGCAGGATCATGACGCAGCAGGTGGCGATAAACAGCACGTTCGTCTCGCCGAAGGTATCGAAGGCCCTGTAAGTGAGGATCATGCCGGACACGATGTTGAGCGCGCCCGTCTCCTGCAGACCCGATTCGATATAGCGCTCGGAGACGACGTTGTTGACAGGATTGTCCGCGTTGCCGTTGGGCGGCAGACAGGACACGGTCAAAAGCAGGACGCCCACCAGCGCGATACAGAAGAAGATCGCCACAGCCACATAGATCCGGTGGAATATCCGCGACGCCTTGTTCTGTTCCCCGTCGTAGATCCTGTCGCGGATCATCTCGGATTCGCGCATACGCTCGGTGATCGTCTCCTCGGGGATCACGGTTTCCCGCTGCGCCTTCATCTCCACTTCGCCCACATAGGGGTCCTTGCTGCCGGACAGCCAGCGGAAGAACCGGAAAGCGGAAGTTTTTTCATATTCCTCCTGCGGTTTCAGTTTACTCATGCTCTTCCGCCTCCTTCTTTGGCTGTTCCTTCTCAATATCTATCGCCTGGATCTTTTTGAGCGTGGCAAAGAAAAGAATGCTCGTCACGCCTGCGCCTACGGCGGCCTCCGTGATCGCCAGGTCGGGCGACTCTAAACACATCCACAGGATAGACATCACCAGACTGTAGGACATATAGATCAGTATGGAATTTAACAGATGCTTGGAAAAGCTCACGGAGATCGCACACACGATCAGAAATCCCATCAACATACATTGAAACAGCGTCATACCGCACCGCCTTTCTCCTCGTCGGACGAATCGCTCCCGCCCTGTGCATCCGTTTCTCTAAACTCCGCCTCCAGCGTCTCAAGATCCGGGTAGATCGCGCAGTGCGCCTCCAGATTCTCATTGGTCGCGACTTCCAATCGCGAGAGCATGTGGGACGACACCGGAGAGGCGAACCAGAGGAATATGATGATCAGC
Organism: uncultured Lachnospiraceae bacterium; assembly: GCA_947632515.1. Taxonomy (GTDB): domain Bacteria; phylum Bacillota; class Clostridia; order Lachnospirales; family Lachnospiraceae; genus UBA3282. The sequence goes on from CANRPO010000001.1 coordinate 236,062, forward strand.
AGCAGTTTGAGGGAGGTAAAGTTGACTCCCGAAAAAATAATCAGGCCAAGCAGACACGAGCCAATGCCGAGGGTATCGCCCATCGCCGCCGCGTGCATCCTGTTCAGCACATAGCGAAAGTGGAATATGCCGAAGATCTCCGTAAAGAAGATGAAAAGACCGCAGGCCAGAAGAGCGCTCCCCGCGATCAGTCTGATCCATTCAAAAATTCCCATTGGAAACACCTCCCTCGTCACTGCCGTTGTCTTCGGGTTTCTGCGTCTTGTGCAGTCTCTCCTCATAGACGCCGATGTACACCTTGGATAAGATGACGACGGCAAGGAAACTGATCATGGCGTAGATCAGGCACACGTCCACCAGATAACCCTCGTTCAGCATCAGGGCAAGCACCGAAATGATGACCATGACCATTGTGCCCATCATATTCACCGCCACGAGACGATCCGCTATACGGGGTCCCCTGACCGCGCGGATCAGGCAGGCAAACAGCATGGCCGCCAGTATAATCAATGTGCCGATATAGATGTAGTGATATATCATCGCAATCAATCCTTTGCTTAGGTTGTTTTATATATGCGCCGCCGCGCCGTTCGCGTTTCGCGGCGTCACGTTACATGTTCGATCCGTTCCAACAGTTTGACAAACACCGAGGCGTCGATGCCTCTTGCCAGCTCCTTGTCCAGACAGTGTACCACATACTCGTCGTCCTTCAGACTTACGGTGATCGTGCCGGGGGTCAGCGTGATGGAGTTGGCGAGGAGCACCCTGGCAAACTTAGACTGCAGCGTGGTGGTAAAGTGGATCACCACCGGTTCAAATTCGTATTTTGCCGAGTAGATGATCCTGAAAACGGCGGCGTTCGCCTTGAGGATCTCTTTTACAAGCACAAAGATATAGTGGAGAATCAAAAAGAATCTCTTGCACATGACAAGATCGTTTCGGGGCTTATAATCCAGAAATTTGCAGATAAACCAATACATCGCCCCGGCGATCACCAGTCCGAACGCGGCGATCTCAGGGGTAAATTGTCCGTTAAAAATAATCCAGATCAGGAAAAAAATCACAAACATGTATGGGATCTCCTTCCGAAAATTCTTTACCTATTTAAAATGCGGAAACTCATTGACCGTTGAAATTATATACCATCGGCAAAAAATGTCAAGTGGCTTACGGACCCTCTGCGAAAAAAATCGAGACCGGACATCCCCGAAAAATTTTGCGCAGAAATTTACAGAAAAAGAGTTGACAAATAGCCGCGCGGTGATAATATAATATATTTATAATTCCTATATGATAAATAGGAATAAGAGCGGAGAAGAAAGGTATGACGAGGATGAATTACAGGACAGATACAGTGTGTATTCACGGACAGGGCAGCAGAGAGGCGATAGAGACGACGGGAGCCATCAGCTTTCCGATCTATCAGACGGCGGCGTACGCGCATCCGGGCGTCGGGCGGAGCACGGGCTATGACTACAACAGAGTGCAGAACCCCACCAGAAAAGAGGCGGAGCGGATCGTGACGGACTTGGAACACGGTGTGGATACGATCTCCTTCGCCACGGGGATGGCGGCGGTCAGCGCATTCATGGAGCTGTTTGCGCCCGGAGATCATGTGGTGGCGACGGACGATCTGTACGGCGGCGTGATCAGACAATTCCGCAACGTGAACGAGAAGAACGGCATGGAGTTCACCTATGTGGACACCTCGGATCTTTCTGCGGTGGAGGCGGCGGTGCGGGAGAACACAAAGCTCCTATATATAGAGACGCCCACAAATCCCATGATGCAGGTGACGGACATCCGCGCGGTCAGTGAGATCGCGAAAAAACACGGCTGTCTGCTGGCGGTGGACAACACGTTCCTGACGCCCTATTTTCAGAATCCCCTCGATCTGGGAGCGGATGTGGTGATCCACAGCGCCACCAAATATCTGGAGGGACACAACGACACGCTGGGCGGATTCATCGTGGCAGGCAATGAGGAGATCGCAGAGCGGATGCGGCAGATGGTGAAGACTACGGGAGCGTGCCTCGCGCCCTTCGACGCGTGGCTGATCCTGCGGGGGATGAAGACGCTGTCCGTGCGGATGGAGAAACATCAGGAGAACGCGCTGGCGATCGCGCGGTGGCTTACCGGACAGCCAAAGGTAAGAGGGGTATTTTACAGCGGGCTGCCGGATCATCCGGGCTATGCGGTGGCACAGAGACAGTGCCGGGGATACGGCGGCATGCTGACTTTTCATGTGGATTCTCAGGAGACGGCGCACAGGGTGTTAGAGCGGGTGAAACTGATCAAGTTCGCCGAGAGTCTGGGCGGTACGGAGAGCCTGATGACCTATCCCTTCACACAGACCCACGCCGACGTGCCGGACGAGAAGAGGCGGGCCAACGGGATCGACGAGACGACGCTGCGCATGTCCGTGGGAATTGAGAATGTGGAGGATCTAATCGCGGATCTGGCACAGGCGCTGGCATAGCGTTTGCCATTTTGCGCACGCCTGAGAAACGGAGGAAGAGACGATGCAATATAACTTTGACGAGATCGTGGACAGGAGAAACACGGACTGTCTGAAATATGACTTCGCCGCGGAGAGAGGCAAGCCCGCGGATGTGCTGCCGCTGTGGGTGGCGGATATGGATTTTAGGACCGCGCCGGGGATCATTGAGCGAGCCGTGGCGGACGCGGCGCTTGGCATCTACGGCTATACGGAGAGCAAAGACGCTTATTTTCAGGCGGTAGCCGCGTGGTACCGGGAGTATTTCGGCTGGAACGTGGAGAGGAGCTGGCTGGTGAAGACGCCCGGCGTGGTCTTCGCCATCGGCATTGCGATACAGGCTTTTACGGAGCGAGGGGACGGCGTGATGATCCAGCAGCCGGTCTACTATCCGTTCAGCGAAGTCATCAGGGACAGCGGCAGGACGCTCGTGAACAACGAGCTGGTGCTGCGGGACGGCCACTACGAGATCGACTTCGAGGATTTTGAGCGCAGGATCGAGGAGGAAAAGGTGAAGCTGTTCGTGCTGTGCAGTCCCCACAACCCTGTGGGACGGGTGTGGACGGCGGAGGAACTGCGCAGGATGGGGGAGATCTGTCTGCGCCACGGCGTGAAGGTCGTCAGCGACGAGATCCACAGCGACTTTGTGTACGAAGGCAGGAGACATCATGTGTTCCCCACGGTGGATCCCGCTTTTCAGGATGCCTGCATCGTCTGCACCGCGCCGAGCAAAACCTTTAATCTGGCGGGTCTGCAGGTCTCCAACATCTTTATCCCCAACGCGGGGCTGCGCAGGGCGTTTCGGCGGCAGATGTCGGCGGTGGGGTACAGCCAGGTCAATATGATCGGACTGCACGCCTGTCAGGCGGCGTACGAGACGGGGCGGGAATGGCTGGAGGAGCTGAAGGTCTATCTGAAGGGGAATCTCGACTATGTCAGGGCTTATCTGGCAGAGCATCTGCCGCAGATCAAACTGATCGAGCCGGAAGGAACTTATCTGATCTGGCTGGACTTTTGCGCGCTCGGTCTGCCGGAGGAGAAACTGGAGCATCTGATCGTCCATGAGGCGAAACTCTGGCTGGACAGCGGCGCGATCTTCGGTTCGGCCGGGGAGGGATTTGAGCGCGTCAACATAGCCTGCCCGCGGGCGGTGCTCAAAGAGGCTCTGAACAGACTGTACAGAGCGGTGAACGAATCGGCTAAAGCATAGCAGCAAAATGTCCCGACGTTTGACGACAGGGTATCTCTTGTCAAACAGAGTGCATATTGGTATAATAAAAGCGCTCTTATGTCCATCTTGAGAATACTTGCGCACACGAAAGGACTGAAACGACATGCTGAGATCTTTTTCCCCGAAACTGACAAAATTTCTCTGTTTTGCTGCCGCGTCCCTGTTTCTTGGCGGATGCGGCAAAGACGGCGCGCAGAGCGTCCGGCTTGATCCCAATAATCCCACGCAGATCACCATATGGCATTATTACAACGGCTCCCAGCAGGCGGCTTTTGACCAGCTTGTGGAGGAGTTTAATCGCACTGAGGGAAAGGAACTGGGCATCTATGTGACCGCCAACAGTCAGGGCAATGTGAGCGATCTGGAAAACAGCGTGCTTGCGGCTTTCAATAAGGAAGTCGGCAGCAGCGAGCCGCCCGATATTTTTTCCTCCTATGCGGACACCGCTTATTCCATCGACCAGCTCGGCATGCTGGTGGATCTGGACGACTATATGACGGAGGAGGAGATGGACGCTTACGTGGACTCCTTTTTGGACGAGGGACGGATCGGAGCGAACGGGGAACTGCGCATTTTTCCCACAGCCAAGTCCAGCGAGATCTTCATGATGAACAAGACCGACTGGGAGCCTTTTGCGGAGGCCACGGGAGCCTCCCTGGACGATCTGGCCACCATGGAGGGCGTCGCGGCTACCGCGAAGGCTTATTATGAGTGGACGGACGCTGAGACGCCGGACATTGCGGGGGATGGCAAAGCATTTTACGGCAGGGACGCTCTTGCGAATCTGTTTTTAGTCGGTTCCATGCAGCTTGGCACGGAACTGTTCAAAGTAGAGAACGGCGCCGTCACGATACAGGCGGATGAAAATGTTATGCGCAGGATCTGGGATACTTACTATGTGCCGTATGTCAAAGGCTATTTCTCCTCTTATGGAAGATTCCGCTCGGATGACGTTAAGATCGGCGAGATCATCGCCTATACGGGTTCCACCTCCTCCGCCAACTATTTCCCCGATGAGATCGAGACGGCGGAAGGCACGAAGACCATCGACTATATTATCCTTCCCGCGCCCATCTTTGAGGGCGGCGAGGCATATGCCATACAGCAGGGCGCCGGAATGGTGGTCACAAAGAGCACGCCGGAGAGGGAGTATGCGGCAGTCACTTTCTTAAAATGGTTCACCAACGAGGAAAACAATCTGCTCTTTGGCTGTACTTCAGGGTATATGCCGGTGAAAAAGGCGGCGCTCTCCGCTGAAATGCTGGATCGGACCATCGCGGACAACGATCTGACGGTGCCGGGCAAGACATATGAAACGTTGGTTTCCTGTTTTGATACGGCACAGACTACCACCCTGTACACCAACAAGGCTTTCGATCATGGAGCTGCCGCGCGGAACATACTGGAATACAATCTGGCGGACAAGGCGGCGGCCGACCGGGAGACGGTTCTCGCGAGGATGGCGCAGGGCAGTTCGCCGGAGGAGGCCTGCGCCGATCTGGTGGGCGATCAGGCTTTTGAAGACTGGTACGCGTCCTTTGTGGCGGCGTTAAACGAGGCTGTCGCGCAGTAGAGATGGAAGTAAGAAGGAGATTATGATTTGAGCGTAAAGCCTACCCATACCTCAAAACCGAAACGTATATTCTGGCTGTTTCTGGTGCCGTTGCTCTGTCTGATTATTATGCAGGCATTGCTTTCCTTCGGCACGGTGTTCCTGAGCGGCGCTTTTTCCACCATCAGAAACTATACGCCGGATCGGCTGGAACAGGTCACTGAGACGCGCAGCATCATTCTGGAAAACGATATGACGCAGCGTTGGACGGCGTTGGAGGAAGAATATGAGGTCGCGGGGCAGATGCTGGCGGACCGGCTTGCCGGGAGCGGCATGTCGATGGATGATTTTCTGCGGGATCCCGCCGCACAGGAAGAGTATTTTACCGATCTGTTTCCCACATGGGGGTATATGCTGCGCAAAAATTCCACGACAGGCGCTTTTATCATTCTGGGGCGGCCGGACGCGGCGAAGGGCGGCACATTGAAAACGCTGTATATACGTGACAGCGATCCGGACACCAACCCGGCCGATTATTCCGATCTGTTCATGACGATCGGCCCTTCCCGGATCACCAAAGAATACAGGGTGCCTTTCGATATTTACTGGCGAACCGATCTGAACCTGAAACCATACGGTGTGTCCGAGGCGGACGACTTCTTCTATCGGCCCTATCTGGAGGCGGTGCAGAATCCCTCTGCCCGCGTGGAGAACTGCTGCTATTGGAGCGGGCCTTTTTGTCTGGAGGGTAAGGAGGACACGGACCCCTATCGGATGATAACCTACTCCATTCCCCTGGTTGCGGAGGACGGGACGGTGTATGGCGTTATGGGGATTGAAATTTCCCTTTCCCGTCTGGCGAACTGTCTTCCTTACAGGGAAGTCGATTCCAACCGCGAGGGCGGCTATCTCCTGCTGGCAAGGGAAGGAGAGAACGCATATCGGGTAGTCTGCGCCACCGGCTTATATTCCAATGATTCCATTGACGGCGAAAATCATATCCAATTGTTAGACACGGCTCAGGACGGTCTGTTCCAACTGGGAGGTTCCGGCAGAAAGGAACCTGTCTATTTGACGATAAAGCCGTTGACTCTCTATAACACCAATACGCCCTTCTATGAGCAGGGATGGTATCTGGCGGGCATGGAGACTGACGATGCGCTGTTCGGCAGCAGCTCCAGACTTTCGGGCATCTTTGTCGCGGCGACTCTTTTTGCCTTGGCGGTGGCGGTTTTCCTGTCCTATCTGCTTGTGCGGTATATCACCAATCCGATCCGCCGTCTGTCCGAATGCATCCGCACCAGCCCGGAGAATGAACTCAAATATTTTGCGAAGGGAACGATCGCGGAGATCGACGAGCTGTACGATACGATTTTTATTCTGACGAACCGACAGAAAAAGATCGAGTGGGATCTGCTTGAGGAGAGAGAACGCTATCGTCTGGCATTGCAGAACAACTCCGATATTCTGGTGACCTATGATCCGGAAAAGGATCTGGCGATCTTCTACAATCTGGATAAAGGCAACGCGGAGACCCGCGTGGAACACCTTCAGCAAAAGCTGGAAAATGAAGACTATATCCATCCTTTTGAAAAGCGCGTGGTGCTTGCCCGCATCCGAAATATTCAGACGGATCTCTCCGTCTCCTTCAGAACCAACTGGAGGACAGAGAACCACGAGTACAAGTGGTTTGAACTGACGGGGCGTATCCTGCCGTCCGCCGACGGAAAGCACAGATCATTTATCGGTTCCATGCACAATATTCATGACCGGAAGGTGCAGGAGCTGGCGGAGAGAGAGTCTCTGCACAGAGATTCCCTGACGGGGTTGTATCTGCGCGCCTCGGGGGAGGACATCGTGCGGAGTCAGATCAAAGGCGGCCGCGGCGGTTGTCTGCTGCTTGCGGACGTGCAGGATTTTGCACAGATCAACGAAGAGTACGGCATGGCGGTCGGGGATGTTATTCTGGAGGAGCTGGGGCGTATCTTCCTTGAGTGGAAACAGCGTAACGACGCCTCTCAGAGCGTGCTGATCCGCTACGGCGGCGACGAGATCATGTGTTGGCTGGACGACTATTCCTGCGACAAGGCTATGGAGGTCGCGCAGGAGCTGCGCCGGACAGCGCAGCTGCTCTATGCCGACGGCGGTCTGAAACTGGAATTAGTCTTCGGCGGAGCGGTGTGCGGCGGAGCGGATTATGACGCGCTGGCGGCGAACGCACGGAGGGCGCTCGCCTATGCCTCCGCGCACAACATTCCCTGTATGTTTTATCATGAACTGCCGGCGGGAAGTCAAACTGCGCCTAAGTATAGCACGCCGATTGAGCACGCTGATGCGGATACGCAGAATATTATATCGATCACTTTCAGCTTTTTTGACAAGAGCAACAAGATAGACGACATTCTGACGGTTCTGCTCCCCAAACTGGGCAGACATTTCGAGGCGGAAGATGTGGTGCTCATCACCGCGAACAGGGAATTCTCTACGGTGAAACCTACGCATCGGTGGCACAACAGTCCGGACGCGGCTTTGGATCATGAACTGATCCGCTTTACGGCGCAGGAGTTTGACGCGTTGGATCAGGCGCTATGGGAGGAGAGGCCGCCCTATCTTTCCACGGCAAAGCTTACCGCGCAGATGCGCTATTTCCTGCGGATCGACGAGGGCAGGGAAGGATATGTGTTCCCGCTCTATGACAATAATAACTATACCGGAGCGCTTCTGTTCCTGCGGGATGCGGACGCGCAGATCTGGACGGAAGAGCAGGCGGGAGAGATATTGGAGGTCGTCAAGATCGTCGAGGTCAACATCAACAGGCAGCGGTATGACGCCGCCAACCGTGCCAAGAGCGACTTCCTCTCCCGCATGAGCCATGAGATCCGCACGCCGATGAACGCCATCATCGGCATGGCTTATATCGCTCAGACGCATACCAAAGATCCGGAAAAGGTCGCGGAGGATCTCGGCAAGATCAGCCAGTCTTCACAGTATCTGCTGGGGCTGATCAACGACATTCTGGATATGTCCAGAATCGAGAGCGGCAAGCTGACGCTGGAGCATGCCGAATTTGACTTAAACGACATGGTGGACAATGTCGCGAATCTGATCAAGCCGCAGGCGCAGGCGAAAGGGATCGTGTTCGATACCGATATATCTTTCGTCTGTCCGTATGTGACAGGCGATTCCCTGCACTTGAACCAAGTGCTGATCAATCTGCTCGGAAACGCGATCAAATTCACGCCTGCAGAGGGAAACGTCAAGTTGACGATCCGTCAGGAGGACGATGGGAAGATCTTATTCTCTGTCCGCGATACCGGCATCGGCGTAAGCCCTGAGAACCAGAGCCGTATCTTCGAATCCTTCGAGCAGGCGGAGGGCAGCACCACCAGAAAATACGGCGGCACGGGTCTTGGCCTGGCTATCAGCAGCCGCCTGGTGCAGATGATGGGCGGCAGCATCAGTCTGGACAGCGAGCTCGGAAAAGGCAGCGATTTCTATTTTACGATTGTTCTTCCCATGGATGAGCTGCAGGCGCAGAGTATCGGGCAGGCCGGATCCGAGCCGCATAAGATCACTTCCGCCGAGGGGATGCATATTCTTCTCGTGGAGGATAACGATCTGAATATCGAGATCGCGCAGACGATCCTGGAGATGGAGGGCGCGATTGTGGACCTGGCGCACAACGGCAAAGAGGCGGTAGACAGATTCCTCTCCGCCGAACCGGAGCGCTATGACTTGATCCTGATGGATATTCAGATGCCTGTTATGGACGGATTGGAGGCGACCCGTATCATCCGGCGTTCCGATCATCCAAGGGCGGGGACGATCCCCATTATAGCCATGACCGCCAACGCCTTCGACGAGGATATGAAAAAGTCGGTGGAGAGCGGCATGAACGGGCATCTCTCCAAACCCATCGACATTAACAAATTTTTGCAGACAATATCGGCGTTTGTGACGAAATAACCAAGGAGGGAATATGAAATATCTTGTGATCGGCGCCGGCGGCACGGGCGGCAGCATCGGCGCGTACATGACAGAGGCGGGCAAGGACGTGACGCTCATCGCCCGGGGCGAGCATCTGCGGCGTATGCAGGAGCGCGGCCTTCGCATGGAGACGACGAAGAAGGGAAACTATACCGTTTATCCCATCAAGGCGACGGATATGGAGCATTACGACGAGAGGCCCGACGTTATTTTCGTCTGTGTGAAGGGCTATTCTCTGGACGAGACGATCCCTTTTATCAGGAGAGTCGCGAAGGAGAGTACAATCGCGATCCCGATTCTGAATCTCTACGGCACGGGCGGCAGGATGCAGGAAAAACTGCCGGGTCTTCTGGTGACGGACGGCTGCATCTATATCGCGGGAGAGATCAGGGAGCCGGGGACGATCCTGCTCTTGGGCGACATCTTCCGCATCGTGTACGGCGTCCGCGATCCGCAGGAGCTCAGGCCGGAGCTGTTCGAGGTGGCGAAGGACTTAAAGGACAGCGGCATCGAGGGCGTGCTTTCGGAGAATATCAGGCGGGACGCCCTGCAGAAATTCGCCTATGTGTCCCCCATGGCGGCCTGCGGGCTGTACTACCATGTCTCGGCGGGGGAGGTACAGGTGACGGGGGAGCCGCGGGACACCTTTGTCAAATTGATGCGGGAGATCGACGCGCTGGCATCGGCCATGGGCGTGCCGTTTCTGGCGGACATTGTGACGACCAATCTGCGGATCTTGGATACGCTGGATCCGCAGGCGAGCACCTCCATGCAGCGGGACATCTACGCGGGCAAGGCGTCCGAGATCGACGGCCTGATCTACGAGGTGGTGCGCATGGGAGAGCGCTACGGCGTGCCCGTGCCGACCTACAGGATGATCGCGGATAAGGCGAAAGAGGACGGTTTGGCGTAAGCGGAAGAGAACGGCTGTGTCCGGGGCGTGACGGCGCGTTTCGGATGCGCGGACCGTATAGGGAGGATTGCGGCATATGGGAGATCAGAAGAAATTTAAAGAAAAATATCTGGCGGGCGAAGTCGATTTTGAGGAAATCGACGACTACAGCCAGGAGTGGGGATTCAGCGATACCACGGTGACGCTGCGGGAATATCTGGGGCTGAACGCCGAGGAGGAGGACGCCTGGGTCAGCGTCGGGGACGAGGCGCTCAGGGAGCTGTTAGATCGACAGAAAGCGGGAAATCTATAGTAAATTATACCGCATTATGCTACACTTAGGATGTTACAGCCGAAGGATGTTGCGTGATACTGCGTTTCCCGCAGCATAGGAGCGGCGGCGCTGACTGTATAGTTATAGTATCTTATGGGATATAGGAGGTTATCACATGACGGCAGACAAGATCAAAGAACTGGTAGCCCAGATGACGCTGGAGGAGAAGGCGGCGATGTGTTCGGGCGCGGATTTCTGGCACACGGAGGCGGTGGAACGACTGGGGATTCCGGCGAGCATGGTGTCGGACGGCCCTCACGGCCTGCGCAAGCAGGAGCAGGAGGGAGATCATCTCGGCGTGAACGACAGCATTAAGGCGGTCTGTTTCCCGGCGGGCTGCGGCACGGCGGCGTCCTTTAACAGAGAACTGATCAGAGAGATGGGCGAGACGCTCGGCAACGAGTGTCAGGCGGAGGGCGTCAGCGTGATCCTCGGCCCCGCCGTCAATATCAAGCGTTCTCCGCTTTGCGGGCGCAACTTTGAATACTACTCGGAGGATCCGTTCTTAGCTGGTGAGATGGCGGGCGCGCTGATCCACGGCGTACAGAGTAAGCATGTGGGCACGAGCATCAAGCACTTCCTCGCCAACAATCAGGAGACGAGAAGAATGTCCTGCGATTCCCGCGTGGACGAGAGGACGCTGCACGAGATCTATCTGGCCGCGTTCGAGGGCCCGGTGAAGAAGGAGAAACCTTGGACGGTGATGTGCTCCTACAACAAGATCAACGGCACTTATGCCGCGCAGAATCATCAGTATCTGACGGAGACGCTGCGGGATCAGTGGGGATTCGACGGCTATGTGATGAGCGACTGGGGCGCGGTCAACAGCCGCGTGGAGGATCTGAAGGCCGGACTTGATCTGGAGATGCCCGGTTCCTTCGGCGCCAACGACAAGATGATCGAGGGCGCCGTGCTCAGCGGCGAGCTGGAGGAGAGCGTTCTGGACACGGCGGTGGAGCGCATTCTGAACATCGTGTTCCGCTACGAGGAGAACCGCGACAGGGCGGCGGTGTTCGACAGGGATAAGGATCATGAGACGGCGCGCAGAGTGGCCGAGGAGACGATCGTGCTGCTGAAGAACGACGGCGTACTGCCGCTTTCGGAGAAACAGAAGGTGGCCTTCATCGGCAAGTACGCGAAGACGCCCCGCTATCAGGGCGGCGGCAGCTCCCATATCAACAGCCACAAAGTCACGTCCGCTCTGGAGGCCGCGTCGGGGGGTTATGATATTGTCTACGCGCAGGGTTTCGACGACGCCGAGGACAGGACGGACGAGAAACTGCTGGCGGAGGCGGTCGAGGCGGCGCGGAATGCGGAAGTGGCAGTGATCTTCGCGGGTCTGCCGGACAAATTCGAGTCCGAGGGTTACGACAGGAAACACATGTCCATGCCGGACTGTCAGAATGAGCTGATCGAAAAGGTGGCGGCCGTACAGCCCAATACGATAGTCGTCCTGCACAACGGCTCTCCTGTGGAGATGCCCTGGATCGGTCAGGTCAAAGGCGTCGTGGAGGCGTATCTGGGCGGTCAGGCGGTAGGCGGCGCGGTGTGCGACATCCTGTTCGGCAAGGTGAACCCCAGCGCGAAACTGCCCGAGACGTTCCCGCTAAAATTGGAAGATAACCCGTCCTATCTGTCCTACATCGGCGAGGGCGATATGGTGGAGTACCGCGAGGGCATCTTCGTGGGCTACCGCTACTATGACAAGAAAAAGATGGACGTCCTGTTCCCCTTCGGCTACGGGCTGTCCTATACGACCTTCGATTACTCTAATCTGAGGCTCGATAAAGATAAGATGAAAGATACGGACACGCTGCGGGTGACGGTGGATGTGACGAATACGGGAGGCATGGCGGGCAAGGAGATCGTGCAGCTCTATGTGGCCGACAGGGAGAGCACGGTGATCCGTCCCGTGAAGGAGCTGCGCGATTTCGCCAAGGTGGAGCTGCAGCCCGGCGAGACGAAGACGGTGACATTTACACTGGACAAGAGGGCTTTTGCCTACTACAGCGTCAGGATCCACGACTGGCATGTGGAGACGGGCGAATTCGACATTCTGATCGGCAGATCGTCCCGCGATATTGTACTGTCAAAGACGGTGACGGTGGAGTCCACGGTCAGACTGCCCTTCGTGTATACCACGGACACCACGCTGGGGGATGTGAAGAAAGATCCCAAGGCGTGGGCGATCGTAGAAGATCTGATGAAGGGCGGCATGTTTGGGGAGGCGCCCGAACAGCAGGAGAGCGACGCGGCCAAGGAGGCCATGTCGCAGGAGATGGCGGACTCCATGACGGAGTACATGCCGCTGCGCGGCCCCATCAGTTTCGGAGGCCATATCACGATGGCGGACGTGCAGGCGCTGGTGGATAAGCTGAACGCGTTGGAAGAGTGAGGGTGGAGAAAAACCATATGAAAAGAAAACATTTAGCGTACCGTTATCACATGCGGAAAGCGGCGGCGGCTGCTGGGGACGCTATCTGCCGGACACGGAGGTGGAGCTTACGCCGGACTGGCAGAGCTATGCCTATGATTTCAAGATGAAAGACCGGGACGACAACAACGGCCGCCTGGAGTTCAATCTGGGCGGGACGGACGCTGCGGACACGGTCTGTATCCGCAATGTGCGCATCGAGAAGATCGAGGCGGAATAGAGAAAACGATCAAAAAAAGCTGCATGTCCGCGGATGACGCGGCATGCAGCTTTCTGTGTGCCCCGGGCGGGGCGTGTTATCTGTTCTTGTAATCTAAGGCCGCCTTCACAAAGCCTTTGAACAGAGGGTGCGGCCGATTGGGTCTTGACTTTAACTCCGGGTGCGCCTGCGTCGCCACGAAGAACGGATGGCTTGGCAGTTCGCACATCTCCACGATCCGCCCGTCGGGGGACAGGCCGGACAGTTTCATGCCGTGCTCCGTGAGCACCGCGCGATAATCATTATTTACCTCATAGCGGTGTCTGTGCCGCTCGTGGATCGTCTCTTCGCCGTACAGCGCATAGGCTTTGGAGTTCTTGTCCAACACGCAGGGGTAGGAGCCGAGACGCAGAGTGCCGCCGATGTCCTCCACGCCGTTCTGGTCGGGCATCAGGGCGATCACAGGATGGGTGGTGGAAGGGTTCAGCTCGATGCTGTGGGCGTCGTTGTAGCCGATCACGTTCCGCGCAAATTCTACGATGGCAAGCTGCATGCCGAGACAGAGTCCCAGGTACGGCACGTTGTTCTCTCTCGCGTAGGTGATGGCGTGGATCTTGCCCTCGATGCCTCTGTCGCCGAAACCGCCGGGCACCAGAACCCCGCTGACTCCCTTCAAAAGTTCTTCTACGTTGTCTGCCGTCACCGTCTCGGAATCCACCCAGCGGATATTGACGACGCAGTGATTCGAGATGCCGCCGTGTTTCAAAGCCTCCACAACGCTGATATAGGCGTCGTGAAGCTGGGTATACTTACCTACAAGGGCGACCGTCACCTCGTCGGTGGGCGTCCGCAGAGCGTCTACAACCGCCTTCCAGTCCGCCAGATCAGGTTCCGGGCAATCCAGTTTCAGACAGTCGCAGGCGACCTGCGCCAAGTGTTCTTTTTCCATGGCGAGGGGCGCCTCGTAGAGATGCTCCACGTCGAGATTCTGCAGGACGCGATGGCTCGGCACATTGCAGAACAGCGCGATCTTATCTTTCAGAGACTGATCCAAGGGACGCTCGCTGCGGCATACGATGATGTCGGGCTGCAGTCCCATACCCTGTAATTCCTTGACGCTGGCCTGCGTAGGTTTCGTCTTCATCTCTTGGGACGCGCTCAGGTAGGGGATCAGCGTCACATGGATCAGGATGGCGTTCTCCCGGCCGACTTCGTGCTGGAACTGACGAATCGACTCCAGAAAGGGCTGGCTCTCGATGTCGCCCACGGTGCCGCCCACTTCGATGATCGCGATGCGCGTCTCCTCATCGGTAAAGTTGCGGTAGAAACGGCTCTTGATCTCGTTGGTGATGTGCGGGATGACCTGCACGGTGCCGCCGCCGTAGTCTCCGCGCCGCTCCTTCTGCAGGACGGACCAGTAGACCTTGCCGGTGGTCACATTGGAGTTCTTGTCCAGATTTTCGTCGATGAAACGCTCGTAGTGTCCCAAGTCCAGATCCGTCTCCGTGCCGTCCTCGGTGACGAACACTTCTCCGTGCTGGATGGGGTTCATCGTGCCGGGATCGATGTTGATATAGGGGTCGAACTTCTGCATCGTGACTTTGTAGCCGCGGGCTTTCAGCAGCCTGCCGAGAGAGGCGGCCGTGATGCCCTTGCCCAGGCCGGATACGACGCCGCCCGTTACAAATACGTACTTTACTGCCATGCTAATCTCCATACCTTTCCGCAACGAAAAATAACTGCGCAATACTTTGTGTCATGCAGTTATGCTCAAAACAATATATGGTTTATTATACAATGGGAACGGAGGAAAAATCTACTGCTATCGTTAAAAAATGTAAAAAACTTTAGAATTCTTTAATACTTGTGTTCTGAAATTCATAATTCCCTTATTGATTTATGATTTTTCCTTATATATACTAGACATAGTTGGCACAATGGGAAGAGAAGAGGCTTTTATATTGGCATGGCGCAAAGGCCGCCATGCCGAAATGAAAATAGAGGGAAAGAGAGGACGCCGTATGGCTGACAATTATAATCCTTATGAGAATGGCCCCGGCCGGGGGCCGGGAGGTCCGGGAGGCCCGAACAACAATCAGAACCGCGGTCCGGGAGGCCCGAACGGAAACGGCAACGATCCGCGCAGACAGAGCCTGATTATGCTCGTGATCGCCGCGCTTGTGACGCTGCTGTGCATCAGCATGTTCATGCGCATGTTCACCGGGGCGAGCAATCAGGAGATCACCTACAACGCCTTTATCGATATGGTGGAAAATGACCGGATCGAGAGCGTTACTGTAGAATCCGACAGGATCGTTATCTATCCGAAGGAACAGCAGGCGACATCGCCGTTCGCGTTCGCGTACGGCTACGGCCTTGGGACGATGACTTACTATACAGGCAAGATGGAGGATGACGATACCCTGACCAAACGCCTGCTGGAACATGATATTGATCTAAACAAGCAGACCTCGGATAGCTCCAGCGTCATCATGACGGTGCTGCTCTACTATATTCTGCCGATCCTGTTGATGTGGGGACTGTTGAGTCTTCTGTTCCGCCGTATGGGCGGCAAGGGCGGCCCGATGGGCGTCGGCAAGAGCACCGCGAAAGCCTATGTGCAGAAGGAGACGGGGATCACCTTTCAGGACGTGGCCGGAGAGGACGAGGCGAAAGAGTCGTTGGTGGAAGTCGTGGACTTTTTGCACAATCCCGGCAAGTACGCGAAGATCGGCGCCAGACTGCCCAAGGGCGCGCTGTTGGTGGGCCCGCCCGGAACGGGTAAGACGCTGCTGGCCAAGGCGGTGGCAGGCGAGGCGCATGTGCCGTTCTTCTCGCTCTCCGGCTCGGATTTTATCGAGCTGTATGTGGGCGTGGGCGCCTCCCGTGTGCGCGATCTGTTCAGGGAGGCGGAGAAGAATGCGCCCTGTATCGTGTTCATAGACGAGATCGACGCCATCGGCAGGAGCAGGGACTCCAAATACGGCGGCGGCAATGAGGAGCGGGAGCAGACGCTGAACCAGCTTTTGTCCGAGATGGACGGTTTCGACGGCAGGAAGGGCATCATCATTCTGGCGGCCACCAACCGCCCGGAGATTTTGGACAAGGCGTTGCTGCGTCCGGGCCGTTTTGACAGAAGGATCATCGTGGATAAGCCTGACCTGAAAGGGCGTGTGGAGATCCTGAAGGTGCACTCCAAGGACGTGCGCATGGACGAGACGGTGGATCTCAACGAGATCGCGCTGGCCACTTCCGGCGCGGTGGGTTCCGACCTCGCCAACATGATCAACGAGGCGGCGATCAACGCGGTCAAGACGGGTAGGGAGTATGTGAGCCAGAAGGATCTGTTCGACGCAGTGGAGCAGGTGCTTGTGGGCAAGGAAAAGAAGGACCGCATCATGAGCAAGGAGGAGCGCAAGATTGTCTCCTATCACGAGGTGGGGCACGCGCTGATCAGCGCTCTGCAGAAAAATTCTGAGCCGGTGCAGAAGATCACGATCGTGCCGCGAACGATGGGCGCGCTGGGGTATGTCATGCAGGTGCCGGAGGAAGAGAAATATCTGGATACCGAGTCGGAGCTGCGCGACAGACTGGTGGGTCTGCTGGGCGGACGCGCTGCGGAGGAGATCGTCTTTGACACCGTCACCACGGGCGCGGCCAACGATATAGAGCAGGCGACCAGCATCGCGCGCAATATGATCACCCGTTTCGGCATGAGCAAGAAGTTCGGGCTTATGGGTCTCGCCACGGTGGAGAGCCAGTATCTGGAGGGAAGGGCGTCCCTGACCTGCTCTGACGTGACCGCGGCGGACATCGACACGGAAGTGATGAAGATGCTGCGCGAAAGCTATAAGCAGGCGAAGAAACTGCTGAAAGAAAACCGCGAGATCATGGATAAGCTGGCGGCGTATCTGATCGAGAAGGAGACCATCACAGGCAAGGAATTCATGAAGATCTTCCGCAAAGAGAAGGGAATCCCGGAGCCGGAGGAGAAGGAGGAGAAGGGCGCGCAGCCGCAGTCTGCGGAGACTCCCAGGACGGAGGAACCCGTGGTACAGCCTCAGCAGCCGATACCGCCTATGCCTCAGCCGCAGTCTGCACCGCAGCCTCAGCCCATGCCGAATCCGCAGTGGGGACAGCCGCCTGTGCCGCCGCAACAGCAACAACAGCCTCAGCAGCCTGTAGCGCCGCAACAGCAACAGCAGCCTCAGCCGCCGATACCGCCCCAACAGCAACAGCAGCAATAGCAATTAGGAAATCATCATGTTTGATTTTGAAGAAGAATTGAAAAAACTGCCCAATGCGCCCGGCGTCTATCTCATGCATGACGCCGCGGACACCATCATCTATGTGGGCAAGGCGGTCAATCTGCACAACCGCGTCCGCTCCTACTTCCGCAAGATTGTGGGGAGAGGGCCGCAGATCGACAAGATGGTGCGGCAGATCGCACGGTTCGAGTATATTGTGACGGACTCCGAGCTGGAGGCGCTGGTGCTGGAGAACAACCTGATCAAAGAGTACAGCCCGAAGTACAACACCATGCTCAAGGACGACAAGACCTATCCTTACATTAAGGTGACGATGGGGGAAGAATATCCGCGGATCCTTTTTTCCAGAGAGATGAAGAAGGACCGCTCCAAATATTTCGGGCCTTATACCAGCGCGGCGGCGGTCAAGGACACGATCGATCTGATGAACAAGCTCTATCAGCTCAGGACATGCAACCGAAGACTGCCCCGCGACATCGGTTTAGAGCGCCCCTGTCTGAATTATCATATCAAGCAGTGCGCGGCTCCGTGTCAGGACTATATCAGCAAAGAAGAGTATCGGGCGCGGGTAGAGCAGGCGCTGGATTTCCTGAACGGCAACTACAGACCGATCTTAAGGGATCTGGAAGAGAAAATGACGCAGGCCTCCGACAATATGGAGTTTGAAGAGGCGATCCGCTACCGCGACTTGTACAACAGCGTGAAGAGCGTGGCACAGAAACAGAAGATCACGGACAGCGACGGCGAGGACAAGGACATTCTGGCCTTGGCGAAGGACGAGACGGACGCAGTGGTGCAGGTTTTCTTTGTGCGGGACGGCAAACTGATCGGCAGAGAGCATTTCTATATGACCCATACACAGGGTTTTGACGCGTCGCAGATCCTTCTGGATTTCGTGAAACAGTTCTATGCGGGGACGCCCTTTATTCCGAGAGAAATCATGCTGCAGGAGGAGATCGCGGACACAGAGATTCTGGAAAAGTGGCTCGGCGTCCGCAAGGGCGGCAGGGTCTATATCCGCGTGCCGAAAAAGGGCACGAAGGAGAAACTGGTGGAACTGGCCGCTCAGAACGCGCAGCTCGTGTTGAGTCAGGACAAAGAGCGCATCAAGCGCGAGGAGGGCCGGACCATCGGCGCGGTGAAGGAGATCGCCGCGCTCCTCGATCTGGAGCATATCAGCCGCATGGAGGCATACGACATCTCGAATATCAGCGGATTCGCCAATGTGGGTTCCATGGTCGTCTTTGAAAAAGGCAAGGCGAAACGCAGCGATTACCGCAAATTCCGCATTCAGTCCGTGTCCGGGCCGGACGATTACGCGTGCATGAAGGAAGTGCTCACGAGGCGTTTCCTTCATGGCATGGAAGAAAAGGAAGAACTGGACCGCAAACAGATCGATCACGAGTTTGGGAGCTTTACCAAATTTCCCGATCTGCTCCTGATGGACGGCGGCAAGGGGCAGGTCAACATCGCGCTGCAGGTTCTGGAGGAGCTGCGGCTGGACATTCCCGTCTGCGGCATGGTGAAGGACGACAATCACAGGACGAGAGGATTGTATTATCGAAATGTGGAGATTCCCATAGACACCCGCTCGGAGGGCTTTAAGCTGATCACGAGGATCCAGGACGAGGCGCACCGTTTCGCCATAGAGTACCACCGCTCCCTGCGCTCCAAGGCGCAGGTCAAGTCTGTGTTGGACGAGATACCCGGAGTTGGCCCGGCAAGACGCAAGGCGTTGATGAAACATTTCGGCTCCATCCACGAGATTCAGGAGGCGTCGGTGGAGAAATTGTGCGAAGTGCAGGAGATCCCCGAACACATCGCTGTGCAGATCCACGATTATTTCGAGGCGCAGAAACGCGGAGAGTGAGAGACGGCGGATTGCGAACATTTTTTATATATGATAAAATGTACGCGAAAGTAATCAGACATGGCGAGGCCATGGCACATCTATTATGATAAGGAGAGGGATATGGCGAGCATCAGTTTATCAAAAGTTATCGACAAGTTCAAATTGGAAAATCTTACGCCGGAGATCGATATTTCAAAGATCAAAGTAACGCAGCCGGACATCAACAGGCCCGCACTGCAGATCGCGGGTTACTTCGAACATTTTGAGACGACCCGTTTACAGATCGTGGGTTTTGTAGAGTACTCTTATATGAACAAACTGGAGCGCGAGACGCAGGTAGAGATCTTTGAGAAACTGCTCAACAATCCGATTCCGGGCATCGTATTCTGCCGGGAATTGCAGCCGAACGATCTGTTCCGCGAGATCGCGGTCAAGTATGGCGTTCCGCTGCTGATGAGCAGACAGGCCACCTCCACCTGTATGGCGGAGATCATCAGATGGCTGAATGTGCAGCTCGCCCCTTGTATCTCGGTGCACGGCGTTCTCGTGGATGTGTACGGCGAAGGCGTATTGATCACGGGCGAGAGCGGCATCGGTAAATCGGAGGCGGCGCTTGAGCTGATCAAGAGGGGACACCGTCTTGTCACAGATGATGTGGTGGAGCTCAGGCGTGTCAGCGAGGATACGCTGGTCGGTTCCGCGCCGGACATCACGAGACACTTTATCGAGCTGCGCGGCATCGGCATCATCGATGTGAAAGCGCTCTACGGCGCGTCCAGCGTCAAGGATACGCAGTCTGTGGACCTAGTCATCAAGCTGGAGGACTGGGATAAAGACAAGGAATATGACCGTCTGGGACTGGAGGAGGAGTACACCGAGTACCTTGGCAACAAGCTGGTGTGTCACAATATCCCCATCCGGCCGGGACGAAACCTCGCAATTATCTGCGAGGCGGCGGCGGTCAACCACCGTCAGAAGAAGATGGGTTACAATGCCGCGCAGGAGCTGTATAAGCGTGTGCAGGCGTCTCTGGCGGCAGGCCGTAACGACGATGATGAGTAAAGAACAGGGGGAATCAGAGATGGCGGACTATGTATTTGGAGTGGATATTGGCGGTACGACCGTGAAACTGGGGCTTTTTGATAATCTGGGGAACGTGCTGGACAAATGGGAGATCCCTACGAGGACAGAGAATGGCGGAGTAAACATCCTGCCGGACATTGCCGCCAGCGTGCGCGACAAGATGGCGGAAAAGGCGATCCACAGGGATGACGTGGCGGGCGTCGGCGTGGGCGCGCCCGGCCCGGTGGACGGCGACGGAGTCATACACAAGGCGGTCAATCTCGGCTGGGGCGAGATGAACCTGAAAAAAGAACTCAGCGCGCTCTTGGACGGCATGAGAGTGGAAGGCGGCAACGATGCGAATGTGGCGGCGCTCGGCGAGATGTGGAAGGGCGGCGGCCAGGGGTATCGGAATCTGGTGGCGGTCACGCTGGGCACAGGCGTGGGCGGCGGCATTATTATTAACGGCAGGATCATGACGGGCGCCACAGGCTCCGGCGGTGAGATCGGTCACATCCACGTGGAGGATCACGAGAGCGAGGCCTGCGGCTGCGGCAATTACGGCTGTCTGGAGGAGTATGCGTCCGCTACGGGCATCACGAGACTGGCCAACAGGAAACTGCAGGCGAGCGATAAAGACAGCGTTCTGCGGCAGGGGGAAGTGTCCGCCAAGACCGTGTTCGACGCGGTGAAGGCGGGGGACGCGCTCGCCGTGGAGATCGCGGAGCAGTTCGGCGAATATCTCGGCAAAGGACTCGCCGTGATCGCGGGCGTGGTGAATCCTGAAATTTTTGTGATCGGCGGCGGCGTGTCGAAGGCGGGAGAAATCCTGTTTGAGTATATCCGTCCAGCCTTTGACAAAACGGTATTTCACGGCTGTAAGGATACGAAATTTGCGCTGGCAACACTCGGCAACGACGCGGGCATCTATGGCGCGGCGAAGATGGTGTTGGATTAGGCAGGAACCATCATACATAATTTACGGCGTAACAGTATATGATGAATAGTAAGCAGAAAATCTGTGAAACGGACGGTATAGAATTTGAGCGCATCCATGTATGATTATGTAAAAACGGTGATCCCCGAGGAGCGGATATTGTTCCGCAGGCAGATGAAAGACTACACGACATTCCGTGTGGGCGGCGAGGCGGATTGTATCATTCTGGTACAGCGGGAAGAGGAGCTGGCGAAACTGGTCTCTTATCTGAATCAGATCGAGGAGGCGTATTTTATTCTCGGCAACGGCAGTAATCTTCTCGTGGGAGACAAGGGCTATCGGGGCGTCATACTGAAGTTTGACGGACCGATGGAGCAGATCACGGTGGACGGCACGCAGATCACGGCGAAGGCGGGCGCGCTGCTTGCGCAGGTGGCTGTGGCCGCGAGAGAACACAGTTTGACCGGACTGGAATTTGCGGCGGGGATCCCGGGCAGCATCGGCGGCGGCGTTGTGATGAATGCCGGCGCGTATGAGGGCGAGATGAAACAGGTGGTGGAGGCGGTGCGCGTGATGGACCGTGAGGGGCAGATTACCACGCTGGACAATGATACCATGGAATTTGGCTACCGCACCAGCATTATCAAAAACAGGGCGTTCATTGTCCTGGAGGTGACGCTGCGCCTTAAGGAGGGCGACCGCGGACAGATCGGCGCTAAGATGGAAGAGCTGGCGGCGCTGCGCAGGAGCAGGCAGCCGCTTGAATATCCCAGCGCAGGGAGCACCTTCAAGCGTCCCGACGGGTACTATGCGGGCAAGCTGATCATGGACGCGGGGATGCGCGGCTATCGCATCGGCGGCGCGCAGGTGGCCGACAAGCACTGCGGATTTATTATCAATACCGGAAAAGCTACGGCAGCGGACATCAGAGAAGTGATAGAGGAAGTACAGGAGCGGGTCAAGGAGAGATTTCATGTTTCCCTTGAGCCGGAAGTGGTTTTTCTGGGTGACTTTTAGGAGACGGACCCGATGAGATTTGTTGTGGTGACAGGCATGAGCGGCGCGGGCAAGAGAACCGCCATGAAAATGTTGGAGGACGTGGGATTCTACTGCGTGGATAACCTTCCGGTGCCTCTGATCGAGAAGTTTGTGGAGTTGGTCGCAACGCCGAACGGTGAGATCAATAAAGTGGCGCTGGGGTTGGACGTGCGCGCCGACCAGCCCTTTGGCGACGCGCAGCGCATTCTGGACAAGCTGCGGGAGAACGGTTATCTGTTTGAGATCCTTTTTCTGGAGGCGAGCGATTCCGTCCTTCTCAAGCGTTACAAAGAGACGCGGCGGCTGCATCCGCTGTCTCCTGACGGCCGCGTGGAGGAGGGCGTGCACAAGGAGCGCGACATTCTGCAGGCAATCAAGAAGAAGGCGGACTATGTCATCGACACGTCGAATCTCCTGACAAGAGAGCTGAAGGAGGAGATCGACCATATTTTTGTGCGCAACGAAGAGTACAATTCGCTGATGGTCACGATCCTGTCCTTTGGATTTAAAAACGGGATCCCTGCGGACGCCGATCTGGTATTCGACGTCAGGTTCCTGCCCAATCCGTTCTATATCGACGAGCTGAAACATAAGACGGGCGACGACAGAGAAGTGCGGGACTATGTGATGAGTTTCCCGGAGGCGGGGATCTTCCTAGGTAAGCTGTCGGACATGCTGGATTTTCTGATTCCGAACTATGTCAAGGAAGGCAAGCACCAGCTTGTGATCGGGATCGGCTGCACGGGCGGCAAGCACAGGAGCGTCACGCTGGCGAACGAGCTTTACGCCAAGATGAAGGATCACGGCAATTACGGTACGAAACTGTACCACAGGGATATGAAACAGGGAGTGTAACATGTCTTTTTCGGGAGCGGTGAAAGAAGAACTTGCGGCGCAGATCAATCCCGCGAGACATTGTCAGCTGGCGGAGTTGGCGGCTCTGTTTCATTTCAGCGGAGGTATCTGCGGGAACGGCGCTCATTTGCGTCTGGATACGGAAAATGAGGCAGTCGCGAAAAAGTGCTTTACATTACTCAAAAAAGCATTTAATATAGATAATGTTGTGACGGGTGTAAAGGACAGATTGATACCCGACGATGAGTCCGAGGCGAAGGTGATACAGGCGCTGCACCTCGGCGGAGAAGAGGGCGGACCGATCGCGCTGCATACGCCGGTCAGCGCGCTGCTCATTAAGAACTCCTGCTGTGCGCGGGCCTATCTCAGAGGCGCGTTTCTGAGCGTCGGCTCCATGAGCGATCCGGAGAAGAGTTATCATCTGGAATTTGTCTGCACGGAGAGAGCGCAGGCGGAACAGCTTAGAGATATTATTCTGGAATTTGAGATAGAGGCGAAAGTGATCAGGCGCAAGAAGTACGATGTGGTGTACCTGAAAGAGGGATCAGGCATTGTAGATCTCCTCAACGTTATGGGTGCGCATGTATCGTTGATGAACTTGGAAAATCTGAGGATCGTCAAAGGAATGCGCAACTCCATCAACAGACGCGTGAACTGCGAGACGGCGAACATATCCAAGACCGTCACGGCAGCCTCCAAACAGATAGAAGATATTCTTCTGATCAGAGATAAATACGGCTTTGAAAATCTGCCGGATAACTTGCGGCAGATGGCTGAGATCCGGCTGGAATATCCCGACGCCGCGCTGAAAGAGCTGGGCGGATATTTGGAGCCGGAAGTAGGAAAATCGGGCGTAAATCACAGATTGCGCAGACTGAGCGAGATTGCTGATGGTATTAGGTCATAGAAGGAGGAGAATATTATGATACAAAAAGCGATCCAGATTAAACTGGAGACGGGCCTGGAGGCCAGACCGGTTGCAATGCTTGTGCAGGTGGCAAGCCAGTTTGACAGTTCCGTGTACATCAATGTGAACGACAGAAAAGTCAACGCAAAGAGCATTATGGGTATGATGAGTCTCGGACTTGCCAGCGGCGAAGAGATCAATGTGACCGCTGACGGCGAAGACGAGCAGACCGCGATCGAGGAGATTGAGAAATTTTTGAGCGGAAAATAGGCAGACCGGGTCATTGTCTGACATTTTGATAAGGCAGAATACGAGGGGCATATCACACGCTGCGATATGTCCCGTTTTTAATGATTCTTTGTTGCTTACGCCGTGCGGGAGTGCTAAAATATGAGACATACGGAGGCGGCGTCAGACATGAATCAAAAGATGCTTTTTATCTATAATCCAAGGGCGGGCAAAGCGCAGATCAGGAGTAATCTGTTGGACATCATCGATATATTTGTGAAGGCGGGTTACGAGGTGACTGCCTATCCGACGCAAGCCGCAGGCGACGCGATCAAGGCCGTGAAGGAGCGGCGCGCAGGCTATGACATTGTGGCTTGCAGCGGCGGGGACGGAACCTTGGACGAGGTAGTGACGGGCATGATGCAATGCGACGAAGTGGTGCCGATCGGTTATGTCCCCGCAGGCAGCACCAACGATTTTGCCAACAGTCTCGGGATTCCCAAGAATATGATCAAGGCAGCCGATGTGGTCGTGAACGGCAGAGATTTTGCCTGCGACATCGGGAAATTTAACAACAACAATTTCATCTATGTGGCGGCGTTTGGCATTTTCACAGATGTGTCTTACGAGACGAAGCAGGATGTGAAAAATGTTCTCGGACATGCGGCTTATCTTCTGGAGGGCGTCAGAAGACTTCCGTCGATTCGTTCTTATCCGCTTAAGATTTCTTATGACGATCAGGTGATCGAGGGAGAATTTCTCTATGGCATGATCACCAATTCGCTCTCCGTCGGAGGATTTCGCGGCATTACGGGACGGGATGTTCTGTTGGACGACGGGTTGTTCGAGGTGACGATGATCCGCAAACCGTCCAATCCGATGGATTTGAACAATATCATTGTCGCGCTGGCGGATAAGCGCGTGAAGTCGGAGCATATCTATTCCTTTAAGACGCCCCGGCTGACTGTGGAGAGCGAGGAGCCGCTGTCGTGGACGCTGGACGGGGAGTTCGGCGGGGAGCACACGCGGGCCGTGATCGAGAACAGACAGAAAGTGCTGCGGATCAGGATCCCGGACGACAGATCCTGAAACGATTATCGATTATTTTATAGAATATATTTGCGTCGAGTCAAGCTTTGCGGTATAATGTTCACGAAAGCAATAAGCCATGCGAAGACGCAGGGCTTATCACATAACTAAAATTATAAGAAAGGTGGTAAGAACAATGCCATTAGTAACAACAACCGAAATGTTTAAGAAGGCGTACAATGGCGGCTATGCCGTTGGTGCGTTCAACGTAAACAACATGGAGATCGTTCAGGGTATCACAGAGGCGGCCGGTGAGCTGAACAGCCCCGTTATCCTGCAGGTTTCCAAGGGCGCGCGCGCTTACGCGAACCACACCTATCTGGTAAAGCTGGTGGAGGCTGCGGTGGAGGAGAATCCCCAGATCCCGATTGCGCTCCACTTGGATCACGGCGATACGTTTGAGCTGTGCAAATCCTGTATCGACGGCGGTTTCACCTCCGTTATGATCGATGCGTCCTCCAAGTCTTTTGAGGATAATATCGCGCTGACAAAGCAGGTCGTAGAATATGCGCATGCCAACGGCGTAGTAGTTGAGGCTGAGCTTGGTACGCTGGCCGGCGTCGAGGATGAAGTGAAAGTAGAGGCAGGCAAGGAGATGTACACCCGCCCCGAGGAAGTGGAGGAGTTCGTTTCCAGAACGGGCTGCGACTCTCTGGCGATCGCGATTGGCACCTCTCACGGCGCATATAAGTTTACGGCGGCGCAGTGCACGAGAAATGCGGACGGCGTTCTGGTTCCGCCCCCGCTCCGTTTCGACGTGTTGGAGGAGTGCATCAAGCGTCTTCCCGGATTCCCCATCGTCCTGCACGGTTCTTCCTCCGTTCCGCAGGAGTTCGTCAAGATGGTAAACCAGTACGGCGGCAACATGCCCGACGCGGTAGGCATTCCGGAAGAGCAGCTGCGTAAGGCTGCGGAGCTGGCTGTATGTAAGATCAACATCGATTCCGACATCCGTCTTGCGATGACAGGCAACATCCGCAAATACTTCGCGGAGCATCCGGATCACTTCGATCCCCGCCAGTATCTCAAACCGGCCCGTCAGGCTGTCAAGGACATGGTTGCCCACAAGATCAAGAATGTGCTTGGTTCCGACGGCAAGGCATAAGAACAGGAATGTATCAGAGAACCCCTTCCGCATGGAGGGGGTTCGTTTTCCGCAGAGAAAGCGGCTGCCCGGCATGTGGCATGAAGAAACGGATAAAATGCGAAACAGAGGATCGCCGAATGAACATATATTTGCTGCGGCACGGAGAGACGGACTGGAATCGCGAGAGACGCATTCAAGGACGCACGGATATACAGATGAATGATACGGGGAGAATGCAGATCAGGCATGTGGCGGATGTCCTTGCCAATCTGCCTGTCAGTATTGAGGTGATCCTGTCGAGTCCTCTGTCCAGGGCGCGCGAGAGCGCGCAGATCGTCGCGGACAGATTATCCTATAAGCAGGAAGATATTGTGGTGGAACCGCTGCTGATCGAGCGCTGTTTCGGCGAGGGAGAAGGGCTTACGGAGGCGGAGCGGCAGGCCAGATTTCAAAATACGCCGTTCGGCCATCTCTATCCGGGTATGGAGACGCTAGAGGAAGTGCTGGCGAGAGGCCGCCGCGCGTTCGACAGGATCGTGGAGACGTATCGCGATAAGGAAAATGTGCTGGCGGTCTGTCACGGCGCGATCCTGTTCGCGATCATGTCCGCCGCCACGGACGGAAGGATCGTCTACTGGGGCGATCAGATCACACTGAAACAGGGCAATATCCATCTGCTCACATACCGGGACGGAAAGGTGGGGGCGGCACAGTACACTGAGGCGGAGCCGTTCTTTAAGGATGTCGGGATATGAGATTGGATATGCCTATTGAATCAGATAATCTATCCCTCTGTAAGTTACCGTTTATGAAAAAAATAGGAAACTTCCGCTTATTTTGCGGGGATCTCCTTGTCCGCACGAAGGATGTGGTTGACTAACCAGCCAAGCAGGAACTCTACCAGACTTTCCAGATATTCCTTGGGATCGCCGGGAATGTCTTTCATGTCAATTTCATTCAGACGGGCGATAAACGCCTCATGGGCCCGTTTCTGCGATTCATATCCCTCGTAATGGATACTCTGCATATATTCTTCCTCGTCCGCAAAATGAAGTTTGGTGTAATCTTTTAGCTCTGTCAGTATCGCTGAAATCTTCTCGTACCCGTCTTCCGGGACATAGGAACGCACCAGATGATTAGCTCGCTCCGCGATTTCAAATAAGATCCGATGCTCTTTGTCTATAATGTCGATTCCCGTTTCATATTCTGGCACAAACTCGCAAGGATTTTCCCGCAGCATCCACTCTTCCAAGGGCGGCAGTTTCCCGATCATACTATCGCTCCCGATAATATGCTGATAGAGCCACTTTGCCAGAAAAGTGATCAATTCCTCCATGGCTTTTATCTGCGACTCAAATTCATCGATATTCTTTACGTCAATTTCTAATATTTTTTCCCGAAACATCATGTGCTGCGGGCGCTGCAAAATCAATTCCGGGTCCCTGATCTGCTGCATATAAGCTTCTTCGTAGGCAAAATGCCGATCCGCGTACGCCTCCAGCTCCGCAAGCAGTTCCTTGATGGCATAATACTGATCGCCCACATATTGATTCTGCAGAATATACAGACCTTTGTTCAGAAGTTCAAACAGATACCTGTGCTCCTTATCAATTTCTTCGATCCCGACAAGACAATCGTCCGTAAACAGAAACATATCCTACCCCTCCTGATTCTCTCTCTTTGCTGCCAAAAGTTTCCCCTTCCCTGCATGAAAAGGTTTTTTTCTCATTTTGTTTCCAGTTTTTTCATTATAACACATTGGGAATAAAGTTGGGATATAAATTTATCTTTTTGGACCATTTTTGGGATCGAAAGCCGCGCTCATTTTTCCTGACTTTCCTCGTCGGGAAAATACGGATGGACATATTTTGCGAGAAATGCCTGTATTGTCCCGTAATATGCCTCCGGGTCTTTGTCCTGCGGCTGTCCGTGCCCCGCGCCGTCTATGATGAGCAGCTCTTTCGGGCAGGACGCGGCGGCGTACAGATCTTTGGACATCTGCACGGCTATCATGGCATCGGCGGAGCCGTGGATAAAAAGCGTCGGCGTATGGCTCCTTGCGACTGCGTCTATCGCGGAGGCATCCGACAGATCGTATCCGCCCCGCATAAGCAGCGCAAGGCGGGCGGAATCCACCAGCGGGAACGCCGGAAGATAGAACCAGTCCTTTATTTTATCGCCGAACATGGAATAGGCGTCTGTGTAAGCGCTGTCTGAGATGACGGCGGCGATATGTTCCGATACGTCTTCCTCTCCCGTCATCATGAGCGCAGTGGCGGCTCCCATAGACTGGCCGTGGATCACGATCCTGGCGTCGGCGTCCTGACGCAGTATGTAATCGATCCACAGATTGCAGTCGTAGTGATCCGTCAGGCCCATGCCGATAAAATCCCCTTCGCTCTCGCCCTGGCAGCGCAGATCGGGAACGATCACATGATACCCCATGCTGTGATACCAGCGGGCGAACGGGTACATCTCCTCCTTCCAGCCCGTGTAGCCGTGCAGCACGAGGGCCCATTTGTGGGTATCTGAACTGGCGGCCGTGTTGTCCGCGGAATTTGTATAGACCCCATTTTCCGTGACCGGCGGATCAAACTCCGTGGCGACAAGCGTATAGCCGTCTGCGGTCACAGCCCGGAGCGTTCGGCTTTCCGCTGCGGCAAGCCATTCTTCGGTTTCGTTCAGCGCCAGTTGGCGGTTCACCTGAATGTCCGAGGTCTGCACCTGCGCGGCGTAGCTCTCATCCGTGATCCGCTGGAAGGATTTCAGCTTTCGCATGAAGGAAGGCACGAGAGCCGCGCTCACCAGAAAATTCACCAGAATAACGTACAATGCGGCTGACAGAAATATGATAATACATAGGGCGGTAAAGATTTTTCGTTTCCTCGTCAAATTTATCAGATCCTTTGCAGAGTATACCGTATCTTTATTGTACTATATATCGGAATTTCATGCCAGCCGTATTGTATTGTCAGGAATGCCGTTTTTTTCCGGTTTGTTTATCATTCCCTTTTCATCAACACTGCTGCCCGCAGCGGGCCGATTGATCTTCCGCGCAAAACTGATTGAAAAGCACTTCCTGAAATTCATGGAAAACAGGAGCTTTTTTTGATAAAATAATTATTGTTAAAAACGCTAAATCGAAGTTTCGGAGAATCATATAATGCAAAAATATAACCTTCTGAAATAGAAATATATAAATTAAAAGGCAAACTGTTGGATTGAGAATCAGGATCTGTGAGGAAGAAGTAATGACAGTCAAATATAGAAAAGCAGAGCCAAATGATATGGAAGAAATATAAAGATGAGCCATTTTATATCGTACATAGACTTTGCGTGAATCCGGCTTTTCAAAATAAAGGAATTGCTAAATCCACACTATTATATATCGAAAAGCAATTAAAGGAAAAAGGCATTCATGCAATTCGATTAGATGTATTCTCGAATAACCCATTTGCATTAAGACTGTATAATTCTTTGGGTTACTCGAAGGTTGGTCATGCTGACTGGCGAAAAGGGAAATTTTTTTTGATGGAAAAGTGTTTCTAGCTGTATGCTTAATTTATTGGAGAGAAAACGATGCGCTTTAATTGGATTAACCGGATCAATATGGCGGCGGTGATATGGCTTATTTTAATCAATGTAATCGTTGCGCGAAAAGGGTTGTCGGATGATTTTAACAGCAAACATTTGGTGGTCAATATCTTTGAACAAATCGGAAGATATGGGTGTATGGCTCTTATGATTCTTCCTGTTTTTACAAAAGGTTGGGAATTTGGTTTTGGCTCGGTAGCGGAAATGCTCATTTGGATATGCTTAACGGCATTGTTGTTGGCAATTTACAGTTTTCTTTGGGGTAAAAAGGCAAATGGCGGAGTGTTCGTTCTCTACGGATTAGCATTGGTTCCCGCCGTTTTGTTCTTGTTGAACGGTATTTTACTTTGTCATCCGGCTTTGATCGCTGCCTCATTGGTTTTTGGGATTTCGCATTTTCTCATTGTCAAAGAAAATACTTGCAAAGATTTATGATTCAGGGAAAGTAAGACAGAAAGTATTTTGCTGACTATTTTTGTTTT
The DNA here is from genome assembly GCA_947632515.1 of uncultured Lachnospiraceae bacterium. Lineage (GTDB taxonomy): Bacteria > Bacillota > Clostridia > Lachnospirales > Lachnospiraceae > UBA3282. The sequence continues at coordinate 266,587 of CANRPO010000001.1, forward strand.
GCCGGAACTCCATGGAAAAGGTATCGGAAGAAAAATCATAAATACATTGGAGCAGGATGAGTTTTATGTAAGAGCAACTCGGATTGAGATACCGACATCTATTATACCATATCCGATGAGGAGTTATTTGTTTTTAAGCGAAAAAGAATCCCGTATTTATGCGGGCTCTGGCGTTTTGCAAACGCCTAGTAGAAATAGAAAGTAAGATGTGAGTTAAGATTTTCAGAACCTTTATGTTCTTTGTTAGGAAGTGTATAATCCGGATTTCTGGATAATTAAATTTATCAATTTGAATCTAAAATATGATTACATATCTTGTGAAAGCAATTCATCAATGGAAAGATGTAAAACTTTAGAAAATATTTTGAGTTCAATATCTGTGACAAATCTCTTGCCAGCTTCTATGCGTTGGATAGCGTTTTTATCAATATCTAGGCCAGCTACTTGAAGTTGATCCGCTAATTCGCGTTGGGAAATTCCTAAATTTGAGCGTAGCAAAGCTATTTTCTCTCCACAGATATTGTTTTTTCCGGTTTTTGTTTTATTAATAAACATACCCAAATCCCTTCATAATATTTTGACATTCAGTGCTTGCCATATTATTTATATTGTGCTAAAATAAATCAGCATATATGACATTCACGGAATGTCAAATAACATAATGGAGATGAAGGGTGCTATGAAAATTAAGAAGGTTAATTTTGTAGATATGTATACAAAAGAAAACTGTACGGAGATTTTACCGGATGAATCCAGAACAGCTTTTTTGAGAAAGCGCAACAATAACTACATGAACTATACGGCATTAAGCTTTGAAAACAGAAAAATAACATATGAAGAATTACATGAGAGAATAGACCAGTATGCCAAAGCCTTATATCAATTTGGTATTAGGACGGAAGAAAAGATAGCAATTAACGTTATGAATACACCGGAATCCGTATATCTTCTTTATGCTTTAGATAGGATTGGCTGTACGGTTATAGGACTTAGTCCATTAAACAATGCATACAAGATGAAAAGAGATTTAGAATTAACAAAACCAAATCGCATAATTTCAATTGATATTATATATGACAAAGCAAAAGATGCAGCACAAAAATTGCATATTTCACCCATACTTTTCCCTATAGATGCAAAAGATTCAAAAGATGCATTATCCTTGCCAAACGCAGAAGGATCAGAAAACAGCTTGTTACAAATAATAAATGAATACGGAAATTATGATACACAAGTTCATTACTATAATCCGGAGAATACAACCGATATTTTGTTTACCGGTGGAAGTACGGGAGTACATAAGGGTGTAGAGCTAATCGGAAATGGATTAAACTGTGTTGTTCAAGCATTGGATCATGTATTCAATTTGGAAGCTGGTATGGTGCATTTAGGAAATGTCCCATTTGGACATATGGCGTTTGGGAGATTAGTATTACATTATGCGTTAGCAAATAATTTGAATTATGCATTAACTCTAAAAATGTCACCGCAAGAGTTTTTAGAAGAGTTAATTCGAACAAAGGCCCATGGAGCTACTGGCGGTCCAATTCATTGGGAAAGTCTTATACATAATCCGCTATTAAAAGAAGGCTGCTTGACTAATTTAAAACAGGCAACATCAGGTGGGGAATATTTCAAACCCCAAAAACGTCAACTGGCCAATGAAGCTATCCATTATGCAGGAAGTCAAACTTCAATCGGTGATGGTCTTGGATTAACTGAAATGTGGGCGATGACACATGTATGCTTGGGTGAGAAAAATACTCCGGATACTGTTGGATATACTGTGCCATATGTCGAGGCCAAAATCGTAGACGATAACTACAATGAGGTGAAAACTGGTGAATATGGTAATTTAATGGTTAAAGGGCCGGGAATGATGAAAGGTTACTTTAACAATTCTTCCGAAACAAGGAAAGTTTTTTGGTATGATAAAAATGGTGAAAAGTGGTACAATACAGGCGATATAGCAAGAAAAACAGGAATAGGTAATGAAGAATATGAATATGTTGGACGGAAAAAACGCAATTTTGTCTGCGGCGTTGATAATATTTATCCGGAACAGATAGAAGAACTTTTGCTGAAAATCCCGAATATACGTGAAGCAGCAGTAACTAAAATTCCTGATGATAAAGTTCAATATTTACCCAAATACCATATTAGTGTTTATGACATGAAATTTAATCAGGAAGAACTTGAAAAAAAGATTAATGAAATAATAGAATCTACAATTGGTAAAAGTGCAAAACCGGGATATATCGAATATACGGACAAACCATTACCTAGAACTGATAACGGAAAGCTAAATGTAACATTATTGGAGGAACAAGACAATCAATAAAATTTATAGGGAAGACCGATATTATAGGTATGTAGGGTCTAAGCAAAGTATATTGAAGGGGGAGGGTGTTGGGTATTGACGTTACAGGAGCAGGTGGTACAAAAAGTTGGCGGACTGTCAGAAGATAATCTGCGCTTTTTGCTTGAAATGATAGACCGTTTTATGCAGCCGGATGTTATGAAAAGTAAAACTACGGTTATTACGAGCCGGATTGGCATTGCCAAGGGACAGGATTTATATGATGATGGGTATGATTTCGATGAGATTCTGATGAGATAAATCCTGAAAAAGAACTGTGAGCTGAGTTTGATACAATAAATCCGGCATATGAATAGAAGTTATTCACATGCCGGATCATTATTTTATTCCCGCGAGCAATGAGCCAAGTGCCGTGCTTGCACGAGCATTTGGCGAATGCCGCGAGGGTCAAATACCCCGCAGCTTGCTGCGTTGCAAGTTTGATACCCGTCAGCTTGCTGCGGGGTATTTGATTTGACTGTGTCGAGTCGTCGGTTTATTCCGCGTGCTCCGCGTTAATGTCCGGGAAAACAGACAGCATAGGCTCTACGTCCGTCTTCTTGCGGATGATGCGGGCCACGTAGTTCTTCGTGATCTTCATAACCAGCGGCGACAGGCAGAGTACGCCGATCAGGTTCGGCATTGCCATCAGTCCGTTGAACGTATCGGAGAGGTCCCAGGCAAGGCTCAGATTCATGGTCGCGCCCACGAAGATCATGAGGATAAATACGATGCGGTACGCGATGGTGGACGCCGTGCCGAAGAGATACTCCCACGCTTTTGTGCCGTAGTGGCTCCAGCCGAGCACCGTGGAGAAAGCGAACAGCAGGATCGCGATCGCGATGAACATCGGGCCGAAGGAGCCGAATACAGTGGCAAAAGCTTGGCCAACCAGCGCGGAATCCGCCGCATCGCTGAGCACCGCGCCCGTCTCCAGATCGATAATGCCGGAGGAGAGCACGGAGAAAGCCGTCAATGTGCAGACAACCATGGTGTCCGCAAACACCTCGAAAATACCCCACATACCCTGACGGACAGGCTCTTTGACGTTGGAGTTGGAGTGTACCATAACAGAGGAACCCAGACCCGCCTCGTTAGAGAATACGCCTCGTTTCATACCCCAGGTGAGCGCCATCCTGACGCCGGATCCGACGATACCGCCGCCCACAGCTTTTAAGCCGAACGCGCCCTTGAAGATCGCGCCGAATACCGCGCCCGCGCGGCCGATATTTGTGAAGAAAATGATCAGAGTGCCAACTATGTACAGGATCGCCATGAAAGGAACAAGCTTTTCCGTAACTGACGCGATTCTCTTAAGACCGCCCAGAATTACAAGCGCCGCCAAGATCATGAGAACTACGCCGGTTATCTGTGTGGGAACGGAAAAAGCCGCTTTCATGTTTGCCGCGATGGAGTTGATCTGGCTCATATTGCCGATACCGAAGGACGCCATCAGACAGAAGATGGAGAACAGTACCGCCAGCACCGCGCCGATCTGCTTGCAGCCCTTGTAGGAACCAAGGCCGTCCTTCAGATAGTACATGGCGCCTCCGCACCATTCGCCCTTGGAGTTTTTGCGCCGATAGTAAATACCGAGCACATTCTCGGAATAGTTTGTCATCATGCCGAAGAAAGCGACAACCCACATCCAGAAGATCGCGCCGGGGCCGCCTGCGATGAGCGCGCTGGCCACGCCGACGATGTTGCCCGTGCCGATCGTGGCAGCGAGCGCCGTGCACAGAGATTGGAACTGCGAGATCGCCTTGTCGCTTTTATCTGTGTGCTTGGTAACGTGCCTGTCGCTGAAAATACCGCCGATCGTGTTCTTCCACCAGTGTCCGATGTGCGACAGCTGGAAGAACTTTGTCAGGACGGTCATCAGAATACCGGTGCCGACCAGCATGATCAGCATGGGGATGCCCCATACAAAGCTGTTGACAGCGCCGTTGACCTTTGTGATCATGTCCACTAGTCCATTCATAATAGTCTCCTCCTACCTCTTTTCCGAAAAAAAGCGCAGACATGAAAAATATGTCCACGCTGACATTCGGAAATTCTCTTATACTAATGTATCTTTATATCTTAGGAAGTATATCACACATGCCGCGGTGTTGCAAGAAAAAGTTGTATACATGGATATTGCCCCGGGATGCCGGAAGATGCCTCATAAAAGGGAGGATGCCAAGTAAAGAAGATCTTTACTTGGCATTTATTATGAAAAAGTTTAATTGATCAGTTGACTTCTGTGTCGCCTCTGTTGTGTTTCTATGGTTTTAGTATACGCAAGAGAAATGTCTAAACAATGTTTCTCACATGAAGTTTTTTTAAATTAAATATGAACAAACAATGAACGCGCATGTACCGAAAATCACAGCAGAAAACCTCTGAAAATGCGTTAAAATGAGGCGTGGATCTTGTCCGGTTCCGGGTAATCGACGCCGAAAGTCTCCACCGTCACAGTCCTTATTTTCTGCTCTGTCAGCGGGCGGTCGGAGTAGTCCGTCTCCGTCTCCGCGATCTTGTTCACGTTCTCCATGCCTTCCGTTACTTTGCCGAAAGCGGCGTACGCGCCGTCCAGATGGGGCGCATTTTTGTGCATGATAAAAAACTGGCTGCCCGCGGAATTAGGGTGCATACTCCGCGCCATGGAGAGTACGCCCGCCGTGTGCTTTAAGTCGTTGGGATAGCCGTTCTGCGCAAACTCGCCGCGGATCGAGTAGCCGGGGCCTCCCATTCCCGTGCCCTCGGGGTCGCCGCCCTGGATCATGAACCCTTTGATGACTCTGTGGAAAATCAGTCCGTCGTAGAAATTTTGGTTGATCAGACTGATAAAGTTGTTGACGGATATGGGCGCGACGTCGGGATAAAGTTCCGCCTTGATGACATCGCCGTTCTCCATCGTGAAAGTAACAATAGGATTTTGTGCCATTTTGTCCTCCGTTCTGAAATCAAATGCTCGCTTTGTTCTGAGATCAAATGCTCGCTTTGCGCGCGCTTGATTTCCTGCTGATATGGAAATTATAACTCCGGAATCCGTCTGCTGCGCAGCCGTCGTGCTGACGCACTCAAAGATTCTGTCGTTATCATATCAGGTGAAATCAAATGCTCACTTCGTTCGCGCTTGATTTCCTGCTGATATGATATATTATATATAGAAAAAATGGGAGAATGCAAGGGAAAGTGTTGACGCAAATAATACTATATAGTATTATCCTATATAGGAGGTAAGGAGATGGAGACAAGAGGAGGTTTCCTGATCTCGCAGATCAAGCAGATTCAGGGGCGTATCTTTGGCAGATTGCTGACAGAGGCTGGAATTGACGAATTTAACGGCGCGCAAGGTCATATTCTCTATGTTTTATGGCAGGAGGATAATCTGCCTATCGTGGAGCTTGCCGGAAGGACGGGACTGGCAAAGACAACGCTGACAGGTATGCTTGACCGAATGGAAAGTCTGGGACATATCACAAGATGTTATGATCCCAAAGACCGTAGACGGATCCGTATTCGCCTTACGGAAAACGCGCGCAGACTGGAGGGCAAATACAAAGAAGTATCCGATGAGATGAGCCGTCTGTTTTATAAGGGCTTTACCGATGATGAGATTTTGAGCTTGGATGCGGGATTGGAGAGAATATTGAAAAATCTTGAAGAGGAGGAAAGAAGGATATGACGCTGCAGGAAATTGACCGTTTGATAAAGGAGGCCGGCTTTGCCACCCTTGGCTTTCTGGACGAGGATGGAAGTCCGAGTGTCAGGAAGGTGTTCAGCACCTGGCACAAAGGTTTAGGAGGGCACTTTATCTCGACAAACACATCCTCCCGGCACGTTCAGGCATTGTTGAAAGACGATCGGGCCTGCCTGTATTTCGATGACTGCCGGACCTTTGAGGGCGTGTGCCTGACTGGGAAAGCTGTCTTACACTTCGATCACGAGCATAAAGCCCTGTTATGGAATGAGGGCGATGAGAAATATTATCCGAAGGGAGTAGATGACGAGGATTACTGCGTCCTTGAATTTAGGGCGGATCATGGCCGTTATTACAGATATGACGGCAAGGGAGATATTTCCGCGGCTGAATTGGCAGAATACGACAGAGGGGCAGAATTTGTAAATTATGCCGAACAGGGCTGAAACACCCACGGTAGACGAGAACGTTTCACACGATCCGGTGATATTCATTTTGACGTATACATATACCATGATCGATTGCGCCTGTAAAGACAATATCGGATATGAAAAGGGACAACGTGGCGTCTTCGGCGACTGCCATCGCAAATGGAATGCGTAAGGTTGACGAATTTGTTGATGATGAAAACGAGATAACAGTGACTTATGCAATAACAAGAGATGAGTGGGCTTTCCCTGAAAGGTAAATTTTCATTTGCCGAAAATCTGGAGGAAACCTGGCTGAGGGTTGTGAGCAGGAAAGGTTTTCTTCCTATTGAGGGAGGCAGCGCACCCGCGCAGTTTGGGAAACAGAACTAAATGCGTGGAGAAAAAGACTATCGTTTTGGCTCATTTGATTATAAAATGCTTTTTCACCTCGTCTAAAAATCTGTCCGCAATCGGAGTAAAAACCTGATATTTTTTCCAGATCAGATAAATTTTTGCTTTCAGTGAAGGCGCTAATGGACGAAATGTGAGGCCGCTTGTGGGACTTGTGTCTATGAGGCGGGCGAAGGTCAAGAGATACCCGAGTCCCTCATGTACGAAAAGAGAGCCATTATAGGAGAGGCGGAACGAACCTTCAAGGTGTAATTCATCGATGCGTTCCCCACACCAATGGGAAATGTCCTTATTCCAACCCTGCTCGGAACAAAACAAGGGTAATCCCACAAGGTCATCGACGCATATATATTCTTTCTTTGCAAGCGGATGATCATTCGGCATCACAAGCCCCCACACGTCTGCATCGGGGAAACAGAGATAATGATATTTTGCGGTATCCGGTTCCTCCGCAAGCACGGCAAAGTCAAGAATGCCCTTGTCCAGCTTTTCCGTGACCTGTTCCGTATCCCCGCTGCTGATGTGGTAGCGCAGTCCGGGGTAAATCTCCTT
>CANRPO010000002.1 GCA_947632515.1 uncultured Lachnospiraceae bacterium
TGCATATGCTATAATGCCTTTAGGCAACAAAAAGACGTGAGCATAACGTATAGCCAAAGAGCGAACCCCTTAACCGTAGTAGCGTACAGTTAAGGGGTTCTTCTTTTCTTTTTATCGTGGCAAAGCACCCACCAGGCTATTTGTTGTCCTTGTCATGCGCATCCAGCCATTTGACGGCGCAGTGTGTCACTACGCCGCCTATGATCGCAATTAGCAATGACGTGAGCATTTCCATATAACCACCTCCTCCCGTTGCCGGGTATCGGTTGGACAACGTAGATAGTATAACATGATTCGACACAATAGAACAACGAAAAAACACCCCGGAGATCATACCTCCGAGGTGTTCACAGTCTCTATTCGATTTCAGCCCTTTTTCTTACGAATCAGAACGACCACAGCGGCTCCGATCACGCAGATGCCTGCTACTGCGCCAACAGCAATCGGAATCCGGTTGCCTGTCGATTCGTCCTCCACAACGGGCGGCTCCGCGATCTGTTCGGGTTCCTGCGTGACAGGTTCCTCAGTGATAGGTTCGGGAGACTCTGCAGTTTCGGTTTCCGGCTCCTCTACGACAGGCTTGGGAGTCTCGACCTTCGGCTCCTCTACGGCAGGCTCGGGAGTCTCAACCACGGGTTCGGGTTCCGGCTCGGGTTCGACTGCAGGAGCGGTTTCTTCCGGTTCGGGTTCCGCAGGCTCTGCCGCCGCGTTGGGATCCTCCGTAGTGAGGTACTTATCCGATACATAAGCCTCTGTTCCGTCCTCCAGAACGAATCTGTACCAACCCGTCGATGCTTTATCATTAACGGTTACCCGGTCGTTTTGCTTTAAGCTGCCGACCTTTGCGTAGTCGGTAGAGGCACCGTTGCGGCAGTTGACCTCCGAGGTAGCCCACATGGGAGTTTCGGGCATATCCTCCACGGTAAAGGCTGCAGGCTCGGGAGCGGGAGTTGGAGTATCTTCCTGCACAGGAGCGGTATTGCTTGCCCCGCCAGTGACGGGAGAATAGTCAACATCGGTATAGCCGAGGGCTTTGATTTCATCTACATAATTAGGGAAAAGCCCTTTATTAACTAAATCCTGTACTACCTGATGATTAAGGGGCTTACCAGCATCTGCATAGTCTTCCGAAAATTTTTTAAGACACTGGTAAGCATAATCTTCCCCATACATACCGTACAAACCACCGATGGAATCCCTTACGCCCTCTTCCTGTGGATTCAGCGCATAAACCTTTCCCGGCAGCATCCCCACCAGCATCCCCACAATACCCATCATAGCAATGTATCTAAGCATCTTCTTCATAACAAAACCTCCTTTAAAATGTACTATTTATAAATTAAATAGCTGTTTTCTGTTCTGCGTATAATATACCATAGATTTGCTATATGTCAATGCTTTTGACGGTTAATTTACACAATAATACACGGTTTAACGATAACATTTTAAAAGATTTTACAGAGAAAGTCGCCAGATGGTCTTCGTGAAAACAAAAAACTCCCCGGGGCCTTAAACTCCGGGCGCGTCTTTTTGTGTCTTATTCCCCATTTTCACCCCATTTTTTATCGTCTCAAGATTTTCATTTTTTAACCGATCTCTTTTTGGGAGAATTAGAGAAGTGCGGTCACAAAGCAACCGAGGACTGTCGGCAACGCCAAAGTGCCCATCTTTTGCATGTATGCTATGAAAGTGTCCATAACTTGCATACGAATCAGTGGAGGCCATCTTATGTGTCTTTGACTTTCGTCTCATGTCGGCAAACCGAGCCGTTCGCGAAGAAAATCGGCGATTTTATAAGGATTTGTTTCATTTTGACTGTATACTTGTGCCTTAGTATAGTATACAATTATGATATTGTATACAAACAACGCGGCGGGGTGGAGTGATCCTCGTATTTTTCTGTGGAAGACTTCGGCCGCGCCATGAAAAGAGTCAGACGGAACACAGGAAAACCGCTGGGAAGAAAAACTGAGAAAGGCAGGTACAACCATGAAATATCCTGAATTTTTATCTCCGGGAGGCGCCATCGGTTTCGTCGCGCCCTCCTTCGGCTGCGCGACGGAGCCTTATCTGAGCGCTTTCGACAACGCGCAGCGCAAATGGCGGGAGATGGGCTATCGGCTGCGGCTTGGGCCGAACTGTTATGCACAGGAGGGCGTCGGCATCAGCAATACGCCACCCAAATGCGGGGAAGAGCTGTGGCAGTCTTACTGCAGTGGGGACAGCGACGTCCTCATCTCCTGCGGCGGCGGGGAATTGATGTGCGAGATTTTAGACTATGTGGACTTTGCCCGGATCAGGCAGGCGCGCCCCAAGTGGTATATGGGGTTTTCGGACAACACCAACATGACCTTTCTTCTGACGACGCTGTGCGACACGGCCTCGATCTACGGGCCCTGCGCCGCCGCTTTTGGCATGGAGCCGTGGCACCCTTCCATCGGAGACGCGATGGAACTTCTCTGCGGGCGGAAATTGCAGTTTGGCGGCTATGAGAAGTGGGAGCGGGAGTGGCTGAAGGATGAGGAACACCCGTTACTTCCTTACAATGTGACGGAACCCTCCGTTATCAAATACGCGCTGCCCGACGGCAGGACGAATGTGGAGAGTCTGCGCGGGGAGCAGCACGGCGGAAACGCTGCAGGCGCGGCTGTCGCGGACGGCGTTGGCGGCGGCGCGGCGGCAGGCGGCGAAGTGCACGGAGGGGAAGTCTCCGCCCCGCAGATCGAGCTGCGCGGCCGTCTGTTGGGCGGTTGCATGGACTGTCTGGTGAATCTGTTGGGGACGAAATATGATCAGGTAACGGCATTTGCGGATCGCTACCGGGACGACGGCATCCTCTGGTTTTTGGAGTCCTGCGATCTGAATGTCATGTCCATCAGACGCGCCATGTGGCAGATGGAGCATGCGGGCTGGTTTGAGCACTGCAGCGGCTTTCTCATCGGCAGGCCGCTGTGCCACGGGCAGGAGATGATGGGGCTGGACCAGTATGGCGCTGTATACGAAACGATACGCAAATACCATGTGCCTGTGCTGATGGATCTGGACATCGGCCATCTCTCCCCCATGATGCCCCTGATCTGCGGCAGCATGGCGCAGGTCGTCAGCGACGGCGTGAAGTACAGGGTGGAGATGTCGCTGCGGTAGAGACATGCGGGTTGTTACGATTGCGGTCCGACGGCCCGCAGCAGGCGCTCCCGGTCGGCGGTCGTCTGCGAATATGCGGTGGCGGCGCTTTACGGCGACGCGGGAGTGTAGCCGCGCCGAAAAAGGAAAACATTGTCTTGGGAAAGCGATGTGAAAAAGAATAATAAGAAAGGCGGTATCTTATATGATTCCACAAGATCCTGTTATGCTGCTCAGTTTCCTCAATCTGAAACTCCGCGATTATTACGGCACGCTGGACGCGCTCTGCGACGACCTCGATATAGACCGCGCAGAGATAGAGGATAAACTGTCAAAAATTGACTATCATTACGACAAGGAGAAAAATCAGTTTGTCTGAGCAAATTAAAATAACAATCGTATCTGAAAACGGTAAATTGGATAACGGTGCGGACGTTTCTGACGGAGAAAAAATCGTTCTGACACACGATACATCTTCGACGGTCATGTCAACATTGTTGAAAAACGGCCTGATAGACGGCAGTTTCTGCGGCGGCAGAGGGGACTGCGGGCGCTGCAGGATCCGTTTCCTGCAGGGCGCGACGGTCCCCACGCCATTAGAGCGGAGCGCCTTGGAGCCGCAGGAGCTGCGGCGGGGGTATCGTCTGGCCTGTCTGGCAAGACCCAAAGACGACTGTGTCATTGCGCTGGCCTTTTCGGACGAGCCGGAAATCGGGATTGTATCCGATATGATGAATGTGACAGAAAAAATTGACTTAAATAGTCAAAAAAGCCCGCAGACTAAAAAACAAAAACCTGCCGTTACTGAATCTGAAAACGCCCGAAAGACAAAAAAGGAAAACGGCGCGGAAACATTAAAAAATAACAACCGCATTCCTGATACGGTCATCGCCGTGGACTTGGGAACCACAACAATTGTTATGCAGCTTGTGGAACTGGAGACAGGGCGAGTCGTGGACACCCTGTGCGAGATGAATCCCCAGCGGCGCTACGGGGCGGATGTGCTGTCGAGGATCCGGGCGTCCTGTGAGGGCGCACGGGAAGAGCTGCAGAGGCTGGCGGAGGAAGTGCTGGAGCGCGGTGTGGCCCGGTTCCAAGGGCATGGAACGGCCATACGATGTATGTGCATCGCAGGCAACACCACGATGGGGCACCTTCTGATGGGATACGATGTGTCTTCCCTGGGGCGCAGCCCGTTTACGCCTGTGGAGAGCGGCTGGCAGGAGTACGGCGGCTCTGCGTGGGGGTTTCCCGCTTATATAACGCCTGTTATCAGCACCTTTGTGGGCGGCGACATCGTGGCGGGACTGTATGCCTGCGGGATGCTGTCGGACCTTGGGCGGTCCCCGTCTGCCGGGGCTTTGTCAGACATGCATGGTGCGATAGGCGGAGAGTGCAGAAACGAGGCGGGCGCAGGAGACGGGACGGTGCGGTTTCTCATCGATCTGGGCACCAACGGCGAGATGGCGGTCACGAACGGCGGCCGCATGTTCGTCACGGCGACGGCGGCGGGGCCGGCTTTCGAGGGCGGCGCGGGTGGGGGCGTCGCGGGGAGCGACATGGTTGCCTGTACCGCCGCGCTGTTGGCGGAGAAGATTGCGGACGAGAGCGGGCTTTTACGGGAGCCTTATTTTACGGAAGGGGTTTCTGTGCGGAAGACGGGGCAGTCGGAAATTCGATTCGCGGCGGGCGCGGGCAAGGCGCCGATGACCGTGACACAGGCGGATATACGCGCGATCCAGATGGCGAAGGCGGCGGTGCGCGCGGGCGTAGAGATCCTGTGGCGGCGGATGGGAGAGCCGAAGACCGCGCAGGTGTATCTGGCGGGCGGGTTCGGATATTATCTCGATACGGAGGCCGCTTTTCGGATCGGCCTGCTGCCGGAACATATGCGGGGCAGTGTGCGAGCGGTTGGGAACACGTCGCTCAGGGGCGCCTTCCTGCTCGGACGGGATCTGTGGCTTGGCAGGATAGACAGAGCGTCGTTAGAGAAACGGCTTTCTTCTATAGAAAGCGTCAATCTGGCGGCGCAGGCGGAGTTTGAAGGACTGTACCTAAACTATATGGAACTGCGGCAGTCATAGAGGGGTGGCGGCGGGACTGCCCCTCTGCGCGGACGCGCCCTCGCACAATTAAGATTAGGTTAAGGATATGCCGGTTTGGGGTTAAGGTAAGGGCGCTATGCTGTCTTTAACGAGAAAGAACGCTGCGGCGCCCCTGCTTTGCACGGAATGTCCGCTGCGCTCTCACAGAAAGAAGAGGAGAATGCTTATGTGGACAAGAAAAGAACTGAAACAGAGGGCGAAGGAGGCTCTCAGGCGAAATTACTGGAAGATCGTGCTCGTCGCATTTCTGACAAGCCTCATCATGAGCGGTCCGACGATGGCGGGATCTGCCACCGGCAGTTCGAGCGGCGTCACGGCCGGTGGCGGCAGGCAGGAAGAGCCGGCTGCAGAGTACCGGGCTGCGGAGGAGAGTGCAGACGATGCACAGGCTTTGCAGACAGACGGGGAGCGGGCTGCCGATGACGGCAGAGAGGAATATAAGGAACGGAGAATGGTCTTTATGATTTCCGTTGTGGCCTTCACCGTCGCGTTCTGTGTGGCCTTCATCGTGATCTATGTGATCACGGCGCTGTTGTACAATCCCTTTTCCGTGGGTGTGAGCCGCTTTATGCTTAAGAGCATAGACGACAGGGCGCAGGTGAAGGAGATCGCCTTCGGCTACGACCATTCTTACAAAAACGTGGTAAAGACAATGTTCCATATGGATATGCGCACGCTCGCGTGGTCGCTCTTATTCATCATTCCGGGTATCTGCAAGGCCTACCAGTACCGCATGGTGTCTTATATTCTGGCGGAACGTCCTGATATGGAATGGCGGGACGCGCTGCGCCTGAGTACGGAGATGATGCAGGGGGAGAAATGGCGCGCCTTTGTGTTGGATCTGTCTTTTGTGCCCTGGCGGCTGCTCTCCCTGATCACATGCGGCGTAGCGGGGATCTTTTATGCGGACGCCTATATTTATCTGACGAAGGCGGCGCTCTATCGCAGACTGTGCGAGCTGAGAGATCAGGATGCGCTGCGGACCGGCGAGGCGGTTGACGATGGGATATAAGATTCTGATAGCGGACGACGAGGCGGAGATCAGGGATGTGCTGCGCCTGTATTTGGAGAAGGACGGCTACGAGGTGACGGAGGCGGCGGACGGCGTGGAGACGATGGCGGGTTTGCGGCAGGAAAAGCCCGATCTGGTCATTCTGGATATTATGATGCCCGGGCTGGATGGGTATCGGGTGTTACGGAATATTCGGGAAGACAACAATATTCCCGTGATCCTGCTGTCCGCCAAGGATACGGATGCGGATAAGATACTGGGGCTGGATCTGGGGGCGGACGACTACATCACAAAGCCGTTTGCGCCGCTGGAGGCGGTGGCCAGGGTCAACTCCCACATACGAAGATTCTATTCTCTCGGCGCAGCGGGCGGCACGGATAGGGATAAGGCGGTCAGGGAGCTTACGGTGCGCGACCTGCGGCTCGATCTGGAATCCTGTATGCTTTACCGGAGCGAAGAGGAGATCGAACTGACTTCCGTGGAGTTTCGGATCATGAAGCTTTTTATGGAGGAGCCGGGGAAGGTGTTCACCAAGCGGCAGATCTATGAGCAGGGATGGAACGAAGAGTATCTGTTGTCCGACAACAATATCATGGTGTGCATCTCCAAGCTGCGCGGGAAACTGAATCGGGACGGCAGAGAGTATATTAAAACTATACGGGGACTGGGGTATCGACTGGATAAATCCTGATTTAATCATGTGGAAAAGTGCCTGCGGAAATGGAACGGAAATAAAAAACATATGTTATAAGAAGACGGAGCGCGGAAGATATGGAAGATAAGGCAAAGATCGAAACAATGAGATCCCTGAAATGGTTTTTACTTGGCAGATTCCTTCTTACCGTGCTCTGTATCTACGCGGCGGAGCAAATGCTTGGGCTGTTCTGTGACTATGGACTGTTTCCGGCGATAACGAACTTTTTGGCGAGACAGAAAATTTATATCACTGCGGCAAGGGATACGGGAAATATAACAATACAAGCGCTATTTTATGTGATAGCCTCCTTTCTGCCGGACGGGATAGCGAATCTGCTAAGACAATCTGCGGAGCGGGGCTTGGGAAGTTCCTTCCGCATTATGGTGGCGTCTTCCGCCTACGAGGGAGGCTGGGGAATTGCGGTGAGATTTGTGCTCATCCTTGTCTTCCTTCTCATAGTTTTTGCGAGCGTCTTGCCCTATCTGGCGGGAGCCTTGTATTATTGCCGGGGCGTGGCCGGGAAAGTAAACGAACTGATGGAGGAGGAGAAGGAACGGCAGCTCGCCTACGACAGAGAGCGTAATCTGCTGCTCTCCGATATCGCTCACGACATCAGGACGCCGCTCACAACGCTGTGCAGCTACAGCAAAGCGCTCACGGACGGGGTGGCGGACGCCGCAAAACAGCGGGAGTATCTGCAGATCATTTACCGCAAGTCGATGCAGATGAACGAACTGCTCACGCTGCTCTTTGAGTATGTCAAGATGGGGAGCGACGGGTTTACGCTGCATATTCGGACAGAAGATCTGGGCGATATGCTCAGAGAGAGCGTCGCCTCCCTGTACGCCGATTTTGAGAGGGCGGGGATCGCGCTGCGGGTGGAGATCCCGGAGACGCCCGCTCCCTGTGATATGGATAAACTTCAGATGACGCGCGCAGTCACCAATCTGCTGACCAATGCGGTCCGCTACGGCGGGGCGGGCGGCCATGTGCTTGTGGGGCTGGTGGATGATACGATCACGGTGGCGGACGACGGCTTACAGATAGACGAAGAACTGGCGGGGCGTATCTTCGAGCCTTTTACGAGAGGGGACAAGGCCCGCAGCACGGACGGCGGCAGCGGATTGGGATTGAGCATCGCGCATAGGATCGTCGCCCTGCACGGAGGCGAGCTTAAGCTGAACCGCGCATACGGGCATGGCTACACGAAGGCTTTCCAGATC
This sequence comes from uncultured Lachnospiraceae bacterium, assembly GCA_947632515.1. Classification (GTDB taxonomy): domain Bacteria; phylum Bacillota; class Clostridia; order Lachnospirales; family Lachnospiraceae; genus UBA3282. Next base: position 8,161 of record CANRPO010000002.1, read on the forward strand.
GTGTTGGAGAAAACAGACTAGTCGGGGCAGGATCCGCATATATATTACTAAGTATGGCATAATGCCTGTGATATTTTGAATAGTAGCAGGCGTTACCCCAATAACGGGCAGAGGCGGATGCGTATGCGGACGAAGAGAATAGAGCATAAGAGACGGAAGACGGCTGCTTTTTTGGCTGCCGTCCTTCTTTTGTGTGCGTCGGGAATCATGGAGTACAGGGGGCAGACAGTGGCGGTGATCGGGGCGGCGGATGGCAAAAAGATCGCGCTTACGTTTGACGACGGCCCTCATCCGTACTATACGGAGCAGCTTTTGGACGGATTGAAGGAGCGGAATGTGAAGGCTACCTTTTTTGTGCTGGGCAAACATGCGGAACAATATCCTGAGCTGGTGAAACGCATGAGCGAGGAGGGGCATCTGATCGGCAACCACACTTACAGCCATGTGCAGCTCGGCGCTGCAAACAGAGAGACATTCAGGGAGGAACTGGTAAGAACCAACAGGCTCCTGGAAGAACTGACCGGGCAGGAAATACAGTATGTGCGGCCGCCCTACGGCACATGGGATAAGAAATTTGAGAAGGAACTGAACATGTTCCCGGTGCTGTGGACCATCGATCCTCTGGACTGGAGCAGCAGGAACGTGTCGGGCATCGTGCAGCGGGTCGAGAGCAAGGCGAAGGAGAACGCCATTATCCTTATGCACGACGAGTACAAGACGACCGTGACCGCAGCGCTGCAGATCGTAGATGAGCTGCAGGCGCAGGGATATGAGTTTGTGACAGTGGAAGAACTTTTGCTCGACTGACGTCCCGGGGTCGAATCCTGTAGAAGTATTTGGCTTTACATTATTTTTGCGGGCGTACTATAATAAAGGCAGCAATGTGATTCATGATACGCGGGAAAGACAGATGAGAAAGGGCGTGGAAAACGGCATGAAAAAATTGGGTTTCGGGACAATGCGGCTCCCCTTGTTGGATCCGGATGATGTAAAGAGTATCGACTATGAACAGATGTGCCGCATGGTAGACTGTTTTTTGGAACAGGGTTTCGTATACTTTGACACGGCGTACCCCTACCATGGAGAACAGTCGGAAGGCGCGGTGAAGAGATGCCTGACGGACAGGTATCCGAGGGAACGCTATCTTCTGGCTGACAAGATGCCTATTCTGCGTGTAAAGGGGGCGGAAGAGTACCCAAGGTACTTTGCGGAGCAGTTGGAGCGCTGCGGAGTCACCTATTTCGACTATTATCTGCTCCACAATATGGGAAAAGAACGGTATGAAAACACTTTAAAATATGGAGGATTTGAGTTTCTTTGTGAGCTGAAGGAGAAAGGGCTTGTAAGACAGATCGGGTTTTCCTACCATGATGACGAGCAGCTTTTGGATGAGATTCTGACGAAGTTCCCGCAGATGGATTTCGTACAGTTACAGATCAATTATCTGGATTGGAACAGCGCTGCGATCCGGTCGGGCGCCTGCTATGAAGTTGCGTGCCGCCACGGGAAGAAGGTCATCGCCATGGAGCCTGTGAAGGGCGGCAGTCTGGCGAATCTTCCGAAAGAGGCCATGCGGGAGCTTGAAGAATGCGGCGCGAAAGGCTCGCCGGCCTCCTACGCGATCCGCTATGCGGCGTCGTTAGACAACTGTTTTATGGTGCTGAGCGGCATGAGCAGCTTGGAACAGGTCGTGGATAACACTCGCTATATGAAGGAGTTCCGCCCCTTGGAGGAGGATGAGCGCAAGATGCTTGCGCGCGTCACCGAGATCGTGAACCGCAATGCCACGCCCTGTACGAACTGCAGATATTGTATGGAGGAATGTCCGCAGAACATCAATATTCCGGCCTATTTGGGACTGTACAATATGTACGCGGCCACGGGAAAGAAGACGAACATGTACTATGAGCGGTATTCCATGCATCACGGGAAAGCCGTGGACTGCGTCAAATGCGGAAAGTGCGAGCGCATCTGTCCGCAGCACATAGAGATCAGGAGGGAACTGGACAAATTTGCCGAACTGTACGAGAAAGAGACGCAAAGATGATTGCATATGTCACAAAAATGTGGTATAGTAGTGGCGATTCGTTCTTTGCACGGGTGGCGGAGACGATTCGGAGGAACACAGGGCAATGGATCTGTTTGAATATATGCGGAGCGCAAGGCAGGACAAGGAATCGCCGCTGGCGGCAAGACTCCGGCCGACAACATTGGAGGAAGTGGTCGGGCAGCAGCATATCATTGGGAAAGACAAGCTGCTCTATCGCGCCATCAAGGCGGATAAGCTGAGTTCCATTATTTTTTACGGTCCTCCCGGCACCGGCAAGACAACGCTGGCAAGGGTGATCGCGCACACGACCAGCGCCGAGTTCACGCAGATCAACGCTACGGCGGCGGGCAAGAAGGATATGGAAGAGGTCGTGGCGAAAGCGAAAGAGCTGAGCGGTATGTACGGCCGTAAGACGATTCTTTTTATCGATGAGATCCACCGTTTCAACAAAGGGCAGCAGGATTATCTGCTCCCGTTCGTGGAGGATGGCACGCTGATCCTGATCGGCGCCACTACGGAGAATCCTTATTTTGAAGTGAACGGGGCGCTGATCTCCCGTTCCATCATATTTGAATTACAGCCATTATCAATAGAAGATGTGAAGGAATTGATCGCCCGCGCGGTCTATGACAAAGACAAGGGCATGGGCGCTTATGACGCTGTCATCGACGACGATGCGGCGGATTTTCTGGCAAAACTGTCAGGCGGGGACGCCAGACATGCGCTGAATGCGGTGGAACTCGGCGTCATGACGACGAACCGCAGCGCGGATGGCAAGATCCATATCACGCTGGAAGTGGCGCAGGAGTGTATACAGAAACGGGTGTTACGCTACGATAAGGCGGGGGACGGCCACTATGACACGGTCTCCGCATTTATCAAGAGTATGCGCGGGTCCGATCCGGATGCGGCGGTCTATTATCTGGGCCGCATGTTGTACGCGGGGGAAAGCGTGACTTTCATCGCAAGGCGCATTATGATCTGTGCGTCGGAGGATGTAGGCAACGCCGATCCCATGGCGTTAAACGTGGCGGTCAGCGCGTCTCTGGCGGCGGAGCGCGTCGGCATGCCGGAGGCGCAGATCATCCTGGCGCAGGCGGCGGCCTATGTGGCCTGCGCGCCGAAGAGCAACGCCAGCTGCGAGGCGATCTCGCGGGCGATGGAGACGGTGCGTCAAACGGGCAATCTGCCGATTCCCCCGCATCTGCAGGACGCACATTACAAGAGCGCGCAGAAACTGGGGCGGGGCACAGGGTATAAGTATGCGCACGACTATCCGAACCACTACGTGGAACAGCAGTACCTTCCCTATGAGCTGAACGGGGAGGAATTTTATAAGCCTACGGGCAATGGCTACGAGGCGAAGATCAGGGAGCATATGAGGCGGATCAGGGAAGAGGCAGCACATGGCAAAGCGAAGGAAACGCGTAATCGATAAGGAAAAGGTAGCGGCCAACAAGAAGAAGGCAAAGGCGAAAAAGCGGCGTCTCAAGCAGCAGCTTAGAGAAGATAAGGCGAGGATCAGGGAACAGAAACGCAAGGGGAAGATTCTGGAAGAAGCCGTTAAGATGGAAGAGTCGGTCACGGTAAACGAGCAGGGCGCGGTGGAGCGCACCATCACTGTGGAGGAGACTTATACCATTGAAGAGCGGCCTGAGACGCCGCAGGAGGTTCGCAAAAAAAGGAAACGGAGCACACTCGCCGTCGCCGCGGCCGCGGCTGCGGTCGTCGCGCTGGCAGGGACGGGCGGTTTCTTCGGGGTCCGCAGCTATCTGGCCGGGCGGGCGGCGGAAAACGCGGCGGTGGAGGCTATGGTGCACACGCAGGCGGTGGAGCTGACAGAGACGATGCTTACCCGCAAGCGCAAAGAGTATGTGCGGCGCAATGCCGGCAAGGATACGGCGACGGCGCTGGCGGACGCGTCCAGACTGCTCATTGACGGCGTGCATGCCAGACCGCCTCAGGTGGAGCTGACGGCGGAGAATGCGGAGGATTTCGCCACCATTGAGAGTTGTCTGATCGACGCGAAGACAGGCAAGGTGAATGTGACCATGTCCGCGCGGGGACTTGCCGCCAGCGACGACAATTACTATTATCTGTTTGAAGAAAAAACATACGAGACGGGCATTGAGAGCGACGAGTATGTCATAGAGGAGTTAAAGGACGTCGATCTGACTTTTTCGGTCAATCTCAACTATAACTCGGTCAGCTCCAGACTGTTCTCCAAATTCGTCGTAGCCGTCAAGAAGGACGGCGAATTCATGGCGATCAGTAAGCCGCGCTACATTACGAACCCGGAGGCTATCGCGAAGTGCAGCCTGCCGATCAACACTTCCTCCAAGAAGGGACTGCTTGTCGATCCGGAGAAACTGCGGGGATCGGAGCTGGAGGATCTGGGCGTAAAGCATGCGGCGTACAATATCATGCTCAGCAGGATCTTGGGCACCACGAGCGACGCTTATTATCCCACGGTCTACTATACTTATAACGGCAGAAGTTACGCCTTTAACGGGCAGATCATTGCGGAGTACGACTATGTGTTTTCCACGCTGACCAACAAGGGGATCAGCGTGACGGCGATCATTTTGAACGATATGCATTCGGGATATATGCAGCTGATCCATCCCAAAGCGCGCTCCGGCGGGCGTGCGCCCTACTATGCGTTCAATGCGGCGGACGAGGAGGGGACGGAGTATCTGGCGGCGGTGGGCTCCTTCCTGGCGAACCGCTATTCGGGCGGCAGCCACGGCCGGGTGACCAGCTGGGTCATTGGCAACGAGATCAACGCCCGAAACGAGTGGAACTACATAGAATATATGGACACGGAGAGCTATGTGGAGGAGTATGCGAAGGCGTTTCGCATCTTCTATAATGCCATTGTCAGCGTGAACAGCAATGCGCTCGTGTACATATCCCTGGATCAGCAGTGGGCCAAAAATCTGTATTCCACGGGCGGCTATTCCGCCAAGGAGATTCTCGACGAGTTCAACAGGAATATTAAGGCGGGCGGCAATATCAACTGGGGCGTGGGGTATCACCCGTACAACTACCCGCTGACCAGCGCTAAAGCTTGGAGCACCAGCGGAAAGGCGGGGTCTTATGTCTTGGATTCTGAGATGACGCCTGTCATCACGATCAAGAACATCCATGTGCTGACAGATTATCTGCAGAAAGAGGATTTCCTGACTGACTCGGGACAGGTGCGGCATGTGACGCTGAGTGAGATGGGATATACGTCCAGCGCGGGACAGGATCTGCAGGCGGCCTCCTTCGTGTACGCTTACAAAGTGATAGAATCGAATCGATATATTGATAATATGCTGTTCTCCCGCGAGACTGACGCGTCGGAGGAGGTGTCGCAGGGGCTGGCGCTGGGCATCAATACGCTGGGCGGCGGGCGCAAGTCCATCTACAACGCTTTCAAGTATGTGGACACGGCGGAATCGGCCAAATATACGAATTTCGCCCTTCGGGTGATCGGCGTTGGAAGCTGGGGAGAAGTGATCTCCAATCATTAGAGCGGAAAGGATAGGATCAGAAAAGCTGTTTTGCCAGATATTGGTAGATGTCCTGATTTTTTTTCTGCCAGTTGGCGCAGATGGCGGAGGCGGTTTCTTCATCGGGGACGGACAATGTGATTTCAACCATTGTCACGTCCTTTTCCTTTGCGGTTAAATGCGCCTCGTACTCGCCGGAGACGGACTTGTAGTAGTTGGCCAGAACGGACGCCTCGTTGCGGAGCTCCAGTTCGTTGGCCAGAAAGAAACCGTCGATCTCCTCCTTGATGGAATCGTTTATGCGGTTCTGAAAGTAGGAGAGCGTTGTCCGTCCCTCGTCAGTGATCACAAGGTGCGTGCGGTTGCGGCCGGATCTGGCGGTCACGAGCCCGGCGTCGATCAGCTCGGCGATGGCCTGCTGCAAGGTCAGAAAGTTTGTGTACTCCCGCTCCAAAATGAAATCTCCCACCTGCGCTTTCGTCAGAGGGAAATTGACGCGGTCAAGCATATAGAGTACGATCAGTTTGTAGAGGGTTAAGGGATCATGCGTCATGAGCGCTGCCTTTCTGCGCACATCTACCTCTTGATGTGCGCCTTTACCGCCTCCGCAACAGCGTCCGCAACCTTCGGGTCGAACGCTTCGGGCATAATGTTATCTTCGCTCAGCTCGCTTTCCGGCACAAGGTCGGCCAGGGCGAGAGCGGCGGCCAGTTTCATCTCCTCCGTGATCTGCGGGGCGCGTCCTTCGAGTGCGCCGCGGAAGATGCCGGGGAATGCCACTACGTTGTTGATCTGGTTCGGAAAATCCGAACGGCCCGTTCCGACGATCCGCGCGCCGGCGGCCTTGGCGTCGTCGGGCATGATCTCGGGGACAGGATTGGCCATGGCGAAAATGATGGCGTCTTTGTTCATGGACGATACCATTTCGCGTGTTACGGTATTCGGGGCGGAGACGCCGATAAAGATGTCTGCCCCCTTCATCGCGTCCGCCAGCGTTCCGCTTAGCTGTCCGGGATTGGTACAGTCCGTCATTCTCTGCATCACTTGGTTGAGATCTGTTCGCTGTCTGTTGACAATGCCGCCCCTGTTGCACATGGTGATGTCGGTGAAACCGTAATTTAACAGCAGTTTTGTTATCGCAACACCGGCAGCGCCGGCGCCGTTCACAACCACCCTGCAGTCTTCCTTCTTCTTGCCGACGATCTTTAAGGCGTTGATGGTGCCGGCCAGAACGACGATCGCCGTGCCGTGCTGGTCATCATGAAAAACAGGAATATCCAGCGTCTGTTTCAGCCGCTCTTCGATCTCGAAACAGCGGGGAGCGCTGATGTCCTCCAGATTGATGCCGCCGAACCCCGGAGCCAGATAAGTCACGGCTTTGATGATCTCCTCGGTGTCCTGTGTGTCCAGACAGATTGGGACAGCGTTGACGCCGCCAAATTCCTTGAACAATACCGCTTTTCCCTCCATCACGGGCATGGCCGCCCGGGGGCCGATGTTGCCCAGACCGAGAACCGCGCTGCCGTCTGATACGACGGCGATGGTGTTGGACTTCCATGTGTAGGTGTAGGCCGCCTCTTTATTTTTCGCGATCACCTTGCACGGCTCGGCAACGCCGGGGGTATAGGCGAGGGCGAGATCCTCTCTGGTCTTGACGGGAGTTTTCGATACTGTTTCCAGCTTTCCCTGCCATTTTTCATGTAATTCCAGTGCTTTTTCGTTTGTTGTCATGGGACACCTCGTTTCTTATGTTTATCCTGCTCTCCTATCATATAATATTTGGAATTTCTCTGCAATAAAATCCTTCTTATTTTTTAAAAGTGCTTTTCTTTTCAAAAAATATAGTGTATAATGTCCAATAGTAAAAGCGAGTCATTTCGGGCACCACATCAGGTATTAAATCCCTAGACGAAAGAACGTATATTTAGGAATGTATAGCAAGGAATGTAATATAGGTGATCTATTAAAATACAGGAGGGATCTATGAGAGAAAAGTATGAGTCATTGGCGTTAGCCGATCTGAAAGCGATCGCCAAGAGCAGAGGCATCAAGGGAACTTCGACCATGAAAAAGTCGGAAGTCGTGGAGGCTATGCTCAAGGAGGATGAGAAGGACAAGGCCGCCGGCAAAGAAGTCGGGGTCAGATCCGTTGTCCCTGCCAGAAAAGAGAATGTCGAAGAAGAGAGATTCCCCGCGGAGTTGGACAGCGGCATTACCGCCAGCGGTATTCTGGAAGTCATGAGCGACGGTTTTGGTTTTATCCGCTGCGAGAACTATCTGCCCGGTGAGAACGACGTCTATGTGGCGCCCAGCCAGATCCGCCGTTTCGGACTGAAAACGGGCGATATTCTGGAGGGAAACACGAGAGTGAAGACACAGAACGAGAAGTTCAGCGCCCTTCTCTATGTGAAGACGATCAACGGATTTCCGCCGGAGATTGCTACACGCAGGCCGAATTTTGAAGATCTGACGCCGATCTTTCCGAACGAGAGACTGAAATTGGAAGTGCCGGGAGCATCGGTGGCAATGCGCATTATGGATCTGATGAGTCCGGTGGGCAAGGGCCAGAGAGGCATGATCGTGTCCCCGCCGAAAGCAGGTAAGACTACCCTATTAAAAGAGGTTGCCAAATCTATTACGAAGACGGCCCGCGACGCGCACCTGATTATCCTCCTGATCGACGAGCGTCCCGAGGAGGTGACGGACATCAAGGAGGCCATCGAAGGGCCTAATGTGGAAGTGATCTACTCAACCTTCGACGAGCTGCCGGAGCATCACAAGAGGGTGTCCGAGATGGTGATCGAGCGCGCAAAGCGGCTTGTGGAGCACGGCAGGGATGTGGTGATCCTCTTAGACAGCATCACCCGGCTGACCAGGGCTTACAACCTGGTTGTTCCGCCCAGCGGACGCACGCTGTCCGGCGGCCTTGACCCGGCGGCGTTACATATGCCGAAACGTTTCTTCGGCGCCGCGCGCAACATGCGGGAGGGCGGCAGTTTGACGATTCTGGCCACGGCGCTTGTGGAGACGGGGAGCAAGATGGACGATGTGGTCTACGAGGAGTTCAAGGGAACGGGCAACATGGAGATGGTGCTTGACCGCAAACTGTCCGAGAAGAGAGTGTTCCCGGCCATCGACATCCCGAAATCCAGCACCAGAAGAGAAGATCTTCTGCTGACTCCCGATGAGCTGGAGGCCATCAACATTATCCGCAAGGCGCTGAACGGCATGAAAGCGGACGAGGCGGTGGAGAAGATACTGGATATGTTCGCCAGAACGAAGACCAATTTCGAGTTTGTCAACATGGTCAAGAAGATGAAATTTTTATAAAAAGGGCTTGCATACGGGATAGTCCTATGCTACAATGTAAAAGCTGTCGGTCTATGGCGGCATGGGATGTGAAGGATACGACGGGGACGTCTATTTACTTTTGAGTTTAAGAAGAGGTGAAAGAGATGAAAAAAGGGATCCATCCTGAATACTATCAGGCAACGGTGACATGTAACTGCGGCAACACATTCGTGACAGGTTCTACCAAACCTGAGATTCACGTGGAGGTCTGTTCCAAATGCCATTCGTTCTACACAGGGCAGCAGAAAGCAGCGCAGGCCCGCGGACGTATTGATAAGTTCAACAGGAAATACGGTGTGGAAAGCAAATAAGTTTTGTATAAAAAGGTTGAGGTGCACACATCTCAACCTTTTTTTCTAAGAAATGTGAGGAATACACATGGGGAAAAAGAAGAAGATGAAATATTCCGGCATAGGCGGACAGGCGGTTCTGGAAGGCGTCATGATGAAAAACAAAGAGCAGTACGCCGTGGCTGTCAGGAAGCCGAACGGGGAGATCGAGGTGGAGGTGGAGCACTATGTGGGCGTCGCCCACGGGAGCAAACTTTTGAATCTGCCGTTTATCCGCGGGATCTTTCAGTTTGTGGACTCTCTGATCCTCGGTATGAGGAGCTTAAACTACTCCGCCTCCTTCTACGAGGATGAGACGCAGCAGGAGACCGCGGCAGACAAGGCTTTCGACAGAATATTCAAAGATAAGGCAGACAAGGCGCTGAGCGCCCTGGTGATGGTTGTGTCGCTGGCGCTCGCCGTGGGGATTTTTATGGTGCTGCCCTACTATATCACATCACTTTTTGAGGACTATATCAGAAGCGCGTCCTTCATGGCGATCATCGAGGGTGTGCTGCGCATCGCGATCTTCATATGCTATGTGCTGAGCATTTCGCTGATGAAAGACATCAGGCGGCTGTATCGGTATCACGGCGCCGAGCACAAGTGCATCAGCTGTATAGAGAAAGGAAGGCCGCTGACGGTCAGAAACGTTATGAAGAGCTCCAAGCAGCACAAGCGCTGCGGGACGAGTTTCCTTCTCTTCGTCATGCTGGTCAGCGTGGTGCTCTTCTTTTTCATCAGGGTGGACAATCCCGTGTACCGCGTGCTGCTCCGTATCGCGCTGATCCCTGTGATCGCAGGGATCTCTTACGAGATCATTCGTCTGGCGGGCAGGAGCAACAATATTCTCGTGCGCATCATCTCAGCGCCCGGCCTGTGGCTGCAGAAACTGACCACCAGAGAGCCGGACGAAAGTATGGTGGAGGTGGCGATCGCCGCCGTGGAGGCCGTCTTTGACTGGAAAGCATATCTGTATGAGGCGTTTGGTTACGAGGTGGATGATTCCTGGCTGCGGGACGACGACGAGCCGCAGGAGGATGACGATCTTGAATAAAAATGATCTGACCTATGAGGAACTTTACAGACAGGGGTGTGAAGAGCTGGAAACGGCGGGGATCGGCGAGGCGAAGACGGACGCCCGTCTTCTGCTGGAGTGGTGCTGCGGCACGGACCGCAACACACTGCTCGCTCACGGGGAACGCGCCGTAACCGAGGCGGAGTGCGGGCGCTATGCGGCCTGTATCGACAGGCGCAGGAGACGTGTGCCGCTGCAGCACATCACGGGAGAGCAGGAATTTATGGGATTGACTTTTGAAGTCAATAAGGATGTTCTGATCCCGCGGCAGGATACCGAGGTGTTGGTGGAGGAAGTGATGCGGTATCTGCATGACGGTATGCGCATACTGGATATGTGCACCGGTTCGGGCTGTATTCTCCTCAGTCTCCTGCGCTATTCCAACGACTGTACAGGCGTGGGAGCGGATCTGTCCGGGGAGGCGTTAGCCATTGCCGCGCGGAACGCGGAGCGGATACTGGGCGCGGGGGCAATGGAGAAGGTCGCATTTGTGCAGGGAGATCTCTTTGAGAAAATCAGCGGACAGGATCGTTTTGACATGATCGTCTCCAATCCGCCCTATATCAAAACAGATGTTATAGATACCCTTATGCCCGAGGTGTCCAGGCACGAGCCGCGCTTGGCGTTAGACGGACATGAGGACGGGCTGTTTTTTTACCGCCGTATCATTGCGCAGGCAGAGAAATTTCTTGCGGGCGGCGGTATGCTTTTCTTCGAGATCGGATATGATCAGGGGGCGGCGGTGCGCCTGCTGATGGAGGAGGCGGGTTATACGGATGTAGAGGTCGTCAGGGATTATGCGGGATTTGACAGAGTAGTGTGCGGAGGTAGTCATGTTTGATAAATTAGAAGATCTGTTGAGAAAATTTGAGGAGATCATGAATGAGCTGAGCGAGCCCAATGTGGCGGAGAATCAGGAGCGTTTTCGCGCGCTGATGAAGGAGCAGAGCGACTTAACGCCTATCGTGAACGCTTATAAGGAATATAAGAAGTGTAATCAGGACATCGAGGACTCGCTCGCCATGTTGGAGAGCGAGTCGGACAGCGATATGCGCGACATGCTGAAGGAAGAGCTCTCCAATGCCAAAAAACGCGCGGAGGAGCTGGAACATGAGCTGAAGATCCTGCTCCTGCCGAAGGACCCCAACGACGATAAGAATGTGATCGTGGAGATCCGCGCGGGCGCGGGCGGCGACGAGGCAGCCCTGTTTGCGGCGGAGATCTACCGCATGTATGTGCACTATGCGGAGAGCAGGCACTGGAAGGTGGACACAGTGGAGGCGGAGGAAATCGGTATCGGCGGCATGAAAAGCGTCACTTTCACGGTGGACGGACAGGGCGCTTACTCTGTGTTAAAATATGAGAGCGGCGTACACCGCGTTCAGCGTGTGCCGGAGACAGAGAGCGGCGGCAGGATCCACACGTCCACCATCAGCGTGGCGGTGATGCCCGAGGTGGACGATGACATCGACATTGTGATAGAGGAGAAGGACATCCGAATAGACGTGATGCGCGCCTCCGGCAACGGCGGACAGTGTGTCAACACGACGGACTCTGCGGTCAGGCTGACGCATTATCCGACGGGCATCGTGATCTACAGCCAAACGGAGAAGTCGCAGATTCAGAATAAGGCCAAGGCGTTTGCCCTTCTGAAGGCAAAGCTGTACGACTTGGAGCAGCAGCAGCGGCATGACGCGGAGGCGGAGCTGCGCCGCAGCCAGATCGGCACGGGGGATCGCTCTGAGAAGATCAGAACATACAATTTTCCACAGGGGCGTGTCACGGATCACCGGATCAACCTGACGCTCTACAAGCTGGATAAAGTCATGGACGGAGATATTCAGGAGATCATCGACGCCTGCATAGCAGCAGATCAGGCGGCGAAACTGGTTAAGATGGGAGAAAACTAATCCGGCCTGATCTGCACAGATCCAAGGCGGCGAAACCGGTCAAGATGGGAGAAAACTAAACCGGTCAGGATGGGAGAATACTGATCCGAACAGGAGTGATATACGATGAGAAAAAAGGAACTGGCGCTGATGGTCATCGACCGTCTGAAAAAGGAATATCCGGATGCGGACTGCTCCTTAGAGTACGACCAGGCGTGGAAACTTCTGGTCAGCGTGCGTCTGGCGGCGCAGTGTACCGATGCCAGAGTCAATGTGGTGGTGGAGAGACTGTATGAGAAATACCCTGACGTTGCGGCTCTGGCGGCGGCTCCGGTGGAGGAGATCGAGAAGATCGTGCATCCATGCGGACTGGGCAACAGCAAGGCCAGAGACATCAGCGCCTGTATGAAGATGCTCTTGGAGGAGTATGGGGGAAATGTGCCGGACGATTTCGAGGCGCTCTTAAAACTTCCCGGCGTGGGGAGAAAGAGCGCGAATCTCATTATGGGGGACGTATTTGGCAAGCCCGCCATCGTGACGGATACCCACTGCATCCGCCTCTGCAACCGCATCGGTCTGGTGGAGGACGTCAAGGAGCCGAAGAAGGTGGAGATGGCGCTGTGGAAACTGATTCCGCCCGAGGAGGGCAACGATTTCTGCCACAGGCTCGTGTGGCACGGCAGGGAGGTCTGCACGGCGAGGACCGCTCCCTACTGTGACAAATGCTGTCTGCTGGGTATCTGCAGACAGCACGGCGTCAAAAATAAAGCGCGATCCTAACCTGAAAAATACTCAGTCTATGGGGTCGGCACGCCGAACGGGCCGGCGTCCCTGTCGCCTGCGGAGAGGACTTTGTGCGTCCGATAGTAGGTTGGCGTGCATCCCAGATATTTTTTGAAAACCTTATTGAAATAGCTGGTGTTATTAAAGCCTACCGACAGAGCCAGATCCGAGATGGAGACAGGCTCGTCAGGGTGGGCCGTCATTATTTTGGTGGCCTCGAAGATGCGGTACTTCATCAGATACTCAAAAGGGCTCATCTGCAGGGTGCGCGCAAAGCATCTGCAGCATTCGCTTTTGCTGATGTGCACGCTGTCTGCGATCTCGTCCAGGGAGATCTGTTCTGCGTGGTGCGTTCTGATATAGAGCATCGCCTCCTTCACCCGCTGCTCGTCCAGGGATACATGGGGCGGCGGCACAGTCTCCAACTGCGGCAGTTTCACGATCAATTCCGACCAAAAACGGCACAGATGGCCCTTGGTCGCGATCTCATAACCGAAGGGTTTCGTCACGTTCACGGCGATGGCGTCGTTGACCGCGTCCAGCATGCGCTCGTGCCACTCGTTGGATTCGTTCAGGACGAGCACCTTGAACAGGCGGAAATTCTGTACCGGAAGCAGGAACTGCGTCTGCAGATAGCTGCGCTTGTGTCCAAACAGAAAATCCGGGTGGAACACGAAGGAGTAGAAGGTGCAGTTTTCGTGATTCTGGGAATAGACAGTGTGCATGACATTCTGGTTGATGATCATGCCCTGACCGGGTTTCAGCGTGTAGGAGGCGTCGTCCGTGGAGACTTCCGCCAGCCCGTCGTTGATGATCAGCACCTCCATTTCCTCGTGCCAATGCCAGCGGATCCTGTTCATATAGGACTTGCAGAGATCTAAAAAGAAGACGTTGACAGGATAATCCAGCGAGCCGAAGTCGTTCTGCTCGCGCAGATCGTCGTAGATACCGTCGGGCGCATCCTCCACAGCCGGGTGATGCGGACGGTTGTCGGAGAGAAGACCGTCGGGAACCGCTGTCTGGGAGTCTGCATGTCTTACTGTCTCGGATGGTGTTGGTGAATTCATTACCTATCTCTCCTTTCGTATACTTTCGGAATCACTTCTATCATATCATGGACCGGCAATCAGCGTCAAAGTGACTTTTTTCCTATTTTAGCATATAGTTGATAATAAAAAGGGATTTTGGGGAACATGGATTCACAGAAAAATGAGGATCTGCTGAATCTGGCGCTGGATGTGCCTGCCGCGGACAGGGAGCGGTCGCTGGAGCTGAATGTGGGATATGACGCGCAGGAGCGGACGTGGGAGGTGATCGTGAAATATCATGGCTCCCTGAGCGGGCTGGCGCAGAGGCGGATTAAGGTGGAGGAACTGATCGCGGGCTACGCGGTCCTGACTGTGCCGGAGTCAGAGATGGATCTGCTGACCTCCACGGAGCAGATAGAGTATGTAGAGAAACCGAAGAGGCTTTTTTTCGCGGCGGCAGCGGGAAATACGGCCTCCTGCTATGCGCCGGGCAGCGGACTGTACGGCGCGCTGACGGGCAGAGGCGTACTGGTGGCCGTCATAGACTCGGGCGTCAGCTACTTTAGTCAGGATTTTCGCAGAGCGGACGGGACGACGCGCATACGGTACTTGTGGGATCAGGTGTTGAACAGGGAGTTTACGGAGACACAGATCAATGAGGCGCTTGCCGCAGGAGACAGGCAGCAGGCGGAGCGGCTTGTGCCAAGCATAGATGTTTCGGGACATGGCACGGCGGTGGCGGGGATCGCAGCGGGCAACGGCGGCGCCGGCGGTGAGGCTTATGCGGGAGTCGCCAGAGAGAGCGATCTGCTTGTTGTCCGGCTTGGAACACCCCGCAGGGAATCGTTTCCCAGGACGACAGAGTTGATGAGAGCGCTGACTTATACGGTCAACAAAGCGATCGAGCTACAGATGCCGGTGGCGATCAATCTGAGTTTTGGGAACACTTACGGCGCCCACAACGGCACTTCTCTGTTGGAGCGGTTTATAGATAACATAGCGGAAATTGGGCGAAACGTTATCTGTGTAGGCAGTGGAAATGAAGGCGCATCCGGCGGACATGTGGGCGGACGCGTTTTGGAGAGTATGGAGCGCGTGGAGCTGGTCGTCGGAAATTATGAGACGGGATTGAATGTGCAGCTCTGGAAGGAGTATACGGACCGCTACATTGTGAGATTGGCGTCGCCTACAGGAGATTCGGTGGTCGTGGACAGCGACAGGCCCGGCACACAGGTCTATCGATTGGGACGGACAGAGATTCTGCTGTACAATGGGGAACCCGCTCCGTATCTGACGGCGCAGGAAATATATTTTGATTTACTGCCTGCCGGGAACGCCGGCTATATTGACAGCGGTATCTGGACTTTCGAACTGGAGCCTGTCAGGACGGTGACGGGGAACTATACTTTCTATCTGCCGTCGGAGACGGTCAGAAACGGGAGCACGCGCTTTGTAAGGCCCACGCCTGACGTGACGCTGACAATCCCTTCCACGGCGTCCAAGGTGATCACGGTGGGGGCCTACGATCCGCTCTATGAGGCGTATGCGGACTTTTCCGGCAGGGGTTATCTCTATCAGGATCAGGTCAACAGCCGCACTGCGGATTCCTTTGTGAAACCGGATCTGGCGGCGCCCGGCGTGGGGGTGCTTGCGCCGGACAGAAACGGCGGTTACACGCCTGTGACGGGTACTTCCTTTGCGGCGCCCCTTGTCACGGGCGCTGCGGCTCTCCTGATGCAGTGGGGGATCGTGGAGGGGAATGACCCGTATCTGTACGGGGAGAAAGTGAAGGCTTACTTGAGGAGAGGCGCGCTGCCGATCCGCGGTGAGACGGAGTATCCGAACCCGCGCGTAGGGTACGGAAGACTCTGCGTCGGGCGGAGCCTTCCGGAGTAACGTCATTTTGCGCAGAACGCGCAGTAACCCTTGCCCTCAACGCTGAACAGAAGGCTGTATGGCGGGTAAGCCTTGTCAAAGGTCCGGATAAACTGATCGAAGGTCAGCATATCGTTCCGCTCCAGAAGAAATTTCTTCTCGGTCATAAAGTGCGGCCGCAGTTTTTCCGCCAGCTGTTCCGAAAGTATTTTCATGGCGGCGGTGGCGGTCTGGTCCAGCCTTGCGAACTCCTGCTCCAAAATCTCGCTCAGAGTCTTGAGCACCAGCGATTCCTCATACACGAAGCAGAACTGCAGGGCGGCTCTGTCCTTGGCGATGTAGTTCAGCCGATAGCAGAGCGTCTTGCCGGAGGAGAAGTCTTCGCCGCCGTAGTGCTGGCTGATGAGCTGTATTTTGGCGTGGCACATCGCCTCCAGTGACTGTGTGAGAGTCTTGAGCACAGAGTCCGTGTCGTTCTCGGGAATCTGCTGTACCCATTTGCTGCTGCCCTTTCCGGTGATGGCGTAATCCTCGATCATGATGTGGGCGTTCAGCCAACCGATACAGATGCCTAAGAAATGGCGCACGGACTCCTTGGAGTAGTTCTGCGCCTCAAGCTCCGCGTCGAGGGCGGGCAGCGTTTCGTTGCGCAGATTGTCGTGCAGGCGCTTGTGCATGGCGTATCCCGGATAATCGATGGATCTCATATAGTTTTCCTCGTCCGCGAAGTGTTTCATGGCATAGCTTTTAAAATACTTGATGCCCTCCTGACATGCGTGCTGCTGTTTCGCCTCGTCCTCGTTGAGGCTGACCAGTTTGCCGACGATGGAAAAAAGTCTTTCGTGCGCCCTGTCGATGGAATCCACTCCGATACAAAAACGGTCGTTCCATTTGATCTCGTTTGGCATGCGCGATTCCTCCTGCTCTCTATCTTTTTCTGAGTTTCTGAAAATATGCCGTCCCGGCAAGTCAGCTCAGCGTGAAACTGTCCACGATCTCTTTCAGACTGTCCGCGTAGGCGCTCGTCTGTTTTACCATGCTGTAGGTATCTTCCGCGAGAGCCACCAGATTGGCGTTGCTGTCCACCACGTTGGACACTCCGGCGGAAGTCTCGGAGATGGAGCCGTTGATCTGCGCCAGCGCGCCTGTGATGTTGGAGATCGTGCGGTTCAGTTCGTCGATGGAACCGTCGATGTCCGACATGGTGCGGTTGACAAATCCCGCGTCGTCGGTGTAGCGCTCGCTGATGTTCAGGAAATTTTCATAGTCTGCGAGCACGGTCTGATCCAGAAATTCAAGGGCCGAATTCAGGCTCTCCTCCATCTGTCCGACGGCGGCGTTGACTTCGGCAACGATCTGCGTGATGCTTCCCACCGTCCGGGAGGACTGCTCGGCCAGCTTGCCGATCTCGCCCGCCACCACGGCGAAACCGCGGCCCTGTTCTCCCGCTCTCGCCGCCTCTATGGAGGCGTTGAGGGACAGCAGAGAGGTCTGGCTTGAGATCTCCATGATGTTTGTGGCCAGCTCGTCGATCTTGGAGACGGCCCGGGAACGCTCGATGGCGGCCTCGGAGGCGGTCTTTACCGATTCGTACATGTTCTTGGTGCGGCCGCTTGCCTGTCTGGTGTCGGCCTTCAGTTTCTCCGCGCGGTTCATGATCTCCTCGGACAGTGTGACGCCTTCCCGCGCCTTAGTCGTGATGTTCGATGTGTTCTGTTCGATCTCCCGGATCTCATTGCTGATGGACTGTGTGTTGAAAGCGGTCTGTTCCATGCTCGCAGACAGTTCTTCAGCGGTGGAAGAGTTGCTGTTGGCGTTGTCGTTGACCGTCGTTGCGATCCGCTGCAGTTCCTCCGCGCTCTCGCTGATGCGCTCCGAGGTGGAGGAAATATCTCTCATCATATGGCCGAACGCTTGGCGCATCTTCTGCACGGCGCGGCTCATCTCGCCCGTCTCATCCTTATGTTTCAGAAGGGGATGGTAGGAGTCGTCCTGGGAAATATCCAGATCCGCCGTCTTGCTGATGACCTTTGTCACCGCCTTGATCGGCGTGGTGATCGTTCCCGCGAAGATAAAGCCGAGGACCATAA
Organism: uncultured Lachnospiraceae bacterium; assembly: GCA_947632515.1. Lineage (GTDB taxonomy): Bacteria > Bacillota > Clostridia > Lachnospirales > Lachnospiraceae > UBA3282. The sequence goes on from CANRPO010000002.1 coordinate 26,131, forward strand.
AGATCGCGATGATGATCAGGCAGATGGCGACGCTGGTCGTAACGGCATGCTGCCGCATGTTGTCGATCGGATCCAGGATGACGTTCTGATCCACGACGAGACAGAGGATCCAGTTGTTTAACGGCGATACGTTGTAAGCGAGGTATTGTCCCGCGCTGTCGTCGGAGGTAAGCTGTACTGCGGGCGCAGTGCCGGAGGCGATCCGGCTGACCAGGTCGGCCGTGACGGCGCTGCCGGACTTGGTGCCGATCAGACTTTCGTCGGGATGATAGATATAGACGCCGTTGCTGTCCAAAAGGCAGGCGTAGCTTGTATCCGAATCGTATACGCTGATCCCCGTGAGGGCGTCCGCAAAGAGGGAGACTTTGACGTTCGTGAAGAGAACGCCGGAGAGCGTCTCGTTGTCAAAGTGGCTCCTCTGGGGCACGCCGATGGAGATCATGGGCTCGCCGCTCTCCTCGTCGAAAAAGACGTCGCTCTGCGCCGGGGCGTTATGTTCCATAATATACTGTACAAACGGCTCCTCGCCGTAGGGGGTTCCTTCCAGAGCCGCGTCCGTGCTGGCCAGAACGGTCATGTCGCTGCCCGCCACATAGCTGATGCTCTCGTGGGTATCGTTGGCCTCCAGATATTTGGACAGCGAGGCGTGGATCTCATTGGAAAATTTGTTGCCGTTGTTGACGCTGAATACATAGAAGTTCTCGGAATTGTCCAGATAGGTCATAGTGGAGTTGTACTTCTCGATCGACTCGTCGATGCCTTTTCCGTATGCCTTGACTATCTCAGTCAAAGAATCTTCCGTATAACTGACAAGGGTGTCATGCGCCATGCCTGTCAGCGAGCTGAAGTTGACGCCGATCGCGGTAACGACGGCGATCGTGACAAACAGTATGGTGATCAGAGCGATCTTTGTCTGGATAGAAGACAGTTTTTTGGACATTTTGAAACCTCCTGAACCCGTAATGCAAACGTTTTAGTCATCGTATCATATTTTTTGACGCAATAATAGATATTTTTCTAAAATTATAGACTTTTTACAGAATTAAGACTTGCCATTTGTGCAAAAACAACGTAATCTATACATAGGTTTTAACGAATCGGGTTATAGAGGGAGAAAGAGGGGAAACATCAATGCGGGAAAAATTAGCGGCAGTCGGGGTGGAGTATGATGAGGTGCTCAAGCGTTTTATGGGCAAGGAAGACTTCTATCTGCGGATGCTGAAGAAATTTTTGAACGATCAGAATTATGAGGAGCTGCGGCAGGCGGTGGCGCAGAAGGACTGGCCGGAGGCTTTTAAGTATGCCCACACGGTCAAGGGTCTGTGCGGGAATCTGGGTCTGGGCGGCATGTTGGAGTACGTCGGCCCGATGACGGAGGAGCTGCGCTCCGAACCCTATGACGAGGCGGCCATTACAGGCTATATGGAAAACGTGTCGAAGGCGTATGAGGAGACGATTGAGGTGATTCAGGCGCTGTAGGTTTCGCCTCTGCGGGCACGGGCAGCCGTGGGGCGAGTGTGAGCGGCATGGGAGAGTCGGTCGGCGGGCGGGCTCTTTTTGTTATCATAGCGGTAGATCGGTTGGGCGGTGTCAGATTGGGAAGAAACGTGATCGTGATGGTGTGTGTGCTTGGGGCGGCGCTTTGTCTTGCGTATGGCGCCGTCGTGTTTATGGCCGGATCGGGCAGTAAATTTTATCTTGTGTGGGTGCTTGGAGGAATCTTTTTTCTTGTTTTGGCTCTTCTTGGGCGCTTTGATGTGTGGGGGCGGATCCCGCTCATTTTGCGGCGTGTATTTGGCGCTGCGCTGTCGGTCGGACTTGTGCTGTTTATCCTTGCGGAGGGAATCGTTCTGAGCCATTTTCGCGATAGGGGAAGGGATGGCCTGGATTATATCATTGTGTTGGGCGCGCAGATGCGGGAGCAGGGCCCCAGCGTCGTCCTCCGCTATCGGCTGGATGCGGCTTACGACTATCTGACGGAGAATCCGGACACGCGCTGCATTCTGTCGGGCGGGAAGGGAGACAACGAGCCTTGCAGTGAGGCGGAGGGAATGTACCGCTACCTGACGGACAGGGGGATAGCGTCTAAGCGGCTCGCCATGGAAGATCAGTCCGGAGATACCTCGGAGAATATTGCTTACAGTATGGCATTGATCGAAGATAAGAATGCCTCCGTCGGCATTGTCACGAACAATTTCCATGTTTTTCGAGGGGTACGCCTTGCCCGCGCGGCAGGTCTGGAGAATACCTGCGGCATCGCGGCGGGTTCCAGTCCCCTGTATCTGCCGAACAACATGACGCGGGAGTTTTTCGGCATTGCGAAGGATCTGCTGTGCGGCAATCTGTTCTGAACCCTCCGACGGCCGATGAAAATTAAGATTTCCGTGCAGATTCGGAACTTGGATTTGCACACTTGGTGTGGTATCATGTAATCAGGTAAGAGCAAATGCAGAAACACGGTGAGATGTTGGCTATGATAGAAAAATGGGAAGCCGGGAGCGGTAGAAACAGGATCGGACTGCGGGCGGCAGCGGCTCTTGTGCTGGCGGCCACACTGCTTAGCGGCTGCGGCGCGGGAGAGAAACTAAATTACACGGCTCAGGGCATGGCGGCGGTTGAGGCGTTGGAGTACGAGGAGGCGTTGGACTGTTTTGCCGGCGCGCAGGAGGAGGGAGAGGACGAACAGCTCCTCTATCGCGGCATGGGGATCGCATATCTGGGCCTGACGAAGTACGAGGACGCCATCGATTATCTCGAAGCGGCGCTTAAAGCGGGCGGCAGCAGCGTACAGGATGTGGATTTTGACATCAACTATTATCTGGCCACGGCCTACTATAAGGTGGGCAGGGCGCAGGACGCCATCGATGTCTACAGCGCGATTTTGGCGCTGCGGCCGCGGGAGAAGAACGCTTTCTATCTGCGCGGCCTGGTGAAATTGTCAATGGGCGATTTCGAGGGAGCGCAGGCGGACTTTGGACAGGCGGTGGACTTGGACAGCCGGGACTATGATCAGATGATACGGATCTACATGGCGCTGGAGGAGTACGGATACAAGGATGCCGGGCTGGTCTATCTGCAGAATGCCCTGACGGAGAATGAGAAATCCATCTCGGACTATGATATGGGACGCATCTGCTACTATATGGGAGATTATGAGAACGCGCGCAACTATCTGACCAGACTCAAGCCGGCCACAGACTACGGGGCGGCGCTGTATCTGGGCAGAACCTACGAGGCATTGGGCGACTATAATTATGCGTCGGATATCTATGCGGGCTATACGGAGAATGACCAGAGCAAGGCGGAGATCTACAATCAGCTTGGGCTGTGCAGGATGAAGATGGGCGAGTACGAGGCGGCGCTCACCGCTTTCCAGGCGGCGATGAACATTGAGGATAACGGCATGATGCAGACCCTCAAGTTCAACGAGATCGTCACATACGAGTATATGCGCGATTACAAGACGGCGGCGGCGCTCATGAGCAGCTATCTGAAAAGTTATCCGGACGACGAGACCGCAAAGCGGGAGTATGAGTTTCTGCGGACGAGATAAGATTGACAAGGGCATGAGCCAATGGTACTATTTTGCTATACATATTTTCAGGAGGCTTAAAGACAGAATGGAGAATACTTTTGTACGCATTAAGGGTATTATCAAAAAGGGAGACAAGTATCTGCTGATCAAGAGATGGGTGGATGACCGCATCCCGGATCCCTTTGTGTGGGAATTTATCGACGCGGAGGTGAAACACGGCGAGGCTCCGGACGACACGGTGCGCCGCGCGATCAGGGAGCTCCTCTCGGTGGAGGGGACGATCGACAGGATCGTGTATACCTGGTCAAATCTGCTGGGGGACACCCACTGTGTGGGGATCGCGTATCTGTGTTCCATCAGCGAGGAAGACGAGGACAACATCGTTCTGCCTGAGGACTATGGAGAGTGGATGTGGGTAGCCAGGGACGAATTTCCCTATTATATTGAAAATCAGTATGTATTGCAGGATCTGGAAGGAAAAGAGTTATGATCGACAGGCTGATAGAGAAGATCAAAAAGACACAGGCGCCGATCGTGGTCGGCCTCGACCCTACCATGAAGTTTGTGCCGGAGCATATTCAGAAAAAAGCGTTTGCCAGGTACGGGGAGACCACGAAGGGGGCGGCGGAAGCCATTTGGCAGTTTAACAAGGCCATCGTGGACGCTGTCTGTGATCTGATCCCCGCGGTGAAACCGCAGATCGCCATGTATGAACAGTTCGGTATCGACGGGCTTATCGCTTTTCAGAAGACTGTAGATTACTGCAAGAAGAAGGATCTGGTCGTGATCGGCGACGTGAAACGCGGGGATATTGGCTCCACGTCCGAGGCTTACGCGGTCGGGCATCTGGGGCAGGTCAAGGTGGGAAATACCCTGTGCAGAGGGTTCGACGAGGATTTTGTGACCGTGAACCCCTACCTCGGATCGGACGGCGTCAAACCGTTTATCAAAGTCTGCAAAGAGGAGAAAAAGGGTATTTTCGTGCTCGTAAAGACGTCGAATCCCGGCAGCGGGGAGTTTCAGGATAGGCTCGTGAGAGAAGAGGACGGGACAGAACGGCCGCTCTATGAGATCGTGGGTGAACAGGTGGCCGAGTGGGGCGCGGAGTGTATGGGCGATTCCTACAGCAATGTTGGCGCGGTGGTCGGCGCGACTTACCCCGAACAGGGAAAGATCCTGCGAAAACTCATGCCTAAGGCGTTTATCCTCGTGCCGGGGTACGGCGCGCAGGGCGGAAAGGGTGCGGATCTGGCGCACTTTTTCAACGAGGACGGACTGGGAGCCATCGTCAACTCCTCCAGAGGGATCATCGCGGCATACCGGCAGGAGCAGTATGTAGAGTACGGCGCGGAGAATTTTGCGGACGCGTCCAGGGCGGCGGTGCTCGCCATGAAGGAGGATATCGCGCAGGCTCTTGCGGCGAGAGGATAGCCGATGCAGACCATAGGCGGTGTCCGAATGGAGAAGATCGGAGCGCGGCGGCGGTGGCCGGCATGACAGTAAGGAGACGGATATGGAGCAATACAAGCAGGAATTTATTGAGTTTATGGTGGACAGCGGGGTGCTCAGGTTTGGCGATTTCACCTTGAAGAGCGGCAGAAAATCCCCCTTTTTCATGAATGCGGGCGCCTATGTGACGGGCGCGCAGCTCAGGAAACTGGGAGAGTATTATGCGAGAGCCATCCATGACAGATACGGACTGGATTTTGACGTGCTGTTCGGCCCGGCATACAAGGGGATCCCGCTCTCTGTGGCCACAACCATGGCGATCAGCGAGCTGTACGGAAAGGAGATCCGTTACTGCTCCAACCGCAAGGAAGTGAAGGATCACGGGGACAAAGGCATCCTGCTCGGCAGCAGCCTGCAGGACGGCGACAGAGTCGTGATCATCGAGGATGTGACGACCTCCGGCAAATCCATCGAGGAGACATTTCCGATCCTCAAGAGTCAGGCGGATGTGGACATCAGGGGATTGATCGTCTCCCTGAACAGAATGGAGCGCGGCTTGGACAGCGAACAGAGCGCGCTGGAGGAGATTCGGGAGAAGTACGGTTTCGCCACGGGAGCCATCGTGACGATGGAGGAAGTGGTGAGCTGTCTCTACAACAAACCTTACAAGGGAACGGTTTACATCGACGATACATTAAAGAGCGCGATCGACGCATACTATGAACAGTATGGGGCAAAGTAGACGCCGCTTGCCGATTGCGTGCGGAGACGACGCGGGGCAGCGCGGCAGGAAGGGAAGGAAGACGGGACATGGAAGAGAAAACTTATAAGACGATGGGCGGCTCCGGCGCGCTCAACATTGCGGTCGGCGTGGTGGTGCTGGTAGTCGGCGTGGCGAGCGGTGTGCTGCTTTTGATAAGCGGGGCGAAACTGCTGGCGGGAAGAAGTAAGATCATATTCTGACTGAGAGGACAGACAAAGGACGAATGGGTGTTTTCGGGTGGACGAAGATACCCATTTCAAATGTTTGAGGGTAGGCGCTGTTATGGCAAAGAAGAACAGTTATATGTTCACGAATAAGGAGCATTCGCAGAAAGGGATCATGTCTACGATCCTAGGTGTGATCGCGCTTGTGACTTTGGCGTACACCATTGTCATGAGCTATTTCAAGGCGGGGGACATCCCGCGCCAGTACGGAGCAGCCGCGATGCTGGTCATGATCTTTGCGTTTGCGGGTATCATTCTTGGGCTGATCTCCAAGACAGAGCGCGACAGATTTTATCTTTTTACTTACGTCGGCATTGTCCTCAATGTGTTGGCGCTGGCCGTGATCAGCGTGATCCTGTATGCCGGCGCGTACGCGTAGGAAACTTTTGCGGCGGTCGGTAGGGATCGGGATATAAAATTTGAGAAGGGGTCTTGAGAGCATGGAAGACAGTTATCTGTCCGAGGAGGACAAAAACGATCCTGTGAAGGAGCGGTACGAGCTGGCGCTGGCGCGGATCGGGGAGATACAGGAGGAATCGATCTGCCCGGAAAAAGTACAGGCGTATTTCCGGGATATGGCGGCGTTCGTCCTGCTTGTGAATAAGGCGTGGCATATGGTGGAGAGCGGGACTCTGCGCCGGATGACGTTGGAGGAATTGCAGGATCTCAACAGAGAACTCTATGCGGATATTCTGCCGGATAAATATGGGCGAAGTTACGGGAACCCCGATTACGCCGCAGATCGTCTGGGCGAGCCCATCGGGCAAATGCTTGCCTTTCTGTGCGCGGAGCTTAGGGGGATGATTCCGGCGGCCTTTGAACAGAATCGTCTGGGAATGGTGATCCGCATGGAACTGCTCTTGGAGATCTATCAGGCCTTCGTGTGCGCGGCGCAGGAGAGCGGAGAGGGAGACGGCGCCGGGGCGGAGTCCGGCGCGGAGAGGGCAGAACCCCGGCCGGAGACGATACGACAGATTTTATACTGGTATGTGAGCGATTACTATGAGCCGGAATCTATGGAGCGGACGGCGCAGCTTTTGTGTCCGGACAGGGATTTTGCCGTCCGGATCGTTATGGAGAGCGATCTGACAGACCTGCGCTATCTATACTACTACGGAGAGTATGTCACGGACAATGAACTCAGGACGGCCCGCCATCTGAACGAGCTGTCCGAGGATGAGATCAAACTGATGGCGGACACCTACACGGAGGGCTACCGCATCGGTTTTGAGGTCGGCAACAAGGATATTTCTGTCAAGAAAACGGTGAATATTCGCTATGCATTGGGCTTTGAGCGCATGATCCGGCGGTCGGTCGATAATTTTGACCGCATGGGTTTGAAACCGACGATCTACCGTGCCGGGGCCAATATCTTTCAGGGGAGAACCGTCGACAAGAACGGATTTTTCGGGGCGAACCCGAATAAGCAGTTCGATTACGACCACAGGGAAGATCAGGCGCTTGTGCTGGATAAACTGATGACGGAGCGCAAGCTGGAATGCATGCGCGGCGCTTATGAGCGGTACAAGGCGGAGGCGGCGGTGTTCGGCGGTCCTGCGGTGGTGGAGATCTTCGGGGAGAAACCGTTCGTGCCTGAGACGAAGAAGACTGCCTGCAGGCTGAGCGACAGGCAGCAGAAACTGTCTGTGGAGTATGCGGCCAAGGCAGGCGCCATGCAGAACGAGTATATCCCCGGCGAGGAGCGCAGCTTTACGATCATCGCGTTTCCGATACCGGACATTGGCGCGCGCTACGAGGAGATCTTCGATGACATCGTGCGCATCAATACCCTTGATTATAAGCTGTACCAAGGCATCCAACAGAAACTCATTGACGCGCTGGACATGGGAATGACTGTACGAGTCAAAGGATGCGGTGCAAACAGGACGGATATGAGGATTCAGCTGCATGCGCTGCACGATCCGGCGAAAGAAACAAACTTTGAAAACTGCGTGGCGGACGTGAATATTCCTGTGGGAGAGGTGTTCACATCGCCTGTCCTTCGGGGGACCGGAGGGATCCTGCATGTGACCAGAGTATTCTTAAACGGACTGGAGTACAAAGATCTGTGGATGGAATTTAAGGACGGCATGGTTGCGGATTACGGCTGCGCGAACTTTTCGGAGGAGGAAGAGAACCGCAAGTACATCAGGGACAATGTACTCTTTCATCACGATACGCTGCCAATCGGAGAATTCGCCGTCGGCACGAACACGACCGCCTATGTCGCGGCACGCAGGTACGGAATTGAGGATAAGATGCCGATTCTGATCGCGGAAAAGACGGGGCCGCACTTTGCGGTGGGGGACACATGTTACTCTCATGCGGAGAATGTGCGGGTCTACAACCCTGACGGCAAAGAGATCATCGCGAAAGATAACGAGGTGTCACTTTTGCGTGACACGGATGTCAACAAGGCATATTTCCAGTGCCACACGGACATTACGATCCCCTATGACGAATTGGGGGAGATCTCTGTGTTGACCGAGGCGGGTGAGCAGATTTTTATTATCCAAAACGGTCAATTTGTGCTGGACGGGTGCGGGGAGTTGAATAAGGCGTTCGGGGATTTGCGTTGAGGTACGCCAACGGGATGATAATCATGGAAAAGATAGTTGCGTATTGTCTGAAAATTTAGTACACTGATTATGGGTATTGCTCTGCGCTGCCACAAGATGTTGTGGTGCGGCGGACAATTCTGACGGAATATGCGGGGAAAATCTGCGGAGGGATTCATTCTTTAGATATTAGGAGGACAGACAGATGGCACAGGTTGGCATTGTGATGGGCAGCGATTCCGATATGCCTGTTATGGCGAAAGCGGCGGATATTCTGGAGGATCTCGGGATTTCCTACGAGATGACAATCATCTCGGCGCACAGGGAACCCGATGTGTTTTTCGAGTATGCGAAGAACGCCGAGAGCAAAGGTTTTAAGGTGATTATTGCGGGCGCGGGCAAGGCGGCGCATCTGCCGGGCATGTGCGCGGCGATCTTTCCGATGCCGGTGATCGGCATTCCGATGAAGACTTCCGATCTGGGCGGCGTAGACTCCCTGTACTCTATCGTGCAGATGCCTTCCGGCGTTCCGGTGGCGACAGTGGCCATCGGCGGCGGACAGAACGCAGGCATTTTGGCGGCGAAGATCCTTGCCACATCGGATCCGGCGCTGCTGCAGAGATTGAAGGACTACACGCAGAGCCTGAAGGAGAGCGTGCAGAGGAAAGACGCAAAGCTGCAGGAAGTCGGATACAGAAATTATTTGGCAAATTGAGAGAAAGACACTTGGAGGTAGGACATGGATTACAAGACAGCGGGCGTTGATATTGAGGCGGGCTATCGTTCGGTAGAGCTGATGAAGAGCCATGTAAAGGGGACCATGCGGCCGGAAGTGTTGGGCGGACTGGGGGGATTTTCGGGAGCCTTTTCCCTGGCGAAGATCAAGGAGATGGACGATCCGATCCTTCTGTCCGGCACGGATGGCGTCGGTACGAAGATCAAGCTTGCGTTTCTGATGGATAAACACGATACGGTGGGGATCGACTGTGTGGCTATGTGCGTCAACGACGTGGCATGCGCGGGAGGGGAACCGCTGTTTTTCTTAGATTACATAGCCTGTGGCAAAAACTATCCGGAGAAGATCGCGGCCATCGTCTCTGGGGTGGCGGAGGGATGCAGGCAGGCCGGGGCGGCGCTGATCGGCGGGGAGACGGCGGAGCATCCGGGCTTGATGCCGGAGGAGGAGTACGACCTTGCCGGGTTTGCCGTGGGTGTCGCAGACCGCAAAGATCTGATCACGGGCGAGCAGATCAGGCCGGGAGACAGGCTGATCGGCATTGCATCGTCGGGGGTGCACAGCAACGGTTTTTCTCTGGTGCGCAAGGTGTTCGAGATGACGAAGGCGAGTCTGGACACCTATTATGAGGAGCTGGGGGCGACGCTTGGCGAGACGCTGCTCACTCCCACCAGAATCTATGTAAAGGCGCTCAAGGCTGTCCGCAAGGCGGGCGTGCGAGTCAAGGGGTGCAGTCACATCACGGGAGGCGGTTTCTATGAGAATATCCCGAGAATGCTCCCCGAAGGGGTGATGGCGGTCGTACAGAAAGACAGTTATCCGATTCCCCCCATCTTCGGGCTGCTGAAGAAGAAGGGCAATCTGGAAGAGAAGATGATGTATAACACCTACAATATGGGGCTCGGCATGGTGCTGGCGGTGGACGCGGCGGATGCAGAGAGGACGATCGCCGCCCTGCAGGATGCAGGCGAGAAAGCCTATGCGGTGGGCGAGATCGTGGCCGGGAACAGGGAGGCCGTCGTGCGCTAGCGTCACGGGACAGGGCCATACGGAACGGGGAGGAAGAGAATGCTCAGAGTAGCGGTTTGTGTGTCCGGCGGCGGCACAAATCTGCAGGCGATCATCGACGGCGTGAAACAGGGAACGATCGCGAATGTAGAGATCGTCAGGGTCATCAGCAACAACAGAAATGCCTACGCGCTGAAACGCGCGGCACAGGCGGGTATCGACGCGGTGTGCGTCTCTCCCCGCGATTATGAGAACAGAGAACTGTTCAACGAGGCGTTCCTTGGGGCGGTGGACGAGGCCGCTCCCGATCTCATTGTGCTGGCGGGATTTCTGGTGGTGATTCCGTCTGCGCTGATCGCGAAGTATGAGAACAGGATCATCAATATTCACCCTTCCCTGATCCCGTCCTTCTGCGGAACGGGGTACTATGGACTGAAAGTGCATGAGGCGGCGCTCAGGCGGGGCGTGAAGGTGACCGGGGCCACCGTGCACTTTGTGGACGAGGGGACGGACACGGGTCCGATCATCATGCAGAAATCTGTGGCAGTCAGGCAGGATGATACGCCGGAGGTCTTGCAGAGGCGCGTTATGGAGGAGGCGGAATGGATTATTTTGCCAAAGAGTATTGCCCTGATCGCGGACGGTAAGGTGTCGGTGGAGGACGGGCATGTGATGATTGCGGAGTGAGCCGCAGATGAGGAAAGGGAAGGGATCATACGGATGAAAATATTGATTGTAGGCGGCGGCGGAAGGGAACATGCCATCGCGCAGAGCGTGGCGAAGAGCCCGAGAGCGGACAAAATCTACTGTGCGCCGGGCAACGCGGGGATCGGCCGGATCGCAGAGTGCGTGCCGATCGGCGCCATGGAATTTGAGAAACTGACGGCTTTTGCCGTGGACAAAGAGATCGATCTGGTCATCGTCGGCATGGACGACCCGCTGGTGGGCGGCGTGGTGGATGTGATGGAGGCGGCGGGACTGCGTGTTTTCGGGCCGCGGAAGAACGCGGCGATCCTGGAGGGCAGCAAGGCCTTTTCCAAAGATTTGATGAAAAAGTATCACATCCCCACGGCGGCGTATGAAAATTTCGACGATCCCGAGGCGGCGCTCGCCTATCTGGAGCATGCGAAGATGCCCGTGGTGCTGAAGGCGGACGGATTGGCGCTCGGCAAAGGCGTATTGATCTGTCAGAATCCGGAGGAGGCCAGAGAAGGCGTCAGAACGATCATGCAGGACAAAAAGTTCGGTGAGGCCGGCAATCGCATGGTCATTGAGGAGTTTATGACAGGCCGGGAAGTGTCGGTGCTCTCCTTTGTGGACGGTAAGACGATCAGGATCATGTCCTCCGCACAGGACCACAAGCGGGCCATGGACGGCGATCAAGGACTGAATACGGGCGGTATGGGAACTTTTTCGCCCAGCCCGTTCTATACGGAAGAGGTGGATGCATTCTGCCATAAGTATATCTATCAGGCCACGGTGGACGCCATGGCGGCGGAGGGAAGGCCCTTCAAGGGCGTTATTTTCTTCGGGCTGATGCTGACGCAGGACGGTCCCCGGGTGTTGGAGTACAACGCGCGGTTTGGCGATCCGGAGGCGCAGGTGGTGCTGCCCCGCATGAAAAACGACATCATCGATGTGATGGAGGCCTGTATCAACGGTACGCTGGACCGGATCGATCTGCAGTTTGAGGACAATGCGGCGGTCTGTGTGGTTCTGGCGTCGAAAGGGTATCCTGTCTCCTATGAGAAGGGCTATCCGATCAGCGGGCTGGAGCGTTTTGACGGGGCGGACGGCTATTATTGTTTCCACGCCGGGACGAGACAGACTGAACAGGGCGTGGTCACCAACGGCGGCCGGGTGCTGGGCGTCACGGCGAAGGGCGCGGATCTGAAGGAGGCGCGGGCCAATGCCTACAAAGCCGCAGAGTGGATCAGCTTTGAAAACAAATATATGCGGCACGATATTGGCAAGGCCATTGACGAGGCATAAAACCGGAGCGCAGGGATGCCGGATACTATATATAATGGGAAAGTATGATACAAAGTAAGAGGGATAGCCGCGATTAGAAGGAGGCCGAGTATGGGCAACGTTGACAGGGAAGAAAAACAGATAAAGTTCCGTAGGGAGCTGCTGGACATCAGCCATTTGAATATGCCTACCTTTTGTGAAAAGTGTCAGGGCGTCATGGTCTTTAAGGGGGTAGGCGAGTATAAGTGCGAGGACTGCGGACATCTGGAGTATGACGATTATGGCAAGTGCAGGAATTATATCGAGACGCATCCGGGCGCGACATCTGCCCAGGTGTCCGCGGGGACGGGCGTTTCCCAGAAGGCGATCCGTCAGATGCTCAAGGATCAGAGACTGGAGATCGCTCCCAACTCTCACGCGTTCTTAAAGTGTGAGTCCTGCGGGGCCAGCATCCGTTATGGCAGATTGTGCAAGGCATGCGAGGTGAAATACCACAGAGAACTGGAAGACGAGGCGAGAGCGCACAAGCCGCATTCCAATATGTCAGGATTCAGTACGAAGATTCCCAAAAGCGAGGAAGGCGCAAAGCGTTTTACAAAAGACTGGTAGGAAGGATCACAAGAGGGAGAGAGAATATGGTACGGAAGAAGGGGCGCGCAATGGCAGGAAAATATCATCTTTTAGGGCTGTTTGCCGCAGGGGCTTTGTATGCGCTGTGGAGCGGATCCTTTGTCAGTCTGGCGGACACAACGGGCAAGGTCACGGTGGGATCGGCCGTCATACGGGCGAAGGCGGACACGGGCAGCGAGGTCGTCGGCAGCGCCGTGCAGGGCGCCACGGTCACCATCACCGACGAGGTGAAGGATTCCTCGGGGACGATCTGGTACGAGGTGTATGTTGACGGGGAACAGAAGGGGTATATGCGTTCCGACATCGTTGAAAAGGAAGGCGGCGACAGCGGCGCGTCGTCTGCGGCATCGAATACGGACAACGGACAGGACGGAGAAGGGCAGGCGGAGGTACAGCCGCAGTCGACGGCCTCCGGCGCCTCCATCGATCCGGAGACTGTCATGGACGCGCAGTACGCCACAGTTTCCGCCGCCTCCATCAATGTCCGCACGGCGCCTTCAGCGCACGAGGCGCTGGTGGAGAAACTGACGCAGGGCGCGCAGGTCGTTATCAGCGGGCAGTCGGCGGGGAGCGACGGCGACGGCAAAACATGGTATTACGTTACTTTTACGGGAGCCGACGGCGCGCAGAAGACGGGATATATCCGCTCCGATCTGCTGTCGATGGGCGATATGGTGCCTGTGCCTGAGGAGGAACAGCCTGCGCCGGAGGAGACGCCGGAACCGGAGCCGGAGGAACCTGTCAACAACGATTATGAGCTCACTTACGAGCAGTCGGAGGATGGCTCCTATGTGTGGTATCTGTACGATCATACGAGCGGTACGGGCCAGTCTGATAAATATCTGCTGTCGGAGCTTATGAAGGCTACGAAAGAGCGGAGCGAGGCGGATAAGGCGGACGCGAAGAATCTTGTGAGACAGCGCATTGCGATCGTTGTGCTGATCGTTCTCCTCGTGCTCCTGATCGTCGCGGTAGTCATCATGGCGCTCAAGCTGCGCGACGCGTACTATGAGGATTATGAGGACGACGACGAGGAGGAAGAGGAAGAGGAGGAAGAACCTGCGCCCCGCAGGAGGCGCGCGCAGGAGGAGGAAGAGTCTGAACCCCGCAGGAGGCGCGCAAGAGAGGAGGAAGAACCGGCCCCCCGCAGGAGACGCGCGCAGGAGGACGAGGAGCCCGCGCCCCGCAGAAGGCGTGCGCAGGAGGAGGAGAAACCAGCGCCGCGCAGGAAACGCTCTGAGGAGGAAATGGAAAACGCGCCGGGCAAGACCGAGACCCCCAAGCGAAAGACGAAGAATTTCCTTCTGGACGACGACGAGTTTGAGTTTGAATTCCTGAACATGGACGACAAGAACCTGTAAAGCCGCGCTCAGGGAATGACGGGTTGGAATAAGAATGTATATCGAGATAGATTTTAACAGTGATGAGGCGATCTACATGCAGCTGCGCAACCAGATCATTCTGGGGATCGCCACCGAGCGGTTCAGAGAGGGCGATATGCTCCCCTCCGTGCGGCAGCTTGCGGAAAACATCGGCATCAATATGCACACGGTCAACAAGGCGTACACAGTTTTAAAACAGGAAGGGTACGTCAAGGTAGACCGCAGAAAGGGTGCGACGATCGCGATTGACGCTGACAAAATGCAGGCGCTAAACGATGTGCGAAAAGAACTGCAGGTAACGCTTGCGAAGGCGAGCTGCAAGAATATTTCCAGGGAAGAAGTGCATGCTCTTATTGATGAGATCTATGAAGATTACGGGAAAGGAATGAATGATTGATGCAGCCACAATTTACGGATAAAGCGAAGGCAGCGCTGCTGCTTGCCGAGCGTGCGGCGAGAAGTCTGCGGCAGAGCTATGTGGGCAGCGAGCACATTCTGCTGGGCCTGCTCAGAGAGAATACCGGCGTAGCGGCAACCGTTCTGCAGAACAACGGTGTGGACGTGGTGCAGCTCAAGGAGATGATCAAAGATCTGATCGCGCCTCCCGAGAGTTCCGTCCTGCTCGCGGAGCATGACGGTTATTCACCGCGCGCCCAGGGGATCTTGGACGAGGCGCACAGACAGGCGGAGCGTTTTCACAGCGACAAGACAGGGACGGAGCATATTCTGTTGGCCATGCTGAAGGAAGGAGAGAACGTTGCCGTCAGACTGCTCAACACGATGGGCGTGTCTATACAGAAACTGTATGTGGACGTTCTGGTGGCGATGGGAGAGGACGGCGGTCTGTATAAGGAAGATCTGGGGAAAAAGCAGGGGCGCAAAAAAGGCGGCACATCCACACTGGATCAGTACAGCCGCGATCTGACGGCGCTGGCCAGAGAGGGAAAACTGGATCCGGTCATCGGCAGACAGGAGGAGATCGCCAGAGTGATCCAGATCCTGAGCCGCAGAACGAAGAACAATCCATGCCTGATCGGAGAACCGGGCGTGGGCAAAACAGCCGTTGTGGAGGGACTTGCCTCCAGGATCGTCGCAGGGGACGTGCCTTTCACAGTGCAGAACAAGCGCGTGCTGACGCTGGACTTATCCGGCATGGTGGCGGGCAGCAAGTACAGAGGTGAGTTCGAGGAGAGGATCAAGAAGGTTATCAGGGAAGTGATCGAGGACGGCAATGTGGTTCTCTTTTTGGATGAGATGCACACGATCATCGGCGCGGGCGGCGCGGAGGGCGCCATCGATGCGTCCAACATTCTGAAGCCCTCTCTTGCAAGAGGCGAGATCCAGTTGATCGGCGCGACGACGATTGCGGAGTATCGCAAATATGTGGAGAAAGATGCGGCCCTGGAGCGGCGTTTCCAGCCGGTGACGGTGGAGGAGCCTACCGTGGAGGAGGCGGAGGATATTCTTCGCGGCATTGCGTACAAGTACGAGGAGCACCATCGTGTCACGATCACGCCGGAGGCGATCAGTGCGGCGGTGGCTCTTTCCAACCGATATATCAATGACAGAAATCTGCCTGACAAGGCCATCGACCTGATCGACGAGGCGGCCGCAGCGGTGCGCCTAAAAGAGGCGGGGCAGCCGGATAAGCTGCGAGAACTGTCGGACGAGATCAAGAAGATCGATCTGCAGATCGAGCGCTCCATTCGCATGGAAGCTTTTACGCAGGCGGCGGAGCTAAAGAAAAAACAAAGCGAGTGTATTCGCAAGTACGATCGTCTGATCAGGCGCATGGAAAAGGAAGAGGAGATGCGCAACTATGTGGTGGGCGAGAACGAGATCGCCGAGGTGGTGGCGCTCTGGACGAAGATTCCCGTCAAAAAGCTGGCGGAGAAGGAGAGCGAGCGGCTGCTGAAGTTGGAATCCATTCTGCATAAGCGCGTGATCGGTCAGGAGGAGGCGGTCAGCGCCGTGGCCAAGGCGATGCGCCGGGGAAGAGTTGGATTGCAGGATCCCAACCGTCCCATCGGCTCCTTCTTATTTCTCGGACCTACCGGCGTGGGAAAGACGGAACTGAGCAAGGCGCTGGCGGAGGCGATGTTCGGATCGGAGAACGCCCTGATCCGCGTGGATATGTCGGAGTATATGGAAGGACACTCCGTGTCGAAGATGATCGGATCGCCTCCGGGTTATGTGGGATTTGAAGAGGGAGGCCAGCTCTCGGAGAAGGTGCGCAGGAATCCCTATTCCGTGGTGCTCTTTGACGAGATCGAGAAGGCCCATCCGGACGTCTTCAACGTGCTCTTACAGGTGCTGGACGACGGACATATCACCGATTCCAAGGGCAGAAAAGTCAGTTTCAAGAATACCATTCTGATCATGACTTCCAATGCGGGGGCACAGCGGATCGTGGATCCCAAGAATCTCGGTTTCGGCGCGGAGACGACAAGAGAGCAGGACTATGACAAGATGAAGGCGGGCGTGATGGAGGAGGTCAAAAAACTCTTTAAGCCGGAGTTTATCAACCGAATCGACGAGATCATGGTCTTCCATCCGCTGGGCAGGGACGATATGAAGAAGATCGTCAACTTGCTGTCGAAGAATCTGACAAAACGCTGCAAGGAGCAGATGGAGATCGACCTGACGATCAACGCCTCCGTCAAAGACCGGCTGATCGAAAAGCATATGGATGAAAAGATGGGAGCGCGTCCTCTGAAGAGGGCGATCCAGTCGGAGATCGAAGACGCTCTGGCGGAGGAGATCCTGCGCGGCGATGTCAAGCGCGGAGACAAAGTGTCTGCCGGACTCAGGAACAAAAAAATTGTATTTACCGTACACGACGATAAGTAAAAGCGATAACTTTAGGAGGATAACACAATGGCTGTAGTAGAAGAATTGCTGCGAACCGAAGAAAACGGAACAATCAGCTTTGGCAATTACAGGCTGGATGCGAAGGCGAAGGTTGAGGATTATGAGCACGGCGGGGATCTGTATAAGGTGAAGACCTTCAAGGAGCTGACCAAGTTGGAAAAAAACGGCATGTTTGCCTACGAGTCTCAGCCCGGGACGAGTGTGACGGATTTTCTCGAGACGGAGGACGGGGTGACGTTTCAGGTGGAGGCGGCCGAGGATGCGCAGATCACCGTAGGACTCAAGGAAGATACCGAGTACAGCGTCAGCGTGGGAAATGAGAATATCGGCACGATGAAGACGAACTTAAGCGGGAAACTGAGCCTCAGTATCGAGTTGGAGGGCGCGGGTGAGATCGCTGTCAAGATCGTAAAGAATGGCTAAGAGTAAGACGGGGACAGTTTTTTTCTGCCAAAACTGCGGGTATGAGTCCGCCAAGTGGATGGGGCAGTGCCCCGGCTGCAGAGAGTGGAATACGATGGTGGAGGAGCGGGTCGTGACCGGAAACGGCGGCGGTTCCGGCGCAGCGGGAAGAAGGGCGCACACGGCGGCGAGACCCTCCAATCTGTCGGAAGTGAGCGTGCGGGAAGAGGAGCGCATGCTGACCCATATGGCGGAGCTTGACAGAGTGCTGGGCGGCGGCATTGTGCCCGGCTCTTTGACGTTGGTGGGCGGCGATCCCGGCATCGGCAAGTCCACCCTTCTGCTGCAGGTGTGCAGGCATATGGCGGCGGACGGCAGGAAGGTGCTGTACATATCCGGGGAGGAATCCCTGCGCCAGATCAAGATCCGGGCCAACAGGCTGGGTGAATTTTCGGACCGGCTGCTCCTTCTGTGCGAGACGAGCCTGGAGATCGTGGAAGAGACGATCCGAAACGTGATGCCGGACGTCACCATCATCGACTCCATCCAGACCATGTATCATGAAAATATTTCTTCCGCGCCCGGCAGCGTATCTCAGGTGCGGGAGTCGACGAACCTTTTCCTGCAGCTTGCGAAGGGGTTGAACGTCTCTGTGTTCATTGTAGGCCATGTCACCAAGGAGGGGACCGTGGCGGGGCCCCGGGTGTTAGAGCATATGGTGGACACTGTGCTGTATTTTGAGGGAGACAGACATGCCTCCTACCGCATCCTGCGCGGCGTGAAGAACCGTTTCGGCTCCACCAATGAGATCGGCGTATTCGAGATGAAGGAGGAAGGGTTGGTGGAAGTGCCCAATCCCTCCGAGTTTATGCTGAACGGCAAGCCCGAGGGAGCCAGCGGCTCCATCGTGTCCTGTTCCATGGAGGGGACGAGGCCGATCCTTCTGGAGATCCAGGCGCTGGTGTGCCGCAGCAGTTTCGGTATCCCGAGAAGGCAGGCCATCGGCACGGATTTTAACAGAGTGAATCTGCTGATGGCGGTGCTGGAGAAAAGGCTTGGTCTGCAGATGTCCGACTGCGACGCCTATGTGAATCTGGCGGGCGGTATGCGGGTGGCAGAGCCTGCCATCGATCTGGGGATCGCCATGGCCATCGTATCCAGTTTTAAGAACAGAGCGATAGACGACAAGACGATCGCTTTCGGGGAGATCGGTCTGAGCGGGGAGGTGCGGGGCGTGTCCATGGCGGAGCAGCGGGTGGCTGAGGCGGCGAAACTGGGCTTTACGACCTGCATCCTGCCCGAGGTCAACCGAAGTAAGCTGCGGCCGATCCAAGGGATCCGGGTGATCGGAGTCAGGACGGTGCAGGATGCGATAGATAATTTGTAACGAGAATATGACAATTTTTAACAAAATGTTAAAAGATACCCTTTATGTATGTTCAAAAAGCGCTCTGTGTGGTAGAATCATAATAAATTTATTGAGATAAAATGCATTTACTGTGATGCAAAAAGGAGTTTTTATGGACAAGCAGGCACAGGAACCGCAGGAGCCGTTGGACAACGGCAAAAAACACAGATTTGTCAAGAATGTTCCACTTTTGATCTTAGAGATATTTATTCTGGTTCTGGCGATCGGCATTTTGTACGTGGTGGTCACGGCTACCGGGGAGGTAGAGCGCAAGGCCATTGACGAAGAGAAGATCACCATCAATGAAGAAGTTGCAGAGAGCATAGAGACGGATAAGAGCGAGGAGGCCAAGGGGTATCGCAATATCGCTCTTTTTGGCGTGGATGCGACAGACGGCGAGCTGGGCAAGGGAACGCGGAGCGATTCTATCATCATTGCCAGCATCAATATGGATACGCAGGAGATCAAGCTTGTCTCAGTCTTCCGCGATACGTTTTTGAATCTGGGCAACGATTCCTACAACAAGTGCAACGCCGCGTATGCCAACGGCGGTCCGGAGCAGGCGATCAACATGCTGAACATGAATCTGGATCTGGATATCACCGATTATATCACGGTTGGTTTCGGCGGGCTGATCGATTCGGTGGACGCGCTGGGCGGGATCGAGATGGACGTCACAGAGACGGAGATCACCCACCTGAACAACTACCAGATGACTATGGCTGAGGAGTTGGGGTTAGACTACATACCGGTGGAGCACAGCGGCAGGCAGCTTTTGAACGGTCTGCAGGCTACGGCGTATTGCAGGATCCGCTACACCAAAGGAGATGACTTCAGACGCGCACAGCGGCAGAGAGATGTGCTGACCGCCATGATGGACAAGGCAAAATATGCGTCGGTGAGCGATTTGACCGAGATGGTCAACGCCATTCTGCCTGAGGTGCAGACCTCTCTTGGAGTCAACGATATTTTGAGCGTGCTGGGCAGTGTGGCCGGCTATGATGTGGTTGCCAGCGACGGGTTTCCCTTCGAGGGCAGCAGGACGGGAGCAAACGTGGGCAGCAAGGGCAGCTGTGTGATCCCTGACGATCTGGAGGAGAATGTTGTTGAATTGCACGAGATGTTGTATCCGGAGACAGACTACAGGCCGTCGAAACAGGTGGAGAGCATCAGCACAGAGATCGCAGCGCTTACGGATGAGTACAGATAGGCATACATGTTGGATGGGCGGCTGTATGGTATAGAGGAAGACTTAAGACAGCAGTTGGGGAATACCTTGGCTGCTGTTTCGATGTGCGGGGGTGTGTTCTGTCAGCGCGGGTGGCACAAATCGTGGAGAGGATTGCAGGACGATGCGAAAACTGCTGGTATATTTAAAACATTATAAGAAGGAGACGGTGCTTGCACCGCTTTTTAAAATGCTGGAGGCATGTTTTGAGTTGTTTGTGCCTCTCGTCATGGCGGCGATCATCGACAAGGGCATCGGGGGAGCCGACACGGGCTTTGCGCTGCGCATGGGCGGGCTGCTCGTGGCGCTGGGAGTGATCGGGCTGGGCTGTTCCATTACGGCGCAATATTATGCGGCGAAAGCGGCGGTGGGGTTTGCAACGGAGTTAAAGCATGCGCTGTTTGAGCATTTGCAGGGGTTGTCCTACACGGAGATCGATACGCTGGGGACCTCCACTATGATCACCCGCATGACGGCGGATGTCAATCAGGCGCAGAACGGCGTCAATATGGTGCTGCGGCTTTTCCTGCGCTCGCCTTTTATCGTCTTCGGGGCGATGGTCATGGCGTTTACCATCGACGTGCGCGCGGCGCTCATTTTCGTGGTGACGATTCCGCTGTTGTCCGTCGTTGTTTTTGGCATTATGATGCTCACGATGCCTTTGTACAAAAAGGTGCAGAGCGGTCTGGACAGCGTGCTTAGCGCCACGAGAGAGAATCTGACGGGGGCGCGCGTCATACGGGCGTTTAACAAGGAGCGGGAAGAGATCGGGGCATTTGAGGAGAAAACTGCCGCGCTTGCACACATGCAGCTTTTCGTGGGGAAATTATCTGCATTGACTAACCCGGTCACATACATTATCGTGAATGTGGCGACGATGGTGCTGCTCTACACGGGAGCGGTGCGTGTGGATGAGGGGACCATCACACAGGGGCAGGTGGTTGCGCTGGTCAACTATATGTCACAGATCCTCGTAGAGCTGGTGAAACTGGCAAACCTGATCATCACGATCACCAAGGCGCTGGCCTGCGCAAACCGCATTCAGGCCGTGTTCGAGATCCGGTCGGGTATGGTGTGGCGTGAGAGTCCCGCAGAGCAGACGGCCGGACAGAGCGGGAGCCCTTTCGCCGGGGATGGCGGCGCGCAGTCGGAAGGCGAAACGGGACAGCCGTACATTTTGGAGTTCGACCACGTTGGGCTGACCTATGCGGGCGCCGGCGGGGAAACTCTCACGAACATAGATTTTCGTGTAAAAAGAGGGCAGACGGTGGGGATTATCGGCGGCACAGGTTCCGGCAAGACTTCTCTGGTCAACCTGATCCCGCGCTTTTATGACGCGACCGTCGGCAGTGTCAGGATTGACGGCAGGGACGTTCGCGAGTACGGGAAGGAGGAATTGCGGGAGAAGGTGCGTGTCGTGCCGCAGAGAGCGGTGCTTTTTCAGGGGACGATTCGCGAGAATCTGCGCTGGGGCAGGAAGGACGCCACGGACGAAGAACTGTGGCGGGCGATCAAGACGGCGCAGGCCGGGGAGTTTGTGGAGCAGAAACCGGGCAAACTTGATTTTGCCATTACCCAGGACGGCAAGAATCTGTCGGGCGGGCAGAGACAGCGTCTGACGATAGCGCGGGCGCTGGTGGGGGATCCCGAAATTTTGATCATGGACGACAGCACTTCGGCGTTAGACTATGCCACGGACGCTGCGCTGCGGCGGGCAATTCACGGCATGGAGGGCGATAGGACAGTGTTCATCGTGTCGCAGCGGACGGCCTCTATCCGTTTCGCGGATCAGATCATTGTGCTGGACGACGGCGAGGCGGTGGATATTGGCACACACGACGAGCTGCTGGCGCGGTGCGGCGTATATCAGGAGATCTATTACTCGCAGTATCCTAAGACGGAAGGAGGGACGGCGTCATGAGGCAGGAGAACCGGGGCGGGCAGAAGGAGACTGTTCTGAAGGTTTTGCAGTATATCAAAAAATATCGGATATATCTCGTCCTGTCCGTTCTGATGGCGGCGCTCACAGTGACGCTGACGCTGTATCTGCCCGTATTGACCGGGCGGGTCATAGACTTGATCATCGACAGGGGAATGGTGGATTTCCCGGGCGTTTTTCGGATCCTCAGAAAAATGGGGATCGCCATAGCGCTGACGGCGGCGGCGCAGTGGATCATGAGCGTGTGCAACAATAAGATGGCGTACCGCATTGTGCAGGACGTCAGGAACGAGGCTTTTCGCAAGATTGAGATTCTGCCGTTAAAATATATTGACGAACATTCCCACGGCGAGGTGGTGAGCCGCGTGATCGCCGACGTGGATCAGTTTTCGGACGGTCTGCTGATGGGATTTACGCAGTTTTTTACGGGGGTGATCACCATTCTCGGAACCCTTGGGTTCATGCTCAGCGTCAATGTGTGGATCACGGGCGTCGTGGTGCTGATCACGCCGCTGTCCTTTTTGGTGGCGTCCTTCATCGCGAAGAAGACTTATCGGATGTTTCGGCTGCAGTCGGGGACGAGAGGGGAGCAGACTGCGCTGATCGAGGAGATGATCGGGAACCAAAAGGTGGTGCAGGCTTTTTCTCATGAGGACGAGGCCATGAAAAAGTTCGACGAGATCAATGCCAGATTGGCGGACTGCTCGCTGAAAGCGATCTTCTACTCCTCCATCACCAATCCGGCCACGCGCTTTGTCAACAATCTGGTGTACGCGGGCGTGGCGGTCACGGGCGCGGTCTACGCGATACGCGGCGGCATCAGCGTGGGGCAGCTGTCCTGTTTTCTCACTTACGCCAATCAGTACACGAAACCCTTTAACGAGATATCGGGCGTGGTGACGGAGCTGCAGAACGCGATCGCCTGTGCGGCCAGGATCTTTGCGCTGATCGAGGAGGAACCGCAGATTCCCGATGCGGCGGACGCCGCCGTATTGACGGATGTGGACGGCAGAGTGGAGCTTGAGCATGTGAATTTTTCCTATGTGCCCGACAGAAAGCTGATCACGGACTTCAATCTGTCGGTGCAGGCGGGACAGCGAGTGGCTATCGTCGGTCCTACGGGCTGTGGCAAGACGACGGTGATCAATCTGCTGATGCGTTTCTATGACGCGCAATCGGGGAAAATATGCGTGGACGGCGCGGATATACGGGATGTGACGAGAAACAGCCTGCGCTTGAGCTACGGCATGGTGCTGCAGGAGACGTGGCTGAAAGCGGGGACGATCCGGGAAAATATCGCGATGGGAAAGCCGGAGGCTGCCGAGGAGGAGATCATAGCCGCGGCGAAGTTATCCCATGCGCACAGCTTTATCAAGAGAATGCCTAAGGGGTATGACACGGTGATCGGAGAGGACGGCGGCAATCTCTCGCAGGGGCAGAAACAGCTCCTGTGTATTGCAAGGGTGATGCTCTGTCTGCCGCCTATGCTGATCTTGGACGAGGCGACTTCCTCGATTGATACAAGAACGGAGATCAGGATCCAGAAAGCCTTTGCCACTATGATGCAGGGCAGGACAAGCTTTATCGTGGCGCACAGGCTGTCAACGATCCGTGAGGCCGACGTGATCCTGGTGATGAGAGACGGAAATGTGATCGAGCAGGGAAACCATGAGACTTTGCTTGCGAAGGGCGGTTTCTACGCGAATCTGTACAACAGTCAGTTCGCGCCGTCCTCGTTGTAGTTCATGTACGCGGATTGTATGTCCGAGACGACGCCGTTTTCCCATGTAAAAGTCAGATAGCGGTACTCGGCCGTGTGTGCGTTTAGATAGTCGGCGGAGGTGAGATAGGCGATCAGATCGGCCGTTTCCACTTCGTTTTCCCGGCAGAATTCGTCGGGCGCGATGGGTTCTCCATCCACGAAGAAGGTGGGAAGCACGATCGTGATGACGGAGTCAAAGGGAATCTCATCGTCGGCAAGCGCCTGATAATCGCCGCCCTCCACCGATGTGAAAAGACTGTAGTCGCCATAGGCCGCCAGAAAAGCGTCAGGCGTTGCGCCGGGAGCGACGCCGCGGCTCGTCTCATCAGTTTCCGAATCCAGTATGTAATCATCCGCAGTCAGCAGCGGAGTCTTGGCGCCGCAGCCTGCAAGCAGTCCCAGACCGAGCGCCAGCGCTGTGAGAACAGCGGCTGCGTTTCTTTTTCTCATAGGGCAGTTCCTCTCCTTTTGGGGCTTTTGGCAGTGGACTGAAATCGATCCTACCGCCTGTGCAAGAATCGCTTGCGATTCCCACGAAGTTAATTGAGCAACGATCAATGATCGTTGCTCAATTAACTTCGTGGCCAGGGGCAGTAGGAATCGAACCCACATCGATGGTTTTGGAGACCACTGTTCTACCTTTGAACTATGCCCCTATGTGTCGCGGCTGACTTTTCAAACCGCCGAATCAAATTATAGCATAGGTATCGTGGCTTAGCAAGCGTTTTTTTCCGCGGGCAACGGACTCTGCGGACGTGCAGGCACGTCCGGCCGACCGCCTGTCGCACGAGCGTTGACACAGTTAGATTTTTTTGCTAGACTTTATTCCCGCGAGCAATGAGCCAAGTGCCGTGCTTGCACGAGCATTTGGCGAATGCCGCGAGGGTCAAATACCCCGCAGCTTGCTGCGTTGCAAGTTTGATACCCCGTCAGCTTGCTGCGGGGTCTTTGATTTACGCAATCGGTTGCGCGGACTACTATATCAACAGGAGGATTGCTTTTATGAGAAGGGGTTACAAAAAATTACTGGCGGCAGGCTTGGGGCTGAGTCTGGCTCTGGGCAGCCTGAGCGGCTGCGGCACGGATGCCGGGCCGCAGACGGCGATCACAGAGACGGCGGATGGGACGGAACAGGCGCAGTCTGACGGGGAAGTCATGTCGTTTCCGCTTCCGGGGGCGTCGGAGGAGTCTGAGATCTATGTGGAGCCGATTCCGGACATAGCGGACGATTTTATACGCGGCATGGACGCCTCCGCAGTGCTGGCCGAGGAGAACAGCGGCGTCACCTACTACAATTATGCGGGGGAAGAGCAGGACGTCTTCATGACGCTGGCGCAGTCGGGCGTCAATTACATCCGTCTGCGCGTGTGGAACGATCCCTACGACGAGAACGGCAACGGCTACGGCGGCGGCAACAATGATGTGGCTACGGCCATTGAGCTTGGCAGGCGCGCTACCAAGTATGGCATGAAGGTGTGTATCGACTTTCACTATTCCGATTTCTGGGCCGATCCCAAGAGGCAGCATGCGCCGAAGGCCTGGGAAGGCATGAGCGCACAGGAAAAGTGTGACGCGCTCTACAATTTTACCAAGGACAGCCTGCGGGAGATCCTGGACGCCGGCGTGGACGTGGGGATGGTACAGGTCGGCAATGAGATCAACAACGGCATGGCGGGCGAGACGCTTGCGCCCACGGTCATGAATCTTCTGGTGTCCGGCAGCCGCGCGGTGCGCGAGATCTCCGAGGAATACGGCAGGGATATTCAGATCGTCCTGCACTACACGAATATCGAGGAGGCCGACAAGATTGACAATATCGCGTTAAATCTGTTGAACTTCGGCGTTGACTACGACATCTTCGGTCTGTCCTACTATCCGTTCTGGGACGGCACCAACGAGAATATGCAGGCGGTGGCGCGAAACATACAGGAGAAGTACGGCAAGAAGGTCGTCATCGCGGAGACTTCTTACTGCTACACGTCCGAGGACGGCGACGGGACGGCGAACAGTCTGGCCGGCACGGACGATCTGGTGGACGGTTACGCGGCCACCGTGCAGAGTCAGGCAACCATGATCCGCGACATCTGTGCGGCGGCGAACGAGGCCGGTGTGATAGGCGTCTTCTACTGGGAGGGCACATGGATCCCCGTAGGAGACGCGGCGGCGGATAATTCCCCGATCTGGGAGAAGTACGGCAGCGGCTGGGCCAGCAGCTACGCTTCGGACTACGATCCTGATGATGCGGGACTGTATTACGGAGGCTGCTCCTGGGATAATCAGGCGATGTTTGATTTCGACGGCTATCCGCTCCCGTCCCTGAACGTTTTCAAATATTTAAAATACGGCGCGACGGCGCCGCCGGCGATCGACTCGATCCCCGAGGTGTACGCTTCCTGCGATGTGGGCGGTACGCTGACGCTGCCGGATAAAGTGGATGTGATCTACAACGACCGTTCGGCAAATACGAAAGCGGCCGTCACATGGGACGAGGCGCAGATCGCGGCAATCGATACGAGCGCGGGCGGCAGTTACGACGTCACGGGAACGCTGGAGGACGGCGCGGAAGTCACTGCGCATGTGGAGGTGAAGATGATCAATCACGTCAAGAACCCGAGCTTTGAGGAGGCGGATACCTCTATGTGGAAGGTCACTTACGCGGGTGAGAATGACCCCACAGATTTTCAGGAGAAAGCGGATGACGCCTACACGGGTTCTATGGCCTATCATTTCTGGTCGGAGGATTCTGACATGGAGTTCGCGATTGAGCAGGAGCTTACCGACTTGGAGCCGGGAACATACCGGCTCTGTGTGTACGCGCAGGGCGGCGATGTGTCCGACGATTGCGAGATGGAGTTGTATGCGGTAGTCGACGGAGAAGAGATCAAGGAGCCCTTCATGGTTGCGGGCTGGGCGAACTGGCAGAATCCTACGATCTCAGACATCAAGGTGACAGACGGCGCCATGACAATCGGCGTACGCATGAAGTGTAATGCCAAGAGCTGGGGCACCGTCGATGATTTCACCCTGAACAGAGTTTCAGATCTATAAGAAAGGAAGGCGGACTCAGAGCTGCTCTGCAATGACGAAGTCCCAGCCGGGAATCGTGATGGAATCGCCGTCTTTCACGGTTCTATCCTGCATGAGCAGCGAAGCGTCCCCGCCGCGCCAAGTGATCGTGGCGGGTTGATCTGCATAGTTGAAACAGTAGGTAATTTCTTTATCATAGTCATTGATACCACGTTTGAAAACAACGGGGTATTTTTCTGCGGGAAGGGGAATGCCCGCACTCTTCAACAGATAGGACAGCAGGCTCTTTAGCAGAGCGGTATCGAAATGGCAGCCAAGATAGACGGCGCGCCCTTCGCCGAAACGGTTTTCCGTGACGGCGGCGTAGTCTCCCCAGTGCGGGTGATCGTAGGAGGCGAGAACATGCGCCGTGGAGGGGATGAGCAGTTCCATCCAGTAGTGCACGCTGTCCTTTTGCGGTGCGGCGGAGGAAATAGCGGCTCCGGGCTGTTCACAGGAGAGCGGAAAAGCATAATCTTTCAGCCCTACATTGACCGCATCGGTAAATTGATCGTAGGTCATGCCGAACACCTCCGTCAGTCCATGAGGCTGGTCGTCCGCATAGATTTTCAGGTTCGAATCGGAAAAAGCGGTCTTAAAAGTAGATAGGAGACAGCCGCCCGCCGCTGTGTAGTCGCGCAATCTTGCGACAAGTGTGTCGGAAATGCTGTAGAGCGCAGGAGTCACAAGCATCTTATATTGACCAAATAAGTCGGCGTCCTCTGCGGACAGGATATCGCACTCTATATTCAGTTCGTAGAAGGCGTCGTAGAGCCAGCGAAAGACGTCGTTGTACTGTAAGTCTCTGTGAGGGGCAAACCACTGCAGACCGGTCAGCGACTCATTGGACAGCACAAATGCCACGTCCGCCTTTTTGCGCAAATTTTTCAGATGTTTGCCGTACTTTGCGAAGTCGGCGCCAATCGTGCACGCCTCCCGATAGGTGGCGTTCTCTTTTAGGTTATGGCTCAGGATGCCTTTCCAGTAGGACTCAATGGCGTTGTGGATGGAGTGCCAGTGCCAGTACATGACAGAGTTGGAGCCGGAGGCCAGATGACTGAAAGCCTGCAGGCGGAGCTGGCCGGGATAGGGCAGCCACCCGTGGTTGCCCTGCGCCTCCGTCTCCAGGATCAGGTAGTTGTCCCGCCTGACGGAGCGCGCGATCGCGCCGCCGAAGGAGATCTCCTTGCCTGTGAGATCCTGCGCGGAGGGATGGTAGATGTCAAACCCCGCCACGGTCAGCGGTTTCGCCGCCGCCCACTGGTCGACCTCCGGCTGCAGGCCGAAGGAGTAGCCCCGCCAGTCGTAATCGAAGTTCTGGGTGATGAACTGTTCGGGGCGGGCGTACTCCTTCACGATGGCGCACTGCCACGCCAGAAAATCCGTCACAAGCATGCGCTGAAATTTCTGGTACTCTGCGCCCAGCGAACCGTTGATTGTGCCGCGCACGTCGGGAAAATCTTCCCAGGCGTTTATGCGATTGCTCCAGTAATCCAGTCCGAAGGCCTGATTTAAGGCGTCTAAGTCCCCGTGGAACTTTTGTTTCAGGTATTCCACAAACTTTTTCTGCGCGCGATCACTGCAGGTGTCGTAAGACTTCGTCTCGTTGTCCAGCTGGAAACCGATGATGTGGTCGTAGGGCGCGACCTCCTCCATCAGCCGGCGGATCATGAGCTCCGCATGCTTGAGATAAACGGGGTGGGTGATGTCCATGTTTTGCCGTCTGCCGTAGCGCTCAGGTCCGTTGTGCGTTTCCGCGAGGATCTCAGGGCATTTGGCCGCGAGCCATGTGGGAACGGCGTAGGTGGGGGTGCCCACGATCACCGAGATGCGGTGGGCGGCGGAGGCGCGCAGCATCCTGTTAAGATGGGTAAAATCAAAGACGCCCTCCTGCGGTTCCCAGGTGCTCCAGGTGGATTCCGCAATGCGGATGACGTTGATCTTCGCCTTTTCCATCAGTTCCATGTCCTTCTCGATCCTGTCATAGGGCAGATATTCGTCGTAGTAGGCTGCCCCGAACAGGAGTCTGTCTGTCTTCATAGTTTTGAGCTCCTTTTTTCTGTGATATGGCGGCGGGAGGCCGCGCTGTAACTTTTTATATTGAAAATATCATCGTTGTCCGGTAATCTGATAACGGTCAACCGATTGCGCATACGGGCCTGTCCTTCCGGCATCGTTTGCGCACTGCCACATAGTCAGCATATCATATTATGTCCTGCACGGTAAAGGATAAGATGCGGCACAGGGAACGGGACGGCGCGGAGCGCGCGTTCCCGAACGGAGGAAATGATGGAAGAAAAGAATTTGACAATAGGCGATATTGCGCAGGCGCTCGGCGTCTCCAAGACGACCGTCTCCAGAGCCATGTCCGGCAAGGGCAGGATCGGGGAGGATACCCGCAGGCGGGTGCTGGACTATATAGAGAGCCATCACTATAGCCCCAACGTCATCGCCAAAGGGCTTGCGCAGAGCAAGACGTTCAATATCGGTATGGCGCTGCCGGGGGATCACAATATCGCGGAGCTGTCCTTTTTCCGGAATTGCATGATGGGCATCAGCCGCTATGCCTCCTCCGCAGGCTATGACGTTCTGCTTTCCATGGTCATGGAGGATGATATGTCCCAGCTCGAGAGAGCGGTGGCAAATCACAAAGTGGACGGGGTCATTCTCACGAGAACTTTGATGGATGACAGGCCCATGAGGTATCTGCGGGAGAGGGAAGTCCCTTTTGTGGCGATCGGCAGTACGGCCGAAGGCGGGGCGGTGCAGATCGACAATGACCATCGCAGCGCGTGCCGGGAGCTGACAGGCAGACTTTTGGAGCAGGGGATCCGGAAGATCGCTCTCATCGGCGGCGATGAGAGATTCGTCGTCACGGTCAACAGACTGCGGGGGTTTGAGGACGCGCTGGACGCATTTGGCAGGGAAAAGCTGGACGGGAGGATCATACTGAATGTTGACGACGCCGACAAGGTGGAAGGGATCGCGGAAGAACTTTTGCGGCAGGGAACGGAGTGTGCCGTGTGCATGGATGATTTTCTCTGCGGCAGTCTGCTGAACGCTCTGCAGAGCAGGCAGATCGCGCTGCCGGGGCAGATGCAGGTGGCCTCTTTCTATGACAGTACCGTGCTGGAGAACCGTCTCCCCTCCATCACTTCCATACGGTTCGATGTGGAAGAGTTGGGACGGAAAGCATGCGAGCTGCTGCTGCGT
Source organism: uncultured Lachnospiraceae bacterium (assembly GCA_947632515.1). GTDB lineage: Bacteria > Bacillota > Clostridia > Lachnospirales > Lachnospiraceae > UBA3282. The sequence continues at coordinate 56,276 of CANRPO010000002.1, forward strand.
ATGCTGGACGGGGAGGAGGTGGAGCTGCGCACGCTGCTGGGTTATGAAGTGTGTATGCGGGAATCTACAGCATAGATTCCAGTTTCTCGACGGCAATGCGGATATATTCGCTTACGGGAGCCTCGCTGCAGCCCGCCACGAAGTGGTTGCAGCGGTTGACGGGGATCAGTATTTTGAAAGCGCCGCTTGCGCTGACCGCAGTGGCGATGGCGGGAGTGATCTCCCCCAGCAGGGCGTTGGCGAACACGATGCCGATGGGACCCACGATGACGTCGGAGTCCGCGGCGTTGACGATGGCGGCGTTTTCGCCTGTGGCGCCGTTATCCGCCCCCGCTTTGAGCATGGCGGAGGTGGCGATGCTGTTTGTGCCGATGGCGTACAGCTCCAGTTCACTGTGTTTCTTTTTGATCTGTTCTATGACAGTCTTGCCGATACGGCCGCCCTGGCCGTCTATGATCGTAATTTTCATGAATACCTCCGATGACCCCGCCGCAGGCGGCGGGGTATTTGACAGTATCATAAAACGGCGGTTCCAACCTGTCAAGTTGTGTGCGGGTTTAGCACTTCAACGAACAGAGCAGTTGCTGCATCCGGCGAATACCGCGTTCCTGAGAGTCGATGATGGCGTCGAGAATCGGTTTTAGCCGGGGGCAGATGTCATAGCGCAGTGTGATCTCTGAGAAGGCGACTGCACCCTCATGATGGGGCAGCATCTCACGCAGGAAACAGCAGTCCACACTGCCGGCAGTCCCTGCGGTCTGCATTCTGCTGAACATGGTGCGGAAGACAGGCTCGATCTGTGTCCGGTATCTGCACAGGACGTCGCGGGTGTTTGTGAGAGAAGAGCAGCAGGGGAGCACGGCCTCCATATCGGCGATGCTCTTCGTCTGTTCGTCGATGATGTCTGCGGCGATCCGGCTGATCGTGCAGTTGTCCGTGAAACGCAGGATATTCTCGGACATCTCGATCGCTGCCCGGTGATGCGGGATCATCCGGACAATAAAGTTGTGGGAGACGCTGTCGCTAAGTTCAGCGGTGGTCATCCCCTCGATCATGCGGTTTAAAATACAGCGGAAGGCGCGCAGATAAGCGGCCTTGTCCTGACAGCCGCAAGGTTGGCGGCGGGCGGTCTGAAGTCTGTTTTGCGTGTGGTTATAAATACAACTCATAATAGTTTCCTCTCTGAATTTTCCCAATGTTTTATCCGGGTTTACAATTTATCATATGCAAAAAAAGGCCGGAAGGTGTCGAAAACAGGAGCTGTCTCTGTGTCCCGCAGACCCCTTTGTGCAAAATCTCCAATTCGTATTTTTACAAACTATGCAATATTCCAAATTGACAAGCAGTCCCCTGTTTGCTATCCTAATGATAGAAATTGAGCAACCGATTGCGCAACCGTAAATACGGCATTTTGGCAAAAATGCGGAAAGGCGCGGCACAGCGCCCGGAGCGCGTCGGAAAGCGGAGAATAGCGATCAGCGGAAAACGGAGGACACGCAGACATGGATAAGTTTATCGTAAACATCATCCATCGCCCGGAGATGGTGCCTGAGTATGCGGAGAAGGTGACCGGACACGGCAAAGAGGAGGACATCGGCAGAAAGGAACTTCTGACGGAATCCTTGGACATTTTTAAGACACAGCAGGCGATTGCGCACAAGAACGGACTGAAGACGACGATTCAGATGACGTACGCGTCGCTTTTTAACGACGAGGCGGTGGAGCTTGCCAAGGCGGATCACGAGAAATACGGCGACGAGATCGCGCTGTCTCTTCTGGGACTTCCCTGCGAGGAGTTCCGCGAGAAGTACAAGACCAAGGACTTCTGTATCTGGATGTTCTCGATGGAGGATAAGAAATCTATCGTGGACGATGTGTTCGGCAAGTTTCATGACAGATTTGGGTGCTATCCGGAGTCCACGGGTTCCTACTATATGGACGCGGATCTGGTGAACTACATCAAGGAGAAATATCCCATGGTGAAATGCGCCGTGGCGACGTGTTGGGAGGAAGGCCCCAAGGCTTACCACACCTGCAACAACTCCTGGTACACCTTCATGGACGGCGGCCCGTGGGCGCCGTGGATCCCGAGCAGGCAGAACGTGCATGCCCCGGCGGCCAATGAGGCGGAGGACAGCGGCATCGTGGCGATCCCCCATCTTTCCCGCGATCTGCTCGCATGCTACGACGGCAACGGCTCCAACTTCGGCACCCATCCCCAGAACGTCCTGCGCGGTATGATCTATGATACCAAGACCTGGGAGTTCCCGTATCTGTACAACCTGATCGATCAGTACCGCGATTTGGCGAAGTACAACAACGGCTACGCGTACAATATGATGTTCGTAGGTCCCGGTTGGATGAACAAGATGGGACGCTGGGAGGCCCCTTACGAGCTGTTGCTGAAGTCCTACGAGGACGGCATGGCGTATTATGGCAAGCTGAAGAAAGAGGGCAGGCTGGACGATATGACCATGGCCGAGTTCGCCGATTACTTCCGCGCCCACAGAAGGCTGACGGAGCCTGAGTGCGCGCTGTGGCGAGACATTCTGTACGGTTCGGATAAGCAGCTGTTCTGGTACTGCGACCCTTATATGAGGGTGTGCGCCAACATGGATCAGGGCGGCGCCATCGTGGACCTGCGCCCCTACGCCGCAAAGCTGGAGTGGCCCGTGGGTATCAGCACAAAGCATGTGACCGACGCCTCCTATCCTTTCCTGATTCAGGAGAAATACAGAGCCGGTTACTTCACCCACTATGCGGGGGAGGGAACGGTCAGAAGTGCGAAACTGACCCACAACGGCGAGGAGGTCGATCTGTGTCTGTGCAGGACGAAAGCGCACTTTTCACAGGAAGGCAACACCAGAATCCTCACCCTTGATCCCGTGGACGTCGAATTCTGCGATCTTACGGTAAAACTGCAGACAAAGATGTACTTCGAGGAGGGCAGCTCCAGGATCAGGATCGAGAGAACGGTGCTTGAGATGAGCGATCCCAACGCGGAAGTGGAACTCAACGAGTACATGGTGGCATGCTACGGTACGACCGAGTACTCCGAGGATATGACGAACGTTGTGCTCACCGTCACCGACGGGGCGAAGACGGAGCGGATCGACTACGCGTACAAGTGCCGTGAGGCGCAGATGGCGGGGGCCACGGAGGCCGTCGCGGTGGTGCCTGAGATCGAGACGAGAGTTTCCATGAGCTGCAACAAGAAGGACGCGGTCGGCTACATCAGGGAAGGGTACGCGTTCTCGCCGATGTTCACATTAGGTTACACCACCAGGTTAAAAGATAAGGAGGTATTTGCGACATGGCTCAATCTGGCAAAGGCAAATTAAATTACAGATGTCCCTCCTGTTTTATGAGAGACTTAGACATTGATATGTTTTACGATAAGGACAAAAAGGAGTACCACTGCATCCGCTGTCAGTATGTGGGGACGGAGGAGGACGTGCTCGAGAAGAACGAGCTGGTGCGTTTCCGCTACAAGGACGCGATGAAACGGTTCACGAAGTTCGACTTTGACTGAGCGGGCATTGACAGGATAACAGCGTAAGGGCGCGGTCTGTGCATACCGTATCACAGACCCTTGGAAAGCGTCGGCGCTTAGCGAGGTTTCTCACGAGCTTAGCGTCCGTTACGCTTGGAGCGGAGCGCAAGCGCGTCTGTGATACGGTATGCACAGACCGCGCTATATCCTGTTTGTTCTACGGCGGGCAGAAGGCATATACGAGAATCAAGAATCGCGCAGAAAGGGCACAACGATGAAATTCTACAAGGGTATGGACGTCTCCACACTTCTCGAGGTGGAACGGCTGGGCGGCAAATTTTATGACGGCGGGGTGGAAAAAGACGCGCTGGACATCTTGCAAAGCTACGGCGTGAACGCGCTGCGCCTCAGGCTGTGGAACGACCCCTATGATGAGGAGGGCAGGCCCTACGGGGCAGGCACCAACGATCTGTCCGCCGTCATAGCGCTGGCAAAACGCGCCAAGACGCATGGCATGGATGTTCTGCTGGATCTGCATTACAGCGATTTCTGGGCGGATCCTGGCAAACAGCGCGTACCCAAGGCATGGCGCGGCATGAACGCGGATGAATTGGCGGAGGCGGTATTTGCCTTCACGGAAGATACGCTGTTGGCGCTGCGCAAAGCGGGCGCTTATCCCGATCTGCTTCAGGTGGGAAATGAGTTGACGAACGGTATGCTGTGGCCTCTTGGACAGATGCCGGACTACGACAATCTGGCGCGCTTTGTCAGCGCGGGAATCCGGGGCGTGCGGCGGGTGGACCCGTCCATGCCGATCATGCTCCATCTGGACAACGGCGGCAACAACGCCATGTACCGGGACTGGTTCGACCACTATATCGAGCGGGGCGAAGACTTCCAGATCATCGGGCTGTCTTACTATCCGTTCTGGCACGGGACGCTGGAAGATCTGCAGAACAATATGAACGATCTGGCGGCGCGCTATGGCAAGGAGTTGATCGTGGCGGAGACGTCCATGGGATTTACGATGGAGGATTACGCCGCCTATGAAAAGCTGGGCGATGATGAGCGCAAGGGCTATGCGACGAAAGCGGAGCTGGCGGAAAAGATTCCTTTTGCGATGAGCAAAGAAGGGCAGAGCGATTTTATGAGAGCGCTCTTTGAGGTGATCGACCGTGTGCCGGAGCGCAAGTGCCGCGGATTCTTCTACTGGGAGCCCGCATGGCTGCCCGTGCCTGGCTCAGGCTGGGCCACGGAGGAGGCGCTGCCCTATATCGAAGAAAAGGGGCCTTGCGGAAACGAGTGGGCGAATCAGGCGCTGTTCGACTATGACGGCAATGCGCTGCCTGCCCTCGAGGTCATCCGGGATTACAGGCCGGCCCGGTAGAACCGCGCACGATCAGCTGCGGCCGCAGCAGCGTCTTGCTGATGGGAACATGGTCGATCAGGGAGTTGAGGGCATAGAAACCGCATTTTCCCAGCTCGATACGATCCTGACGGATCGTGGTGAGCGGCGGATCCAGCTTGGCGGAGATGGGAATATCGTCGAAACCGATCACGCTTATATCTTCGGGGACGCGCACGCCGCGCGCCCGGCATTCGGCGATGACGCCGGAGGCGATCAGGTCGTTGCCGCAGAGGATCGCGGTGATTCCCATGGAGAGCAGCTTGTCCACATGAGGTTTCGCCGCCTCCGGGACAAAGTAGGCGTAGGGCATGGTGTCCTCGCTGAAGGGCAGGCCGTGAGCGGTCATGCTGTCGGCGTACGCCTGCCACCGCTGGTCGGAGATCATGGAGTTGCGGGAGCCGTTGATGAGGCCGATCCGCGTGTGGCCGAGGCCGGTCAGATGCTCGATGGCGTCGTCGATCCCCTCGAAACTGTCCGTGCCGATGTAGCTGACGGCGGGATTCTTTTTGATGTAGTTATCCAGAAGAACAGTGGGGATGGAAGTGGAACGAAACTGCGAGATCCATTCGTCCTGCAGGGCGAGACCCAGCAGGAACGCCCCGGCATAGCCGTTCTTTAACATGTAAGTGTCGTATTTTTCCGCAGACTGAAAAGCCGGCGTGACGGGCGTGACCGTGACGTCGCAGTCCCGGCGAAAAGCGGACTGTCTGAAACCAAGGATTATGTCGTAGCCGAATTGCTCCGGCGTCTCGCACTCCATATTCTCCACGAAGATACAGAGTTTTCTCCGCGCTCTTCCGCGCATCTGCTTGGTGGTGTAGCCGAGTTCCACGGCAGTGTCCAGCACGGTCTGGCGCAAGGATTCGCTGATGTCGCTGGCGCCGTTTAACCCCTTAGATACCGTGCTGACGGATATGCCGAGCCGCTCGGCGATGTCTTTGATCGTAGCCATATGCATCCCCCGCAGTGTTGTTATTCTCCCCGCTAACGCTCATTATATCGAGATATTATTAAGAATAGAAGAATCGCGTCGGGATTGCAAGAGAGGAATGATCGATTTGTGAAAACTTGCGCAAATTTGTTGAAAATATACAAAATTTAAACATTAAATCCGTAAAAAAAAGGAAAAAGCAGGCGCGAAAAACGATTTCCGTATTGACAAAGCGCACGCCGAGTGATAAATTAAAATAAGAACGAAATTTTTCGAAAAAAATGGCGAACGAAAGGACCGGTCCTTTCGTTATATTCTATGGATATAGAATATAAAATCCCTGTTCGCCGCATAATTTTGATATAGGACGCGGCAACGCGTTTTATATAAAAGGTTATAAACTGATCATTGATCCGAGGCTGATACATATGTCTGACGGATCGGAAAGAGAGAGGAAAAGATTATGAAGAAGAAAGTATTGGCAACATTACTGGCGACAGCAATGGCAGCCGGCTGTCTTGCAGGCTGCGGCGGCGGTTCCGGTGACAGCGCGGCGGATACGGCTCCGGCCACAGATTCCGCTCCTGCGGCGTCCGATACAGCGGCGTCCGATACGGCGTCCGATGCGGCGGCGGAGCCTGTCGATTACGGCTCAGGCTCGATTACGATCTGGGTTGCCGAGAACACGGTAGACTTCACGACCCAGAAGGCGCAGGAATTTTTTGAGGCGAACCCCGACATGGCGGGCTACACGTTTACCGTTGAGCCGGTAGGCGAGGGCGACGCGGCGAGCAACATGCTCACGGACGTTGAGGGCGGCGCGGACATCTTCGGTTTTGCGCAGGACCAGATCACACGTCTGGTATCCGCAGGCGCGCTGGCTCCGGTCGTAAACGAGAACGCAGAGTTCGTTACGAGCAACAATGACGCGGGTTCCGCACAGGCGGCTGTTGTGGGCGACGTGACCTACGCTTACCCGATGACGTCCGATAACGGTTATTTCTTATACTATGACAAGAGCGTTGTGACAGATCCCTCCTCTTTGGAGAAGATCGTTTCTGACTGCGAGGCTGCAGGCAAGAATTTCTACATGGAGATCAACTCCGGCTGGTATCAGCCCGCATTCTTCTTCGCTACAGGCTGCACGCTGACCTATGACACGGACAGCAGCGGCAACTTCACAAAGTGTAATGTAGACTATGCGTCCGACGCGGGCGTTGTAGCGCTCAAGGAGATCATTGAGCTGGCGTCCTCCCCGGCGTTCCAGAACGGTTCCTCCGTGGACAACGGCACGAACATCGGCGCGATCGTTGACGGCACCTGGGATTCCGGTTCCGCACAGACCGCTTTCGGCGACAACTACGCATGTGCGAAACTGCCTTCCTTTGAAGGCTCTGACGGCAACACCTATCAGCTCAGCGGTTTCGGCGGATACAAGCTGCTCGGCATCAAGCCGCAGGTAGAGCCCGGCAAGCTGGCAGTCTGCCACGCGCTGGCACAGTACCTGACGAATAAGGACACGCAGCTTGAGCGTTACAACGCGGTAGGCTGGGGCCCGTCCAACGTAGAGGCGCAGCAGGATTCGGCGGTTCAGGCTGACGTAGCGCTCTCCGCACTGGCAGAGCAGCTCCAGAATACGATCCCGCAGGGCAACTACCCCGGCGATTACTGGACACTGGCTACATCGCTCGGCGACGATGTGATCTCCGGCACGATCAGCGCGTCTTCTTCCGATGAAGAGCTGACCAACATCCTTCAGACATTCCAGGATACTTGCATCTCCTATGCACAGTAATGCCATAGCGTATTCAGTAAAATAACAATGATCGGCAGAGAGGCTTTCTCTCTGCCGAATATTGTAATTATCGGGCAAAAGTAAGAATTATGTATGCAGGAGGAATTTCAACATGGGAAATAGCGCAAATTCCGGCAAAGGCTCGGTCGGAAATTTTTTCAGCGGGGTTGGAACTGAATTTAAGGAAATCGGGCTGACGTTTACACAGGGGGATTGGAAGACGAAGGTTTCCTACCTGATCATGGGTTTCGGCCCGCTGATGCGTAAGCAGTTTTTGAGAGGGATCGCTTATCTGGCGGTAGAAGTTCTGTTTATCTGGTACATGGCCGGTTTCGGCTGGCACTACCTGAAGGATTTTACCACGCTCGGCACCGTTGCGCGCGTGATGAACGACGACGGTACGTTCAGCTACAACGACAACAGTTTTCTCATCCTGCTCTACAGTCTGCTGACGATCATAGTGATCTTCGCATTCCTCGTAGTGTGGAGAATGAATCTGAAAGAGAACCGCAACGAGGAGAAACTGCTCGCGGCAGGCAAGAAACTCGGTACGGTAAAGGGGGATCTGTACTCTCTGTTGGACTCTCACTTTGACAAGACATTGCTGGCATTGCCGGTTCTCGGTATTTTCGTGTTCACGGTGCTGCCGATCATCTTTATGATCTTTATCGCGTTTACGGACTATGACGCGAACCATCAGCCGCCCACCAACCTTTTCACCTGGGTTGGGTTGGAGAACTTCAAGAATCTGTTCTCCTTCGGCACGACGGGACTTGGCTCCACCTTCCTGACCGTGCTTGCATGGACGCTGATCTGGGCGTTTTTTGCGACGTTCCTCACCTATTTCTGCGGTATGGGCGTGGCCATCATGATCAATAGAAAAGGCATCAAATTCAAGAAACTCTGGCGGACCATTCTGGTCATGACCATCGCGGTTCCTCAGTTCGTTTCTCTGTTGTATGTATACAAGATGTTTGCCAGCGACGGTCTGGTGAACTCCTATCTGATGAAGTGGGGATGGATCAGCAGTGCGATTCCGTTCTGGCAGAATCCAACGCTGGCGAAGATCATGATCATCGTGATCAATCTGTGGATTGGTATTCCCTACACGATGCTGATCACCACGGGACTTCTGATGAACATACCGGAAGATCTGTACGAGAGCGCAAGGATCGACGGCGCTACCGGATTCCAGATGTTTAAGAGCATCACCCTTCCCTATATGCTGTTCGTGACAGGGCCGTTTCTGCTCACGCAGTTTACCGGAAATCTGAATAACTTCAACGTGATCTTCCTGCTGACGCAGGGCGGGCCGCAGTCCATGAAACTCTCCAACAACGCGGGTTACACGGATCTGCTCGTCACTTGGCTGTACAAGATGACGATCAACGACACGAACTATCGAATGGCGGCAGTCCTCGGTATCATGGTATTCGTTGTCACGGCGGTGATTTCACTCGTTGTATACGGCATGCTGCCGTCTGTAAGAGATGAGGAGGGATTCCAATAATGGGTATTAAGGCGAAAAGAACGCTGGGTAACACGATTACCTATATCGTACTTATCATAATAAGCATCATCTGGTTGTTCCCGTTTGTATGTCTGTTCCTGCAGAGTCTGCGCTCCTACAATGAGGGCGGCGGCGGTATGGTAGAGTATCTGCTGCCGAAACAGTTCTCGTTAGACTCCTACAAATTCCTGTTTAGTCAGGACAGCCAGTTTGTACGCTGGTATCTGAACACGCTGGTGATCGCGTGCTTTGTGGCCGTGCTGCAGACGATTGTCGTACTGTGCGTCAGCTACGCGCTGTCCCGTATGCGTTTTAAGGGCCGCACTTTCCTGATGCGTTTCTGGCTGATCCTTGGTATGTTCCCCGGATTCCTGACGATGATCTGCCTGTACTTCCTGTTAAAGCAGTTCGGGCTGACGCAGGCGGGCGCAATCCCGGGATTGATCCTGATCTCGGTGGCAAGCTCCGGTATGGGCTACTATGTCACCAAGGGGTATTTTGACACGATCCCGAAGGCGCTGGACGAGGCGGCGAGAATTGATGGAGCCTCCAGAGCGAGGGTGTTCCTGACTATGATCATCCCGATGTCGAAACCGATCATCATCTATGCGGCTCTGGTTGCCTTCATGGCTCCCTGGTGCGATTACATCTTCGCCTCCTATGTGGCGTTCGGTTATTCCGACAGCTACAATGTGGCGGTTGCGATGCAGAGATGGGTGTGGACCAGCGACTATCAGGGTTACTTTACAAGGTTCTGCGCGGGCGGTATGCTCGTAGCGGTGCCGATCACGATTCTCTTCATATGCCTGCAGAGGTACTATGTGGAGGGCGTTACGGGCGGCGCTGTCAAAGGTTGACGGCTGTGCGTTCCGGCGCGTGACGGCAGATATATAAGCGCAAAAATGAGTGCAGACCCGCGACAAGGTCTGCACTTTCTGTTCCGGACGTGGGATAGATGGGCGCAGCGTGCAAATGCCATCGCCCGGACGCGCTTTCGCTCCGTTCCAAACGCGGGATAGATGGGCGCAACGTGCAAAAACCATCGCCCGGACGCGCTCTCGCTCCGCTCCAAACGCAGCGGTACTAAGTTCGCGAGTGTACTCGCTCACTAAGTGCCAGCGTTTTCCAAGGGTCCGGGCATGGTATTTGCACGCCGCGCCCACGGCTGCGCATTGCCGGTTGGGAGCAGCGCAGACGAAAGGATTATCCGAAACCGCCCCTTGGAGAGCGCAAGCGCGTTCGGGCATGGTATTTGCACGCCGCGCCCATGGCTGTGTATTGCCGGTCGGGAACAGCTCGGACGGAAGGATAACCTTTCGCCCCCGGCGGGGATGCCGGCGACATATGCGTCTTGCGGATGTGAGAGAAAAAGCAGGCAGGGAGGGAGGGCACAGATTGCAAATACCGTACCCGGACCCTTGGAGGGCGTCGGCACTTAACGAGCAATTGATTGCGAGTTTAGTACCGTTACGCCCGGAGCGGAGCGCAAGCGCGTCCGGGTATGGTTTTGCAGGCTGCGCCCGGTGCATCGCACATATCATGCAACATATAAGAATTTATAGATCAGGAGGTTCAGAGATGACACAATATGACAGGAAAAAGCGCTGCGCCGCGGCGCTGCTTGCATTGACTATATTGGTCATGACCGCCTGCGGCGGCGCGGGCGGCGGGCAGACAGCGCCTGCAAGTGACGCCCCGGGAAAACAGGCGGCAGACGCGGGCGATACGGAGGGACAGGCGGCCGACGCTGTGGCAGGACAGTCCGCGGAACAGCCCGACGTGACGGCCGCGATCCCTTTACAGATGATCGACGACAACTACCGCACCTACTATGAGGTGTTCGTCTATTCCTTCTGCGACAGCGACGAGGATGGGATCGGCGATCTGCAAGGCCTGTTGTCAAGACTGGACTACATCAACGACGGGGATGATACGACGGATACGGACTTAGGCTGCAATGGTATCTGGCTCATGCCGATCCATCCGTCGCCAACCTACCACAAGTATGATGTGACAGATTACTACGGCATCGATCCGGCATACGGTACAATGGAAGATTTTCAGGAATTATTGGCGGCGTGTGATGAGCGGGGGATCAAGGTCATCATGGATCTGGTGCTGAACCACACCTCTTCCGGGCATCCATGGTTTGTCGAGGCCTGCGAGTATCTGTGCGAGCTGGGGACGGCAGAGCCGGACCCGTCGGAATGCCCCTATGTGGACTATTACCATTTTTCCAAAGAGCCGGGCGACGGGTATTGTCAGGTGGAGGGCTGCAACTGGTACTACGAGGCGCGTTTCTGGGAGGGGATGCCCGACCTGAACTTAGACTGCGAGGCGCTCAGGGAAGAGATCGCCAAGATCACGCAGTATTGGCTTGCTATGGGCGTGGGCGGATTCCGCCTTGATGCGGTCAAGGAGTATTACAGTGACAGCGCTCCGGACAGCATCGCTTTCCTGACGTGGTTGACCGATACGGTCAAATCACAGAAAGAGGACGCTTATCTTGTGGGGGAGGCATGGCTCAACCTCAATGCCTACGCGCAGTATTATGAAAGCGGTATCGACAGCCTTTTCGACTTTCATTTTGCGGGAGCGGAGGGCGTTATCGCCAAGGTGCTGAACGGTTCTTCGGCGGGCAGATACGGGGAGGCCGTCGCGTCGCTGGACGGGATCTTCGGACAGTATAACGAAGACTATATTGACGCGCCCTTTTACACCAATCACGATATGGCCAGGAGCGCGGGGTACTATACAGGGGAAAATGCGGACTGCCGCGTGAAGATGGCCGGGGCCATGAATCTGTTTATGAGCGGTTCCGCCTTCGTCTACTACGGCGAGGAGCTTGGCATGAAGGGTTCCGGCAAGGATGAGAACAAGCGCGCGCCGATGTACTGGAGCAAGGATGAAAGCGCGGAGGGGATGTGCGACGGGCCTGCGGATATGGAAGATTTTGAGATGAAGTACGACAGTCTGGCAGAGCAGGAGCAGGACGCCTCCTCTATCTACAGTTATTATAAAAAGGCGATCAAGATCAGGAATCAGAATCCGGAGATCGCAAGAGGGACGGTAGAATATCTGGAACAAGTCTCCGGAGAGAGCGTGTGCGTGCTGAAAAAAACTTACGATGGCTCCGAGCTGCTGCTCCTCTTTGCCACGGGAGCGCAGCCGCAGAGTGTGGATCTGAGCGGCGTGGAACTGAACGGCCATGCGGTGGATGACACAACACAGATCCGCGGGATGCTCCTCACGGGAGAGGAGCAGGCGAGGGTGGACGACGCTGCAGTCACCATGCCGGCCTACTCTGTGTTAGCGCTCAAATGACGTGCACATGCTATAGATCGCAGGCACATAGACGGCAAGCAAAAACCTCGAAGGTAAACCTTCGAGGTTTTCGCTTGTGTAAAAGGGGAATTCTTCCGGAATTGCTATAACTCGACTTGACTTCCGTGATCAAGCCTAACTATACTATAGTCCCTTTTTTCGACACCGTCTACAATTATATTGCATAAGAATAAAACTATATTAGCGAAACATAGATAAAAAGTCTCGTTTTCACCTAAAATGCACGGCGTTATTAAAAATATTTTGATTTGAAACGAGTTTTGTATGTTTAAACGTATAATCTGCGGCGTCACATATCCAAGTAATTGCGCTGCCCCTGAATCTCCGGAGGGATCTCCGCGCCTATGTTTCGGAGTTTCTGGAACAGGTTGTCGTAGTGATGGATATGCTGCGCGAGCTTGACGTCGTAGCGCTCCATCATGTCCTTGTAGAGCGGGTTTGCCTTCAGCTTGCCGCGGATCTCCTTCGAGAACGGGCAGAAGTCAAACAGGATCGAGCGGGCGACCTTGTTCAGACGGGGCGAGCCTGCGCCCTCATAGATGATCCATGACTCGTAATCCCGGATAAACATTTCCTTGAAACTGTTCTTTGCCTTCTGCATGTTGAGCTTGATCTTGTCCTTGGCGTCGGCGGAGAGATCGCGGTTTTTCTTGTAGAACTGGATGTAATCAAAGTATCTGCTCGTGAGGGACGGCTCGGACACATCGTTCCATCTTGCGCCCTGCACGCGCTTGCACATTTCCCAGCGGAAATCGCCGGTGAGCCTTACCAGGATATTGGTCAGATCCTCCATCTGGAAGATGGAGAGCATCATGCGGGAAGGGGTCGTCCGCTTGCGCCCCTCGATCTCCTGCCACATAACGCCCCTGACGCCGATGTTGGGCATGAGGATCAGGTCGGGCAGAATTTCCACGCTGATCTCCTCCTTGCCGATGCCAAGCTTCGGATTGGTGTAGATCATGTCGCGGTAGTATGCGCTGAAGTCCACGGAACGGATCTGCCTGAAGGCTGCCTCCACTTTGTCGGCGGACACCAGCGATTTCTCCAGATCCTTCAGAATATTGTGTTCCGAGAAGAGCGGACAGAAACTGCTGATACGGCCGAAGGTGATCTTGTTGCCGGACTGGAACATGTTGTGCAGCTCGAAGAGCACCTGCCTTTTGCTGTCCTTGAGCATGGCGGTCTCCTCCGCCGCCGTGATCTTGCCGGATATTTTTAACTCGTGCACATATGCCTGGAAATCAGTGTCAAACTCATTGCGGCTGGGAGATTTCCTGCCCTCGTAGATGGCGCGCAGCCACTGATAGATCGTGTAGACGCCTCTGTTCGGGTCGGAGGGCAGTTTGTCTACGATGGAATATAGGTAAGCCGCGTTGTCCATGCCGGCCAGCTGTTCATCCACATAGCCGAAGTTGAAGAACATCTGAACCGTCTTCGGAACTTCGAAATCCTTTAGGCTGCGCAAAAACGCCTTTTCATAGATCTGATAAAACAGCTTGGTGATATGCAGACGCAGTTTTCTGGAGGCGTCGTCCGAATTGTTCTTGTCGTTCAGCCTGCGGTACTCGTTCACGACGCTGCGGAAATCGTTGGCCGTCTCCTCGTCCGCCTGAGCATAGGAGAGGATCGTGTTCAGAGAATCGTGTATCTCGGGCACGTCCTTCGGCTTGTCGTTATCTGCCTCCTGCGTTTCCACGAAACTATCCAGATCGGCTAGGCGCTCCTTGTACTCGGCTACACGCTGTCTGTACATCTCTTTGTCGATGGAGGGCTGGCTCTCCAACTGGATCATCATGGTGGAGATAGCCGCGATCAGAGAGGTGGATTCATCCGCGTGGGAACCGATCCGGTAGAGCAGACTCGCGTACAGATCGAAAAAGTCCAGATGGTTCTCGTTCATCAACAGATTCGTGATGTCCGATTTGTAGTCATACAGGACGCGGCACACGGATATGACGTCGTAGACGTCCCGGCTCGTCTTCATCAGAAGACCCCGCAGGAAATCAACGCCCAGATCCTTGACGGGCTTGGCGGTGACAAGAGCGCGAAGGCGCGCATAGTAACCTCCCGTCCATCCGTCGATGTCCTCCTCCAGCACAAGCTCCGTCAGCGTCTCCAGATCCGGCAGCGTCCGCGCGGAGATGTTGCGCTTATTGCAGAAAGAGCGGTACTCCTCGTAGCTGTTCATCAGATAGTGATAGAAATTGTCGCAGTCAAAGGTCGCCAGCTCGTACTGGTCGAGGATCTCCTGCAGCTGTCTGAACATGGAAGTAATGATGCGGCCGGCCATCTCCGCGTTGTTCAGGATCGTAGTCAGATGCGCCGAAGAATAGGCGTAGGATGCGATGGAAACCGCCTCCTCGGCCTTGTATGTGATCAGATAGGAGCCGTAGAAAAGCTCGCAGACGCCTATCACATCCCCCTTTGTCAGATAAAATTCGCCGCCCGGATAGGTGGCGCGCACAGTGCCCTTGGCGATCACATGGAGCGCGTTGATCGCCTGTCCGCTCTGCGCCAGAACCGTTCCGGCCGGATATTCTTTGACAGCCATAGACAGATACCCCCTTATCGTTATCTTCTAGTGTACTACGAATGGACGGGAAAAACAAGGAAGAAAGAAAATACCCCATATTCCTGACGCAATTTGCAGGACAGCGAAGATGCGTTCCGACAAAATGCACAAGAAGTCCCCGTTTATTTTGTACAGCACTTCCCATAAAAATATGCTAAAATGTGCAGGAAAGCATGAAGTCGTGCGAAAGACACGGGCCGGGGAAGTTCATAGAGCTTAGAAAGTCGGAGGGAGTGACTGCGGCGATGGAGCATGAAGATATAGAATACAGGAGGCAGGTGGTAGGCGCCTACAAGCCTGATGTGGAGAAACTGATCCGTTATCTCCCCTGGCTGGAAGAAAAAGCGGCGGCGGGCGGCGGCGTATCTGAACTGTTCGGCGACAACGGTATCAGAGAGCATTCTATCACGTTCCCGGTGTACGACGGCACGCTGATGAGCTTTATCAGGGAAGTGCAGCGGACAAATCTGATCGACAGGAACTATCCTTACATTTATTCCCAGTACAGGATCCGGACGGTGCAGGATGAACTGCATGCCATTGCGCGGGCTGACATCAAGGAGATGAACGTCCTGAAAGGGATCCTGTCGAAGTATGTCCTGGGCGGTATGACCAAGGGCAGGCTGTGGACGGAGGCGGTGACGAACAGGATCTTCCTGAACGTGGTCCGCAAGATGAAAGAAAACATAGAATTTTGGGATAAGCCGATGTATTAGGCGCGTAAGAAAAACAAGCGACGCGAAGCGGCATTTGTTTTTCGGCGCCAATAGCGAGTAAGCAGACTGCGGAGCAGTCGGTAGAGTGCTGAAAGCACGGGCTTACGAGTTTAAGAAGGCGCGTAAGAAAAACAAGCGACGCGACGCAGGAAAGTGAAGGAAACGACGGCAGCATGGGTGAAAAATCAGTACAGAAAAGAAAGCATATCTTAGATACAGCGCGTAAGGTTTTCGCGGAGAAGGGCTTTAAGAGCGTGACGATGAAAGACATCGTGGAGGCGTGTGAGATCAGCCGGGGCGGATTGTATTTATACTTTGACAGCACCGAGCAGATTTTCCTGGAGATTCTGGCGCTGGAGGCGCAGGAGACGGACGATCTCTTCGAGGGGCATATCTCCGAGGAGGACACGGCGGCGGACATTCTGACGCTCTTCTTAAAGGAGCAGAAGAAAGAACTGCTGCAGAAAAAAGACAGTTTGACCGTAGCGGTCTACGAATATTTTTTTGCCAACGGATCGACCGACAGGAACAATATGCTGCATAAGCAGTTTGACGCGGGCGTCAGGGTGCTGGAGAAACTCATCGAGGCGGGGATCGCCAGCGGGGAGTTCTACTGTGAGAATCCGAAAGGCGCGGCGGCGAACATCATGTATGTGCTGGAGGGGTTGAAGATCAACGCGCAGACCTTCGGCATCACGGAGAAGATGGTGGACGAACAACTCCTATATATCATGCAGGGTTTGATCGTCGATGTGTAATAGACAGGGACTTCAAGGGGGAAGATACTTTGGGACGCCGGAGTATCTTCTTTCTTTATGATTTTATTTGTGATTGAAATGTAACCTCTTTTTTGGCATAATAGGAAAAGAAATTATTCTGTGACCATTTCGATTGAGAAGGAGAAGATCATCATGGGAAATGTAAAGCGCATTTATGTGGAGAAGAAGGAACCTTTTGCGGTCAGGGCGAAGGAGCTTAAGGAGGAGATTGGCAGCTACCTCGGCGTGAGCGGCGTGCGGGAGGTCCGGGTCTTGATCCGCTATGACGTGGAGAATCTGTCCGAAGAGGTCTTCGAGCGGGCCTGCAGGACCGTTTTCAGCGAGCCTCCCGTGGATATTCTGTACGAGGAGACGATCGAGATCCCGGCGGGCGGCAGAGTCTTCAGCGTGGAGTTTTTGCCCGGGCAGTTCGACCAGAGGGCGGACTCCGCCGTCCAGTGCGTGAAATTCCTGAAGGAGGACGAGGAGCCGATCATCAGGACGGCGACCACCTACCTGATCACGGGCGACATTTCCGACGATGCGTTCGCGAAGATCAAGGCGTACTGCATCAATCCGGTGGACTCCCGCGAGACCGGCATGGTGAAACCTGACACTCTTGTCACTCAATATGACGAGCCTGCCGATGTGGCGGTATTCCGGGGATTTTCGGACATGCCGGAGGCGGAGCTTCAGAAACTGTATCAATCGCTGGGGCTGGCCATGACCTTCAAAGATTTTCTCCATATTCAGAAGTATTATAAAGGGGAGGAGCATCGGGATCCGACTGTGACGGAGATCCGCGTGCTCGACACCTACTGGTCGGATCACTGCCGCCACACGACTTTTTCTACGGAGCTGAAAGAGGTCACGTTTGCGGACGGCTTTTACCAAAAGCCGATCAAAGATACCTATGAGAATTATCTCGCCGTCAGAGAGGAGATCTTTGCGGGCAGAAAGGACAAGTTCGTCTGCCTGATGGACCTGGCGCTGATGGCCATGCGCAAATTAAGGAAGGACGGGAAATTGGAGGATATGGAGCAGTCCGACGAGATCAACGCCTGCTCGGTGATCGTTCCCGTGGAGATGGACTACGGGGACAGGAAGGAGACGGAGGAGTGGCTCGTATTCTTTAAGAACGAGACGCACAACCACCCCACGGAGATCGAGCCCTTCGGCGGCGCGGCCACCTGTCTGGGCGGCGCGATCCGCGATCCGCTCTCCGGGCGCGGCTATGTGTATCAGGCCATGCGCGTCACGGGGGCGGCGGATCCCACGGTTCCCGTCGCCGACACTCTGAAGGGAAAACTGTCCCAGAAGAAACTGGTGCGCGGCGCGGCGTCCGGCTACTCTTCCTACGGCAACCAGATCGGCTTGGCGACCGGACTGGTCAAAGAAATCTATCACCCCAACTATGTGGCGAAGAGAATGGAGATCGGCGCGGTCATGGGGGCTGCGCCGAGGAAGAACGTCATCCGCGCGGCCTCCGACCCCGGCGACATTATCATCCTGCTGGGCGGCAGGACGGGGCGCGACGGCTGCGGCGGCGCGACGGGTTCCTCCAAGGTGCACACGGAGAGTTCCATCGAGACTTGCGGAGCCGAGGTACAGAAGGGCAATGCGCCCACAGAGCGCAAGATCCAGAGACTGTTCCGCCGTGCGGAGGTGAGCAGGCTCATCAAGAAGTGCAATGATTTCGGCGCGGGCGGCGTGTCCGTGGCCATCGGGGAGCTGGCGGACGGACTGGTGGTAGATCTGGACAAGGTGCCGAAGAAGTACGCGGGTCTGGACGGCACGGAGCTTGCCATCTCCGAGTCCCAGGAGCGGATGGCGGTGGTTGTCGCCCCTGCGGATGTGCAGCAGTTCCTGACATACGCGGCGGAGGAGAATCTGGAGGCCGTGTCGGTGGCGGTGGTGACGGAGGAGCCGCGGCTCGTGCTCAAGTGGCGCGGCAGGGAGATTGTCAATATCTCCCGGGCTTTCCTCGACACCAACGGCGCGCATCAGGAGACGTCCGTGGCGGTGGACATGCCCGAAGAGAAGGATAATTACTTTAAGAAGATCGCCACGCCTGCGGCAGCGGCGGCGTTAAATACAGGAGATACGAAAAAGGCCTGGCTTGCCTTGCTGAACGATCTGAACGTGTGCTCCCAGAAGGGGCTGGTGGAGATGTTCGACGCCTCCATCGGCGCGGGCAGCGTGTACATGCCCTACGGCGGGAAGTACCAGCTCACGGAGACGCAGGCCATGGTGGCGAAACTTCCCGTGTTGGAGGGCAGGACCGATACCGTGACGATGATGAGTTACGGGTTTGACCCGTATCTCTCCTCGTGGAGCCCTTATCACGGCGCGGTCTATGCGGTGACGGAGTCCATGGCGAAGATCGTGGCAAACGGCGGCGACTATCGCACGATCCGTTTCACGTTCCAAGAGTATTTCAGGCGGATGAGCGAGGAACCCGGGCGGTGGAGCCAGCCCTTCGCGGCGCTTTTGGGCGCCTACGACGCGCAGATCGGGTACGGCCTGCCGTCCATCGGCGGCAAGGATTCCATGTCGGGCACCTTCAACGACATCGACGTGCCGCCGACCCTTGTATCCTTTGCGGTGGACATCGCGAAACAGGGCGATATTGTCAGCCCGGAGCTGAAGAAGGCGGGCAGCAGGCTTGTCCGTTTCCATATCGCTAAGAATGAGTACGATCTGCCCGTCTATGAGAAGGTGATGAAAACTTATGACGGCGTTATGGCGCTGATGGCGGAACATAAGATCCTTTCGGCCTACGCGCTGGACGCAAAGGGCGTGGCGGCGGCCATGAGCAAGATGGCCTTCGGCAACAGGCTGGGCGTGGCGGTGGAGAGCGGTCTCCCGGCACAGAGCCTGTTCGACAACGGGCTGGGCGAGATCCTGGCGGAGATGCCGGCGGAGGCTGCGGCCGGGCTTGCGGGGAGCGGGCTTTCCTATACGGTCGTCGGCACGGTGACGGCGGAACCGGTTTTTGCATACGGTGATGTGAAGATCGCCATGGAGGAGGCATTGGACGCCTGGACGAGCAGGCTGGACAAGGTGTTCCCTTACACGGCGGGCAAGGACAAGAGCGAGGTGCGCTCCGATCTCTATGAGGCGAAGGAAGTCTACGTGTGCAGACAAAAGAAAGCGCGCCCTACCGTGTTCATCCCCGTTTTTCCGGGGACCAACTGCGAGTATGACAGCGCGGCCGCCTTTGTGAGAGCGGGGGCGGACGTGGTGACGAAGGTGTTTAGAAACCTGACGGCGGCGGACATCAGAGAGAGCGTGGAAGTGTTTGAAAAAGCCATCGGGCAGGCGCAGATCATCATGTTCCCCGGCGGTTTCTCGGCGGGCGACGAGCCGGACGGCTCGGCCAAGTTCTTCGCCACGGCTTTTCAGAATGAGAAGATCAGGGAGGCCGTGAGGAAACTGCTGCATGAGCGGGACGGTCTGGCGCTGGGTATCTGCAACGGTTTCCAGGCGCTGATCAAGCTGGGACTGGTGCCCTACGGCGAGATCACGGGGCAGAAGGAGGACTCGCCGACCCTGACTTTCAATACCATAAACCGCCACATCTCCAAGATGGCGTACATCAAAGTGGTGTCCGACAAGTCGCCCTGGCTGCGGGGCGCGGTGTTGGGAAAAACTTATGTAAACCCGGCATCCCACGGGGAGGGGCGTTTCGTGGCGCCGAAAGAATGGATCGACAGACTCTTTGCCAACGGCCAGGTGGCGACTCAGTACGCCGACGCCGACGGCCATGTGACCATGGACGAGGAGTGGAACATCAACGGCTCCTACGCCGCCATCGAAGGGATTACTTCGCCGGACGGCCGGGTGTTTGGCAAGATGGCCCACTCCGAGAGAAGGGGCGAAGGCGTGGCGATCAATATATACGGGGAGCAGGATTTGAAGATCTTCGAGTCCGGCGTATCCTACTTTCAGTGATAAGAGACAGAAAAGACAGAAGGAACAGGTGACAGGATGAAAGCGTTCTTAATTTTGGAAGACGGCACTGTTTTTGAGGGGACTCACATCGGTGCGCTGCGAGAAGTGATCAGCGAGATCGTGTTTAACACTTCCATGGCGGGGTATCCGGAGGTACTGACCGACCCGTCCTACGCGGGACAGGCGGTGTGCATGACTTACCCCCTGATCGGCAACTACGGTGTGTGCAGAGAGGATATGGAGTCGCGCAGGGCGTGGCCCGACGGCTTTATCGTCAGGGAGCTTGCCCGTATGCCCAGCAATTTCCGCTGCGACATGACGATCCAAGAGTTCCTTGCAGAGAACGACGTGCCGGGCATCGCGGGCATCGACACGAGGGCGCTCACCAAGATCCTGCGCGAAAAGGGCACGATGAACGGCATGATCACCACCGACGAAAACTATCGGATCGAGGAGATCCTTCCGAGACTGAAAGCGTACACCACGGGGAAAGTGGTGGACGTCGTCACCTGTCGGGAAAAATATACGCTGCGCGGGGCGCGGGAGCTTACGGACAACGGGCCGCTCTCCGGGAGCGCGCGGTTTGTGAAGGAAGACTACGCGCGGGGGATTCGCGAGAAAAGGCCGAGCATGGTCCGCGCGTTAAACGGCGCGGGACTGAAGGTAGCGCTCTTAGACCTTGGCGCGAAGGACAATATCGCCGGATCGCTGGCGGCCAGAGGCTGTGACGTGATCGTCTATCCCGCGCATACAAAAGCGCAGGAGATCATTGACGACAGACCCGACGGCATCATGCTGAGCAACGGACCCGGCGACCCGAAGGAGTGCGCGGAGGTCATAGAGGAGATCAGGAAACTGTACGACACGGACATCACGATCTTCGCCATCTGTCTCGGACACCAGCTCATGGCGCTGGCCACGGGCGCGGACACCTACAAGATGAAGTACGGACACCGGGGCGGCAACCACCCCGTGAAGGATCTCAAGACGGGCCGGGTGTACATCTCCTCCCAGAACCACGGGTATGTGGTGGATATGGACAAGCTCGACCCGAAAGTCGCGACGCCCGCCTTTATCAACGTCAACGACGGCACCAACGAAGGGCTTTCCTATACAGGGAAGAATATCTTCACGGTGCAGTTCCATCCCGAGGCCTGCCCCGGGCCGCAGGACTCCGGAGATCTGTTTGATCGGTTTATCGATATGATGAGGGAGGTACGCAATGCCTAAGAATCCTAACGTGAAAAGAGTACTCGTGATCGGCTCCGGGCCGATCGTGATCGGGCAGGCGGCGGAGTTCGACTATGCGGGGACACAGGCCTGCCGCTCCCTGAAAGAAGAGGGAATGGAGGTCATTCTCGTAAACTCCAACCCCGCCACCATCATGACTGACGGCGACATCGCGGACAAGGTCTACATCGAGCCGCTGACCGCGAAAGTGATCGAGGAGATCATTCTCAAGGAAAAGCCGGACAGCCTTCTGCCCAACATGGGCGGACAGGCGGGACTGAATCTGGGGATGGAGCTGGACGAGTCCGGCTTTTTGCGGGAGCACGGCGTCACACTGCTCGGGACGACGGCGGCCACCATCAAGAAGGCCGAAGACCGCCTGGAATTTAAGGAGACCATGGAAAAGATCGGAGAGCCCTGCGCCCCCTCTCTGGTGGTGGAGAACATCGAGGACGGCGTTGCCTTCGCGGCGAAGATCGGCTACCCCGTGGTGCTGCGCCCCGCCTACACGCTGGGCGGTTCGGGCGGCGGTATCGCCCATGACCGGGCGCAGCTCGAGGAGATTCTGGCCAACGGCCTGCGCCTCTCCCGCGTGGGTCAGGTGCTTGTGGAGCGCTGTATCGCGGGCTGGAAGGAGATCGAGTACGAGGTGATGCGCGACAGCGCGGGCAACTGTATCACCGTCTGCAATATGGAGAACATCGACCCTGTGGGCGTGCATACGGGCGACAGTATCGTGGTGGCTCCCTCCCAGACGCTGGGGGACAAGGAATACCAGATGCTCAGAAGTTCAGCCCTCAATATCATCAACGAGCTGGGCATCACGGGCGGCTGCAACGTGCAGTTCGCGCTCCATCCCACCAGCTTTGAGTACTGTGTGATCGAGGTCAATCCCCGCGTCAGCCGTTCCTCCGCGCTGGCCAGCAAGGCCACGGGCTACCCTATCGCGAAGGTGGCCGCGAAGATCGCGCTGGGTTACACCCTGGACGAGATCAAAAACGCCATCACGGGCAAGACTTACGCCAGCTTTGAGCCGACGCTGGACTACTGTGTGGTGAAGATCCCTCGGCTGCCCTTCGACAAGTTCATCACGGCCAAGCGGACGCTGACCACCCAGATGAAAGCCACAGGAGAGGTCATGAGCATCGGCGACAGTTTCGAGGGCGCGCTGATGAAGGCGATCCGCTCTCTGGAACAGCATGTGGACTGTCTGCGCAGCTATGACTTCTCGGCGCTCTCTGTGGAGGAGCTGAAAGAACGCATGAAGATCGTGGACGACCAGCGCATCTACGTCATCGCCGAGGCGGTCCGCAAGGGCATAGACTACGACACGATCCACGAGATCACCATGATCGACTGCTGGTTCATCGACAAGATCGCGATACTGACAGAGATGGAGGCGGCGCTGGAAAAGGGGCCGCTGACGGTGGAACTTTTAAAAGAGGCCAAAAGACTCGAGTTTCCCGACACGGTGATCGCGCGGCTGACGGGAAAGAGCGAGGAAGAGATCAGGAAGATGCGCCGCGACAACGGCATCGTTGCCGCCTTCAAGATGGTGGACACCTGCGCCGCGGAGTTTGCGGCCAGCACGCCTTACTATTACTCCGTGTTCGGCTCCGAGACGGAGGCGGAGGAGACGCATCCGCAGAAGAAGGTGCTGGTGCTCGGCTCCGGCCCCATCCGCATCGGGCAGGGGATCGAGTTCGACTACTGCTCCGTACACGCCACCTGGGCCTTCGCGAAAGCGGGCTACGAGACGATCATCGTCAACAACAATCCGGAGACGGTCAGCACCGACTTCGACATCGCGGATAAACTCTACTTCGAGCCGCTGACACCGGAGGACGTGGAGAACATCGTCAACGTGGAGAAACCCGACGGCGCGGTGGTGCAGTTCGGCGGACAGACCGCCATCAAGCTCACCGAGAGCCTGATGAAGATGGGCGTGCCGATTCTGGGCACGAAGGCGGAGGATGTGGACGCAGCCGAAGACCGGGAGCTTTTTGACAAGATATTGGAAGAGACGCATATTCCGAGGGCGGCGGGCGGCACCGTCTACACCGCTGAGGAGGCCAAGGCGGTGGCGAACAGGCTGGGCTATCCCGTGCTCGTGCGCCCCTCCTATGTGCTGGGCGGACAGGGCATGCAGATCGCCATTTCCGATCAGGAGATCGAGGAGTTTATGGCGGTCATCAACCGCTATGAGCAGGATCACCCGATTCTGGTAGATAAGTATCTGCAGGGAAAAGAGCTGGAGGTGGATGCGGTGTGCGACGGCACGGACATCCTCATCCCCGGCATCATGGAACACATCGAGCGGACGGGCGTGCACTCCGGCGACAGTATCTCGGTCTATCCCGCGCCCACGGTGAGCGAGAAGGTGAAGGAGACGATTGCGGACTACTCGGGCAGGCTGGCGAAGGCGCTGCATGTGGTCGGCCTGATCAACATACAGTTTATCGCCATGGGAGACGAGGTGTACGTCATCGAGGTCAATCCCCGCTCCTCCCGCACAGTCCCTTATATCAGCAAGGTAACGGGGATCCCCATTGTGGATCTGGCAACGCAGGTCATCATCGGTAAGAAGATACGGGATCTGGGCTACGAACCCGGCTTACAGCCCCCGGCGGACTACTATGCCATCAAGATGCCGGTATTCTCCTTCGAGAAGATTCGGGGCGCGGAGATCAGCCTGGGGCCTGAGATGAAGTCCACGGGCGAGTGTCTCGGCATTGCGAAGACCTTCAATGAGGCGCTGTACAAGGCGTTCCTCGGCGCGGGAGTCAATCTGCCGAAACACAAGCAGATCATCATTACCGTGAAGGACGCGGACAAGGGCGAGGCCATCGAGGTGGCGCGCCGTTTTGAAAAGCTGGGCTATATCATCTACGCCACGAGAAGTACCGCCGCCGCGCTCAACGAGGCGGGCGTCAAGGCGAGAAAAGTCAACAAGATCCATCAGGAGTCGCCCACGGTCATGGACCTGATCTTGGGCCACAGGATCGATCTGGTCATCGACACCCCCACGCAGGGGCGGGATAAGAACAGAGACGGTTTCCTGATCCGCAGGACCGCCATCGAGACGGGCGTCCACTGCATCACGGCCATGGACACCGCCAAGGCTCTCGTGTCCAGTCTGGAAAACGCGGTATCACAGGGAAAGATGACCTTGATCGACATTGCCTCGATTGCGAGACGCGGCGGCGCATAGAGCAGACGGCGTTCGCCGGGCGGAGAACAGCGGCGCGGAGGAGACGAATGAACGCTGTCAGAAATTATCAGAAGGAATTGGACAGACTGATAGAGAGTAACAGCGTGCGCGGGGCAAGACTTCTGCTGCACAGCTGCTGCGCGCCCTGCAGCAGTTACGTGCTGGAGTATCTGCGCGCGCATTTTCGAATCACGGTCTTCTATTATAATCCGAATATCTCCCCGCAGGAGGAGTACCGAAAGCGAGTGGAGGAGCAGAAAAGGCTGATCGGGATCTGCAATGGGAAACTGTCGGCGGGGCGGCGGACGGACGCGGAAGACGCCTACCCCATAGAGATCATCGAGGGAGACTACGAGCCGGAGCGGTTTGCAGAGATCGCCCGGGGAAGAGAGCGGTGTCCCGAAGGCGGCGAGCGGTGTTTCGCCTGCTATGAACTCAGGCTGCGGGCGAGCGCAGAGCGCGCGAAGGAAGGACGGTTCGATTACTTCGCCACCACGCTGACCGTAAGCCCCTTAAAGAATGCGGCGAAACTCAATGAGATCGGGGAACGCTTGGCGGCGGAGTACGGCGTGGCCTGGCTGCCCTCGGATTTTAAGAAAAAAGGCGGCTATCAGCGCTCCGTCGAGCTGTCGAAAGAGTATGGCCTGTACAGACAGGATTACTGCGGCTGCGCCTACTCCAAGGCGGAGCGGGAGCGGCAGAAAGAAGAGCGCGCGGCGCGTCAATAAGGCAGTACGGAGGGAAAAATGCAGAAAATATTGGATTTGATTTCAGAAGAGATGAGAAAAGCTTTCGAGGCGGCAGGCTATGACGGGGACTTGGGAAAAGTCACCCTCTCCAACAGGCCCGATCTGTGCGAGTACCAGTGCAACGGCGCCATGGCGGGGGCTAAGAAGTATCACAAAGCGCCCCTTGCAATCGCACAGGAGGTGGCGGGACAGCTTGCGGAGAGCGGAGTGTTCGCGGAAGTGTCCGCCGCAGCGCCCGGCTTTTTGAACCTGAAGGTGAAAGCGTCTTTCGTGAGAGACTATCTGCGGCAGATGCAGGAAAGCGATAAATTCGGGCTGGAGCCGCCCGAGAAGAGGAAGAAGATCATCGTCGATTACGGCGGCGCCAACGTGGCGAAACCGCTCCATGTCGGGCATCTGCGCCCCGCCATCATCGGCGAGAGCGTGAAACGGATCTGCCGTTTCGCCGGACATGATGTGATCGGCGACATTCACATGGGCGACTGGGGCCTGCAGATGGGACTCGTCATCACCGAGCTGCGCAGACGGCAGCCCGATCTGGTCTATTTTGACGAGAACTATGCGGGCGAATACCCTGCCGAGGCTCCCTTTACGATAGCGGAGCTGGAGGAGATCTACCCCACGGCCAGCGCCAAATCTAAGGAAGACGCAGCCTACAAGGCCGAGGCCATGGAGGCGACCCACAAGCTGCAGAGCGGCGAGCGCGGCCACCGCGCCCTGTGGAACCACATCATGCGCGTGTCCGTGGAGGATCTGAAGAAAAATTACGACAGCCTTGACGTGTCCTTCGATCTCTGGAAAGGAGAGTCCGATGTGCAGGAGCTGATTCCGGAGATGGTGGACATGCTGAAAAAGGGCGGCTATGCCTACGAGAGTGACGGCGCCCTCGTGGTGGACGTTAAGGAGGAGACAGACACGAAGGAAGTGCCGCCCTGTATGATCTTAAAGTCCGACGGTGCGGCGCTCTACAACACCACCGATCTGGCGACCATCATGGACCGCATGGCGAAGTATCATCCGGACAAGATGATCTATGTGACGGACAAGCGGCAGGACCTCTATTTCGAGCAGATTTTCCGCTGCGCAAAAAAGACCGGACTGGTCAACGAAGACACCGAGCTGGTGCATATCGGCAACGGCACGATGAACGGCAGAGACGGCAAACCCTTCAAGACGAGGGAGGGCGGCGTCATGCGCTTAGAGCACCTGATCCGCGAGATCGACGAGGAGATGCTCAGAAAGATCCGGGAGAACGCCGGGACGAAAGGCTATGAGATCGACGCTGCGGAGGCCGAGGAGACGGCTAAGGTAGTCGGCCTGGCGGCGGTCAAGTACGGCGATCTGTCCAATCAGGCGGCGAAAGATTACATCTTCGACGTTGACAGATTCACCTCCTTTGAGGGCGATACCGGCCCCTACATCCTCTATACCATTGTGCGGATCAAGTCGATCCTGAGCAAGTATGCGGAGCAGGACGGCGATTTGACCGAATTGGTCATCAAAGAGGCGGCAAACGATTCCGAGAAGAGCCTGATGCTGGAGCTTGCGAAGTTCAACGCCATGGCGGAAACCGCCTACGAGGAGGCCGCGCCCCACAGGGTATGCGCCTACATCTACGACATCGCCAACGCGTTCAACCACTTTTATCACGAGACGAAGATCCTGACCGAGGAGGATGCGGAGCGGAAGAAGGGCTGGATCGCCCTTCTGAAACTGACGAAGGATATATTGGAAGTATGTATTGACTTACTCGGTTTTTCCGCGCCGGAGAGGATGTGACGCAGCGCCGTCCTGCCCCGTCCATGATGGAGGATAGGAAAAATAAAAAAACAGATGATTTTCGATAAAAATACTTGACAAGCGGTACTGCATGATTGTATACTAGCAAAGCGGGTTGCGTGAGTAGCCCGCAGTGATATGGGGTCTTAGCTCAGCTGGGAGAGCATCTGCCTTACAAGCAGAGGGTCATAGGTTCGAGCCCTATAGGCCCCATTTTGCAGTCGTAAAATCGGATAAGCGCCGTCGGACGCTGTCTGTTTTCTGCGGTTGCGGAGATAAAGATATGGCGAGATAGCTCAGCTGGCTAGAGCATACGGTTCATACCCGTAGTGTCGAGGGTTCAAGTCCCCCTCTCGCTATTGCGTTAGAGATAGCTGAAAGCCTTGGTTTTACCGGTTTTCAGCTATTTTTTTGTTTCCGTTTATGACGGGAAAAAGTGTGACACTCTGCGGGGATGCATCATCGGATTTGCGGTGGAGAGTATTTCTCCTTTTGTGAAAAATCAACAAATTTAAAAAAATTTTTCCATAAAAATTCAAAAGAGTTTGAATTTATGGCGTATAGGTGTTATTATTATGGTAATAAAGTGCCGATATTATAGGAATGGCGGCAAATGACGGATCGAAACGTCATTTTTGTGTTACGCGCACAAAGGATGCGGCGGTACGAGACAGAGATACATGGAGGGCAGGCTATGGCGACATGGGGTTACGTCGCGGTCGATAAGAGCGGTAAAGAAGTCAAAGGCAGCAGGGACGCCGACAGCAGAGAGCAGGTGACCAGAGAACTGAAGAATCAGGGATTGATCGTTCTGGAGGTCACGGAGCAGAACGCGTTGACGAAGGACATCAGTTTCGATTTTGGCGGCAAGCCGACGCCGAGAGACTTGGCGGTGTTCTGCAGACAGTTTGCGAGTATCACGCGAGCGGGCGTCACGATCATACAGACGTTGAATATGCTGGCGGAGCAGACGGAGAATGTGAAGATGCAGAAGGCGTTGCAGGCGGTCCGCGCGGACGTGGAGAAGGGCGAGAGCTTTGCGGATTCTCTCTCACAGCATCCGAAGGTATTTCCGGAGCTGCTGGTGCAGATGGCGAGGGCCGGCGAGGCGTCAGGCAGTCTGGAGACGGCGATGGAGCGTATGGCGGTTCAGTTCGAGAAATCTGCGAAGACGCAGGCGCTCGTCAAGAAAGCCATGATCTACCCGATCGTGGTCGCGCTGGTCGCCGTCGCGGTCGTTATCGTCATGCTGGTGTTCGTTATCCCGCGCTATATGGATATGTTCGAAGAACTGGGCACGGAGCTGCCGGCCATCACGAGGATGGTCGTGTCGATGAGCAACTTTATCCAGAATTACTGGTACATAATCATCCCTGTGGTGATCGCGATCGTGGTGGTATTCAAGACATGGTCGAAGACATACACCGGCAAGCATGTGCTGGGCAAGCTGGCGCTTAAGATTCCGGCAATCAAGAACTTGGTCGTAAAATCCGCGTCCTCCCAGATGGCGAGGACACTGAGCACTCTTCTGACGGCGGGCGTGCCGTTGGTGGAGGCGGTGGACATTGTGGCCGACACGATGGGGAATATCTGGTTCAAGGAGGCTCTGAAAGAGGCGGTGGAACAGATCATGATCGGCGTGCCGATGTCGCAGCCTTTGCAGACATGCGGATTGTTCCCGCCGATGGTATATCATATGGTGCGTATCGGCGAGGAGGCCGGCTCTACCGAGGATATGCTGAACAAGCTGGCGGATTATTACGAGGAAGAGGTAGAGATGGCGGTGCAGTCGCTGATGGCGGCGATGGAGCCTATGATCATTATCGTGCTGGCCTGCGTGGTGGGCGTGCTGATCGGCGCGGTCATGGCGCCTATGGTGACGATGTACGCCGCGTTGGATAATCTGTAAGAGCAGGGATGGAAAAGGAGGACCGAGCGTATGGATGCGTCTCTTACTGCGAGTGCAGTCAGTCGGCTCTTGACGCCGGTATTCAGAGAATATAATGTACGCAGAGCCATTTTGTTTGGTTCCGCCGCCAAGGGAACGGCACAGGAAAACAGTGATTTGGACATTGTGGTGGACAGCGGTTTAAAAGGTTTACAATTTGTGGGACTGTGTGAAGATATACGCCGGACGGTTCATCGGGAGATTGATTTGTTTGACGTGACGCACATTCGGAAAGATTCGGTTGTCGATCATGAGATCAGGAAAACAGGGGTAGTGATATATGAGGAATGAGGCGATTATACGGAAGATGATTGCCTATGTCGATAAAATACTGAAGTATTGTGAAAACGTCACATATGAAAACTTTAAAAGTAATATGATGCTGGTCGAAGCCTGTGTGTTCAATTTGAGCCAGTTAGGAGAACTTGTTGCAAAATTGGATGACAGCTATATCGCAAAGTACGCGCAAGTGCCATGGAAACAAATGCGAGGACTCAGAAATAGAATAGTGCATGATTATGAAGGGGTGAATTTGATACTTGTGTGGGAAATCATCACGGACGATCTGCCGGATTTGCTGCAGCAGTTGAAGATGATCGGGAATAATCAAGAATAATCAAGAATAATCAAGTATAAAGCACTGATAAAATACAAAACATATCTGGGAAGTCTGAAATTCTGAACGCACGTCTTTTATCATCTGTTCTGAGAGAATCCCTTATATGTACACGAATTTCATAAGGGAGGAAGAAGGAATGGAGAGAAAAGACGCGAAGGAGCGTCAGACCCTGACGGGCAGGGTTTCGCGCAAGGTAAAGGACGGTATGTTCCGCGCACTGTTCAGGGAGGACAAGGAGGGACTTTTACAGCTCTATAATGCCCTGAACGGCACGGACTACACGGACACGGCAGAGCTGGAGATCGTGACGATCGAGAACGCGGTCTACATTGTGATGAAGAACGATCTGGCGTTTCTCATAGCGGACGTGCTGAACATGTACGAACACCAGAGCAGCGTGAACCGCAACCTTCCCGTGCGTTTCCTGCTCTATCTGGCGGAGGAGTACCAGAGACTGATCGAGCGGATGGAGGAGAGTCTGTACGGCAGACGCCGGATCAGGCTGCCCGTACCCAGATGTGTGGTCTTCTACAACGGGGAAGAGGAGATGCCGGACAGATGGGAGCTGCGGCTCTCGGATGCCTTTTCGGGAGAGAGGGAGAAGGCGGATGTGGAATTGCGGGTGCAGGTGTACAACATCAACCTTGGGCACAACAGAGAGCTGATGGAGAAATGCCCGCTCTTAGAAGGATATGCGAAATTCACGGCTCTGTGCCGTGCATACGCGGCGCGTGGGATGGAGAGACGGGATGCCTATTCCCGCGCGGTGGAATACTGCATAGAGCATGATATATTGAAGACATTTTTGCAGAGGAACAGGGCGGAGGTGATCGGGATGTTGCTGACAGATTTTGACGCGGAGAAATACGAGAGGACGATCAGAAGAGAAGGGATAGAAACGGGAATAGAACAGGGGATAGAACAAGGAATAGAGCAAGGCCGTGCGGACAGCGCGCGCCGTATGCTCAGGGCGGGACGGCTGTCCCTTGAGGAGATTGCCGAGTACACGGCGCTTTCCGTTGAGGAAGTGCGCAGGCTGGCGGAGCCGGCGACGGTGTGACGGCGGATATTCCTGAAAAAACAGACTCATTGTCGATGATGAGACTGTTTTTTGTATAAAATGAACAAAAATGCGAGTAAGGTAGGGGATACTGTCGGAATAGCACCTATAATGCGGTTTGATCGTATGGTCAGGGCGCATCTCCGCGCAGGCGGCACGGGGTTGACGGAAATACCGCCTAAAGGCGATATAAAGATGCTGCAGGGGTATAAGGACGGGAAAAAACGCTTGAGAGTTGGTAAATATAGGATCGTGTTTGAAGAGCGATTAAGCGAAAATATTGAAACACTATTGATTATCAATATCGATTCAAGAGGGGATATATATAAGTAGAAGTAGATGGGAGAGGAAAATAAGTCATGAGTGGAGCAGTGAGAGAGGCTGTCAGCCTTATGGAGATTCTGCCGGAAAATGATCAAAACTTTGCACTTGAATTTATAAAAAAACTGGTAGTTGCATGGGACCCCGATTATACAAAGCTGACAACGGCGGAACGACAGGAATTGGAAGAAACAGAGAAAGAGATGATAGAACAGGGCACCGTCTCACATGATGCCGTAAATTGGGAGTAGGTCACTTTATTTTTTCGTACAGTGAGCGATTTCTTTATGCAGTAACGGCGGATATTCCTGAAAAAACAGACTCATTGTCGATGATGGGCCTGTTTTTTGTATAAAATGAACAAAATTGTAAAAAAGTTTGAATAAATTTTGAAAAAAGTTTGAATTTATGGCGTATAGATGTTATGATAGTGGTAACAAAGTGTTGGATAATCAGGGGGGGGGCGTCCAACGCGGGATCATTGGCCGTCGGTTCGGTCGGAGGGATTTTCTAAATGTTCCGGCAGAGGAGACGGACGGCGGACGCGACCGCCCTCTACGAGCATCCGTGCTCGTTTCGGGCTTTTCGGGACATCCGTGTCCCGAAATCGCTGAGAACAGAGCGGAACATTAAGAAAACCCGCTCCTCCCTCACAATGACGGCGTCATGATCCGCGTTGTCCGCGCCATAGAGCGTTCTTGATGTGGCGGTGTCAACAGTCAGAGGTTAGTTGGTAGAGCGTTGGCGGCCCGTCGGTGTCAACATAAAGAAGGAAGTTGCCGATATAAAGTGGCAGATTTGAAGGGGATGCGTCCAACGCGGGATCATTGGCCGTCGGTTCGGTCGGAGGGATTTTCTAAATGTTCCGGCAGAGGAGACGGACGGCGGACGCGACCGCCCTCTACGAGCATCCGTGCTCGTTTCGGGCTTTTCGGGACATCCGTGTCCCGAAATCGCTGAGAACAGAGCGGAACATTAAGAAAACCCGCTCCTCCCTCACAATGACGGCGTCATGATCCGCGTTGTCCGCGCCATAGAGCGTTCTCGATGTGGCGGTGTCAACAGTCAGAGGTTAGTTGGTGGAGCGTTGGCGGCCTGTCGGTGTCAATATAAAGAAGGAAGTTGCCGATATAATATAGTGGCAGATTTGAAATTACATAATGAATGAAAAGCCGCAGTGCGTAGGGGGCTGGGCGTTTCAGATAAAGCGGGCGCAATAGGGTGTCCGCGAACATAAAAATAAAGCAAAGGAGAGAATGTAGAAATGAAAAAAATGAACAACAAAGGTTTTTCACTTGTTGAGTTGATCATCGTTGTTGCTATCATGGCAATCCTGATCGTAGTTCTCGCTCCTCAGTACTTGAAGTACGTAGAGAAGAGTAGAGTTTCTGCTGACCAAGCGAGCCTTGAAGGTTACATTGATGCGATGCAGGTACTTGCTGCTGATCCGGATATTACACTGGATAGTGGCAATACTTACACTGTAACGAAGGCTGCAAGCGGGGATCAGGTAGCAGTATCAAGTGACTTGTCGACGGCATTTGTAGGTCAGGGAATGCTGGAGGCGAGTACGGCTGGCGGTTGCAAAGTGACATCCACAGCATACAAAGCGGCTAAAATCAATCTTGCATTAAAGTATGATAGTACGAAAAAGATTTGGCAGGTAGTTAAGGTGGACGGCGATGTAGAAGTTTCTGGTCAGCTTAGCACTACTCCGTAAGCGCAGAGTATTATCCACGCTCATGAGTGAAAACCGCTGCCGCTGATGCATCCCGTAACATATGAAATTGAAAGAGTGGTTGCGGATGTATGGCATCCGTCGCTCCATAAAAGCTACAGCCGCGTAACATGTTGCGCCTAACGTTTTCACGGCGCGTCAGACGGATCGCTCCGTCAGGCGCACGGCTCACAAGCGGAAAGCCGCCGTACCCTGACGGGATCGGCAGACGGGTTTTGCGGAGCGCACCGACAGCTTAGCAGTCTCAGAGTGACGGCGTTTCACATGACGGCCCGAAGGAGATTCCTGGTCTGCTGTTTGGCGGGTGTCGGGGATGCGGCGCTTATACGAAAGATAAAGTCACACAAGATATGTACAAAAGACAAACAACAATATCGCACCATATCAGGCAAACGTCCCCTACGGCTTGCCTGAGGGGGACGAACCTTATATGGTGTGAGGATGACAGCTTGGTTTTAACTTGAATGCAGTCCGCGGGTGCAGCATACGCATCCGCGGCCTTTTATATTCTTCGGCCGCCGTTACGTTCCCATCTGATACCTTGCTTTCATGCCTTGCCCTATATCGCCATAATGCCGCGGCATACCATATCTCTGCCCATCACTCGCGGCTTCTTTTTTGCCGTATTGCCTCATACTTCATGCCCCAGATCACTATACTGCTGTGGCGACTTTCTCTCTCCGTCTGGCGCAAAGTCCATACGCGCAGCCATACCGCGCGGACAGCATAAGGACAAGCGGACCCTTGGAAAACGCCGGCACTTGGCGAGGTCATGCGCCCACAGCGGCGCACGAGCCTAGTGCCGCTGCGTTTGGAGCGGAGCGCGAGCGTGTCTGCGGTTCTTATGCTGCCCGCGCGCATTTCCTGCTCACC
This sequence comes from uncultured Lachnospiraceae bacterium, assembly GCA_947632515.1. Taxonomy (GTDB): domain Bacteria; phylum Bacillota; class Clostridia; order Lachnospirales; family Lachnospiraceae; genus UBA3282. The sequence continues at coordinate 90,286 of CANRPO010000002.1, forward strand.
CGTATTTCCTGTCCGCCCGCTTCGCTGCTGCCCGTACCTTATCACCGTAGCGCGCCACTCCGCTGTCGGCCTCTTTGACCGATCCAAGGAATATGCGAAATATCGTTCACAATATCTAAAAATCCTGTTGCAATCGGCCAGCATCTGTGCTATCATGACAGCAGACATATCCGGGAAGTCTGAAAGTTCTGTATGCAAGTCTGCATTTCTGTTCCGCAAGAATCCCTTATATGTACAAACAAAACTTCATAAGGGAGGAAAGAAGAATGGGAAGAAAAGATCTGCAGAAGAAGAGCTATTTCCATGACGCCGGACGGTTCGCCGACCTGATCAACGGCCTGCTGTGCGCGGGAGAACAGGTGGTGGCGGCGTCAGACCTGACGGAGCTGGACAGCCGGACGGGGCAGTTTGACGTGAGGGCGTATGACGGGAGTGGAAACGACGGCGGCAAGAAAGGCGGCGTTTTGAAAGACCGCCGCCGCGATCTGGTGCGCAGGGCGGCCTTCGGGGTGAATTTCATGGTGGTCGGGCTGGAGAATCAGGAGGAGACGGATTACCTGATGCCGTTGCGGTGCATGTCCTATGACACGGCGGAGTATGAGAGACAGGCGGCGCAGACCGGGAAAGAGGTCAGGAACGGGAGCGGAAACGGAGTTACGAAAGCGGAATTTCTGTCCGGCTTTATGAAGAGCAGCAGGCTTTCGCCCTGCGTGACGGTGGTGCTCTACTACGGGGAGGGCTGGGACGGGGCCACATCCCTGCATGAGATCCTGGACTTCCGCGGGATCCCGCCCAAGCTGCAAAGCAAGGTGAATGATTATAAAATCTATCTGTGCGAGGTCAGGAAGTTCGGGAATACGGAAGTGTTTCAAACCGACGTGAAACAGGTATTCGACTGCCTGAGGTATGCGGACGAGCCGGATAAGCTGTATGAGCTTATGAAAAGCGACCCGTCATACCGGGAGATGGAGGCGGACACCTATGACGTGATAGCGGAATATACCGGGACAACGGAACTGATGAAGGTGAAGACATACAGCGGGAAGGAGGGCAAGGTAGATATGTGCAGAGCGATAACGGAACTGATAGAGAGAGGCCGCAGGGAAGGCATCGAGCAGGGTATTGAACGGGGCATCGAGCAAGGCATTGAGCGGGGAATACGGGGCATGGTCGAGACGGTCTGCGAGCTTGGCGGCACGAAGGAAGATGCGGTGCGCCGCCTGATCGACAAGATGCAGCTGTCCGGCGACGAGGCGGGAAGGTATGTGGGGCAGTATTGGGCGTAGGACGGGAGTTTAACGCAGGAGCCGTCTGCCGGCAGCGCATGCGGTTTTAATGTTTGTAAAGCCCGTGACGGCGCGAAAAAAGGAAAAAAAGACAGATCTGTCAACAAAGATAGGGCTGTCTTTTTGTGCATTATAGACAAAAATGAAAAAAAGTTTGAACAAATTTTGAAAAAAGTTTGAATTTACATATCATAAATGATATGATAATAGCAGTATAGTGTCGAAATTATAAGGGAAAGTATGCGGTGAAGGGAGCGGCCATGCTGGCGGACATTATTTTTTATGCAATCCTATTCCTCTTCGGGATCGTTATAGGCAGTTTCTTAAACGTCTGCATCTACCGCATTCCGAAACATGAAGACATCGTGAAGACCCGTTCGCACTGTATGTCCTGCGGGCACACGCTTAAGTGGTACGATATGTTCCCGCTGTTCAGCTATCTTTTTCTGCGCGGGCGCTGCCGTTACTGCGGGGCGAAACTCTCCGTCCAGTATCCTCTGATCGAGGCTTTGAACGGAATCTTATATGTAGGCGTTGTACTTTTACACGGAGTAAACATTGACTCTTTGCTCCTGTGCCTGCTCGCCTCGGCGTTTCTCGTGCTGAGTGTGATCGACTTCAGGACCTATGAGATCCCGTTTGGCGTCAATCTTTTCATACTGGCGCTGGGCGCGGTGAGGGCCGCGCTGGACTATCACAATATAGCGGACTATCTGATCGGCCTGTTTGCCGTCAGCATCGTCCTGGCGGTTCTCTATTACGCGACGAAGGGGCGGGCGATCGGCGGCGGCGACGTGAAGCTGATGGCGGCCTGCGGGCTGTTTCTTGGCTGGAAACTTGTCATTTTCGCGTTTTTGGCAGGCTGTGTCTTGGGCGCGGTGATCCATGTGATACGCATGAAGGCCAGCGGTCAGGACCATGTGCTGGCCATGGGGCCGTACCTGAGCGCGGGGGCGTTTATCGCGGCGCTGTGGGGCGAGCGGCTGATAAGCTGGTATTTGGGGCAGTTTTAGAGGAAAACGATTCGGAGATATAGAGTCAGTTGAAAAAACGGTGATTTCCAAATGGGAATCCGGACACAATACAAAAGGGGTTTTGAAAGGAGAAAGCGATCAATGGCCGGGAAAGCTATCAGTATTGAGATCGGTTATTCGCTGACGAGAGTCTGCGAGGTTGACTACAAGGCGAAGACACACAGGGTATACAGGCGTTTCACGATACCGACGCCGGCGGGCGTGATCAACGACGGCGTACTGTCGGCGACGCCGGAGTACATCGAGCAGCTTCGGGACGCGCTGAAAAACAGCAAGATGAAGGCGAAACAGGTGGTGTTCACCATCACGTCAGGCAGGATCAACAGCCGTGAGGTGATGATCCCTCTGGTAAAAGACAACCGTATCGCCGACGTGGTGGCGGCGAATGCGTCCGAGTATTTCCCGGTGGACCTGAGTCAGTTTGAACTGGCGCACAATATTCTGGGAACGGTGGGCGAGACGAAGGGCCAGCAGCAGTATAAGCTGCTTGTGATGGCTGCGCCGAAAGCGCTTTTAAGCGGCTACTACGATCTGGCGAAAGAACTGAAACTGGAACTGGCGGCAATCGACTATGCCGGCAACAGCGTTTTTCAGGTGGCGAAGGATAAGGTTTCCCAGGGCACGAGCCTCGTCGTCAAGATCGACGAGCGCTCCACACTGGTGCTGGCGATCCAGAATTCGGTCCTCACCTTTACGAGAAACCTTCCGTACGGCGTAGACGAGACGATCCAGACGATCATCGATTCCACCAGATGGGCGAACACAGACACGGTGGTGGACGCGATGGACGCGATGGCGCTCAACGACTGCACCAACTTCTCCGAGATCGTGGAGACGCTGGAGCCGCTTGCGGGCAATATCTCCCGCGTGGTAGATTACTACGTCTCCCACAACGCGGGCGTCGCGGTGGAAAAGATCTACATAACGGGTATCGGCGCGGACATCAAGGGTCTGGCTGAGTTCCTCTCGAAGGAGATCAGTTACCCGACCGAGGTGCTGCGTCAGATAGAGGGTTGGAAGTTAGAGCAGAGTTTCCGAACGCAGTTTTACGGCGGCTACGTGGCCTGCGTCGGCGCGGCGGCGGCGCCGCTGGGCTTTAAGAAGGATGAGAAGAAGAAAAAGGATTCCGGCGCGGGAGCCTCTTCCGGCAAGAAGGGCGGCGTCAATCCCGCTCCTATCGCCTACGCGATTTTCGGCATCGGTCTGGCCGCCGCCATCGTGCTGGTCGTGCTGTCGGTGCTGAGGCTGATGGAGGCGCAGCGGCAGAATATGGAGCTGAAGGCGCAGAACAGCAGCTTGGAGGAGATCATTCCGATCTATAATGAGTATGTGGCCACACAGGCCTCCTACAATCTGGTGCAGACCATGTATTCCATGACGGAGAACAGGAATGAGGAACTGGTGGAGTTCCTGGAGGAGCTGGAGACAAAGCTCCCGGCGGACGTGCATGTGGTTTCCTTTACGAGCACGATAGACGGCGTGGCCATCAATATGAGCGTGAGCACGAAGAGCGAGGCGGCGTCGGCCATCGAACAGCTGCGAACCTTTGAGAGTCTGATCCCCACCAGCGTGACGGTGAATTCCGTGGTGGAGGAGATCGACGAGGAGGCCGGCACGACCAGCGTGAACTTCTCCGTCGCGGCGATCTATCAGGATATGGACTATCAGCCGGCGGAGGAAGACGCGGCTGACGGGACGGCGGAGGCTGCCGCGGAGGATGGCGGCACGGCGGAAACAACGGTTGACAGCACGGCACAGTAGGGGGATAAGAGGATGAAGGTTTCTAAGAGAGATGTATTGCTTTTGCTTGGTCTGATCGGCGTTCTGGCGGTGGTTGCGGCTTACTTCCTTGCATATCAGCCGAACATAGAGGCCGCTGAGGCGCTGGAGGCGGAGAATCTGCAGCTGCAGCAGCGCATCGCCGATCTGAGCGACAAGATGGCGAACAAGGACGGCTATGTGGAAGAGACGGCCGAGATGAACGAGGAGATGGACGCGATTCTGAAAAAATTCCCCGTGGATGTGCGCGAGGAGGACGGCGTGCTCTTGGCGGTCAATCAGGAGCTGATCGCCCCCATGGTGATCAACAGCATCGGCATCACGGCGAGCGAGCCCACGGTCCTTCCCGACGCGGAGGAAGAGGATGTGGATCACACCTACGAGATCGATGAGATCGAAGAGTACGAGGCGCAGGAGGGTATCGGGGACGACCCGCAGCAGGCGGCTGACGCCCAGGAGGGCGGCGTGGCCAACGAGGATATGCAGTATGTGCTGATGCAGCGCAGCGTGACCATGAACTATCTCGTCTCCTACGAGGGACTGAAAAGAGGCATCAAGAACATCAGCGTGCAGGATAACCGCATGAGCATCAACAACCTGACGGTCTCCTACGACGAGACGACGGGACTTCTGAACGGCACGACGGTGGTGGATATGTACTGCATCCCGGGACAGGACAAAGAGTATGTACAGCCCAACTTCTCCTCCGTCCTGATCGGTTCTGACAATATCTTCGGCTCGCTGGAGACGTACGGCATCGGTCAGCTCGACATCGGGGAGAGCGTGACGGACGGCGAGGAGACGGCGGACGAAGGGGCACAGGAGGCCGGAGAGGCGGCGCAGTGACGTCGGGGCGCGGGCGATATTTTGTGACAAGCGTTATAGAGGATATGGGATTCAGAAAGCATGAGAAGATATATGGGATCGGATCGGACGGGACGGAAAGGACAACTGCATAGAGGGCGCGGGGAGAGCGGGAACGCGGGATTCTCTCTCGTGGAACTGCTGATCGCGGTGACCATACTGGCGATCATCGTGATCCCGCTCTTACATATGTTCGTCACCTCCACGAGGATCAACGTGAAGTCCAGACAGACGCTGCGCGCGACGACGGTGGCGCAGGACATCATGGAGGGACTAAAGGCGTACACGCTGGAGGAAGTGCGGACGCAGTTCAGCCTGCCGGACGGGTCGGCGAGCAGCGCCTATTTCACCCCGACAGAGGGGTTCTATGTACTCAACAGCAGCATGATTCAGGGCGGCGTGCGCGAGATCACAGAGCTGGAAAAGGATCGGGATGCGGGCGGCGATCCCGTTAATCCGAGCGATCCCGACAACGAGATCTACTACTTCGGCATTGAGAATCTGAAAATGCAGGGCGGCGAGTACGACGCCCTGATTAAGCTGGATGCGTCCACCTACACGGAGAGCAAGGCGAAGGACGGCGATGCTGTGGCGGGCAAGACCGGCGTCACAGACAATTCGGGGCATGACCATGTATTCAACGGCGCGTTGTATGCGGACGTCAACAGCGTGTCCGAGACAGGAAACGGCAGCTCAGAGACGGACAGCAGCTACCACGAGCCTGAGAGCCTGAGCAAGGATGTGGCGAAGGAATTTAAGAAACTCATAGAGACGAAGGTATATCCCGACGGCGTATACCCGGATGGCTGGGAAGAGAATTGGAAGAGTGAAAACGGACTGGAGGACAGGAGACTGGAGGACGTTGCGATCCTCGACGTGACAGATCGGACGATCAGGGTGGAGATCGGGCTGAAAAAGACGGGACACACCCCCGACCCGGACGGGGAGGGCCGGAAACAGTGTCAGGCGAGAGTGGTCTTTCAATATACGTGCAAATATGACGGAACCGATTATACCGTCAACTACGGCATGAATGGGTTTGGCGAGGGCGAAGTCAGCGATTCCGATCTGGCGGCGGAGGGGATTCCCCGCACTTTTTCCAGCGGCAACTTCTATCTGTTCTACTATCCGTTCTACAAGGGAAATAAGGAAGTGGATCACATTTTGTTCAACGTGGTGGACGGGGCGGAACTCTTCGACGAGGAGGAGCTGGCGCTCAGATCCGTCACGCTGGCGAAACAGATCCGCTCCGCCGTGGACGCGGCGGCCGGTGTGATCGCGCCGGATATGGCGGATACGAAACTGAACGATGCGGAGCGGCAGTATGCGGCCGAATATAAGATCGCATTCAAGGCGGGCAGACCTACGAAGGATAAACTGGTCTTCCGCACCAACATAGGGAACAATCTGTCCGAGGCAGCGCGAAAGAGCGAGGATGAAGGCGACGATAACTGTCTGAACGTTCATATGGGCGGCACTGCGGAGGATCAGGAAAGCATACGGGTCGCAGAGATGGCGGGCGACGAGGTCAGCGGAAAGGCAACAAATGTTATTTATGATATAGAGATCACAGTCTTTAAGACAGGGGCGGCAGATGAGTTCAAGAATTTGCCGAAGGGCGGCACGACTGCACAGTTTGAGCAGTATTACCGGGATCACGGGATGCATAAGCTCGCGACCATCACCAACGGGGACTGGAACTAAGCGCGTCGGCGGGACGGCGCTATCGGAACACGCGTTATGTTTGAAAGGACAGGAAAAAACTTATGAAGGAGCCGCGTGTAAGCAGGAGACTGCTGTTTGGCAAAAAGAATAGGAGGGACGACAGAGGCTCGGCGATCGTTATCGTCATCATCGCGATGGCGATGATCGGCATTCTCGCCTCCACGATCCTGTGGGCCTCCTACCTGAATTACCGCATCAAGATCAACGATCTGAAGGTGAAGAACAGTTTCTATTCGGCGGAGACGGTGGTCGAGCAGATCATGGCGGGCGTGAAGAAGGATATTGTGTCCGCCTCCGTCAACGAGGCGTATCAGGAAGTGGTGAGCAACTGGGATGCGCTGGCGTCGGACTCCAACCGGGAGAGCTATTTCATCACAGCCTACACGAAGGCGGTGGAGGAGAAACTGAAAGTCAGCGGCGGCCGGTACGATAAGAGCGTGCTCAGAGGCTTTGTGGACGATGATTTTTTCAATGAGGGAAACGCTGCGGGCCACATCGTCAATGAGACATGGGACAATGCCACGCCCACATTCAAATCCTTCGATGACAACAGACTGACAGACCCGACCTCGGGTTCCATGACGCTCAAGAATATCTGCGTCGAGTTCTACGACAGCGACGGCCTTCTGTCCGTCATCAACACGGATATCGCCATCGATGTGCCGAAACTTCGGTTTACCCAGGCGGGAACCATCGACAGGCTCTATCCCTACGTGTTTGTGGGGGACGACGGCGTCTCCACGGCGGACGGCGCGATCGTCGGTATCGACGGTAGCATCTATGGCGGGGCCTACGAGGCGGACGGCACGGACGCCGCGAAACTGGATCAGAAGAAGGACGGTATTCAGATCGGGCAGAACAGCCACGTGACAGTGGAGGACGCCTCCTATATCATATCCGGCGGCGACATCGTGGTCGGCAACGCAGCGCACTTTGTCAATCTGATCAATCAGGACGCGCAGCTTGTGGTGCGCGGACGGAGCGCGGGCGGCACGGGTTTTCAGACGAGTGTGTACGCGACCGGGCTGGCGGTGAACGGCAGCCATCTTGACATAACGGGCAAAGCCTATGTGGCCAACGACCTGATCCTCTCAGGCAAGGGCAGCAGCGTCTCCCTTGCGGGGCAATATCTTGGGTACGGCGGCGAGATGGGCGCAACCCTTCTTGGCAACGCAAAGAATGAGGATGGTACGGACAAGGTGGACGGCGACGGAAATGCCGTGCAGGAAAACGTCAATCCCGCGCAGCGCAGCAGCGCCATCGTCATCAACGGCAAGGATTCCACCGTAGACCTGACGGGGCTGAACACTCTGCAGCTTGCGGGCCGCGCCTATGTGAGCCTCTCCGACAACGAGGAGGAGAGCGCGCTGCCCCATGTGCTGATGGGCGAATCCATCTCTGTGAAAAGCAACCAGATCGCTTATCTGGTGCCTCCGGAGTGCGTGGGGACGCTGGACGGAAAGACAGTCATCGGGCAGAACCCCGTGTCCTTCAGCACCTGGAGCGAGATGCTGGCAAGTCTGGCGGATTACGAGACGGACGGCAGAGACTTCCGGATCGTGGACGCGGGCATGGCAGCCTCCAAGTTAGGCGGCGGCACGCTGGTCAGTTACGGCGTCGGCAGTGTGACGGCTGCAGATTTCGGGAGCGTCGATCCGGCGAATACGGCGGAATTGATCAGGACGCTCAATGCGGCAGGGGCGGCGAAAGGCGTCCGTTTTCTGTATATGCCGGAGAAACAGCAGGTCTATCTGTACCTCGTGATGGATGCGGCCAATGCCGAGAAATATTTTGCGGCATATTATAATGTGAACAGCAATAAGGCCAGTCTGGACTCTTATTTCAATACCTACGCCTCCGGCGGCATTAAGTTAAGAGAGAATGTACAGGGCTACACGGTTCTGGGAAACAGCATGGTGTCCCTCACGGATGCGGCAGACGGCGACGGAATCAAGACGAATGCGGACGGCGACAAGCTGGTGAGACTGCTCTCCAGCGTAAAACCCGCGGAGGAGAACGAGGGGGAAGGCGAAGGTGAGGAAGGCGGGGAAGAGCAGCCCGCAGACCCCGACGCCTACACGGAAGTGTCCGACAATCTCACCGATGTGGAGAATGTGAAGACGGAAGAGGATCTGGAGAAACTGATCGCAGACTGTGATACGGTCTATCAGAATCTCAACCGCAATCTGACCGAGGAGGACGATCCCGCCGCGACGAAGAATACGGTGTTTGAGAATCTGGTGCAGCTGGAGGATCCGCCGGTGGGACTCGACGGAACGGTGGAGCATCAGGGACTGATAAATTACCTTAAGGACAAGAGCGGCAAGGAAGCCGTGTTTTCCACGGATCCGGGCGGCCCGAATGAATTGAAGGCCGTGCTGAAAGACGGCGATTACACCGTGAAGGACTCCAAGCTGCGCCTTGTCATCGCCACGGGAGATGTGAGCGTGGAGTGCTCTTTTAAAGGCTTGATCCTGGCGGGCGGCACGATCACCGTGAACGGCACCTATAACTGTATGAAGGACGGCGAGGGCGTCTACAGCGTGCTGCAGGCGAAACGCGTGGGCGACGATACGGACACGAACGTACCCGCCAATGTGCTGTACAACGGCTCCGGCATGGTGAAGAACGGCTATGAGGGCGCGGAGGCAGACGAGCTGGGCAATCTGAGCATAGACTATTCCGAGATCGTGCGGTATGAAAACTGGATCAAGAAGTAGGGTTTGGAAGAGTGGAAAGAGGAAATCATGCGTGACATGCGTAAACTTGTAAAAAATAACAAGGGTTATTCTCTTGTGGAGCTGATCATCGTCATAGCCATCATAGCCGTGCTCGGACTTGGAGCCACATGGTCCATCGCCCTGATTTTTGGCGCCAACGCCAAGACCTGCGCCAACGACATCGTGGGCGCGATCTCCGAGTGCAAGATCATGACGATGACGAAGGGCAAAGGCAACGTGCGTCTGCTCATTTACCGCGACGGCGAGGGCGGCACGATTTACAGTGAACTTCAGACCAGAGAGAACAATACCGCCTCATGGAAAACGGAGAATGACGGCAGGGAAAAGGTCGGCGCGAGCAGATGTGCCGTAGGCACGTCGGAAGGGACAGAGGATATTCCGACGAGTAGGGACACGGCGTGGGAGTTCTATTTTGACAGGAGCACGGGAAAGTTGATGGACACAACTACCGTGAGCGAGATACATGTGTTGGGAGGCAGCAAGCATTATTGTATCAAGATAGAGAAACTGACCGGCAAGACGACGAAAGAGCTGCTGTGAGGAACGGACGGGGTCTGTTGTGGCGTAAGAAAGGATATTTGTGATGAGGAAAGATCAGAGAGGCTTTACTATAGTCGAATTGATTATCGCCGTGGCGATTCTCGCGATCGTGACGCTGGCGGTGGGCGGCTTTATGGTTGTCGGCTCCAGAAGCTACACGAGCGCGAATACCGACATCATGCTGCAGCAGGACGCGCAGTTGGCCCTGAATCAGATTTCCGACGTCATCATCGACACCACCGACAGCATCAGCTACAGCGTCGGCGACAGCAGCGGCTTACAGACTGTGCTGAAAGACTCCGAGTACGGCGGCGAGGCGACGGACAAGTGCCTGACCGTGGTAAACCGCAAGGAGCCCGACAGCAACAACGATAATCCGAGCTACTGGTTTTACTGGAGCAAAGAGAAGGAGACGATCTATTTCAACGAGGTGCCGGTGGATTCCACCATGTCCGAGGAGGAGATCAAGAACGGTTTTGCCGACGCGGAGATTGCGAAAGCTGTCTTGGCTGAACATGTCACGGACTTGCAGATCGACGTCTCCCAGTTCGAGGAAAACAGGGTCGTCATGATCTCCATGACCTTTGAGAACGGCGGCAGGCAATATTCCACCTCCAACAATGTGACCGTGCGCAACAGGATCGCCCTGAATGCGATCGATGTCGCTCCGATGAAGATTGCGGATGAGTTCCTGATTACGAATCTGAGTCCCGTAACGCTGGAGCCGGGAGACGACTATACTTTCGAGGCTCATGTGGATACTTCCTCCGACGACAGGGAACTGAAGTGCGAGCTGTCGGGAAACGCTGACAGCGACACTCGCATTACGGGCGCTGACAGCGACACTCGCATTACGAGCGTCACGACGGCGGACGGCGGCAAGACCGTGCGCATTGCGGTTCATGTGGGAATCAAGGAGATGAGATCCAATTTCCTGCTTAAGGTAAGTCGGGCGCACGAGCAGTACGATGGACAGAACAAGCGGGTTTCCGTGTCTGCGCAGATCAAAGTAAAGCGCGTCAATGCGGTCAACATCACGGGGCCGGCCAGCGCCAAGCAGGGCGCGACGGTCAGCCTGACGGGCAGCGCCTCAGGCCCTCAGCTTGGTTATTCCTGCAACAGCGCGGCCTGTGCGGGCGACGAGATTGCAAAAGATCATGACCTGATCGACACCCGCTGGGTTGTGACAAGCGGAAATGCGACCATTGCGAATCCGACCAAAAACAGTGCGGATGTTATGATTGCCGCAAATGCGGTACCGGGCGAGGACGTCGTCGTGCGCGCCTACTCGCAGCTCTCCGCCACGAAGAACGGCGGTTACGGCATTGCGTCGCAAGGGTGGAGCGCGCCCATCTACGGCGAGTGGCGGATCCGCGTGGAGCAGGGGATTCAGGGGGATGCGCCGCTGAGGTCGGATTTCAAGTTCGGCACGGATAACGATGAAGAAGTCGGCATGATATACGATTACATGTATGAAGGTTTGTCGGACTATAGGAGATATGTCCTGTGTGTCCGTGTCAGGGAACTCAACGCGTCAGGAGCGGATAACGATCAGGTGGTGCTCTATTGGGCCAGCGAGGGTAAGAATGTGCGGTTCAATCCCGATATGTTTGGCGTGGATTTTGACCGTTCTTACAATGTATACATGCAGGTGCTTTTGCCTGTGGATCAGTCGCAGTATAAAGGACAGCCCAATAAGGCGGCCAACCAGTTCAGCGAGGATTCCAAAGAGACGATCAAGGCAGAGTATAAGGCGAATCTCGACGGCAATGGCAAATATGTAGGAACGAGATACGAGGCGAGCAAACTTTTCTATGGAAAACTGACGCCTCCGGCCATCTCGGTCGTATACAATAATGTGACCTATCCAAATGACAACAAGGACCACTACGAGTCATACTCTCTGTTTTCGGGTGGAGATCCCGTCGTGGGACAGATTCTGTTCGGCGATGTCATGAACATTAAGCCGCAGACGTTGAATGGGAAGATCGTATTTACCATTTACAAGGGCGAGGGCGAAGGCATTGAAAGTTGGCAGCGGGTAAGCGGCTACGATCCCGGCAGGAATGCTTATGATAATCCGTCGATTTTCGGCGACGGCGAATTTCGTATCGAGGTACAGACGAGCGGCGTGCCCGCTCTGACAAGTTCTAATTTTATCAGACGCAACGCCAAGAACAACCCGCCTTCGGCTGTCGGTATGTATCACATCGTGCCGGGGTATCGGTATGCGAACCAGTACAATCTTGGAAATTATGATTTTATCTTGCAAGAGAATCTGAACGGCGATTACGACGAGCATTATTATGTGCAGCCAAAATGTACGATCAATCTGAAAGTGGGTATGGAATTTAATATGGAATTGCCGCCCGAGAACGGAGAGCAGCGGTTTACGAACTTCCCTGTCCCGACGGATTTTGCGTTCCCGTTTGCGCTCAAGAGTGAGTTCGTGCAGACAGTGAAAAAGAGTCTGCCGACCTATACGAAGTCAGGCAATGAGAGTGGTTGGCGCGATTTTCTGGTGGACTGCGAGTATGTGCCCGGTGCGAACGGCGAGCGGGACAGCTATACAATTTGGCTCTATACGGAATCAAATAGGAATGGTGCGTCCTACACGCGGAATGTGATCGGTAAATACACATGTAAAGTCGGCGACGATAAGTGGGATATGGTCAGATGGAACTATCAGGAAGATGTCAAGGTAGAGACAAACATAGATTACAGAAAAGACAATCATAACTGGAAAGCGTATTTCCCGTATCCTTCTGAGAGTGGCTTCCCGTTTAAGGGATTGCTTGGCGGTTCCAGTGATAAAGTGATGTATCGTCTGCAGGCGTACAATGTAGATTCTAACTATGAGAAAAAGATGGAAACGTTAATCGCAGAATGTGAGTTGGAGAGCGGCGGTGACTATGTACTCACGCTGAAAGAAGTAGTGAGCGGCGGTGCGCATAAGAGCATTACGAAGGTATATGGGCAATGGAAGTGTAGCGCGGCTGGTAAGGAGTGGAAAAAGAGTCAGGATGGTAGCGAAACGGCGACACCAGTATGGGGTTCGCGCCTGTACTTTACTTATAATGGTCAGAACTGCATGATGGAAGTGGCGGCTCCTTCGGGGGCAAATCAGACGATTTCGGGTACTAAGCAGTATTATTTCCAATCGGATGAATACGGTGAAAAGCCTCAAAACGCGAATTTTGATCTGATATATACGAAAGAATCGGATGGAAGTTATACCGTGACGCTGTGTACCAAAGAGACTCAGGGAAAAGCCATTGTATATACGAATTACGGTAAAGGTAAGTGGAATGCGACTACTAAGGGATGGGATGCAGAAACATTCGATGAGAAAGTTTATGTTCCTGTTGGCTGGGGAACACTCGTTCATTTTACTTATAACGGACAGAATTATAAGGTGGAGAGGCCATTACCGAATGAAAGTGGATTCCCGACGTTTAGTGAAAAATATGAAGAGAATATTACGGGGAGCATAAGTTATGAAACGAACATGACGGGGTGGGCTCAGGACGGTCAGGGTTGGCTTGACATGGTTGCCGAGTATCAACGTGATACAAGCGGTAAATATACGCTTACATTGCGAACATCAACAGACTGGGCTGGTAACTATAATACGTATGGCACATGGACATGGGAGCCTGGACAAACTGAGTGGCAGAAACAGTAAAAAATTGTTTTCAAGTAGTCATAGACCAGCAAACCTTTTGTACAATGTAACGGGGCGATCGATATGAACAACAAAGAGATCTTGGAAAATGTAGAACTGCACAGGAAGGACAGAGACGGCGCAAACAGCGGCAGGCGCAGACTCGTGCTTGTCACCCTTCTTGCGGCTCTTATCGCGGCTGTGGCGGGCGCGGTCTACGGCGCTTTCCGCCTTGGCAGGAAACGGGGCGCAAGAGACGAGGCGAAACGAGCCGAGGAGAAACGGCGCGCCGAGAGAGAGAGGCGCAGCCCGGAGGCGGGATATGCGCCGGCGCGTGCGCCCCGGCCCGTCTATGTAGTGCACCCTCTGCCGTCTAAGAAACGGGAGAGCAGGACGAAGAGATTTAAGAGACATCTGTGCGCGGCTGTTGCGGCGATTCTGGTGATCTCTATGGTCGGTTCGGGAACCATGTCCTATATCACGCCCGCGACGGCTCTGGCGAAGGAGTCTTTCTCGGGCATAGGTAAGATCGTGGAGGAGCACGGCGAGGAGCCTTATCGGATCCTCGACATTGTTCCTGCGGACGCGATGTACTATGACACGACGCCGCCGAGAGGCGCCGGCGCTGCGGGAGAACTCAAGAGCAGCAATTCCTTTACGCTCGGGACGATGGGGTATCTGGTGAACGGGCAGTCCGCGCTGCAGGCTGATCTGGCGGCGGCGTTCAAGACTGATCTGGCGGGTGAAGAACCCAATTACGGTACATATGAGGCCAGGAAAGAACTGTTCGACAAGGTGGTGAATGCCTCCGGTCCTTTCGCAATGACATATGAGGAGGTTTACGGCGGCATAGGCGGTGTGTCCACCGCAGGGTACACGCCCATCTACGGCGATGCGGCGGCCATTATGACTGTCAATGCGGAGGAAAATGGGTTCAAGCCGCTTGTGGCCGACGGGAATGAAGACGAGAACAGTGGCGGCGGCGACGGTATGACAGGCGGCAGCACAGGCGACGGCGTAACCGGAGACAACGGGAACGGCGACGGCGATACGACGGTTGACGGCGTGACAGGAGACAACGGGAACGGCGATGGCGATACGACAGACGGCAACACAGACGACGGCGACGGCGATACGACGGTTGACGGCGTGACAGGGGACAGCGAGGACGGCGACGGCGATACGACAGGCGATGGCACGACAGAGGACGGCGGAGACGGCGGCAACGGCATCGGTAATATGATGCTGGGCACACCGCGCCCCATTGCGAAGTCCGAGACGAAAACGATCACTTCCGGAGAGTTCCATGCCAAGATCACGAAAGTTGCTAAAGGAGAGGGCGATTACAGCGAAAGCACGAACGCCACAGGATTCCGTCTGATGAATGTGGGTCCGGGCGCTTATGCCATTCCGCTCTATACTTACGGCGGTCACGGCGCGGCTATGCATGTGACCTTTAAGCCGGCGGGCATCTCCACCGGCGTCGAGAGCGGCTATGTGGTGAACGTGCTCGGCACTATGGGCGACAACGGACACCGGGGCGACTATGCCACGGACATGACGGGCGTCTATTATTACCATGAGGACGACGGTACTTTCACCTATGCGGGTACAGTCGCGCAGCTCATTGGCAGGACTTATACGCTGCAGGCCGGATCGGAGAGCGGCGGGAGCCGGACCGAAACGGGCGGCAATAGCGGAAACAAGGAAAACAGCGGAAACAGCGGGGCGGCTCCAAACGGCCAGACCGGGGACGGCGAGCCGGCAGGCAATGGAAATGAAGGCCAGCCCGGGAGCGGTGAGCTCACAGGCGACGGAACCGAAGGACAGCCCGAGAACGGCGGATCCGCAGGCAACGGAACCGAAGGACAGCCCGGGAACAGCGGATCCACAGGCAATGGGACCGAAGGGCAGACCGGGAACAGCGAATCCACAGGCGACGGAACCGAAGGACAGCCCACAAACGGCGATCCCGCAAACAACGGCGGTGAAGGGCAGTCCGGAAACGGCGACAGCCAGAACAACGGCGGTCAGAACGAAAGCGGCAATGGCGGCGGCCGGCCTGAAGGCTCTGAGAATGAGAATAATGGCGGCGTCACCCCGACCGGAAACGACGAGGGCGACGGTATGACTGCGCGCGCGATTCTGCCGGACGGCTGGTATCTGCTGGCGGCGCAGGACGCAGGAGAACCCGAGAGCAGTGATGACAGCGGCGAGGGCGGCGGCGATATGGGAACGCCCGAAAGCAATGCGGACGGCGGCGACGGAGGCGAGGGCGACGATGTGGGGACGCCCGACAACAGCAATGATCATGCGGACGGCAGCGAGGGCGGCGGCGATATGGGAACGCCCGAAAGCAATGCGGACGGCGGCGACGGAGGCGAGGGTGACGATACCGAGACGCCCGACAACAGCAATGATAATGTGGGCGGCGATACAGGGACGCCCTCGTATGTCATGAGCGGCCCCTCTGACGAGGAGATCGACTGGAGCCAGTACGAGAGCCTGATGATCTGTTCCTTTACCTATGCGGAGCATCCGGAGGCAGGCGTGCAGCTCTACGAGGTGGACACTGTGGAGGAAGTCATCGACGCGCCGGGACTGCCTATGCCTTGGGATGCTTACAATATGCCGGGCGACAGCGCGGCGGCGAATTATGGCGCGGACATGATCGGCGCGCGGCTGGCGGCGCCCGCCGCGTTCATGGGCGGTATTCTGCTCACGCGTCTGCCCGGCACATCCCTGCCGAACTGCTATACCTATACGCCGGGCGAGGGAGAGTATCAGCTCACGTACTCCAACGACAAGGGCGATCCCCTCATCACGATAGAGAATGCGCCGATCTACATACGGTGCAGATCGAACAATGACTGGCTGAAACAGTATGTGTTCAGTTCTCTGGACGACGGCGACAACGAGAGCGACGACTTTGATATTGAAGTTACGACCTTGCGCGCGGATCAGGTCAGTGCACAGGATGTGCAGAAGGCGGATCTGGTCTTTCTGGAGAGCGCCAACAGCAACCCCGTGCTGAATATCAGCGCGATGGGGCTTACCTATATCGGCGCGGAGGAAGAGGGCGGCTACAGAGATATGCCCGAGGCGGCGGTGATTCAGATCCTGCGGGAGGCTGCGGAAGACTTAAAACCCGTGATCGTGGACTATGACATCGTGGACAGCGGGGAACACTACAAGGATTCCAACTATCAGTACCTCGCGCGGGCGCTGCTGAAACAGGATCTCGCGGAGTTCATTAAGACGATGGACGACGAGAAGGGGAATCTGTTGGAGAACGTGAAGCTCAATGTGAAGGACTCCGACGACTTCCCGGTAAAAGACGACAACAAATATAATTATGTAAACCAAAATATCTATGTGGTGAACGGCTCGACGCCTCTGGTCAGCGACGATTTCCACGACAGATTTGAGAAAGATGACGAGCGGGCGGGTTTCTCCGATGTGGTGACGGCGATCCGCGCCGAGAACACCACGCTTTCGGAGGATGACCGCATCGGCGAGTGGGTCAGCAAGGCCCGCGCGATGCAGTATATCATCAATTTCTCCGTGGGGATCCTTGGGGATTTCAGCAGGCTGGCGATTCTGGAGATCCAGCCGTCGGCCAACAGGAAGTCTGACTTTATTATCCCGGAGGACGACAAGACGAAACTGCTCTGGAAGAGAGATTCTATGAAGACGGCGAAACAGATCCTCTTTAGCAGGGACGCCATCGACGCGCAGATCGATCCCAAGTCCGTGGCGGAGTTTAACGGCGAGTGGGAGGACATCAACGGCGTGTACGACGTGGTGTTCATCGGGCTGGACGGACAGCGCCTGAATCTGGACGACGAGGGGCGGACTCTGTATAATAACAGCGATCTGAACGGCAAGGTCTACCACACGGGCGACGAGTCCGGGGCGGGGACCTACGACGCCAACGACCTGACGGGGCAGAAGATGGACGATCTGCTGCACTACATGGCGGCGGGCTATCCCGTTCTGGTGGAGAACGACTGTTTCGAGGGCGGCTCCGCGCAGAAGGCGGACGGGGACGACGTCAACACCGACTATATCCAGGAAGGCTCCGTGATGTACAACTTCCTGCGGGCGGCGGTGAGCGACGACCGGTACGAGGACTGCATCTTTACGATCGCAGATGCGATGGCCAACTCCATGTTTATGACCAGAGTGCGCCTCTCTAAGCCCAGGATCGAGCTGGTGGACGAGAACGGCGAGGCCGCGCCCGCCACGCAGCATCTTGAGCCCGACGAAAACGGCGAGTATCACGGACAGCTGTACTATCGGATCAAGGATAACCGGGGCGAAGACTATTTCGGGGACGCGGCGGTGCATGTGTACGCGGACTACAACCACGACGGCGCGTTTGTGGAGTCCGAGGAAGTGACGGAGTACCTGAACGAGAACAACATGCTGGATGTGAAGATAGACGGCATGGGGCCGGGCATCCTGCCGTGGAAAATCGAGGTGGCCGACGTGGGCAACGAGTACAGGCGCGCCTCCGTGCAGGGCTGTTTCGAGCTGGGAAGTGAGACGGCGGACGAGTTCAAGGTTCTGCAGATCACAGAGAAGAAGAACGATATGGCGGCGGATCTGCAGCTTATTTTCAATAAGAAGAAGGATTCCGTGTTGGCGCATTATCTGAAGGGCGCGGAGTCGATTCTCGACGTCGAGATGCAGATTGAGTCCGTGAACGCGGGACAGTTGGAGAAGAGACTGGCCGAGAACGGCAGCTATCTGCAGCAGTGGGACGTGGTCGTGCTGACGCTGGACGGGGCGATTGAGAACGGCGCAGTCGCGGAGGCTGTCAACCGATACGCGGGCGAGGGCAGGAGCCTGCTCGTGTGCGGGCAGGATCCGGGCGAGCAGAGAGGCGGACTTAGCGCCGAATTGCTGGGTCAGACGGAAGGGAAGACCTTCGTGCACTTGGGCGGCAGCACTTATCACCGCTACGCCGGACTGGACAGCGGGATGTATGAGCCGAAGACGCTGCTCAAGGCGGAGCCTGTCAACGAAGGCAGTATCGCCTCCTATCCTTATGTGATGGACGAGGGAGGATTTACCTTCGGCGAGGAGGGAGTCTTGCGCGCCGCGCCTTATCTGCTTGACTTTGACGACAATCTGTCCAGCGAGGTAAACGCCTCCCATGTGACGGCGTGGTACACCTTCGGCAGCGGCGGCGTGGACAGTTCGCCCTACGACATTTCGCCGAGGGACGCGCGCAACAACTACTACTGTTACAGCAAGGGCAACGTGGTCTATCTGGCGCAGTCCGAGTATCCCTACACCTGCGACGAGCAGAGCGGTCCGGACGACACTGCGGCGGGTTCCGCCGAGTGCAGGTTCTTCGTGAACGCCCTGTTCGCGGCGTACAGCGCGGGCTTACACAACGCGCATATCAATATCGTGGGCGGGTTCTCGCAGGATGCGGCGGATATTACCAGTATCTCCGTGCCCTTTGACCAGACATGGACGACGGCTGATCTGGCGGTGAAAGACGCCGTGCCCGACGTTGACGGCGGCATATTGGGAGATACCGTGGACGTGTATTTCAAGTTCCGCGACAACAATCTTGCGGCTGAAAAGACCGTGCTTGTGGGATTCTACTATGAGGACCCCATGGGCGGGGCCGAGGTGGATGTGGGCGGAGAGAAGGTGAGCGCGACGCCCTTCGGCTCGGAGGTTTGGACCGTCACGGACAACAGGCTGGTACAGATGACGGCCGGAGAGGAGTTACAGCCCGGCAAGATATACCGTATCAAGGCTCCGGTCGTGGCGTTGCGCGATACTGCGGCGCTTACCGTGGCGACCGATCCTCTGGAGCAGGAGAGGGCGAACAGGGCTGACATCTACATCGTGCTGGAGACTTCCTTCGTCAGAGGAGGCAAAGAGTACAGGATCATCAGCTCCGATTCGGTGGCGTTAAACAGAACGCGCCTGTTCCTCTTGGAGTGAGATCGTTTCCGGCACAGCAAACATCCATACAGGATAATGAAAAGCCCCGAAGGCTGTCTTCGGGGCTTTTCTGTTTCTTCTATATATATTATACCCGAAAAAGTTTACAAAATTTTTTCTTGTCATCTTCCGCAATATAGTGTATAGTGGTTTCCGTTGAAATACCGATTTTGTGAACAAGGGGAATCTGTCATGGCGAAGTATTTGGTAATTGTCGAGTCACCGGCCAAGGTGAAGACGATCAAGAAGTTTTTGGGCGCGAACTACGAGGTCGCGGCGAGCAACGGTCATGTGCGGGATCTGCCGCGCAGCGTGCTCGGCATCGACGTGGAGCATGATTTCGAGCCCAAGTATATCACGATCAGAGGCAAGGGCGACATACTGGCGAATCTGCGCAAGGAAGTGAAGAAAGCCGAGAAAGTGTATCTCGCAACGGACCCTGACCGCGAGGGAGAGGCCATCTCATGGCATCTGTTAGCGGCTCTGAAACTGGAGAATAAAAAGGTGTACCGCATCACCTTCAATGAGATCACCAAGACTGCGGTGAAGGAATCTCTCAAGCATGCGCGGGAGATCAATATGGATCTGGTGGACGCGCAGCAGGCGCGCCGCTGTCTGGACCGCATGGTAGGCTACAAGATCTCGCCCGTGCTGTGGGCCAAGGTGAAACGGGGCTTGAGCGCGGGGCGCGTACAGTCCGTGGCGCTGCGCATTATCTGCGACAGAGAGGAGGAGATCAACGCCTTTATCCCGGAGGAGTACTGGACGCTGGAGGCCGTCTTGTCGGTGGAGGGTGAGAAGAAACCGCTTGTGGCGAAATACAGCGGCTCTGCCGACAAAAATCACACGATCTCGTCCGCGGAGGAGCTTGCGGAGATCAAAAAGGCGCTGGATCACGCGCAGTACCGTGTGGCGTCCGTCAAGAACGGGGAGCGGGTGAAAAAGGCCCCCTTGCCTTTTACGACCTCCACACTGCAGCAGGAGGCCAGCAAACAGCTCAACTTTTCCACCCAGAAGACCATGCGCTTGGCGCAGCAGCTCTACGAGGGCGTGGACATCAAGGGCAGCGATACGGTGGGTATCATCACCTATCTGCGTACCGATTCCACCAGAGTGTCCGAGGAGGCGGAGACTATGGCGCGGGACTACATCGACAGGCAGTACGGCGAGGCGTATGCCGCGGGGGTACAGAATCGAGGGGGCAGCAAGCAGAAGATTCAGGACGCGCACGAGGCGATCCGCCCTACGGATATAAGCAGGACGCCGGCGGACGTCAAGGATTCCCTCTCCAGAGATCAGTACAGACTCTATCAGCTTATCTGGAAAAGATTTGTGGCCAGCCGCATGGCGAACGCCGTGTACGAGACGACTTCGGTGAAGATCGAGGCGTCCGGCATGAGCTTTTCAGCCTCCTCCTCCAAGGTGAGATTCGACGGCTTTATGTGCGTCTATACCGAGGATGACGAAAAGGAAGAAAACAACACGCTGATGAGTAAGATAACAGCCGATACGAAACTGTCGCTGATCGGGCTGGAGGAAAAACAGCACTTTACGCAGCCGGCGCCGCACTATACGGAGGCGTCTCTGGTGCGCGCCATGGAGGAGCTGGGGATCGGGCGGCCCAGCACCTACGCGCCCACGATCACGACGATTCTCGCCAGACGATACATCGTCAAGGAGAATAAGAACCTCTATGTGACGGAGCTTGGCGAAGTGGTGAACAACATGATGAAAGAGGCCTTTCCTTCCATCGTGGATGTGAACTTTACCGCCACCATGGAGGCGCTTTTGGACGGCGTGGAGGAGGGCAGCGTGAAGTGGAAGACCGTGCTGGAGAACTTCTACCCCGATCTGGAGCAGGCGGTGGAGCAGGCGGAGAAAGAGCTGGACGAGGTGGAGATCGCGGACGAGCTCTCGGACGAGTACTGCGACGTCTGCGGCAGACAGATGGTGATCAAGTACGGTCCTCACGGCAGATTCCTCGCGTGTCCGGGGTTCCCGGAGTGCCGCAACACGAAACCCTACTTCGAGAAGATCGGCGTTGCGTGTCCGAAGTGCGGCAAGGACATCGTCATGAAGAAGACGAAGAAGGGCAGGAGATACTACGGCTGTATCGGCAACCCGGAGTGTGATTTCATGGTGTGGCAGAGGCCCGTAGCTGAGAAATGCGAGCGCTGCGGCTCGATCATGCTGCAAAAGGGGAATAAGCTGGTCTGCGCGGATGAGAACTGCGGGTTCGTGAAGGATCTGCCGAAGGCGGTCGAGGTATAAGTCTGCCAAATGCTCATTGTCGGGCGAATTGTTCTGAAAATACATTGATTATCTGAAAATGTTGTGATAAAATCATATTACTTAGAATTGTGTATTTTTTTGGAATAGTCACAACATCTCAAGATAAGGGGTAATTCATGAGCAGTGTTCAGTTACTGGATAAGACGAGGAAGATCGGCAAGCTTCTGCACAACAACAACTCGGGCAAGGTTGTCTTCAACGACATCTGCAATGTGCTGAAAGAGATATTGGCCTCCAATGTGCTGGTCATCAGCAGGAAGGGGAAGGTGCTGGGGATCGGCGATATGTCCGAGGTGGAGTCGATCACGGAGCTGATCGTCGATCATGTGGGCGGTTTCATCGATCCGATGCTGAACGAGCGGCTCCTTGCGGTGCTTTCGACGAAGGAGAATGTCAATCTGGAGACGCTGGGCTTTGAGAATATCGACACCAGAAAATTCCAGGCGGTCATCGCGCCCATCGAGATCTCCGGGGAGCGGCTTGGGACGCTCTTTATCTACAAGTGCGACGAGCAGTACGACATCGACGACATCATCCTGTGCGAGTACGGCACCACCGTCGTCGGGCTGGAGATGCTGCGGGCGGTGAGCGAGGAGAACGCGGAGGAAAACCGCAAGATCGCCGTGGTGAAGTCGGCGATCAGCACGCTGTCCTACTCGGAGATGGAGGCGATCACCCACATTTTCGACGAGCTGGGTGGCATGGAAGGGATTCTGGTGGCCAGCAAGATCGCGGACAAGGTGGGGATCACCCGATCGGTCATCGTCAACGCGCTGCGCAAGTTTGAGAGCGCGGGAGTCATCGAATCCCGCTCCTCCGGCATGAAAGGCACTTACATTAAGGTGCTGAACGACGTCGTCTTTGAGGAAGTGGAGCGTCTGAAGGAGCAGCAGGGCAGATATTAGGGCGCTGAAAACAGAATATTATTGCAGGGATAGCATGATGTAAAAGGATTTACGCGGGGTTTCGGCTTGAAGTAGATCCTTTTTTGATGGGAAATTTTTCACGACAATATATGGGAATTTGTGAAAATCAATCGAAAAACCTTGTAATTTTTGATAAATTATTTATAATGAAATAGGATTCTAGTATTTCCTAAAGTGGAGGTTTGTGCTTATGAGTACGCTGGCAAATACCAATGTGTTCGACTATATCAATGTGCTGGACAAGGCGGCCGACGCGGCATGGCTGCGCAACGACGCCATTTCCAACAACATCGCCAACGCGGACACGCCGGGCTACAAACGGCAGGACGTAAATTTTGAGACGCAGCTTGCCAAGGCTTTGCATAGTTCCAGATACACGAGCGTGGACGCGAAGGTACATAATGTAAAACTGAACCGCTTAAACCCGATCACCTACACGGACTACTCGGGATTTTCCTACAGGATCGACGGCAACAACGTAGATCCCGACACGGAGGGCGTGTACCTTGCCAAGAACCAGATCGTATATCAGGGTCTGGAGGGCGCCATCAATCAGGAATTTAAGAATATTCAGACCGTTCTGAAATAAAGGAGATTGACTTATGGGAATGTTTACAGCTTTTGACATCAATGCGACCGGTATGACCGCAGAGCGTTTCCGCATGGATATTATCGCGCAGAATGTTGCGAACGCGGAGACGACGCGCACCGAGGACGGCACGCCGTACCGCAGGAAGGTGGTCGTATTTGAGGAGAAGAACTCGCAGACTCCCTTTCATCAGGTGCTCATGAAGGAGCGCGACCGCTACTCGGGCAATGGCGTGAAGGTGACAGGCGTGTATGAAGACGAGTGGACGGAGGGCAACATGGTGTATGACCCCTCCCATCCGGACGCTGACGAGAATGGCTATGTGACGTACCCGAATGTCAACATTGTCACGGAGATGACGAACCTGATCGACGCCAGCCGCGCCTATCAGGCGAACGCCACCGCGCTGGACGCGAGCAAGAATATCGCGACCACAGGGCTTGCCATACTCAACAGCAATTAAGCGCCGGCGTAGGGACGGAGCGGTCAGGGCTTAAGATACTTTGTGTTTGGAGGGAGAATCATGGCTTTAGATATCACAGAGCTTTATAATGTGTCCTCGAATGCCATAAAGGAGGCGGCGAAGACGGCGCCTACCAACAGGCTCGATACATATGCGGACAAGGACTTTGACAATCTGCTGCACACGGCCATCGACAATCTGCAGACGACGAACAATTATCTGTCGGACGCGGAGAACGAGGAGATCAAGTGGTCGCTCGGCGAGACGGAGAACACGCACGATCTGAGCATCGCTCTCCAGAAAGCCTCCGTCGCGTTGCAGTACACGGTTGCGATCAGGGACAGGCTCTTAGACGCCTACAGGGAGCTCATTCAGATGCAGATCTGATCTGTGCGGGCGAAGTATGCGATGCGAGGGAATCTGAAGGAGAGTAAGTAACTGTGGAGAGATTGATAGAGAGATTAAGGGAATTATTTAATCGGATATTGGAGTGGTGGAACCGTTTCACGGCGAAACAGAAGACGCTGATCGTGGGCGGGGCGGCGGTAGTGATCCTCGCTATCGTCATCATCGTCTCCAGGCTCACGCAGCCACAGTATGTTTTGCTCAGGGAGTGCGAGTCTACGGCGGAGGCTGCAGAGGTGCGGGATCTGCTCGACGGGGAGGAGATGCACTATGTGATCTCGGATGACGGACTGGTCATTCAGGTCCTTCGGGAGGAGCTGTCCGACGCGAATCTGCTGCTCGGCGCGAACAATATCCAGGCTGCGGAATACGGGATCGACAACGTGACGGACGGCGGCTTTTCCACGACGGAGTCGGATAAGCAGAAGAAGTATGTCGTGTATCTGGAGGATAAGCTCGAGCGCGACATCATGAAGTTCGAGGCGGTCAAGAGCGCCTATGTGAGCCTGAACAAGCCGACGGACAACGGCACGCTGATAGCGGAGGAGCAGGAGGCTGCGGCTTGGGTGCTCCTCGAGCTGAAGGACGAGTTCAGCTCAGAGAGCGCGGCATCGCTGGCGCGCTCTGTTGCGACGGCGATGGGCAACGAGACGACGGACAGCATCGTCATCATGGATACCGAGGGCAATATGCTCTTTACGGGGGACGACAACTACACCGTCTCCGGCACTGCGAACGCCCAGCTCTCCGTGAAGGCGGAGGCCGAGAAACAGGTGATCGGCGAGGTGCGCAGGGTGCTGCTCGGCACCAAAGAATTTGACAATGTGGAAGTGGCGACCAACCTTGTGTTGGATTTTTCCAGTTCCGAGAGGACGACGCACAGTTACACGCCTGCGGACGGACAGACTCAGGGTGTACTGGCGCATGAGGATACCTACAACTCGGAGAACGAGAGCGGCGTGGGCGGCGTCCCCGGCACGGACTCCAACGACGACGACACGACGTATGTGCTGGAGGACAACGGCAATTCCTCCTCCACCGTCTCCGAGGAATCGAGAGATTATCTGCCAAACGAGGAGATCACGACGACCACGACTCCCGCGGGGCTGATCGACTACGGCCAGTCCTCGCTGACGGCGGCTCTGATCAAGTACAACGTGGTGCGCGAGGAAGACGCGCGGACCCAGGGACTTCTGGAGGGCGTCACGTGGGACGAGTACAAGCTGGCGAACCAGGAGCGCACGCGTCTCGATGTGGACGAGGAGTTCTACACTGCCGTGGCCAATGCGACAGGCATCTCCACCGGCAGCATCTCTCTTGTGGCGTACAGCGAGAATATCTTCTTCGACGAGGAAGGCTCGGGCATCACGGCGACGGATATTTTGCAGATCGTCCTGATCATCGTGATCCTGGCGCTCCTTGCTTTTGTGGTGCTTAGGAGTATGCGGGGCGAGAAACACGAGGAGGAAGAGGAAGAACTCACCGTGGAATCCTTGCTGCAGTCCATGCCTGACGCGCAGGTGGAGCAGATCTCTCTGGAGAATGAATCCGAAGAGCGCAAGATGATCGATAAATTCGTGGAAGAAAATCCGGAGGCGGCGGCGAATCTGCTGCGCAACTGGCTGAACGAAGAGTGGGGGTAGGATATGGCTAAGTCGGAAGAAAAGCTGACCGGAGGACTTCAGAAAGCGGCGGTTCTAATGATTGCTCTCGGACCGGAAAAGTCGGCGGCGATTTTCAAACATCTCAAAGAGGACGAGATCGAGGAGCTTACCCTGGAGATCGCCAATACCAGAAATATCACGCCGCAGATGAAGGACGAAGTGATAAGCGAATTCTATCAGATCTGTCTGGCGCAGCAGTATATCGCCGAGGGCGGTATCGGTTACGCGAAGGAACTTTTGGAGAAGTCCTTCGGCTCGGAGAAGGCTGCGGACGTGATCGGCAAGCTGACGGCGTCCCTGCAGGTCAAGCCTTTCGAGTTTGTCAGGAAGACGGATGCAACGCAGCTGCTCAACTTTATACAGGACGAGCATCCGCAGACCATCGCCCTTATATTGTCATATCTGTCGCCCGCACAGGCGGCTCTCATCATTTCGGCTCTTCCGCCGGACAGACAGGCGGACGTGGCGAAACGTATCGCCGTCATGGACAGAACGAGTCCGGATGTTATCAAGGAAGTGGAAAAAGTGCTGGAATCCAAGCTGGCCTCTCTGGTGAACCAGGATTACACGATCATCGGCGGCGTGGACGCTGTCGTAGAGATCTTGAACACGGTGGACCGGGGCACAGAGAAACATATCATGGAGACATTGGAGATCGAAGAGCCGGAGCTGGCGGACGAGATCAGAAAGAAGATGTTCGTGTTCGAGGATATTTTGCTCTTGGACGACAGGGCGATCCAGCGTGTGCTGCGTGATGTGGACAACGGCGATCTGGCGATCGCGCTGAAGGGTTCCAACGAGGAAGTGCAGAACGCGATCTTCAACAACCTGTCCAAGCGACTTGGCGTCATGATCAAGGAAGATATGGAGTTCATGGGGCCTGTGCGTATGAAAGACGTGGAGGAGGCGCAGCAGAAGATCGTAAATATCATCAGGAAACTGGAAGATTCTGCAGAGATCGTTATCTCCAGAGGCGGAGGTGACGAGATCATTGTTTAGAAATTTGTATAAGTCGTACTGGGTCGAAGTGACCGACGACGAGAAACGAGTGATCGACAGCAATGAGATATTGGAACAGCGCATCGAGGAGCTTGAGACGCGCAGGCAGCATCGGCTGAACACACCGCTGGGATTCGGGGATCAAGAGGAGACGGAGGAAGGCGATCCGGAATTTGTGGATGGCCTCGGCGGTGAGCAGATAGACGCGCTGCTTGCGGACAACGCGGAGGGCGGCATCATCAAGGGGGAAACGGCGGAACAGGGGCCGGATCCGGAGGAGATCGAGGCGCAGGCGCAGGCGATGATCGCGGACGCGCAGGCACAGATCGACGAGATGATGCAGAGTGCGCGCCGCGACATCGAGGAGGAGCGCCGCAGGACGCTCGAGGATGCGAACAAACACGGCTACGACGAGGGCTACAAGAGAGGCTACGCCGAGGCGGACGAGATGAAACGCGAGCTGTCGGCGGAGAAACAGAGGCTCTACGAAGAGTACGACCACATGGTGGAGTATCTGGAGCCGCAGTTCATCGATACGATCACGGAGATTTACAGCCATATCTTTGGCATTGAACTGAGCGACAAGAGAGATATTCTGGTGCATTTGATCGATTCCACCCTGCGGCGGGTGGAGAGCAGCAAAACCTTTATCGTTCATGTGTCGAAGGAGGATTATCCCTTCGTCAACATGCATAAACAGGAACTTGTGGAGGGAGCCACAGCCGGCAAGGGCACGGTGGAGATCATCGAGGACATAGCGCTTTTACAGGGGGCGTGTCTGATCGAGACGGACGGCGGTATTTTTGACTGCGGCGTGGACACGCAGCTGCAGGAACTGACTAACAGATTACGGGTGTTATCATTTGAAAAAACCGGTTATTGATTTTTATAAATACAGCAAAATAGCGGATGATACCTTTTTCAAGAGAAAAGGGCGGGTGGAGAACGTGGTGGGCCTGACGATCGAGTCCGCCGGGCCGGAGTCAAGGCTGGGCGATCTGTGCAGGATCTATCCCGCCGACGAGGCATACGATCCCATCATGGCGGAAGTGGTCGGTTTCAAGGACCGCAAAACGATCCTTATGCCCTGCGACAAGACGGACGGGATCGGGCTGGGCTGTATCGTGGAGAATACGGGCGAGCCGCTGACGGTGCCTGTCAGCGAGGATCTGCTGGGCAAAGTGCTGGACGGTCTGGGAAGGATCGACGGCGAGTACATACCGGGGACGCCCTACAGCGTGGAGGCGCCGCCGCCGGACGCCATGAGCCGGAAGATCATCGACGAGGTGCTGCCCCTTGGCGTCAAAGCTGTGGATGGGCTGATGACTGTCGGCAAAGGACAGCGCATCGGCATTTTTGCGGGCTCCGGCGTGGGGAAATCCACCTTGATGGGAATGTTTGCGCGCAACACCAAGGCTGACATCAACGTAATCGCCCTGATCGGCGAGCGGGGCAGAGAAGTGCGTGAATTTATAGAGAGAGACTTGGGCGAGGAGGGCATGAAACGCTCCGTGGTGGTCGTGGCCACCTCGGACAAGGCGGCGCTCGAGAGAAATAAGGCGGCGAAAACCGCTACCGCGATCGCGGAGTATTTCAGGGACCAGGGCAAGGACGTGCTGCTCATGATGGACTCCCTGACGCGTTTTTCCATGGCGCAGCGGGAGATCGGGCTGGCCAGCGGGGAACCGCCGGTGTCCAGAGGGTATCCGCCCAGCGTATACTCGGAGATGCCGAAACTGTTGGAGCGGGCGGGCTGCGCCGCGGTCGGTTCGATCACGGGGCTGTACACGGTGCTGGTGGACGGCGACGACATGAACGAGCCCATCACCGATACCGCCAGAAGTATTCTGGACGGTCATATCATGTTAAACCGCCGTCTGGCGCATCAGAATCACTATCCGGCCATCGACGTGCTGCAGAGTATTTCAAGGTGCATGTCCCAGATCGTGGGCAAAGAGCACAAACAGCTGGCAGGTCAGCTCAAGAACGTGCTCGCCACTTATAGCGACGCGGAAGACTTGATCAATATAGGCGCATACAAGAGCGGCAGCAATCAGAAGATCGACTATGCCATCGCCAAGATCGACGCGGTGAATGAGTTCCTTCTACAGGATGTGAATGAGAAGTTCGATTACGAACAGGCGGTAGACATGCTCAGAACGCTTTTTGCGGACTAAGGGGTGAACGGTCATGGCGAAGTTTGCCTACAGAATGCAGAGCCTTTTAAATATTCAATACCAGCTTGAGAATCAGGCGAAGATGGAACTCGGCAGAGCGCAGATGCAGCTGCTTACGGAGGAAGAGAAGAGGGACGGCCTGATCGCCAGAAAAGAGGCGTACCTGGAGGAAGGCAGGCGGATGCGAAACGACGCGGTGCATGTGGACGAGCTGCGGGACAACAGAAACGCCATGCTGATCATGGACGAGATGATCGAGGCGCAGAAGGCGCAGGTCGCCCGCGCTGAGGAAGTCGTGGAGGAGGCCAGACGGAAACTTACGGAAGTCATGCAGGAGCGCAAGATGCATGAAAAACTCAAGGAAAAAGCTTTCGAGCAGTTCAGGCGCGAGGAGCTTGCCGCCGAGGGCAAGGCGGTGGACGAACTGACCAGCTATGTGTATGGCCAGCGCGGAAAAGAGGAATAGAGATGGCTGATGATGTAATGAACGCTGCGGCGGACACGCAGGCGGAGAAGAAGAGATTAAAGGAAGAGCGCAAGAAGATCAAGGACCAGCAGAAGGCGCAGCGCAAGGAGGCAAAGCAGCGCGCCAAGGAGATCTCCAAGCAGGAGGCGCAGCTTTCCGAGGACGAGGAGGCGGGCGGCGTCTCCGTCGTTTTAGTAACAGTTGTTATCGTCATTATCTGGCTGGCCATCCTGTGTCTTTTGATCAAGCTGGACGTGGGCGGTTTCGGGTCCGGTGTGCTGGCGCCCGTCCTGAAGGACGTGCCGGTCATCAATAAGATCCTGCCGTCGGATTCCGTAGTCACCACGGAGGACGAGGAGGCTTACGGCGGCTACACGAGCCTGCGCGAGGCGGTGGACTACATCACCGAGCTGGAGCTGGAGCTGGAGATCGCCCAGAATGAGAGCAACACGGATACCGAGGAGCTGGAGGAGCTGCGCGCCGAGATCGAGAGGCTGCAGACCTTCGAGGACGCGCAGATAGAGTTCGAGCGCATCAAGACGGAGTTCTACGAGGAAGTCGTCTACGCCGAGAACGGGCCGGGGCCGGAAGAATATCAGAAGTATTACGAGTCCATGGACCCCGCCACCGCCGAATATCTGTACAAACAGGTGGTGGAGCAGGTGGAGGCGGACAAGGAGATCCAGGACTACGCGCAGGCGTACTCCGAGATGAAGCCGGCGCAGGCCGCGTCGATCTTTGAGTCCATGACGGACGATCTCGATCTGGCGGCGAAGATTCTCTATGAGATGAGCGCGGAGGATCGCGGCGCGATATTGGGCGCCATGGATCCCGAGATCGCGGCCAGACTCACGAAGATCATGGACCCCGATTCATAGGAAAAATTACATGTGATATTTTTGGTTATCCTGAAAAATTTCCCGCAGGCATTGTTTAGAAAAGACGGGACGGAGCCGATATAATATATGATATAGAGCGACGGCACGGATGCTTAGCATTCCGGCCGCGCCTATAGATAGATGCCGTAAGGCACAGAACCTTGAAAACTTAAGAAAGGAGGACAGAGTATGACTGTAAACAATGTGAACGCTCTGCTGAACTTCACGACGCCGCAGACAAATCAGGCGGATCAGACGGGCAGGCAGGACGGACGCACAGGCGACAGTTTCGGTCAGGCCATGTCGAAGGCCGGCGATACCCTCAAGAGTCTTCAGACACAGAATCTTGGCGCAGCATCGGCAGTACAGCCGGCGCAGGCCGCAGATACGGCGAAGACAGGCGGCGACATGCAGGCGAAAGAGCCGGAACAGACCGTGGAGAGCGATCCCGGGAAGACCGGGAATGCGGCCACCCGGGACGACGGCAGGGCTGTGGAGAACACCGACGCCGGCGGCAAGACTGATGCAGAGCAGGGCGAGGCCGTGAAGGAAGTGGAGAAATCGGCTAAGGAGCTGGTGGAGCAGATCGCGGACGAGATGGATGTGACGACCGAGG
The DNA here is from genome assembly GCA_947632515.1 of uncultured Lachnospiraceae bacterium. Taxonomy (GTDB): domain Bacteria; phylum Bacillota; class Clostridia; order Lachnospirales; family Lachnospiraceae; genus UBA3282. The sequence continues at coordinate 121,364 of CANRPO010000002.1, forward strand.
AAGTGGAGGAGGCCATGGCGGCGCTGGGACTTGTGCCCGCAGAGCTGTTTGACGTGGATAACCTCAAGAAACTTCTGCTCACCATAGCGGGCAGCGAGGATGAGCTTTCGCTTGTGACAGACGAGACGCTCTACGGCAGCATGAAGAATCTTTTCGCGGCAGTGGAGAATGGACTTCAGGATCTGCAGCAGGAGTTGGGGCTGAGCGGAGAAGAACTGAGCGAGCTGCTCGGGCAGGCTGCGGCGGCGCAGGAAGAGCAGACGGCGATGGCCGGAGAAATACCGCAGCAGAGTGATGCTGAGACGCCGGAGCTTGTGCAGCCGACGGAACCCGAGACGGAGCCGGAACAAAACTTGGAAGGCATGAAAGACTACACGGTGACGGTACAGAGAGACGGCGAGACCGTTCAGATGAAAGTGACCGTGGATGATGCGAGCGGCGATAAGAGCGTTCAGGAAAAAGTGACGGATGCACCGAAAGAGGAGGTGCGGACCGAGCCGGATGGCAGGACACGGGAGAGAGACGCGTCCGCTGACAGCGGCAGGGGAGAGGGCAATGCGGCGGGAGGCGCCGAAGCTTTCTTACAGGCCATGGATAAGGCGGAACAGATCCCTGAGACGCCGGCGCCCGTAAGCGCAGGCTATCAGTCGGCACAGACGCAGGACATCATGAACCAGATCATGGATCACATGAAGATCAACCTGAAAGCCGACGTACAGGAGCTGCAGATGCAGCTGCATCCCGCAAGCCTGGGAACGGTCAATGTGCAGATCGCATCGAAGGACGGAGCGGTCACGGCGCATTTCACCACGCAGAACGAGACGGTCCGCGCGGTGATCGAGACACAGCTGATTCAGCTGAAACAGCAGTTCGAGGAACAGGGAATCAAAGTGGACGCGGTGGAAGTCACGGTGGCGAATCATCAGTACGGCGAGCAGTTCTCGCAGGAACATGAAAACACGAACGGGCAGGCGCGCAAATCCGCGAAAGGCACAAGACGGATCAATCTTGACGAGCTGGACGAAGAGGAAGGCTTGGAGGAGATGGAAGAGACGGACCGCATCGCGGTGGAGATGATGCAGGCAAGCGGCAACACAGTGGATTACACGGCATAAAAATCAGAAAGGAGTGAGTATATGGGAGCAGTACAGTTGGTAGAAGACGGCAAGTTTGTCGACAGCACGGCGCAGGCGAACCAAAAAGCAGATGAAAAGAAGAAGACCGGCAACGACAGTCTCGGCAAAGAGGCGTTCTTGCAGCTTCTGGTAGCGCAGATGAAATATCAGGACCCGCTGGAGCCCACATCCAACACGGAATACATTTCACAGTTTGCGACTTTCTCAGAGCTGGAGCAGATGCAGAACATGAGCGCCACGCTGGAGCTTTCGAGAGCGTCCTCTCTGGTAGGGCAGACGGTGATGATGAACGTGGCGGACAGCTCGGGCAGAGAAACTTACGTGCAGGGCAATGTGGACTATGTGAAGTACGAGAACGGCAAGGTTTACCTCTCCATCGGCGGCGAGCTCTATTCCATGGACGATCTGGACACGGTTGCGGACGAGAAGTATCTGTCGGCATACAAGCTGGGCGCGGAGGTTCTGAATATCCTCAACAAGCTGCCTGAGATCGGGCTGCTGACAACGGATTACAAGGATCAGGTAGACCGTCTGGAGGAGATCGTCACGAACATGTCGGAGTATGAGAGAAGTTTCCTGACGGACGAGGATTTTGAGAAGGCGGACGAGTACATCGACAAGATGAAAGACATCGTTCCCGCAGGCGACGCGCAGGATACCACGGATAAGACCGGGGAGAAAGACGCTGACGGCGCAGACAAGACTGAGGACGAGGAAAGCAAGGACGCGGATCAAGTGGAAGGAGCAGAAGGATCGGAGGGATAAGCTATGAAGATTCAGGGCAATCAATTCCTTTCCATCGAACAGCTGCAGGATCAATACTTAAATGCGGCGAGACAACAGGCAGGGACGCCGAAAGTAAACGGGCCGAGTTTTCAGGATATCTTAAGCGGCAAGACGCAGAATATCGGCACAGAGAGCGAGGTCAGGTTTTCCAAGCACGCGGCAAATCGACTGATCGACCGAAATATCGAGCTGACCAAGGAACAGATGGAACGCTTGAATCTGGGCGCAGCGAAAGCCGGGGCGAAAGGAATCAACGAGTCGTTAGTCATCATCGATTCGCTGGCATTCATCGTGAACGTACCGAATCAGACGGTCATCACGGCCATGGATCAGACGGAGACTGATGAAAATGTGTTTACCAATATTGACGGAGCCGTCATTATATAAGCCGGACCTTCAAGGAGGCTTAGACCCCTGAATGACAGACGGGGTTGACAGAACGGTTTCGAGAGAGATTTAAGGAGGTCATTTCACTATGATGAGATCACTTTTCTCTGGTGTGGCGGGTCTGAAGACACACCAGACAAGAATGGACGTTATCGGTAACAATATTGCAAACGTCAACACCACAGCATACAAATCGCAGAGCATGGTATTCAACGATCTGCTCTACCAGCAGACACAGGCGGCGTCCGGCGCCAACGCGACCACAGGGCGAGGCGGTATCAACCCCAGACAGATCGGTCTTGGCGCAAAGACGGGTGCGATCACCACGGCGATCGATCAACAGGGTTCCGCACAGTCCACCAACAACCCTTGGGACGTTATGATCGAGGGCGATTCCTTTTTCGTCGTCAGCGACGGTTCCCAGAACTTCTTCACGAGAGACGGTTCCTTCACCGTGGACGGCGCGGGCAACCTCGTTATGTCCAGCACGGGTTTTACGGTCATGGGCTGGCAGGTAGACCCTGAGACGGGCGAGATCAGATCCGACGTGGTATCGGCGCTGCGCGTCATGAGCCTGGAGAACCAGACGGCAGAGCCGGAGGCTACGACGCTTGCATATATGAGCGGCATCCTCGATAAGACCGACACCGCCATCAACAGCACGGCGGGCGTGGCGAGAACGCTCACGATCTATGACGCGCAGGGCTACAAGTACACGGTAAAATTCAGCGTGCACGGAACAGGCAACGACGACGACTTCCGCATCCAGCTCGACGACATTCTGGACGATACGGGCGTGTCGCTGGTGAAGAAGTACGGGCTGAACAATATTGAACAGATTGCGCAATTCGGAAATACTACGCCGAACACAGTTACCAGCAAGTATTCCATGCCGGATGATGTAGACTTTGACGGAACTAACTTTACATTGGATAAATCAATAGAAGAAATTTTTCCTGACTTTTCCAGCAATAGTCTGTTGGCGGCTGCGGGAGCCGAAAATGTGACATTGAATGGTGCCCCGACGAGTGTTACAGCGGGGAGCACATATACACTGGACGGCACAGTGACGTTGACACGCAGCATGTTGGAGTCTGAGCCTTATAATTTGATTTATGTGGAAAATTCTTTGGATCCGGCCAAGCCAAATGGCTGGTATACGAGAAACAATGCCGGGGAAGTCGGTACTGCGGTAATCGATCTGGCGGGTACGATACAGACGATTATGGGAGCTTCCGTTCAGGTTACAAGTGCAACGAGTGCGGCTGATGGCAGCGTCGAGATTAAGTTTTCGGTAGCAAACCTCGCGGCAGCGCAGGATGCGGCTTATGATAATGCGTTGAATACTTTTGGCATCACGTTGACACCGGCCGGAGATAATGAAAAGATTCTGGAACAGGTATATAAGCTGCAAAACGGTGACGGCAAGACTTACACTATCGATTATATTGCACCCGACGGCAGCGCGCAGATTACGATGTCGGAAAACAATAAAGGCAATCATATCGTCTTCGACCACGATACGGGACATTTTTCCTACATCGGCAGTCAGGGCAGCAACACCGCGACGCTGACGTTCAGCAATTCGGCGTCCAGCCTGTCCGGCGAGACGATTGATCTGTCTCAGTTCAGCGATGTGGAGATCGACTTTTCCTCCATCATGAACTACGGCAACGGCGGCAAGTGTACCCTCGAGCTGATGAACGGCTCCAAGGAGAACAGCGCCATCGGCTCGGGACGCAAGGTGGGTGAGCTGAGCAGCATCGAGATCGGTCAGGACGGCACGATCACGGCATCCTATGACAACGGTCTGACCAAGACGCTCTGCAAGATCGCTGTGGCGGAGTTCGCCAATCCATCAGGTCTTGCGAAGGCGGGCAACAACCTCTACTCCGCGACTCAGAACTCAGGCGAGTTCGACGGCGTCGGCGTGGACATCACCGCCAACGGCGGCCAGATGACTTCCGGAGTGCTCGAGATGAGTAACGTAGATCTGTCCTCCGAGTTCACCACGATGATCACCACCCAGCGTGGTTTCCAGGCGAACAGCCGTATCATCACCGTTTCCGATACGATGCTTGAGGAGCTTGTCAATCTGAAGAGATAAGCGCAATGATTTCAGCTTAGGCTGATCGGAGACATATCTGTGAGAGTCATATCAGGAACCCTTCCGCATACGCGGAGGGGTTCTTTTCCTGTTCCACAGAAGGTTTTTGGAAACGTCCGGCATAGCAGCAGACCACTGTAAAGAAAACGGAATAGCAGCCAATCTTGACATACGTATCAATACGTGTCAAAATGAATGCAGTGATTGGTTCCGTTTCATGCGAAAGAATTAAAGAAAGGATTGGAGCAGGCCATCTTAAAACAAGCCGGGTTAAAGTAATGCCGCGCGGACGGAGGTGCTTTTATGGACAGATTATTTTATCCTGCTATTTTTCACATTGCCGAAGAAGGAGGCTTTTGGATCACATTTCCGGATTTCCCGGAATGTATGACGCAGGGAGAAGATATGCAGCGCGCTTATGAAATGGCGGTCGATGCATTGGGGCTTGCCCTGGTCAGCAGACAGAAGGAAAAGGCAGACATTCCTAACCCCTCGGAGCCATCTGCGGTCAGTGTCGCCGAAAACGAATACTGCGTCGTCATAGAATTTGATATGCTCGCGTATAAAAAGCGTACAAATGCCAAATCTGTGAAAAAGACGCTGACCATACCGGAATGGTTAAATGAGGAGGCGACCGCGTGCGGTATCAATTTCTCGCAGGCATTGCAGGAAATTTTGATTCAGAAAGTGAGCGCGGGATCGTGATGCTGTATCGAACAAAATATCGTTCAATATTTTTACAAAACTATTGCGGCACACACAACTGTGTGCTATCATCAGTATAAGCATATCTGGGAAGTCTGAGAGTTCTGAGCGCATGTCTTAACGTATCTGTTCTGAGAGAATCCCTTATATGGCGGCTACAACGGAATAAGGGAGGAAGGAAGAATGGAAACAAAAGACGCGAAAGAGCGGCAGGCCGTAACGGGCAGAGTATCGCGCAGGGTAAAGGACGGCATGTTCCGCGCCCTGTTCAGGGAGGACAGGGAGGGGCTTATGCAGCTCTATAACGCCCTGAACGGCACGGACTATACGGATCCTGCGGACTTGGAGATCGTGACAATCGAGAATGCGGTCTATATCGTGATGAAAAACGATCTGGCTTTTCTCATAGCCGACGTGCTGAACATGTATGAGCACCAGAGCACCGTAAACGGCAATCTTCCCGTGCGGTTTCTGCTCTATCTGGCGGAGGAGTACCAGAGACTGATAGAGGGGCTTGAGAAGAGTATATACGGCAGAAGGCAGATCAGACTGCCCGCACCCAGGTGCGTGGTTTTCTACAACGGGGAAGAGGAGATGCCGGACAAATGGGAACTGCGGCTTTCGGACGCTTTCGCGGGAGAGAGGGAAGAGGCGGACGCGGAACTGCGGGTGCAGGTGTACAACATCAACTACGGACATAACCGGGAGCTGATGGAGAAGTGTCCCGTCTTGGAGGCGTATGCGAAGTTCACGGCGGTGTGCAGGGCATACGCGGCGCAGGGGATGGAGAGGCGGGAGGCATATTCCCGCGCCACGGAATACTGTATAGAGCACGATATATTAAGAGAGTTTCTGCGCAGGAACAGAGCGGAGGTGGTCGGCATGCTGTTGACGGAATTTGACGCGGAGAAATATGAGACGACAATCAGGGAAGAGGGTAGGGAAGAAGGACGACAAGAAGGACGACAAGAGGGTGTTAGGATAGAAAAGGAAGATACCGCGGTGCGCATGCTCAAATTAGGCAGGCTGTCCATGGAGGAGATCGCGGCAGCGACAGAGCTGCCTCTCGGGAAAATACAGGAACTGAAGGAAGGACGGATCGGGTGATGCGGCGCGCATGATCACGCATTTTGAGGAGCGTATGGGATAGTAAAATTTTCCATGCGTTCTTTTTTACACCTTTTTGGTAAAAATTTTTTTGTATTTTCACTTCATGTGTGATAAAATATAGAGGTTCCATGTAACAGCATAGGACGCAGTACCTATATTTCGGAGTGTATTATGATTGAAGTTACGAAGATCAACGGCGTTAAAATCCTTATTAATCCCGACCTGCTGGAGTTGGTCGAGGAGACGCCCGATACTGTGCTGACATTCACGACGGGGCGGAAAATAATTGTCAAAGAGAGTAGACAAGAAGTGAAAAATTTAGTAAAATCGTATAGAAAGGATATTTTTGCAGATTAGTGTAAAGTGGGTACATACTTATGGATATAGCTTCAGTTATCGGCTTGGTGGCATGTTTTATCTTGATGGTGTTCGGTATCGTATTCGATAAGGATACGGGCGTGAATTTCGCCGTTATCACCGGATTCTTGGATGTGCCGTCGGCGCTCATCACATTCGGCGGTTCTTTCATGTGTATTCTCGCCAGCTACAAGCTGCCGGATTTCCTTGGAGGACTCAAAAGCTTTAAGCTGGTGTTCAAGATGGCGTCGATGAACGTTTCTGAGATCATCCAGAAGATCATAGACCTCTCCAACGTTGCGCGTAAGGAGGGCCTGCTCTCCTTGGAGGAGGCGGCCAGCGAGATTGATGATGATTTCCTCAAGAAAGGGATTCTGCTTGTCGTGGACGGTACGGATCCTGAACTTGTGCGCGCTATTATGGAAACGGAACTTGCCAGTATGGAGGGCAGGCATAAGGATAAGATCGGTTTCTGGGAGAATCTGGGTTCCATGGGTCCTGCCTGGGGTATGATCGGTACGCTGATCGGTCTGATCAACATGCTGCGCGATCTGTCCGACTTCGCATCCATCGGCCCGAACATGGCGGTCGCTCTGGTCACGACGCTGTACGGTTCCGTGCTGGCCAACTGGGTCTGCGCTCCGGTGGCTACCAAGCTGAAGGGCAAGAATGACGAAGAGATGATGGTGAAGGAGATAGAGGTCGAAGGACTTCTGTCTATTCAGGCGGGGGAAAACCCCCGTGTTATAGAGGAAAAGCTGAAATCCTTCTTGGCGCCGGGCGACAGAAAGTCCCAGAACGATGAGGCCGGAGGTGAGGCTGATGGCGAATAAAAAGCCTGACGAACCCAAAAAGGGCGCGCCCGCGTGGCAGAGTACATTTGCCGACCTGATGAATCTGCTGCTGTGTTTCTTCGTTTTGCTTTTCGCCATGTCCAGTATCGACGAGGATAAGCAGGAACAGATCATAGCGTCTTTCAATAACATGTTCTCCGTCTTCGACGGAGGCGCCACCGCTATCGGCGACGGTATGCTGATCAGCAACGGCGTCAGCCAGCTCAATGAGCTGGATCAGTACATCAACAGTACAGGCAAGATGGACGAGGCGGGGGAGATCGTTGACGACAATCTGGCGAACGCCCAAGAGCAGATCGAGGCGGCCCAGATGGAGGAGTCCGAGCAGCTCGCCGAGAAGATCGAAGAGGCGGTTGACGAGAAGGATATGGGCAGCGAGATCGACATAGAGTTCACCGCGCAGTATGTGCAGCTCACGTTAAAGGGCGGGATCCTGTTTGACTCCGGCAGCGTGGAGCTGAAACCGGAGGCTCTGCCCGTTCTGGATCAGGTGGGAGCTATCTTGGAGCGCTATGCGCAGGGGACGATTGAGATCGAGGGACACACGGACAATGTGCCGATGTCGGGGGCCAAGTATTCCAACAACGACGAGCTGAGTTCGGGGCGCGCGCTGTCCGTCTTCGACTATCTGCTCTCCATCACGAATCTGGATCCCGCCAATGTGAAACACGCGGGCAGAGGGGAATATGTGCCGATCGCCGACAACTCCACGCCGGAGGGCAGGAGCCGGAACCGGCGGGTTGAGATCAAGATATATAATTCTCTGAGTTCTTATTAGAGAGCATATATATAAGATGTGTATAAAGGAGAAGGTTCAGACATGAAGAAAAATCTGATTTCCATTATCATTCTGGCGCTTTTGATCGTCAATATCGTGCTGACGGCCATTATGATGTTCAGCGTGGTAGGCGCCTCAAGAAAAACCGCGGCGCTGGTGGACAACATTGCGACAGCGCTGAATCTGGAGCTTGCTGCAGACGGCGAGGAGGAGGCCGAGGAGGAGGCGGTTCCGATGTCCGATATTGCGATCTACGATATTACGGATAAGATGACGATCCCGCTCAAGGTCGAGACGAACGCGGAGGGTCAGGAAGAGCAGCATTACTTTATCGCCAAGGTTACGCTTTCCATGAACACCAAGGCCGACGGCTACAAGGATTATGGCGAGACAATGGCAGACCGCGAGAGCCTGATCAAGAGTGAAATAACAGATGTTATACAGGCATGCACTCTCGATGAGGCCAGAAACAATCAGGATCAGATCCGGGAAGAGATACTTGCGAGAATTCAGACCTTGTTCGATTCAAAGTTTGTCTTCAATGTTTCATTCAGTGACACTATGATTCAATAATGCCATTGTTAAAATAGTGCCGCAGGAGGTGAACTTTCGTGGGAGAGGTACTTTCTCAAAGTGAGATCGATAATCTGCTCGCTGCCTTGAGCAGCGGTGAAATAGATGCAGACGACATGGGAGATTCCGGCGACAAGCAGGTCAAGAACTACGACTTTAAACGTCCTACCAAGTTCTCGAAGGAACATCTGCGAACGCTGGAGATCATATATGAGCACTACGGACGGCTCCTATCCACGAGCCTTCCCATTTACTTAAGAAAGAATGTACAGATTTCCGTGGCGAGTTCCGAGACAGTCATTTTCTCGGAGTTCACGAACGCTCTTTCCAATCCGGTCATTCTGGGGATCGTCAATTTTCAGCCGCTTGGCGGCACGATCCTGATCGAGCTTGCAGCACAGCTCGGATACGCCATGATAGACCGGATGCTTGGCGGCGTGGGAGAACCGCTTGAGAAGAACAGAGACTTTACGGAAATAGAGATGACGATCATAGAGAAGATGATGGTGGTGTGCATGCAGCTGATGCGCGAACCCTGGAAGAACGTTATCGACACCAATCCTGTGATGGAGCGTATCGAGACGAACTCGCAGTTCGCGCAGGTGATCGCCCCCAACGATATGATCGCGATCGTCACGCTGAACATGAAGATAGGCGACGTAGAGGGCTTTATGAATGTCTGTCTTCCCTTCTTCACTCTGGAATCCATTATGGATAAGCTGAATACCAAGTACTGGTATGCAACCTTGCAGGAGCAGAAGGAAGAGGATCTGGAGGAGTACATCGAGGCGCTGATCAGAAAAGTGGACGTTCCGGTCAAGGCAGTGCTTGGCAGCACGAGAGTATCGGTCAGCGATTTCATCAATCTGCAGGTCGGGGATATTATAAGGCTCGGTACCGACATCAAGGACGATCTTCAGGTCTATGTCGGAAATATTAGAAAATTCACCGCTTTACCGGGTTCCAGCAAAGATAAATATGCTGTGCGAGTAACGTCGGTAATAAGAGAGGGGGAATAAAAGCATGGACGGAATGTTATCACAAGATGAAATAAATGCGCTCCTGAGCGGTATGGATGCACCGAGTGACAGCAGCGGCGACGACGCCGGATCGGCTGCGGCGGCAGCGGATACGGCAGCGCCGGACAACGACGCCCTGTCGGATATCGAGAAGGACGCCGTCGGAGAGGTAGCCAACATCAGCATGGGCTCCTCAGCCACGACGCTGTACTCGCTGGTCAACCGCAAGGTCAACATCACAACCCCTGTCGTTACGGTGGCGACATGGGACAGCGTATTACAGGATTACGAGAAACCGTGCGTATTTATTCAGATCAAATATACGGTGGGTTTGGACGGCTCCAATATTCTGGTACTGAAAGAGCACGATGTAAAGGTCATCACCGACCTGATGATGGGCGGAGATGGCAGCAATACGGACGGAGAATTGTCGGAGTTACATTTGAGCGCGATTTCCGAGGCCATGAACCAGATGATGGGTTCTGCGGCCACATCCCTCTCCACCATGCTTGGCAAGATGATCGACATCAGTCCGCCGGAAGCCAGCCTTGTGGACCTGACGGCATTTAAGTCCGGCGGCGATATAGCGGAATTCCTTGCGGGGCAGTTTGTCAAGATCGCATTTCGTATGCAGATCGACGAATTGGTGGATTCCACAATTATGCAGTTATATCCTATGGACTTTGCGAAGGAATTGTGCGATACTTTCTTAAAGAGCCAGTTGGGTGAGGAACCGGAACCGGCTCCGGCACCCCAAGCGGCAGCGCCGACGCCGGCCCCGGCTCCGGCGTCCACCCCTCAGGCGGCGCCCTCCCCGGCTCCCGCAGCAATGCCCCAGATGGACATGAGCCAGATGGGGATGGGCATGGGAATGGGAATGCCACAGATGCAGATGATGCCGCAGATGCAGATGCAGATGATGCCCCAGATGCAGCCTAACATGAACATGAATATCCAGCCTGCGCAGTTCCAGAGCTTTTCCAACGATTTCAATCCGGCGCAGATTCAGGAGAACATCGGACTGATTAAGGATGTGCCTCTGGAAGTCACAGTGGAACTTGGCAGAACATCGAAACCGATTTCGGATATTCTGGATTTCTCGCCGGGCACCATCATAGAGTTGGATAAGATCGCCGGCGAACCGATCGACGTACTGGTCAACGGCAAGTTCGTCGCGAAGGGCGAGGTAGTTGTGATCGAAGAGAGTTTTGGCGTTCGAGTAACCGAAATTATCAAATAGTGTGATAGAAGAGGAGAAGAGAGATGGCAAAGAATATTTTGATATGTGACGATGCGGCATTCATGCGTATGATGATCAAGGACATTCTGACCAAGAACGGATATAACGTGGCCGGAGAGGCAGAGAACGGCGCTAAGGCTGTTGAGAAATATAATGAGCTGAAACCGGATCTGGTTCTGATGGACATCACAATGCCTGAGATGGACGGCATTCAGGCGCTCAAGAAGATCAAGGAGACCGATCCGGGCGCCATGGTCATTATGTGCTCTGCGATGGGTCAGCAGGCGATGGTTATCGAATCCATACAGTCCGGCGCAAAGGACTTTATCGTAAAGCCTTTCCAGGCTGACCGTGTTTTGGAGGCTGTCAAAAAGGTAGTGGGATAATGATACTCACGGTATCAGGGAGAACTGACTCCTATATACAGTTTATCACCGTACTGCTCCTGTTCCTGTTCGTGCTGTTTATCACCTACCGGGTCACTAAGTGGACCGCAGGGTACCAGAAAAATCAGCATGCCAACGACAATATGGAGATTCTGGAGACGATCAGACTGTCGGGCAATAAGTATGTCCAGATCATCCGTATTGGGAGGAAATATTTGGCGGTTGCAGTCTGCAAAGACACTGTTACAATGTTGACAGAGATACCCGAACAGGATCTGGCGTTTCCGAATAGCGACGGGTCCGGGAGGGGCAGTTTCAGGGATATTCTGGAGAGAATACAGAGCAAGAAATTTCTGGAAAAAGAAGATGGGCAAGACGAATGAAGAAATATTTTTCCGGATATCATTTGGCGAAAATGATATGCCTGCTGTTAGTGGCAGGCATATTGTGTCTTAGCCGGAAGACTATCGCGCTCGCGTCGTCCATGGACACGCCCTACAGGGATTCCAACCTGACGGGGACTACGGACGAGAGGACGAACGAGCGTGAACCGGGTGCGTCGCAGGATGCCGACGAACTCGCGGAACCGAATATAGCCAACACCGTGACGATCACTTTCGGTGATGATAACGGCAGCGTGAACGGCGCTCTGCGCATTCTGGTCATTCTCACGCTGATCGCCATCGCGCCGACGCTGATTATCATGATGACCTCGTTTACCAGGATCATCATTGTCCTGCATTTTACGAGGCAGGCACTCAACACTCAGACGGCGCCGCCTAACATGGTCTTGATAGGCATTGCGCTCTTTTTGACGTTCTTCATTATGCAGCCGACGCTCACGGAGGTCTACACGGAGGCGGTCGTGCCCTATGAGGCGGGGGAGCTTGAGACGCAGGAGGCGCTCGAGAAGGCGGCGGCGCCGATCAGGCAGTTTATGTACAAGCAGACGCTCAAGAAGGATGTGAGCCTGTTTATGGAGATCAACCGTCTGGACTGGAGCGGAGAACTGGATGATATACCGATGAGCGTGCTCGTGCCGAGCTTTATCATCAGCGAGCTGCGGGAGGCGTTCGTCATCGGTTTTATCATATATATACCGTTTATTGTGATCGATATGGTGGTCGCGTCGACCCTGATGAGTATGGGTATGATGATGCTGCCGCCGACGACGATCTCCATGCCGTTTAAGATCCTGCTGTTCGTGCTGGCGGACGGCTGGTATCTGATCATCAAGGGTCTGGTGGAGAGCTTTAACATGTAGCAGGGAGGAAAGCATGACTATTGATGACGTCACTGCCGTAGCGCAGACAGCTATTTTTACGATTATCAAATGTTCGGCCCCGCTGCTCTTGGTATCCTTGTGCGTGGGACTGATCGTCAGCATTTTCCAGACGGTCACCTCCATCCAGGAGCAGACGCTCACCTTTGTGCCGAAGATATTGGCGATCTTTCTGGGGCTGATCCTCATGGGGCATTGGATCATGAATACAATGGTGGAGTACATGACGTCCCTGTGGACTGATTTCAGCGTTTATCTCAGATAGAAACGGGAAACGGCATGATCGATATTACATTTACTTATGCGGATTTGGAATTTTATCTGCTCGTTTTGGTGCGGATCACCTGTTTTGTCTATGTCGCCCCGTTTTTTTCGATGGACGGCGTGCCGCGGCGGGTGAAGGTGGGATTCAGTATTTTTCTGGCCTATCTGGTCTATACGGCGCTGGACCAAAACGAGATCGTGTACAACTCGCTGCTTGGGTATGCGGTCATCGTGATGAAGGAGGCGCTGACGGGTTTCCTGATCGGATGGGGCGCGCAGATCTGCACCACGGTCGCCTCCTTTGCGGGCAGCATTGCGGATATGGAGATCGGCGTCTCGATGGTGTCGCTGGTGGATCCGGCGACGAGGCAGCAGGCGACCTTTACGGGCGTATACTACCAGTATATTTTCACGCTGTTTTTGATTTTTTCAGGTATGTATCAGTATCTTCTGCAGGCGCTGGTGGACAGCTTTTCCATAATCCCGGTCAACGGAGCGGTGTTTCGGAAGGACGCCCTGCTCGAATCCATGATCACGTTCATGGGGGACTACATCACGATGGGGTTTCGCATTATCCTGCCGATCTTCTGTACGATGCTGCTGCTGAACGCTATCTTGGGAGTGCTGGCGAAGGTGTCGCCGCAGATGAACATGTTCGCGGTGGGGATGCAGCTCAAGGTGCTTGTGGGTCTTGGGATCCTGTTTTTGACCGCCGGAATGCTGCCCCAGGCGGCGGACTATGTGTTCGTCGAGATGAAGAGGATGATCGTATCCTTTGTGGAGGGGATGTCGTGATCTTAGAGTATAATCTCCAGTTCTTCGCCAAGGACGGGCCGGGCGGGGAGAAGACGGAGGAACCCACCTCCAAGAAACTGGAGGATGCCCGTAAGGAAGGACAGGTTGCCAAGAGCAAGGAAGTCACCAACGCGTTTGAGCTTCTGACTTTTTTTGGGTTGGTCTATTTCTGGGCACGGTACATGGGGACGTTCTTTATCGGCGGCATGTATGATATTTACAGCCAGATACCGGAGTATGCCAAGATGTACGACGGACATATCCAGGAGCAGACGTTTAACGCGCTCTTTGTGCAGTCCATGCTCCGCATTCTGCTGATACTGGCGCCGTTTCTGGCCATCGGTTTTCTCGTGGCGTTCGTGGGGGATCTGATCCAGGTGAAGTGGAAACCTACGGCGAAACCGCTCCAGCCGAAGTTCAACAAGCTGAATCCGGTCAGCGGTTTCAAGCGGTTCTTCTCCGTGAATTCCCTGATGGAGCTTTTGAAATCTCTTCTGAAGATCGGTCTGGTGAGTTATGTGGTCTACTCGTATCTGAAGAAGAATATGCCGCCGCTCTACCAGTTTTACGGGCTGTCCCTGAATCAGGGCATCATGGCGGTGGGCGCGCTGGTGGTGAATCTGGGGATCAGGATCTCGCTTTTCTATATGATCATCGCCTTGCTTGACTTCGTTTACCAGAAGGTGAAGTTCAAGAACGACATGAAGATGACGAAGCAGGAAGTGAAGGACGAGTACAAGAATCAGGAAGGCGATCCGCAGATCAAGAGCAAACAGCGTCAGAAGATGCAGGAAGCCTCCAGAAGGCGTATGATGCAGCAGCTCCCGCAGGCGGACGTGGTCATCACGAATCCGACGCACTATGCGGTGGCGATCAAGTACGATCAGGCATTGTATGACGCTCCCTACGTTGTGGCGAAGGGGGCCGACTATCTGGCGCAGAAGATCAGGGAGACGGCCAGAGAGAATCACATTGAGATCGTGGAGAACAAGCCGCTTGCGCGCATGCTCTACGCCAACGTGGACGTGGGCGGTCTGGTGCCGCCGGAGCTGTATCAGGCGGTCGCGGAAGTGCTCGCTTTCGTATACCATCTGCAGGGCAAGGTGTAAGCGGGACAAAATAGAAAGCGTGAAAGGAGGAAAATCACATGGGTAGTCTGAAAAAGGCCGATATAGGCGTTACCGCTTATGTGCTGGCGGCGTTTGTCATGCTGATCGTGCCCATCTCTTCAGGGCTGCTGGACGTTCTACTGGCGTGCAACATCGCCGTGGCGTTCACGGTCATGTTCGGCTGCATGTTTGCAGAAGAAGTGCTGAAGATGTCTTATTTCCCGACGATCCTCCTCTTTACGACGATCTTCAGGATCGCGCTGAACGTATCGTCCACCAGACTGATCCTGACCACGGGCGATCCGGGCAACGTGGTCCGCACCTTCGGTCAGTATGTGGGCGGCGGCGATATTGTAATAGGTGTTATCGTATTTATCATCCTGATTCTGGTGCAGTTTATGATCATCAACAAGGGTTCCGAGCGTGTGGCTGAGGTCACGGCCAGATTTACGCTGGACGCCATGCCGGGTAAGCAGATGGCCATCGACGCCGATCTGAACACGGGAGCGATTAACGACGCGGAGGCCAAGAGACGGCGCGATAAGATTCAGGAGGAGGCCAGTTTCTTCGGTTCCATGGACGGTGCCGTGAAGTATGTCAAGGGAGACGCCACGGCGGGGCTGATCATCACTTTCGTCAACATCATCGGCGGTATCGCCATGGGAATGTGGCGGCAGGGCATGGAATTAAACGACGCGCTCACCCAGTACACCATCCTGACCATCGGCGACGGTCTGGTGAGCCAGATCCCGTCGCTTCTGATCTCGCTCTCCACAGGTATTCTCGTCACGAAGGGTTCCAAGGATGCGGATTTCGGCACAGTGCTGGTGGGGCAGCTCTTCGGCGTTCCCAAGGTGTTGTATCTGGTGGGCGCGGTCATCGCGGCGCTGGGGATCGTCACCCCGCTCAACACGGTGGTGTTCGTGGGACTCGGCCTGATCTTTATCGTGGCCGGCAGGATCATGGCAGGCACCATCGAGACGGCGGAGATCGAGCACGAGGCGGACGAGGAGGAGGCCGCCGCGGAAGAGATCAGACAGCCGGAAAATGTCACGTCGCTTTTGCAGGTCGATCCCATCGAGCTGGAGTTCGGCTACGGTATCATCCCTCTCGCCGACGTCAATCAGGGAGGAGATCTGCTTGACCGCGTCGTTATGATCAGGCGGCAGATCGCTCTGGAGCTTGGCACTGTGGTGCCGATCATCCGTCTGCGGGATAACATACAGTTGAACCCGAATCAATATATTATTAAAATAAAAGGTGTGCAGGTCAGCGAGGGCGAGATCCTTTTCGATCACTATATGGCCATGAATCCCGGCTATGTGGAGGAGGAGATCACGGGTATTCCGACCTTCGAGCCTTCCTTCCATCTGCCCGCTATCTGGATCACGGAGGGGCAGCGGGAGCGCGCGGAGAGCATGGGGTACACCGTAGTCGATCCCCCGTCCATCATTGCGACCCATCTGACCGAGATCATCAGGCAGTATATTGCGGAGCTTTTGACGAGACAGGACGTACAGAATCTGGTCAACAACTTAAGGGAATCCAACCCTTCTCTGGTGGAGGAGCTTGTTCCGAAACTGCTTGGGCTGGGTGAGATACAGAAGGTATTGCAGAATCTGCTGAAAGAGGGCGTCTCCATCAGAGACCTGCTCACGATATTTGAGACTTTGGCGGACTACGCGACGACGACGAGAGATACCGACATTCTGACGGAGTACGCAAGGCAGAGCCTCAAGCGTGCGATCTCAGGCAAATTCTTCCCGTCCAACGAGACGACCAGCGTGGTCACGCTGGATCCGAAACTGGAGCAGGAGATCATGGCCAGCGTCAAGCAGACAGAGCAGGGCGCTTACCTCACGCTGGATCCCGCGAAGACCAAGGCGATCATGGAGTCGGTGGGCGCGGAGACGAAGAAACTGGAGGATCTCGGCAAGATGCCGATCGTGATCACTTCACCGATTGTGAGAATATACTTTAAGAAATTGACGGAAGATTACTATAAGGATCTGGTGGTCGTATCTTACAATGAAGTGGAATCCAACATTGAATTACAGTCTGTTGGGATGGTGACAGCATAATGATAATCAAGAAATTTACCGCAAAAACCGAGAAAGAGGCAGTGGAGAATGCCAGAAAGGAACTGGGCGAGGGCGTCGTAGTCATGAACGTCAAGGACGTCAAGGCGAAGGGTTTTTTCGCTTTTCTGAAACCTCATATGACCGAGGTTACGGTGGCGCTTGAGGAGGAGAGCGAGCGGTACACGGCGGCGGTCTCCGCCATCAACAGCGTGATCGCCTCCAGCGAGAAGAAGGAGGAGGCAGTCTCGTCCGCATCGGGTGCGCCGGACGCCCCAAAACAGGAACCGCCCAAGAAAGAGAGCAGCGCCATAGAGGAGAAGTTGGACAGTCTGCAGTATCTGCTCGAGCAGCAGCTCCAGAAACCTGAGGAGCCGAAGGAACCCAAAGAGGAGGGCGGCGAGAAGAAGGAGGAGACGGAGATCGACCGTTTTATGAAGCTTCTCCACAACACGATGCTGGACAATGAGGTGGACGAAAAATACGCGGAGGAGATCATCGGCGAGATCGCACAGGTCAACAAGCCGAATATGCCTTTCGACTACGCGCTGGCCAACATCTACCAGAAGATGATCCTCAAATTTGGCATGCCAAGCTGCATCACGCCGGCCTCCAAGGGGATCAAGATGGTATTTTTCCTGGGACCCACAGGCGTGGGCAAGACCACGACGATCGCTAAGATCGCCTCGATCTTCCGCGTAGACCAGAAGAAGAAAGTGGCTCTTCTCACCGCGGACACCTACCGTATCGCGGCGGCGGAGCAGCTCAGGACCTACGCGAACATTCTCGAGGTGCCCTTCCGCATCATCTACACGGTGGAAGAGATCGAGAAAGCGATGGAGGATTTCAGGGATTACGACTATATTCTGGTTGACACCGCAGGGCACTCCCACCAGAACAGCGCGCAGAAGGAGAGCATGAACAAGTTCATTCACTCCGTGGACGACAAGGCGGAGAAGGAAGTGTACCTTGTCCTCAGCGCCACGACGAAGTACCGCGATCTGATCAGCATAGCGGACGCTTACAAGGAGATGACCGACTTCAAGCTGATCTTTACCAAATTGGATGAGACGACGACGCTGGGCAATCTGCTCAATCTGAGACTATATACGAACGCCGAGCTGTCCTACGTGACTTACGGACAGAACGTGCCGGACGACATCGAGGAGTTTAATCCGCAGCGCACGGTGAAAAAGCTGCTTGGAGGAAAAAACTAAGGAGGAGGCCTAATGGATCAGGCTGAACAATTAAGAAATATCATTAAGGCAGGCAGTCAGCCGCAGCGTCCTCTGGCGAGGGTGATCACCGTGACCAGCGGCAAGGGCGGCGTCGGCAAGTCCAACACGGCCATCAACCTTGCGATACAGTTCCGTAAGATGGGACAGCGTGTGATCATACTTGACGCGGACTTCGGATTGGCGAATATCGAAGTCATGTTCGGCGCAGTACCCAAACATAACTTGTGTGACTTAATATATCAGGGCAAAAATATCAAGGAGATCATCACCTGGGGGCCCATGGAGGTGGGCTTTATCTCCGGCGGTTCCGGAATAGCCGGCATGTCCAATCTGAGCAAGGATTACCTGAATTATATTATCCGGAATCTTGTGGAACTGGATGAGATGGCCGACACGATCATCGTGGATACAGGCGCGGGCATCTCCGACGCCGTGCTGGAATTTCTGGTGGCCAGCGGAGAGATCCTGCTCGTGACGACGCCGGAGCCCACGTCCATCACGGACTCTTACTCGCTCTTGAAGGCGCTGAGCAGACATCCGCGGTATTCGCCGGAGGCATCGCAGATCAAGGTGCTGGCCAATAAGGTGTTCGGCGAGGCGGAGGCGGAGGCGCTCTATGAGAAGCTGGAGGCGGTGGTGGGACGCTACCTGAAACTGCCGATCACCTATCTCGGCATGATACCGCAGGACACACAGCTCGCGAAGGCGGTCATGCAGCAGATGCCGGTGTCTTTGGACAATCCGCGGGCAAGATCCGCCGTCGCTTACGAGGCGGTGGCTGCCAAGCTGATGAACAAGGAGAGCAGCGCGGGCGTGACCAGGCGCGGTATGGCGGCGTTTTTCTCGCATATCATATCGAGGCGATAGCGCGTCTGCCTGCAAAGAGGGAGAAACGGGAGGAGACAGTATATGGCAAATCTTTTGTCAAAATATGTTGTGCCGGGCTGCAGGGTAGATCTGCAGGCGATTGAGCGCGCAAAGGACGGCGACGAAGGAAAAAAGAGCTATCAGAGCCAGGTGATCGACGTCCTCTCAGAGGACAGGGTGGAGATCGCCATGCCGATGGAGAAGTCCAAGCTTATCCTGCTGCCCGTGGACGGAGAGTTCGATCTGTACTTCTATTCCGACACCGGGCTGTACCAGTGCTATGCGCGGATCGTGGACAGATACAAAAATAACAGCCTGTATGTATTGGTGTTCGATCTGGTGAGCAATCTGCGCAAGCATCAGCGGAGAGAGTATTACCGTTTCAGCTGCGCGCTGGAGATGAGCTCCAGGGAGCTGCAGGAGGAGGAAGAGGCCGCTCTCGCGGGCGACGGCGACAGTGTTCTGATGCCGCAGCTGCCGCTCAAGAGCAGCGTCATCGTGGACATCAGCGGAGGAGGGCTCAGGTTTGTGGCGAACTATGCCTACGAGCCGCAGAGTCTGATCCTGTGCCGATACAGCCTGACGGTGGCCGGCGAGAACAAGGAGTACAATCTTGTGGGGAAGGTATTGAATGTGCGGGAGCTGGAGAGCCGCAAGGGAGTTTTTGAACATAGGGTCCAGTATGTCAATGTGAACGAGGCGGAGCGGGAGGAGATCATCAAGTACATATTTGATGAGGAACGCAGGACATTGAAAAACCAGAAGGGTGAATATTAACAGGGACAGGAGAATGGAACCGTGAAAAAAATATTAGTTGTTGACGACTCTGCACTTATGAGAAGAGTACTATGTGATATAATTGAGAGCGATGGAAGATTCCAGGTGGCGGATCGCGCAATTAACGGCTTGGAGGCATTGGATCTTCTGACGCGCAAGACCTACGACGCGGTGGTTCTGGACGTCAATATGCCGCAGATGAACGGTCTGGAGCTGCTGAAGGAACTGCAGAAACGCAAGATCTCGGCGAGAGTCATGATGGCCAGCACCGACACCAAGGAAGGCGCCAAGACGACGCTGGACGCGCTGGATCTCGGCGCGCTGGATTTCGTACACAAACCCAACAACGCCATGGACTGTCGGACGGATGCGTTTAAGGATAAGATCCTGAGCACGCTGTCCGTGGTGGTGGATTCGAAGATCTCCTCTTTCGGCAAGACGTTTACGATGGAGGATCTGAAGACCTCCAAGAAGATGGTCGAGCTGGTCGGCAGGCATGCCTCCGCGGTGACGGGCAACAAGATCGTGGCGCTTGCGAGCTCCACGGGCGGCCCGAAGGCGCTGCAGTCGGTGGTGCCGAGACTGCCTAAGAATCTGAAAGCGCCGATGGTCATCGTGCAGCATATGCCGGCGGGATTCACAGCCTCTCTGGCTGAGAGACTGGACTCCTTAAGCGAGGTGCACGTCAAGGAGGCGGCGGAGGGCGACGTCCTGGAGGCGGGGACGGTGTACATTGCCATGGGCGGCAGACATCTGAATATCCTGTCGTCGGCGGGCAAATATACGATACACTATACGGATCAGCCCACGAGGGAAGGAGTCAGACCCTGCGCCAACTACATGTACGAATCCCTGATGGACAGCCGGTTCGATCAGGTCGTATGCGTTGTCATGACGGGCATGGGCGCGGACGGCACGGAAGGAATCAAACATCTGAAGGACAAGAAAAAGACTCATGTGATTGCGCAGGAGGCAAGTACCTGTGCGGTGTATGGAATGCCGAAGAGCATTGTGAACGCGGGGCTGCAGGACCAGATCGTACCGCTTGACCAGATCGCACAGGAAATCATAATGAACGTGGGGGTAAAATAATATGGATGTAAGTCAGTATCTCGAAATTTTCCTTGATGAAACCAGTGAACATCTGCAGAACTTGAACACGCAGATCCTCGCATTGGAGCAGGAACCGGGCAACATGGATACCATCAATGAGATCTTCCGCGCGGCCCACTCCTTAAAGGGTATGGCGGGGACGATGGGCTACAAGAGAATGCAGAATCTCACGCACGACATGGAGAATGTGTTCTCTGAGGTCCGCAACGGCAATATCAGCGTGAAGGCGGGCATGATCGACGTGCTGTTCCAGTGCCTTGACGCTCTGGAGGAGTACACCACCAACATCCGCGAGAATGCTGACGAGGGCACCAACGATAACGAGCCGCTCATCAAGCAGCTCAACGATATACTGAACGGCGGCGAAGGCGAAGAGAGCGGGGCCGCGGCTCCGGCGGAGGCGGCGGCGCCCGCAGCGGCAGCGCCCACGGGGTCTTCCGGGGGCCGGAAATGGCTGGACATCAAGCTGGGCGATTCCGAGAGGAGCGTGCTGAAGGGCGCCATCGAGGAGGGCAAGAAGGTTTACGGCCTGACCGTCAAGGTGCAGGAGTCCTGTATCCTGAAGGCGGCGAGGGCGTTCCTCGTGTTCAAGGCGATCGAGGAGATAGGCGAGATCATCCTCTCCAATCCCTCCGCGCAGGATATTGAGGACGAGAAGTTCGATCTGGATTTCAGTCTCATCGTCATATCGGATGCGGAGCTGGATCAGGTGATCGCCGCGGCGAAGAGCGTGTCCGAGATCGAGGAAGTTACCGGAGACGCGGTCGATCCCGACAGCAGCGCAGCGCCCAAGGAGGAGGCGGAGCCGGCCAAGACCGAGGAGGCGAAACCCGCCGAGGCTGCCAAGCCGGAGGCAAAACCGGCTCCCGCAGCGCCTGCGGCTCCCGCCGCATCCGGCAAGAAGGCCGAGGAGAAGAAACCCACCGCCGGCAAGCCGGTGGTCAACAGGACGGTCAGAGTTGATATTGAAAAACTGGATACGCTGATGAATCTGGTGAGCGAGCTGATCATTGCGAAGAACTCTCTCGTGTCCGCGTCGGCGGCGTCCGGCACGTCGAACACGGCGGTGAACGAGCAGATCGAGTATCTGGAGAGCGTTACGACGTCTCTGCACGAGTCTGTCATGAAGGTACGAATGGTGCCCATCGAGAGCACCGTGAGCAAGTTCCCGCGCATGGTCCGCGACTTGCAGAAGAAACTGGGCAAGAAGATGGAACTGTACATGACAGGTGAGGAGACGGAGCTTGACCGTACCGTGGTGGATGAGATCGGCGACCCGCTGATGCATCTTCTGCGCAACTCCGCAGACCACGGTCTGGAGTCCGCGGAAGTCCGCAGGGAGAGAGGTAAGCCGGAAGTGGGTTCGATCTTCCTCGACGCATATCAGGACGGCAACAACGTTGTCATCGAGGTAAGGGACGACGGCAATGGTATCGACACCAAGGCAGTCAGAGACAAAGCCATCGAGCGCGGCATCATCACGCCGGAGCAGGCCGAGAATATGAGCGAGAAGGACAGCATCGATCTGCTGTTCCACGCGGGGTTCTCCACGGCGAAGGTCGTATCCGACGTGTCCGGCCGAGGCGTGGGTCTGGACGTCGTAAAATCCAAGATCGAGGCCCTCAGCGGCGAGGTGGAAGTCAAGAGCAAGCTGGGCGAGGGCAGCTCCTGGATCATCAGACTGCCGCTGACGCTGGCGATCATCCAGGCGCTCATGGTGGACATCGGCAATGAGAAGTACGCGATCTCTCTGGGTTCCATCCAGACGATTGAAGACATTGCGCCGTCGGATGTGAAGTTTGTGCAGGCGAAGGAGGTCATTCAGCTGCGCGATCTCGTTATCCCGCTGATCCGTCTGAATGAGATCCTTGACGTGGAGAGCAAGAAAGACCCTAACGACAATCTTGTCGTAGTCGTAGTCAAGAAGGGCGACAAGCAGGCAGGTCTTGTTGTGGACGAACTGATCGGCCAGCAGGAGATCGTCATCAAGTCGCTTGGCAAATACATCAACAAGTGCAAGATCATCAGCGGCGCCACCGTTCTGGGAGACGGTGAAGTGGCTTTGATTCTCGACGCCAACACGTTGATTTAAGCGAAGGAGGGACAGTGACATGGATGCAGAATTAAAAGTAGTTGGGGAGACAACGCAGTTCATCGTGATCAAGCTTGGCGACGAGCAGTACGGAATTGATATTAAGTATATAGACAACATTGTCAGGATGCAGCATATTACCAGAGTGCCGAAGGTGGACGCTTACCTGAAGGGCGTCATCAATCTGCGCGGCGAGGTCATTCCCGTCATGAGCATTCGCATCAAGATGGGATTGGAGCCGGATGTGGAGACGAAATCCAGCAGGATCATCATTCTCAAGCTGGAACAGCAGGGAACGATCGGCGTGATCGTCGATGAGGTGAAGGAGGTCGTCACGCTGGAGAACGATCAGATCGAGAAGATCGCGTATGATTCCAAGGATGACAAAAACAGTTTCCTGTGCGGGATCGGTAAGTACGACGGCGGACTGATTTCCCTGTTGGATCTGAATTCCGTTGTGCTTGAAAATGTTTAGGAGGTTTCGTTGTGAGTGACATAACCCTGGAAAAAGTGTCGGATGAGTATTTCGACGTTTTGAAAGAGATCGGCAATATCGGGGCCGGCAATGCGACCACCGCGCTTGCGCAGATGATGCAGTGCAAGGTGGATATGTCCGTCCCGCAGGTAAAGCTGTTGGAATTTAAAGAGATGGGCGAGATGATGGGCGGCGAGGAGACGATCATGGCCGGCATCTATCTCGGCATAGAGGGGGATATTACAGGGAGCATCATGTTCCTGCTGGAGAAACAGGCGGCAAGGCATCTTGTGAACAAGCTCATGGGTATGGAGCTTGCGGGCGAGGAGTTTTCCGAGATGGAGTTTTCCGCGCTCAAGGAGGTAGGCAATATCATTACGGGGGCATACCTGAATTCGCTCTCTACTTTGACAAATCTGGTGATCTATCCGTCCGTCCCCGACCTGACGGTGGATATGGCGGGGGCGATCTTGAGCGTGCCGGCGATCCAGTTTGGCGAACTTGGCGATAAGATGCTGTTGATCCAGACACAGTTTTTTGATGAGAAGGTTCTGGACGGATACTTTATCCTCGTCCCGAATCTGGATTCCTATGGAAAGATATTGTCGGCGCTCGGACTCGCGTAGGCCGGCAGATATGGGGAGCAAAGATAGAGAAGCGTAAACAGGAGAAGTCGAATTATGGGCAATGTGATAAAGGTCGGTATGGCCGATTTGAACGTATGCGTCAGCCCTGACAGTATTACGACCTTAGGACTGGGTTCATGCGTCGGAATTGCTGTCCGTGACCCGGTGACGAAGATAGGCGGTTTAGCGCATATCATGCTGCCGGACAGCACCTCCATTCGCAATAATACCAATATTCCGAAATTCGCAGACACCGGTATCGAGGAGCTGGTGCGCCGGATCGTGGCTAAGGGGGCCAGCAGGACGCGCCTTGTGGCGAAGATCGCGGGGGGCGCGCAGATGTTTGCTTTCCAGAGCAAGAACGATATGGTCCGCGTGGGCGAGAGAAACGTGCAGGCGACCAAGCAGAAATTGGCGCAGCTTAAGATCCCTATTTTGGCGGAGGACACAGGGAAGAATTACGGAAGGACCGTTATCTTTTATCCCGAGACGGGGGATTTTGTGATCCGTGCGGTAGGCAAGCCGGAGAGCGTGATCTAGCGGTTTCGGCGGATATGGTGGAAGGATTTGAAAAGTGGACAATGAGACGGTAAACGCCGGCGGAGAAGATTTGACTTCCGAAAGCGCCGGCGGGGAGAACGAAGCCGGCGTTGAGGTGGAGACTCCGAAACAGCGGAAAGCAAGAGAAGAACGGGAGGCGAGAGAGCGGGAGTTTCGCGCGAAAAAGCGCAGGCTGATTCCGCCTTTTGTCATGCTGTCCGCAGGCGCGGTCACGAGCGTCACCATGCGCATTCTGCACTATGAAACGAAGACGATGCTGATCATTCTGTTGTGTGTTCTGGTGGGATTCTACATAGCGGGCAGTGTGATCAAGTATATGCTGGATAAGTTTGAACAGCAGATAGAGGCGGCCAACATGGAAGAAGGCGAGGTCATCGAGAAGGAGCTCGAGCAGGAAGACGGAAAATAGAAGACGGAACGGTAACTTTTGGAACGATTGAAAAGGATGATTAGAAACGCATATGGATGAGGCAGGCAGAAAGAAACTCTGGGAAGAATATGCGAAGACGAAATCCCCGGAGATCAGGGAAAACATCATATTAGAGTATGCGCCCCTTGTCAAGGTGGTAGCGGGCCGGCTGAGCATGTACCTCGGGTATAACGTAGAGTATGAAGATCTGGTGAGCTATGGCATATTCGGCCTGATCGATGCGATCGACAAGTTCGACTTCTTAAAGGACGTCAAATTTGAGACCTACGCCAGCCTCAGAATCCGCGGCGCCATCCTGGATCAGATCCGCAAGATGGACTGGATCCCGCGCACGATCAGGCAGAAACAGAAAAAGATCGACGCCGTGATCAGGGATATTGAGACGCGCTGCGGCAGGAATGCCACGGACGACGAGATCGCCGACGGGCTTGGCATATCGGGGGACGAGTATCTGGATTGGCAGTCGCAGATGAAGATCACCAACGTGGTGTCCCTGAATGAATTTCTGGAGCAGGGCAGCGAGGTCCCCAACGAGGCGGGGCGCACGAAGAGCGCGCAGTTCGACAGCCCGGAGGAAGTTCTGGAGCGGGATGAGCTGAAGAAGAAACTGGCGGAGGCGCTGGAGGTGCTGACCGAGAAGGAGCGCAAGGTCATCGTCCTGTACTATTATGAGGAACTGACCCTGAAGGAGATCAGCAGCATCCTGGAGGTGTCGGAGTCCAGAGTATCGCAGCTCCACACGAGAGCTTTGCAGAAAATGAAATCAAAACTGGGAAATTACATCGGCATATTGACGGAGACGGGCGGAAGGTAAGAGAATATGGGGAAAAACGGATATTTTAGACTGATAAACGGGGAGAAAAGGACGGGCATTAAGCTGATCCCTCCCAAGGAGGGCGGCAAGCCGCTCGGCATAAACGACGTCATGGACTACATGGCGATGAAGGAGTATACCTGCGATCTGCCCACGCTCAGGCGCGCGGTGGAGGCGTCGGCCGAGAAGGAGATGGTGCTCCCGTTAGACCAGAATAAAAAGTTCGCGGAGCGGGAATGTTATAAGCTGACGATCTCGCCGGACAACATGCAGGCCACAGCCAGATTCTACGCGGCGTCGGAGGGCGGAGAGGACATGACTGCGGAGGAGATTCTGCGCGATCTGCAGGCCAAAGGCATTGTCAGCGGTGTGAGACAGGATGCGATCGAGGCGTTTGTCCGGGACAGAGAATACTGCGAGGATATTCTGCTGGCGGAGGGAACGCCCGCCGTACAGGGCAAGGATGCTTATATCGAATACAAATTCAATACGGACAAGAAGGCAAAACCCACATTAAAGGAAGACGGCAGTGTGGATTTCTTCAATTTAAATATACTGAATCACTGTAAGAAGGGGGAGCTGCTGGCGGTCCTGCATCCGGAGGAGACGGGCGAGAGCGGCGAGAACATCTTGGGCGAGCGCATCAAACCCGCGGATGTGAAGAAAGCAGTGTTCAAGTACGGCAACAACATAGAACTGTCGGAGGACGGCATGACGCTCACCTCGATGGTAGACGGCCATGTGGAACTGGTGGAAGGTCAGGTATTCGTATCGGATATGCTGGTCGTGGAGAACGTGGATAATTCCACAGGGAACATAGAGTATGAGGGGAGCGTGCAGATCAACGGCAACGTGTCCACCAACTTTTCAGTGAAGGCCCACGGCGACATCATCGTGAAAGGCGTTGTGGAGGGCGCAGAGCTGCAGGCCGACGGAAATATCATTATCGCCAGAGGCATGAACGGCATGGGCAAGGGGCAGCTGTGCGCCAAGGGGAACATTGTCTCCAAATTTTTGGAGAACGCCACGGCGCAGGCGGACGGCTATATCGCCTCTGAATCTATCCTGCACAGCCAGATCATGGCGGGCGGCGAGGTGAACGTGGACGGCAAGCGCGGGTTCATCTCAGGCGGCAAGGTGAGCGCGGCAGGCGGCATCAACGTCAAGACGCTGGGCTCGGAGATGGGTACGGATACCATCGTGGAAGTGGGAGTAGACCCGAAGATCAAGAGCCGTATTGCGCAGCTTGAGAAACTGATCGAGGAGGACAACAAGACGCTCAAGACGATCCAGCCTGTGTTGATCGCCACGACACAGAAGATCAGACAAGGGATCAAGCTGAGTCCCGATCAGGTAAAGCAGGTGCAGGCCCTGAATGTGACGAGCCAGCAGAAAAGCGCCGCCATCAAGGCCAACGAGGCGGAATTGCAGGAGCTGACGGAGCAGGCCGGCGATACGAAAGAGGCCCAGGTCAAGGTGCGGGGGATGGCCTATCCCGGGACGAAGATCTGCATCGACGACGTTTCCATGACGGTGCAGAAGAACACGCATTTTTGTCGTTTTGTCAAAGAGCGCGGAGATGTGAAGGTCGCGCCGTTATAGAGTTTTGTCAAGTTAAATGGGGGATGGTTAGATGGCGATAGGATTTGTAGAGATGCAGGGACAGGTCACACGTGCGCAGGATTTTACCACGATCAAGCACAATGAAGATACGAGGAGCATGGTAGATCAGGCGAATTTCGGGCAGCAGATGACCAAACAGGTCGAGCGTCAGGTCAACCGGGTCAACGGGGGGAAACAGCCCGAATATCATGAGCGCAAGTTTGACGCCAAGGACAAGGGCGACAACGAGTACAGCGGCGACGGCGGCAAGTCCAGAAAACGAAAACCCGGGGAGAATCCCGACGGCAAGGTGCTGATGAAAAAGTCGAACTTCGACTTTTCCGTCTAAGGGATCAGCGGCCGGCGGCCCCGCCGCAGAGGATGGAAGGAACGGACGAGGATGAGTGCAACAGAGATCATTCTGATTGTGATCGGAGCAGCAGTCTTCCTGCTGGGCTATCTTATGCCCGCGCGGAAGAAGGATATAGACGAGGAAGTCCAACTGATCAGCGAGGATGAGGTCAGGAAGATGGTATCCGCCGAGGTGGATCACGTCAAGGACAAGATCGAGGACATCGTGGACGAGACGGTAACTTACTCGATGGAGCGCGCAGAGCGCGCCATGGAGCGGGTGACCAATGAGAAGATCATGGCTGTCAATGAGTATTCCGACACGGTTCTGGAGGAGATCAACAAGAACCACAAGGAAGTCGTGTTCCTGTACGATATGCTCAACGATAAGCACGATAATCTGCTGTCAACGGTGAATGAGGCGACAGCGCTCGCCGACGAGATCAGGCAGACAGCGAAGGATGCGGAGCTGACGGCGGCGGAGGCGGCGGATAAGATCGACGCGGTACTGCAGGCGGCTGACGACGCGGCGGACATCATCAAGGATGCCGAGGATGCGGCGATACAGGCGAAGGACGCTATGCGGACCGTCGTGCGCACGGCTGAGAGCGCAAAGAGCGATCCGGAGCCGATTCAAAATGCGCTGCCCTACCATGGGGACGTGGTGGAAGAGGCGCAGGAGCAGACGGCTGACCGGGTGCGGCCCGCGGTCGTGGTGCAGGAGGAAGAGCCTGTCTATGCGGAGGTTTCGGACATTATCGGCACTGTGGAGGAATTGCAGGAGGATTATGCGGAGGACGACCTGACGGAAACGCAGGAGATCTTGGCGGAGGAGCCGGAGAAGGCTGACTTCTCGCCTATCACGCCGAGAAGAGTGGAGATCATTCACCGGCCCGACGCGGACTATGTTGCGGGCGAGGAGCCGGAGATGTCCACCAGCGAGGCGTTTGCCAGCATGGGTTTCTTCCCGCAGAGAACGACGGAGACGTCCGCCGACAGCGGCAGAAGAGGAAGGACCAGAAGAAGTTCCAGAAGGGAGCGCGCACAGGAGAGCGCGGCCTCCGTCGATATACAGTTCGCACAGGAGGAGAATAACGGACGCAACAGCAATGAGAGAATACTGGAGCTGCACAAAGCGGGCAAGTCCAATATGGCCATCGCCAAAGAACTCGGTTTAGGATTGGGCGAGGTGAAGCTTGTCATAGACTTGTTTGAGGGCATGTGACGTGCGGCGTTTCGGATAAGGGTGACAGAGTATGGAAAGGAAGTATTATTTGCGCGGCCTGGGGCTTGGCATTTTGATGACGGCTGTTATCATGGGAGTGGCGCTGTCCGGCCGCAAAGCCATGACGGACGATGAGATCATCGCCCAGGCGAAAGAACTGGGTATGGTGGAGAATACCGTGCTGTCAGAGACGCAGGAGGATATGGAAGAGGCATCCGGTGCGGAAGACATGGCCGCAGCCGGGCAGGAGACGGATGCCGCCGATGCGGCGGCGCAGAGCGGGGATCCTAAGGCGGCAGACGTTACGGAACCGGAAGGCGGGACGGAGGACGGCGCGCCGACAGAGGATAACGGGGAGAACGGCGCGGAGGGCGCGGAGACGCCCAGGGACGACGAAACGCCGGAGATTGAGGCCGGGGAGACGGTGCCGGGGGATCAGTATGCCACGCCGGGCGCGCCGCAGGATGCGGAGCAGATACCGGACGCCTCGCAGGAGCTGCCCGATGTTCCGGCGGGCGAGGACAGAGTCATCACCATCAACAGCGGGGACGGGTCCTACACTGTGGCGAAGAAACTGGCGGCGGCGGGCGTTGTGACTTCCGCGGAGAATTTCGACACCTTTCTGTGCGCCAACGGCTATGACAAGAAACTGCGGACAGGCGATTTCACGATCCCGGCGGACGCCGGCGACGAGCAGATCGCGCGGATCGTGACCGGCGCGGAATGAGACGATAAATGTGTGAAAACCCCTTGCAAAAGGGGTTTTTTTGTGCTATTCTAATGAATGCGTGTGAGCGCGGAAACAACAAGTAATCACATATGGCGGTGTGCCGGTGGTCTTCGTCGGCATACGCGCGGCTGCCGGTGCTCCTGACGCCGGGGTGGCAGCGGCGTAAGGCATGTGGAAGAAAAACCAAACGGAGGTAGAAAAATGAGCGTTATTTCAATGAAACAGTTGCTGGAGGCGGGTGTACATTTCGGACACCAGACAAGAAGATGGAACCCTAAGATGGCTCCCTATATCTTCACGGAGAGAAACGGCATCCATATCATCGATCTGCAGAAATCTGTCGGCAAGGTCGACGAGGCATACAAGGCCGTGTTTGACGTGGCATCTCAGGGGGGAACGATTCTGTTCGTAGGGACCAAGAAACAGGCGCAGGACGCGGTCAAGACAGAGGCGGAGCGCTGCGGCATGTACTATGTCAACGAGAGATGGCTGGGCGGTATGCTCACCAATTTCAAGACCATTCAGTCCAGAATCGAAAGGCTGAAGGCCATCGAGACGATGTCCGAGGACGGCACTTTTGACGTACTTCCCAAGAAGGAAGTCATTAAACTGAGGAAAGAGTGGGAGAAACTGGAGAAGAACTTGGGCGGCATCAAGAAGATGACAAGGATCCCTGACTGTATCTTCGTAGTAGACCCCAAGAAGGAGAGAATCTGCGTGCAGGAGGCGCACGCGCTCGGCATCACGCTGATCGGCATCGGCGACACGAACTGCGATCCCGAGGAGCTTGACTATATCATTCCGGGCAACGACGACGCGATCAGGGCCGTCAAACTGATCGTCTCCAAGATGGCGGACGCCGTCATCGAGGCGAACCAGGGCGCCGAGGAATATGCCGAGGAGCAGGCTGAGGGCGGCGAGGCCGAGGACATTGAGGAGATCGCCTCCGAGGAAGAGGCGGACGCTTAAGCGTCGAGACAGTTGTGACAAATAGAGTTGAGCAGGAGGAGATATAGATGGCTATTACAGCGGCAATGGTAAAAGAGTTGAGAGAGATGACCGGCGCAGGCATGATGGACTGCAAGAAGGCGCTGAACGAGACGAACGGCGACATGGATGCGGCGGTGGAGTACCTGAGAAAGAACGGACAGGCTAAAGCGGAGAAGAAGGCCGGCAGAATCGCAGCCGAAGGTCTCTGCCGTGTGGCGGTCAAGGATGATAAGACCGCAGCGGTGGTGGAGGTGAACTCCGAGACGGATTTCGTCGCGAAGAACGAGGACTTTCAGGCATATGTGGAGGCTGTGGCGAAACAGGCGGTGGAGTCCGACGCGAAGGATCTGGACGCTTTTCTCTCCGAGAGCTGGCACTTGGAGCCCTCCAAGACCGTAAAGGACGCGCTTGTTGACAAGATCGCGGTGATCGGCGAGAATCTGACCATCAGAAGATTTGAGAAGGTCGTTGCAAATGACGGCTGCGCGGTGACTTATGTACACGGCGGCGGCAGGATCGGCGTTATCGTGGAGGCGGCTACGGATGTGGTCAACGACGCTGTAAAGGAGGCGCTTGTCAATATTGCGATGCAGGTAGCGGCCCTGTACCCGAAGTATGTCTCCACGGACGAGGTCTCCGAGGAGTACAAGGCGCATGAGAAAGAGATCATCACCGAGCAGATCAAGAACGATCCCAAGATGGCGGGCAAGCCTGAGAAGGTGATCGAGGGCGCGGTAAACGGCCGCCTGAACAAAGAATTGAAGGAAGTATGCCTGTTGGAGCAGGTGTATGTGAAAGCCGAGGACGGCAAGCAGAGCGTGGCGAAGTATCTTGAGCAGGTAGCGAAGGAGAACGGCGCAAACCTTTCCGTGAAGAGATTCGTCCGTTTCGAGACGGGGGAAGGCATTGAGAAGAAAGAGGAGAACTTCGCGGAGGAAGTCGCAAAGCAGATGGCGGGAAACTAAGGCAAAGCGGATGAGTTTCGCAGGGTTTTCAAGGCGGAATTCTTGTCCGCCAACGCGAAAAAAGTGATAGGCAGATAACCATAAAGATGCTATAATCTTATCAGATACTGATGGGTTATAGCATTTTTGTGTAAATAAGGAGGAAAGCCATGTTGGAAGATAAGGCCATCAAGATTCAGTCGAAGAGAGATCCGGACGTTGTGCTCAAGGTAATTCCGGGGCATTTCGCAACGACCCAGTCCCATATCACGCACTACATGGATATGACGACGATGAAGACGCGCTGCAAGGAGGCGCAGAAGATCGCCGAGCTTATGGCGATGAAATACTCGGTCTCCACGCCGGTGGATACCATTGTCTGTATGGAAGGCCTGCAGGTGATAGGCGCCTATCTGGCGGAGGATCTGGCAAAGGCGGGCGTGCTCTCCATGAACGCGCACAAGACGATCTATGTCGTGACGCCGGAGTTTTCCGCTGCGGGGCAGATGATCTTCCGTGACAACCTAAAGCCGATGATTACAGGCAAGAATATCATATTTCTGGAGGGGTCCATCACAACGGGCAAGACGCTCCTCACCTGCGCGCGCAGCATCGACTATTACGGCGGCAAGCTGCAGGGCGTTTCCGCGATCTTCAGCGCGGTCAGCAAGATGGGGGATCTCGATGTGAACGCGATCTACAGCCGCAGCGATATTCCGCACTATGAGAGTTACAGGCAGGAGGACTGCCCGCTGTGCAAACAGAAGATAAAGCTCGACGCCCTGGTGAACAGCTACGGGTATTCCGTATTGTAGCAGAAGGACGGGCAATATATGTTATCTGATAAGATCAAGACTATGTACGGCGGCATTCTCTGTGCCGCCGCCTTATTGCTGTGCCTGACGGCCTGCGGCGCACCCGCGGAGACGGCGCGGACACGGCAGAGAGCGCAGAGTGTGCCGGAAGGCGGCGCGGAGGACGCGGCGGCTCCGGCCGGGACATGCTCGTGGGAGGAGATCGGGGAGCCGACGCGGGTCCCGCTTTCCTATGCGGAGCAATTCACGATGGACCGCTACGAACAGGGGTATGTGCTTTTGACGGTGGCGGACAGGGATCGCTTTCTTGTAGTGCCGGAAGGCGGGCAGACGCCGGAGGGTCTGGACGAGGACATCGTAGTGATACGGCAGCCGGCAGATCACATTTATCTGGTGGCCTCCGCAGCCATGGATATGTTTCGGGCGCTGGACGCGCTCTCCGCAGTCCGTCTGGCGGGAATGGAGGCGGACGCCTGGTGCATGGAGGAGGTCAGGGCGGCGATGGAGGCGGGGGACATTCTGTATGCGGGCAAGTACAGCGCGCCCGACTACGAATTGATCCTTTCCGAGGGGTGCGGCCTGGCGGTGGAGAACCTGATGATCGACCACAGCCCGGAAGTGAAGGAGAAACTGGAAAGTTTCGGTATTCCCGTTCTGGTGGACTATTCCAGCTATGAGAGCCATCCGCTGGGGCGTGTGGAGTGGGTGAAACTGTACGGCGTCCTGCTCGGCAGAGAGGCCGAGGCTGAGGCCGCTTTTGCGAAACAGGAACAGATTCTTGCCGCCATCGGGCAGGATATGGCCGGCACGGCGCGGGAGGACGTCGGATCTGTGAACGACAGCGGCGCGACGGTAGCTTTTTTCTACATTACGACCAACGGTGCGGTCAATGTGCGCAAGTCGTCCGATTATGTGCCGAAGATGATCGGGCTTGCCGGCGGGAAGTACATTTTCGATGATTTGGGCGACGAGGAGAGCCATTCTTCCTCCATCACCATGCAGATGGAGGAATTTTATGCGGCGGCCGGGGATGCGGACTATATTATCTACAACAGCACCATCGACGGGGAGCTTGAGAGCGTGGACGAGCTGATCGGCAAGTGCGGCTTGCTTGAGGATTTTCGGGCGGTGCGGCAGGGGAATGTATACTGTACGACCAAGAATCTGTATCAGGAATCTATGTCCATAGGCGTCATGATCGACGACATTCACAGAATGCTGACAGGCGAAGGCGGAATGCGATACCTGTATCGCCTGTCGAATTGAAAACAGATCCGGGAGAGCGGGGGACGGACGTCATGAAGAAGATGCATAGCGAACAGGAGAATAGGCCGAACGTGATCCTGTGTTTCGGCTCGCTGCTTATGCTGCTCGTAGTCCTGACCGCGCTGAGTCTCGCCGTCGGGAGTGTGCGCGTTCCCATGCGCGAGGTGCTGGCGGGCGTGGGATTGAGCGGCGGAACGGTCTCCGACACGGTCTACAATATTCTGTGGCAGATCCGTATGCCCCGGGCGGCGGCGGCGCTTGTGCTGGGCGGCGCGCTGGGGCTTGCCGGCTATCTCTTGCAAACCTTTTTTCACAATCCGATCGCGGGGCCTTTTGTGCTGGGGATCTCCTCGGGCGCAAAACTGACGGTGGCGCTCCTGATGGTCTTTTTTCTGGGCAGAGGCGTCCGCGTCAGCTCATGGGGCATGATCGCGGCGGCGTTTGCGGGCGCTTTCGCCGCGACGGGATTTGTGCTCGCCATGTCGCGGAAGGTGGACAGCATGGCGATGCTCATTGTCAGCGGCGTCATGATCGGCTATATCTGTTCGGCGGTCACGGATCTGGTCGTCACTTTTGCGCAGGACGCGGACATTGTCAATCTGCACAACTGGTCCAAGGGCAGCTTTTCGGGAATCACATGGAACAATGTGGCTGTCATGAGCGTGGTAGTGCTGACGGCCGCGGCCGCCGTCATGTGGCTGTCGAAACCGATCGGCGCCTACCGGCTGGGGGAAGGCTATGCCGTCAGCGTGGGCGTGGACGTCAGACGTCTGCGCTTTCTGATGGTGTTTTTGTCCAGCGTTCTGGCGGCGTGCATCACAGCCTTTGCCGGGCCGGTCTCCTTCGTGGGTATCGCGGTGC
The DNA here is from genome assembly GCA_947632515.1 of uncultured Lachnospiraceae bacterium. GTDB lineage: Bacteria > Bacillota > Clostridia > Lachnospirales > Lachnospiraceae > UBA3282. The sequence goes on from CANRPO010000002.1 coordinate 156,107, forward strand.
CGCATCTGGTCAAGGGGATTTTCCGTTCCGCGCGGCCGCTCGTCATGATCCCGGCCTGTTTCCTGGGCGGCGCGGCATTCTGTCTCTTCTGCGATCTCCTCGCGCGGACGCTCTTTGCGCCCACGGAGCTGAGCATCAGTTCCGTGACGGCGGTGTTCGGCGCGCCTGTGGTGATCGTGATCATGCTGAGGCGCAGGAGAGGGGGAGAGCGATGACGGATTATCACGTACAGGTGAGGCGGCTGACGGCAGGCTATCAGGATGCGCCCGTGCTGCGCGACGTCACGGTGGGGATCCCGCGGGGAAGCATCGTGACGCTGATCGGGCCCAACGGCGCCGGCAAGTCCACGCTCCTTCACAGCATTGCGGGGCAGCTTAAGCCGATGGCGGGCTGTGTCCTGCTTGGGCGGGAGGAGCTGTCCGGCATGGGCAGGCGGGAGCTGGCGCGCCGCATGGCGGTGGTTTTTACGGACAGAGTCTACACGGAGCTGATGTCCTGCAAGGACGTGGTGGCCGGCGGCAGATACCCGTACACGGGCCGTTTCGGTATTCTGTCCGGGCAGGATCTGAGTATCGTGCAGGAATCCATGGAAATAACACGCGTTTGGAATATTAAGGACAGGGACTACACACAGATCAGCGACGGGCAGAGACAGCGGGTGCTCCTCGCGCGGGCGCTCTGCCAGCAGCCGGAGATCATTCTGTTAGACGAGCCCGTCTCCTATCTGGATATCCGCTATAAGCTGGAATTTCTGACAGCTTTGCAGAGACTTGTCGGGGAGCGTCGCATGACGGTGGTCATGTCCCTCCATGAACTGGATCTGGCGGAGCGCGTCTCCGACAGGGTGCTGTGCATAAAGGAGGGCTGCGTGGCGCGGTACGGCACGCCGGAACAGATCTTCAGGGACGGCTATATCAGGGAGCTTTTTGATATTGAGGCGGAGTATCTCGACGGGACGGTATGGGATGGGCTGCTGTGAGGCGGCAGGATAATTTTTCTTATGATTTTTTCATAAAATTTCTTTTCGTTGTTCGATAAATATGTTATAGTATAGAAGAGTTTATGTGAGGAGCAGAAGATTATGGCGCAGACAAAAGCCGTAAATCGGGACAAGCGTCGCAGGCGTCGGCTGAGGCTGCTGCTATTCACGGTTCCGGTGGCCACGACGCTGATCCTTGCGGTTGTGTGCGCTGTGTTGGGAATCAGGCTGCATGCAGTCAGGCGGGAGCTGCGGGATGCGCTGGCTGCGGTTGACACGGATGCAACGCCTGTTATGAATCAGGAGGAAAGCGCTGCGGTGCGCGCTGTGGATGACGCCGAGGCTTCTCCGTATACAGTGTCCGGGGTAGATGAGTACGAGAGAGCCGGCTTGGATGAGACAGACTCAGAGGTGGAGGACTCCGACGTCCGCAAAGTGTATTTGACCTTTGACGATGGGCCCAGCAGCAACACGGGCAGGATTCTGGACATATTGGCCGAGTACGATGTGAAGGCCACCTTCTTTGTCGTCGGCAAAGAGGAAGAAGAATATCAGCCGTTATATAAGAGGATCGTGGAGGAAGGGCACACGCTCGCGATGCACTCTTACAGCCACAAGTACAAGGAGATCTATCAGTCGCTGGAGAGCTACAGCGCCGATCTGAGCAAACTGCAGGAGTTTCTGTACGACACCACAGGCGTCTGGTGCAGATACTGCAGATTCCCCGGCGGCAGCAGCAACACGGTCAGCAAGGTGGATATGCATGAGCTGATCGCCTATCTGGACGATCAGGATATGTCCTATTTTGACTGGAATATCTCTTCGGGGGATGCCGGCGACGGTTACATCAGCCCGTCGGAGATCCTGCGCAACTGTACCGCGAAACTTGGGGAATACGATGAGGCGATTATCCTGATGCACGACGCCGGAGACAAGGATTCCACGGTGGAGGCGCTGCCGCAGCTGATCGAGACGATACAGGCCATGGACGATACGGAGATCCTTCCGATCACAGAAGATACGGAACGGATTCATCATATTAGCAACGAATAAAGAATGGAGGATATGAGAATGGGCTTTTTCTCGGATTTGAAAGAAGACTTGTCACAGGCCGTGAATGAGTTGATGCCGGAAGAGGAACTGAACGCCGCCATGGCGGGCGGGGATGTGCAGGATCGTCCGGCTGACGAGGCGGCTGCGGAGGAGCCTTTGGCCGCGGCGGACGATTTGGACCTGAGCAGCATGCTTGACAGGCTGGAGGAGCCTGAGGCGGTGGGTGAACCGCCGGAGGAAGAGGTGATCTCGCCCGATGCAATGGAGGAACCTGAGACGGCGGAGCCGGTGCCGATATTGGAGCCGGAGCCGATAGAGGAACTTACGGAGGAGCTGGAGCCGCTGCCGGAGGAAGAGCCGGAGGCGGAGGATGACAATATCATATCTGGATCAAGTGGAGAGGAAGAGGAAACTATGGAAGAACAAACACAAGTACAGGCACAGGTGCAGGCAAACAGAGTCCCGGTAGACGAGACTGCGGTGGTGACAGAGGGAATGACTATAACGGGTGATATTGTATCTGAGGGCTCCATGGAGCTGATCGGTACTGTCAACGGCAATCTGGACATTCTCGGCAAGCTGAATATCACGGGTACGATCCAGGGCGATTCCAAGGCTGCGGAGATTTTTGCGGAGGGCGCGAAGATCACGGGCGAGGTTCACAGCCAGGGCAGCGTGAAGATCGGCCAGAGTTCCGTAGTGATCGGCAATATCACAGCCTCCAGCGCGGTGGTTGCCGGCGCTGTCAAGGGAGACATCGATGTGCAGGGCCCCGTTATTCTGGACACGACGGCGATCGTTATGGGCAATATCAAGTCGAAATCCGTACAGATCAACAATGGCGCGGTCATTGAAGGTCTGTGCTCGCAGTGCTACGCCGACGTGAATCCGTCCTCCTTCTTTGAGGAGTTTAAGAAGAAAAAGGGCTGATGTTCTAAACTATGGAGCGGGAGAATATAAAATATGCGGCGTATTCTGTTGAAACTGAGCGGAGAGGCTCTTGCAGGCGATAAGAAGACCGGTTTTGACGAGGAGACGGTGCGCGGCGTGGCCGTGCAGGTCAAAGAGTTGGTGGACGATGGGATCCAGGTAGGTATCGTGATCGGCGGCGGCAATTTCTGGCGGGGACGTTCCAGTGAGAACATTGACAGGACGAAGGCGGATCAGATCGGTATGCTGGCGACGATCATGAACTGTATCTATGTGTCCGAGATCTTTCGCTCGACAGGCATGATGACCAGCATCCTGACGCCCTTTGAGTGCGGCTCTTTTACAAAGCTGTTCTCCAAGGACAGGGCCAACAAGTATTTTGCCAGAAATATGGTAGTATTTTTCGCGGGAGGAACGGGGCATCCCTACTTCTCCACGGACACGGGCGTGGTGCTGCGCGCGATCGAGGTGGACGCCGACGTGATCCTGCTTGCGAAGGCGGTGGACGGCGTCTATGACGGCGATCCGCGCTCGAACCCGAACGCGAAGAAGTATGAGGAAGTATCCATCGACGAGGTGATCGGGAAGAATCTTCAAGTCGTGGATATGACCGCCTCGATCCTGGCGCGGGACAACAAGATGCCGATGTGGGTCTTTTCTCTGAACGAGGAGAACAGCATCGTGAACACTGTCAAAGGGAAATTTAACGGTACTAAGGTGACCGTGTAACCGAATAACATCTGGAGGATTACAGTATGGATGCGAGATTGAAACCGTATGAGGAGAAGATGCAGAAGACTTATGATTTTCTGGTGAGCGACCTTGGCTCTATCCGGGCGGGACGTGCGAACCCGCACGTTCTCGACAAGATCAGGGTCAACTACTACGGCACGCCCACACCGATTCAGCAGGTGGGCAACATCACGGTGCCCGAACCGAGGATCATCCAGATCGCGCCTTGGGAGAAGAGCCTGATCAAGGAGATCGAGAAGGCGATTATGGCCTCCGACGTAGGCATCACGCCGTCCAACGACGGCAGCCTGATCCGTCTGGTGTTCCCGGAGTTGACCGAGGAGCGGCGTAAGGAGCTCGTGAAGGATGTGAAAAAACGCGGGGAGGAGAACAAGGTCGCGATCCGCAACACGAGACGCGACGGCAACGACGCTTTTAAGAAACTGGCGAAGACGGAAATCTCCGAGGACGAGATCAAGGAGCTGGAAGACAACCTGCAAAAGCTGACTGACAAGTATATCAAAGAGATCGATAAGCTGGTGGAGGAGAAGTCAAAGGAAATCCTTACCGTGTAGATTTTTTGAGACGGCTTACGGTCTGTTTCACACAGAGCAGAGAGAGGGATTGCAGAAGGATATTCTGCCGTCCCTTTTCCTAATGTTAAAGGCGGAGGAAAGCTATGGAAGACGGCATGAAGATCCCAAATCATGTGGCGATCATATTGGACGGTAACGGCAGATGGGCCAAGAGGAAAGGGATGCCCCGCAACTACGGGCATGTGCAGGGAGCCAAGACGGTGGAGGTGATCTGTGAGGAGGCGTACCGCATGGGGATCCAATATTTGACGGTGTACGCTTTCTCCACGGAAAACTGGAACAGGCCGCAGGACGAGGTGGACGCGCTGATGGGACTGCTGCGCAACTACATGAAGACCTGTCTCAAGACTGCGGCTAAAAATAACATGTGTGTTAGGATCATTGGCGAGAAGAGCCGTCTGGACGATGACATCAGAAAGCGCATGGAGCAGCTGGAGCAGGAGACGAAGGACAACACGGGGCTGCATTTTCAGATCGCCATCAACTATGGCGGCAGGGACGAGATCGTCCGCGCTGTGCGGAGACTGGCTGAGGATGTGGCAGAAGGCAGTCTGCGGGCGGAGGAGATCACGGAGGAGAAGATCAGTGAATCCCTTGACACACACGGTCTTCCGGAACCCGACCTTCTGATCCGCACCTGCAACGAGCAGCGCATCTCCAATTTCCTGCTGTGGCAGCTTGCCTACACGGAGTTCTATTTTACCCCTGTTGCCTGGCCTGATTTTTCCAAAGAAGAATTAGAGAAGGCGATTGAGGCATATAATAAGAGAGACAGACGGTACGGTCTGGTGAAGGAGGAATAACATGTTTTGGACGAGGCTTGGCAGCGGCGTCTTGCTTGTGATACTTGCCGTTTTCTTTATTCTGACCGGCGGGCCTGTTCTTGCCGTCTCGCTGTGTCTGATTTCTCTTGTGGCGTACCGTGAACTGGGCAGGGCGCTGGGATTTGGCGCGGAGGATAAGAAAAAACAAGTGTTGTTATACACAGGTATGATATTGACGATACTTTATTATATCTGGATTTATCTTTCCCTATCCTTGCATCCCTCTCCCATGTCGTCGGTGCAGGCGGCGCAGTTTTACATAGGCGCTTATCTGTACAGAGGGATAGCGTTCGGGATCGTTGCGGCGTTTCTGGTGTTTCTGTTCGTCTATGTGTTCCGTTTTCCCAAGGAGCACGGGAGAGAGGTCATGGCGGCCTGCTTTTCCTTTTTGTATGCGCCAGTCATGCTGTCGTTCCTTTTTCTGACCAGAGAGGGATTCCTCACGGGGAACTATCTGGTTTGGTTTATCTTCCTCTGCTCGTGGGGCAGCGACACATGCGCCTATGCGGTGGGCGTGCTGATCGGAAAACACAAAATGACGCCCAAACTCAGCCCGAAGAAGTCTGTCGAGGGCGCGGTGGGCGGCATCGCGGGGGCGGCGCTCCTGTGCGCTCTGTACGTGTATCTGGTGGAGCGGTACGCGGCGATGCCGGTGTTCGGCATCAGCGCTGGCGCGGCGGCGGCGCTGGGCGCGGTGGGCGCGATGGTGTCCATGGTGGGCGATCTGGCGGCGTCCGCATTCAAGAGAGATTACGGCATCAAGGATTATGGAAAACTGATTCCGGGACACGGCGGCATCATGGACCGTTTTGACAGCGTGATCGTCACGGCGCCGCTCATTTTTATCGGATTATCGTTTTTGCTGACTTGACGGAGCGCCGTAAACGGGAAACAACGGCGGATGCGAAGAACGGGAATGACGATCCGCCTCAGGAGAAAACATAATGGATGTTATAAAAAAGATCGCGATACTGGGTTCCACGGGATCCATCGGAACGCAGACGCTTGAAATTGTAAGAAAAGAGCTGGATCTGACCGTGACGGCGATGGCGGCGGGTTCCAATGTGGAGCTGATGGAGAGACAGGTGCGGGAGTTTCGCCCTTCGCTTGCGGCCATGTGGACGGAAGAGGCGGCGGATGATCTGCGGGAACGCGTCAGGGATCTGCCCGTGCGCGTGGTATGCGGCATGGACGGTCTGCTGGAGGTGGCCGCTTATGAGGATGCGGAGGTACTGGTGACGGCGATTGTGGGAATGATCGGAATCAGACCGACCATTGAGGCCATCAAACACGGCAAGACGATTGCGCTGGCCAACAAGGAGACTTTGGTGACGGCGGGGCATATCATCATGCCGCTGGCTGCTGAGAGAGGCGTGCCGATCCTGCCGGTGGACAGTGAGCACAGCGCCATCTTCCAGTCTATGCACGGTGAGAGCAGGGCGCGCGTGGAACGCATTCTGCTGACCGCCTCCGGCGGGCCGTTTCGCGGCAAAAAGTGTGAAGAACTGGCGTCCATGACGGTGGAGGACGCGCTGAGACACCCCAACTGGTCCATGGGCAGGAAGGTTACGATCGATTCCGCCTCGCTGGTCAACAAGGGGCTGGAGGTGATGGAGGCGAAGTGGCTCTTCGACGTGGAGCTCTCACAGATTCAGGTGGTGGTGCACCCCCAGAGTATCGTACATTCAGCGGTGCAGTATGTGGACGGCGCCATCATGGCGCAGCTGGGCGCGCCCGACATGAAACTGCCCATCCAGTACGCGCTGTTCTACCCCGACAGACGCCCCTTGGACACGCAGAGAGTCGATCTCTTCGCGCTGGGGCAGCTCACTTTCGAGGAGCCGGACACGGACACGTTTCGAGGGTTGGCGTTAGCTTATGCGGCAGCGGCAAGGGGCGGCACCCTGCCGACGGTGTTCAATGCCGCAAACGAGAAGGCGGTAGCGCTGTTTTTGCAGCACAGGATCACCTTTTTGCAGATCCCGGAGCTGATCGAAAGTTCCATGGCAAACCACCACGTGACGGATGCGCCCACGGTGGAGAAGATCTTGGAGACGGAAGCAGAGACGTATGAGTTTATAAAACGCAAGTTTGGAGAGTAGTGCATTGATCAGAACGATTATTTTATTCCTCATTATATTTGGAGTTGTGGTGATCTCTCACGAGTTTGGCCACTTCCTCATCGGAAGGAGAAACGGCATCCGCGTCCTGGAATTTTCGGTGGGGATGGGGCCTACCCTGTTTTCCTTTGAAAAAAACGGCGTGAGGTACGCGCTGAAACTCCTCCCGCTGGGAGGAGCGTGTATGTTCGACGGCGAGGACGGCGTGGGCGAGCCGGACGGCGATAAAGAGCAGGCCGGCGATCTGCGCAGAAAGGCGATGGGGGAGTCTGCTCCCGCCCTGACGGAGGACGGTTTTCAGGCGGCGGGAATGGCGTTCACGGAAGCCGGTGTGTGGAAACGTATTGCCACTGTGTTTGCAGGCCCTTTCTTCAATTTTATTCTTGCCTTTGTCGTGGCGCTTGTGCTGACTGCCTTTTCAGGCGCAGATCTGCCCGTTGTCGGCGGGATCGCGGAGGATTCCGCGGCGATGGAGGCGGGGCTTAAGGAAGGGGATGTGATCACGCGGATCAATCATGAGAAGATCCATTTTTACCGCGAGATCATGGTGATCTCCGCCATGAATAAGGGGGAGGCGCTGGAAATTCACTATACGCGCGACGGACAGAAGGGCGTAGCCACGGTGACGCCGCGCTACGATAAAAATGACGCGCGTTATTATATCGGGATCATGGGAGGCGGGGTGTATCTGGACTGCAATCCCCTTCAGGTGTTCCGGTACGCTTTCTACGAGGTAGAATACTATGCGAAGACGACCTACAAGAGCTTGGGTATGCTGCTCAGAGGACAGGTCAGCAAAGACGAAGTTTCCGGGCCGGTGGGAATCGCACAGTTCGTGGGCGAGAGTTACGACCACGCGGAGGAGAATTACGGCACATCCTCGGCGATACTGACAATGCTTGAGATCGTGGTCCTTCTGTCCGTCAATCTCGGCATTTTGAATCTGCTGCCGCTCCCGGCGCTGGACGGCGGCAGACTGCTCTTCATGTTCGTGGAGGTGGTGCGCGGCAAGCCTGTGCCCCCTGAGAAGGAGGGGATGATCCACTTTGCCGGGCTGGTGGTGTTCATGGTCCTGATGGTGTTTGTCATGTACAACGATATTATGAAGATCGTGCATTAGATTTTTGTTGCTTTGTTCTTAATGATACTGTATACTTACTTCATCGGGGTTCGTTCTGAACCCCTGAGTATATAGTTCCGGCGGGATTCCCGCAATGTTCCGGAGAATGGACTGACAGATTGCAGAACAGGAGGAGAAGGTGAATTATCTGACAAGTGTATATTGGGAGCGCGGTAAGGCGGCGAAGGTCAATCAGGACTCTGTCGTGCTGCTGCAGGTGCTGACCGCGAGAGGGCGCGTTCTCATGGCGGCAGTCTGCGACGGCATGGGCGGATTGGCGCAGGGGGAGTATGCCAGCGGCTATGTGACGCAGAGACTGCAGGAGTGGTTTTACGAGTGGCTCCTTCGCGCGGTGAGGAAGAAGAAACCGTACTGGATCGTCAGGAGATCCCTCGAGAGACTTGCGTATCATATGCAGGAGCAGCTTACCCGCTATGGCTCGCAGGAGCGCGTGCGCATGGGGACGACCATGACAGTGCTGGTGATCCTGCAAAAGACTTATCTGCTCTGTCATCTGGGCGACAGCAGAGCTTATCTGTTTCCAAAAAAGAAAGGCAGGACGGTGTGCGTGACCAAGGATCATGTGACGGGCGAAAATCAGTTGACAAAGTGTGTCGGAAGTTTTGGTTTCCTCAAGCCTGATTTTCGGCTGGGCGCGCTGCGGGAAGGAGAGGGCATGCTGCTGTGCAGCGATGGGTTTCGGCGTTTTGTGGAGGAGGCGGAGCTTGCGGAGGTTCTGTGCCCTGAGCGAATGACGGACGAGAGCCAAATCGGGCGCAGACTGCGGGAGATCGGCGGGGCCTGTATGCGGCGGGGCGAACGGGATAATCTGTCGGCGGTCTACGTGAAGATGGAGAGGTGAAGGAATGGGAGAAGGAAAGCCGGAGGCAATCGGCAAATATACGGTCATCAAACCGCTGGGGCGCGGAGGGGAGGGCAGCGTGTATCTGGCGCGCGACGAGGATCTGCAGCGCCTTGTGGCGATCAAGCGGATCGACCGCGGCGGGCAGGAGAGAGAAAGGGAGAAACAGCTCGTGCGGGAGGCGGACTTCTTGCAGCAGCTCAGACATCCCATGCTCCCGGTCATCTACGATCTGTTGTGGGAAGACGCGTGGTATCTGGTGATGGAGTACATACAGGGCGTGACGTTGAGCAGACAGATTGCGCGAAACGGTTTCGTACAGGAGGAACAGGCGCGCGGCTGGGCGAGACAGTTAGCGGACATTCTGGAGTATCTGCACACGAGGAAAACACCTGTTATATATCAAGATCTGAAACCTGACAACATCATGGTCTGTCCGGACGGGAACCTGAAACTGGTGGATTTCGGAGCGGCCTTCCGCAAGAGTTTCGGGGGCGGGCAGAAACATGTCATGGCGGCAACTGTGGGCTATGCGGCGCCGGAACAGTTCGGGGACGCATACGCGGACGAGCGCAGCGACATTTACGCCTTTGGCAAGGTGCTGTACTACATGGTCACCGGCGCGGATCCCGCGAAACCGCCCTATACGTCGCTGTCCGTGCGCGATTATCAGCCGCTTCTGTCGGGGCGGCTGGAGCGCATGATCCGCAAGTGTATCAGCGAGGAGCCGTCGCGGCGTTACCAGACGGCGGCGGAGCTGACGAGGGAACTGCACCGTCCGTCAGGCCGGGGGCGCCTGCGCCGCCGTTCTTTTATCAGAGAGATCGAGAAACGGGTCTGGCTGACGGAGATGTGAGGGAGGAAATGAGATGCGGCGACTCAATTTTTACCGATTGTTTCTTGATAAATAGTATCATATACAGTATTATAGAAAGGAGAAAGCTACGTTGGCTGCGGTTGACAAGATCATTGAAAAAATGAAACGCCAGCCCAATGGTATCAGACCTATTGAGGCAGAAAATGTGCTGAGAGCTTTCGGCTATGAGATTGTCAGACAGAGGGGAAGTCACAGACATTATCTAAACCGAAACAGCGGAGATCTGATAACCGTTAAGCAGGAAAATCCGCTAAAGAAGGTTTACATAACAGATATATTAAGGCGGATTGGTAAGCAATAGTGGAAACGGGTATACTAACAATGATTTTGACATGGAGGAATATATGAGACTGGAAGATTATCTGAAATTGCCTTATACGAGAATGGTGCAGGAAAAGAATGACGAGAGCGGACGCTATTTTTACGGATATATTCTGGAACTGGACGGCTGTCAGAGCACCGGCGCCACACTGGACGAATTATATGATAATTTAAATGAGGCGATGGCAGGCTATCTGGAAGTAAAGCTTGAAAATAATCTTCCGATCCCCGTACCTGAGGACGCGGAGGATTACAGCGGGAAGTTTGTGGTCAGAATTCCCAAGACGCTGCACAGGCGTCTGGCTGTGGAGGCGGATAAGGAAGGTGTGAGCTTAAATCAGTTAGCGCTATACAAATTGTCCATGTGACGGGGAAACGAAGGAGGGACAACTATGCATCGTGAGCACACAAAGACAATCCGGATCGGGGACAGGGTGATCGGCGGCGGCAATCCGATCCTGATCCAGTCGATGACGAATACGAGGACGGAGGATGTGGAGGCGACAGTGGCGCAGATCCTGCGCCTGGAGAAGGCGGGATGCGAGATCATACGCTGCACCGTGCCTACGGCAGAGGCGGCGGAGGCAATCGGAAGGATCAAGCCGCAGATACATATTCCGCTGGTGGCGGATATTCATTTCGATTACAGAATGGCCATCGCAGCCATAGAGAACGGGGCGGATAAGATTCGCATCAACCCGGGCAATATCGGCGGCAGGGATAAAGTGGCTGCAGTCGTCAGGGCGGCGAAGGAGCATCACATCCCGATCCGCGTGGGCGTCAACAGCGGCTCGTTGGAGCGGGAACTGGTGGAGAAGTACCACGGCGTGACAGCGGAGGGTATCGTCGAGAGCGCGTTAGACAAGGTGGGGATCATCGAGGATCTGGGATATGACAATCTGGTGATCAGCATCAAGTCCTCCGATGTGCTCATGTGCGTCCGCGCGCATGAGATACTGGCGGAGAAGACGAACTATCCGCTGCACGTGGGGATCACCGAGTCCGGTACGGTGACAAGCGGCAATATCAAGTCCGCCATCGGTCTGGGGCTGATCCTGCATCAGGGCATCGGCGATACGATCAGAGTGTCCCTGACAGGAGATCCCGTGGAGGAGATCAAGTCCGCCAAATTGATCCTGCGCACGCTGGGCCTGCGCAAGGGCGGGATCGAGGTGGTTTCCTGCCCGACCTGCGGCAGAACGCGCATCGATCTGATCGGGCTGGCGAACAAGGTGGAGGAGATGGTGGCGGACATTCCGCTGGATCTCAAAGTCGCGGTGATGGGCTGCGCGGTCAACGGCCCCGGCGAGGCGAAGGAGGCGGACATCGGCATCGCGGGAGGTCTGGGTGAAGGGCTTTTGATCAAGCGCGGGGAGATCGTGCGGAAGGTGCCGGAGGATAAGCTGCTCGACACGCTGCGGGAAGAGCTTTTGAATTGGGATCAGGCATAGGACGGGAGAGGTGCAAAGCACGGATGGGAAAGAAGTTTTTTGATGTGTTTCCGACTTTAAAACTGGATACGGGGCTGACGGATCTCTACGAACAGGTCACGGTGGAGAAAGTCTCTTCGACGAAACGCAAGGATTTTCTGCACGTCTATATCTCCTCGGACAGGCTGATCCAGAAGGAGGACGTCTTTCGGGTGGAAGGGGAGATCAAGAGACAGTTTTTTCCCGGCGCCCCTATGGTTATCAAGTTCTATGAGAGATTCCGCCTGTCGGCGCAGTACACGCCGGAGCGGCTGATGGACGTATACAGGGAGAGCATTCTGTCTGAGCTGCGCGCGTACTCTCCGGTGGAGTACAATCTTTTTAAAAATGCCGACATTGTCTTCGAGGAGGGCGACAGGCTGCATATGACCGTCGAGGACACGGTGTTGGGCAAAGGCAGGGCGGAGGAGCTGGCGCGCATTCTGGAGAAGATCTACCACGAGCGCTGCGGGATCGGGGTGGAAATACAGATCTCCTACAAAGAGCGCGCGGAGGGAAAGCACCACGAGGAGGATGAACATAGGCTTGCCATGCAGGTGGCGGCGATCTCTGCCCGGGCGGGCGGCCATGCGCAGCCGTCGGATAACGCAGCTCAGGACAGTGTGGAAAAGAATGCAATAACGGCAGATATGCATAGTGCGGGGACCATGCGGAGAGAACAGCCGCGGACGGCAAACCGCCCGTTAAAACGCTCCGACAATCCCGACGTGATCTACGGCAAGGACTTCGACGAGGAGGCCATGCCCATGAGCGACATTATCGGCGAGATGGGAGAGGTGGTCATTCGCGGCAGGATTATCCACACGGACCGGCGGGAGATCAAGAACGAGAGGACGATCCTGTTCTACGATGTGACGGACTTCACGGATACCATGACGATCAAGCTCTTTGTGTCCAATGAGCAGAAAGACGAAATAGCGAGCGTTATGAAAGAGGGCGCTTTTGTAAAAATAAAAGGCGTGGCGGCCATTGACAAGTTCGACAACGAGCTGACGCTGGGCGCGATCACAGGCGTGAAGACGATCCCGGACTTCACGGTGTCCCGCACGGACACGAGCGCGCGCAAGCGCGTAGAGCTGCACTGCCACACCAAGATGAGCGATATGGACGGCGTCTCGGAGGTGAAGGACATCGTCAGGCGCGCCTACAAATGGGGGCATCCCGCCATCGCCATCACGGACCACGGCGTGGTACAGTCGTTTCCCGACGCCAACCATGTCTGGGAAGATCTGTGGAAGGAAGAGAAAGCCAGGCGCAAGGAGGCGGGGGATCCGGACCCGGATAAGCAGGATTTCTTCAAGGTGATCTACGGCGTGGAGGCGTATTTTGTGGACGATCTGCACGAGATCGCCACCAACGACAAAGGGCAGGACTTTCGGCAGGATTTTGTGGTGTTCGACATAGAGACGACAGGGTTTTCTCCCGTGGAGAACCGCATCATAGAGATCGGGGCGGTGAAGGTGCAGGACGGCTGGATCACGGATCGATTCTCGGTCTTTGTCAATCCGGAGACGCCGATCCCCTTCGAGATCGAGAAACTGACGGGCATACGCGACGAGATGGTCATGGACGCGGAGAAGATCGAGAGCGTGCTGCCGCAGTTTCTTGCCTTCAGCGAGGGCTGTGTGCTGGTGGCGCACAACGCGGAATTTGACATGAGTTTCATCAGAGAAAACTGCGACAGACAGGAGATCGCGCACGATTTTACCTATGTGGACACCATGAACATGGCGAGGGTCATGCTGCCCGCGCAGTCCAGACACACCTTGGACGCGGTGGCGAAGACGCTGGGCGTGTCGCTCTTAAACCATCACAGGGCGGTGGACGACGCGGAGGCGACGGCGGAGATCTTTGTCAGACTGATCGCGATGATGGAGAAGGAGGGCATCACCACGCTCGCACAGATCAACGAGAAGGGCAAGGCAAGCCCGGACATCATCAAGAGGCTGCCCACCTACCACGGTATTATTCTGGCCAAAAATAACGTGGGGCGCATGAATCTGTACCGGCTGGTCTCCATGTCCCATCTCACCTACTATGCCAGAAGACCGCGCGTGCCAAAAAGCCTGCTGAACGAGTACCGGGAAGGGCTGATTGTGGGGAGCGCCTGCGAGGCGGGAGAGCTGTACCGCGCGCTCTTGGAGGGCAAACCGGAGGCGGAGATCGCGCGGCTGGTGCATTTCTATGATTATCTGGAAATACAGCCGCTTGGCAACAACAAGTATATGATCGCGTCGGAGAAACTGCCAAACATCCGCTCCATGGAGGACATCATGGAGATCAACAAAAAGATCGTGCGGCTGGGCGAGCAGTTCCATAAGCCTGTGGTGGCCACCTGCGACGTGCATTTTCTGAATCCGGAGGACGAGATCTACCGCCGGATCATCATGGCGGGACAGGGATTCCCCGATGCGGACGAGCAGGCGCCGCTCTTTCTCAGGACCACGGAGGAGATGCTGCAGGAGTTCTCCTATCTGGGGAGCGATAAGGCCGAGGAGGTGGTGATCACCAACACGAACCGCATCGCGGACATGATCGAGTGTATGTCCCCCGTGCGCCCCGACAAGTGCCCGCCGGTCATCGCGGACAGCGACAGGCAGCTCACCGAGATCTGTTATAACAGAGCGCATGAACTCTACGGCGAGACGCTGCCTAAGATCGTGGAGGACAGACTGGAGAAAGAATTGCACTCCATCATCTCCAACGGGTTTGCGGTGATGTACATTATCGCCCAGAAACTGGTGTGGAAATCGGTGGAGGACGGGTATCTGGTGGGGTCTCGGGGGTCTGTGGGCAGTTCCTTCGTGGCCAACATGGCGGGGATCACGGAGGTAAACTCCTTAAGCCCGCACTATCTGTGCCCGAAGTGTCACTATTACGACTTTGACTCTGAGGAGGTGAAGGCGTACAGCGGCGGCGCAGGCTGCGATATGCCGGATAAGAACTGCCCTGTGTGCGGCACGCCGCTCAGGAAAGAGGGGTTTGACATTCCTTTTGAGACGTTCCTCGGTTTCAAGGGAGACAAGGAGCCGGATATTGACCTGAATTTTTCGGGAGAGTACCAGAGTAAGGCGCACAAGTACACGGAGGTGATCTTTGGCAGCGGGCAGACGTACCGCGCGGGCACCATCGGCACGCTGGCGGACAAGACGGCTTTCGGCTATGTGAAAAAATATTATGAGGAGCGCGGCAAGCACAAACGGGTGTGCGAGATCAACCGCATCGTCGCGGGCTGTACGGGCATCAGGCGCAGCACGGGCCAGCATCCGGGCGGCATCGTGGTACTTCCCGTGGGGGAGGACATCAACTCCTTCACGCCGGTGCAGCATCCGGCCAACGACATGACCACGGACATTGTCACCACGCACTTTGATTACCACTCGATCGACCACAATCTGCTAAAACTCGATATTCTCGGACACGATGATCCGACGATGATCCGCATGCTGCAGGATCTGACGGGGATCGATCCCGTCTCTATCCCCTTGGACGACAAGGGGGTGATGTCGCTCTTTGCGTCCACGGAGGCTCTGGGGATCACGCCGGACCAGATCGGCGGCTGTAAGCTGGGCTGTCTGGGGATCCCGGAGTTCGGCACGGACTTCGTCATCCAGATGGTCATCGACGCGAAACCCAAATGTTTCACGGATCTGGTGCGTATTTCCGGGCTGTCCCACGGGACGGACGTGTGGCTGGGCAACGCGCAGACGCTGATCGAGGAGGGCAAGGCCACCATCTCCACGGCGATCTGCTGCCGTGACGACATTATGATCTATCTGATCCGGATGGGCGTTGACCCCGCGCTTTCCTTTACGATCATGGAGAGCGTGCGCAAGGGCAAGGGGCTGAAACCGGAGTGGGAGGAGGCCATGAAGGCCGAGGGCGTGCCGGACTGGTATATCTGGTCCTGCAAGAAGATCAAGTACATGTTCCCCAAGGCGCATGCGGCGGCCTATGTCATGATGGCATGGCGCATCGCCTACTTCAAGATCAACTATCCGCTGGCTTATTACGCCGCCTATTTCAGCATCCGCGCCTCGGCCTTCTCCTATGAGCTGATGTGTCAGGGGCAGGCGCATCTGGAGAACCTGATGGCGGATTACAGGCGCAGGAGCGATACGCTCTCCAAGAAGGAGCAGGATAGCTATAGGGATATGAAGATCGTGCAGGAGATGTATGCGAGGGGATATGATTTCGTCCCCATCGACATCTTTACGGCGCAGTCGCGTTCTTTCCGGATCGTGGACGGCAAGCTGATGCCCTCCATCGACAGTATCGACGGCGTCGGGCAGCAGGTGGCCGACGCCATCGTGGAGGCGGCGAAGGACGGCCCGTTCCTGTCCAAGGACGATTTCAGGCAGCGCACGAAAGCGTCGAAGACTATCGTAGATCTGATGGACAGCTTGGGCCTTCTCGGAAAACTGCCGGAGTCCAACCAGATCAGCCTGTTTGACTTTGTGGGGGCGTAAGGAAAATCCGCGGGAAAAATTTCCCACTGTTACAGTTATAAAAATGCCGTTGAGTTTGACTTAAAACATGATATACTATAAATAACCGCAGGGTTTCTGCGGCGATCACCAAACGAGGATCATACATGAGCAACAAGGCGAGAATCCGCGAAGAGGCGAAAAAACTGAATCCGATCGACGATCTGATGTTCCGGACAATGGCGGAAGATGAAAAATTCTGCGAGGAGATCCTGCGGGTCATTCTTGGCGACGCTGCACTGACCGTTCTGGAATCGGTACCTCAGTATGCCGGGACCAATCCGCAGGGGCGTTCCGTTATTCTTGATGCGAAATGCGTGCTGGGAGACGGAAGAAAGATCGACATTGAAGTACAGAGAGCCGATGATGATGACCACCAGAGACGTGTGCGTTACAACGGCGCTGTCCTTACGACAAACATCACCGACCCCGGCACGAAATTTAAGGATGTCCCGGATGTATGTGTCGTCTTTATCTCACGTTTCGACATGTTTCACGGCAATCTTCCCCTGTATCATGTAGACCGTGTTATCAGGGAAAACGGCCAAGTGGTCGATAACGGTTTTGAAGAGATCTACGTCAATGCCAAAGTCAAAGACGGATCGGACGTATCGGAACTGATGGAAGTATTCGTCAACGATACCGCCTACAACAATAAATTCCCTATCACATCCGGCAGCAAACGCCGGTACAAGGAGACGGAGGAGGGTCAGCAGACTATGTGCGAGATTATGGACAGGATTGCCAGAGAAGAACGCAGCGAAGGCCGCGAAGAAGGACGGATTGAAGGGGTTGCCCGTATCAACAGGCTCAACTCCATTCTGATCGATCTGGGCAGGTTTGACGACATGAAACGCGCCGCCAAAGACCAGGCTTATCAGGCGCAGCTGATACTCGAACTTCTGCCCGAGGAAGCGTAAAATCTATATGGATGACTAAGTTTCACGGTTTTTTGGTCACGGTTTTTTCACAATTTTTCTGAATATGGCTATTGATTTGGGGCGGCGGCGGTGATAAACTTTTCTAAATATGAGTATGTTCGTGCAGCGCAGCCCCGGCGGCTGCGGCAGAATGATTATTTTGGGATAAGTAGATCCGGCGGGCAGAAAGGACCGTCGGCTCTGTAAAGGAGGCTCTTACAATGCGGTATCGGATCAGACAATATCTTGCGGGCTTACTTGCCGCAGCGCTGGTGATAGCCATGCTGCCTGCGGCGGCATTTGCGGAGGACGGCGCGGGGAAAGACGCCCCGGCACAGGTGCAGGAGTGGATCGACGCCCTTCCGGCTGCGGAGGAGATCACGGCGGAGAACCGGAGCGAAGTGCAAGGGCAGCTGGACGCCATAGAGGCGGCGATGGGAGAAATGACGGAGGAGGAAAAGGCGGCGCTGGACACCGCCAGATACGAGGCGGCGTCCGCGTCCCTGTCTGATCTGTCTGATACGAACGGTGAGGGAGAGCCGGGCGGCACGGAGACGAACCCGGACGACGGTTCGGGCGACGGCTCGGGAAACGATGCGGGCGAAGATGCGGACGGTGGGGGGGGGCACAGACCCCGCTGAAGGCGATATAGGCACAGACCCCGGTGACGGCGATCCGGGCACGGATCCCGACAGTGATATGGGCTTGGACGGCGGCTCCGGTACGGACCCGGATAACACTATAGATCCGGACAGCGTCACGGACCCGGACAGCGTCACGGACCCGGGCGCGAACGGGGAGACTCCGGCTCCGGTGCGGGTGCAGGAGCTGATCGACGCCCTTCCGGCCGCGGAGGAGATCACGGAGGAGAACCGCGCGGAAGTGCAGGAACAGTTGGAGGCCATAGAGGCGGCTCTGGAGGAGCTGGCCGACGAGGATAAGGCTATGCTGGACCTTGCCCGCTACGATGCCGCCGCCGCAGCGCTGTCCGCCGTGCACAGGCCGAGGCGGAGACAGAGCGCGGCGAGGAACGGCTCTGTGTCGTATCTGGACGCAAACGGCAGGACGCAGACCTGCTCTTCCTATACGACGATCTCGAATCAGACCGAATGGAACGGCGGCTGGTATGTCCTGGAGGGAAACGTTACCATCTCCGACCGGATTACGGTAAGTGGCAGCGTCAGTCTGATTTTGGCGAACGGCTGCACCCTGACGGCGAGCAAAGGCATTACGGTGCAAAAGGATAACAGCCTGACAATTTATGCCCAGTCTGCGGATGTGGGGACCATGGGGACGCTGAGTGCGGTGGCCGCCGAAAAATATAGCGCCGCAATCGGCGGCTTCGTCTATAGAAAAGAGGATACGGGCGGACTTGTCTATGGTGATGGGGCGGGCGACATCACGATCAACGGGGGTTGTGTCACCGCAACGGGAAACTACGGCGCCGCTGGGATCGGCGGCGGCTACTCTCGTAGTGGCACAATTACGATCAACGGGGGCTCCGTCACCGCAACGGGAGGCACCAACGCCGCAGCGATCGGCGGCGGATGCTATGGCACTGACGGTACGATCACGATCAACGGGGGTTCCGTTACTGCAAAGGGATACTATGGAGACGTCGCCGGGATCGGCGGCGGATACCAGGGAAACGGGACGGAAACAGTTAAGATCACGGGAGGCATCGTCAGTACTGACGCCTATATTGGAGACGGGGTTGATGCCCATGGCAGCGAGGTCACGATCAGCGGGGGCTCTGTCACCGCAAAGGGGATCAGAACCACTACATGGAGTACCTATTCGGGCACCTTCTCCACCGGCACAGGCGGAAAGGCCGTGCTCCATATTTCCGACAGTATTTCGGATGAGAGCAATAAGAGCAGTTGGAGCGGCATTATTTTTGTGAAAAATGAGGGTCAGGTGTACGGCACGCCGACACCCGACTTTCATTTTGAGGTAAAGAGCGGGGAGACGCTGAACGTGCCCAAAGATCATCCTCTGCACATCGCAAACGGCGTAACGCTGACCAACAGGGGCGTCATCCGTGTCGGCAGCGAGGATGACTATGACGGTGAGCTCAAGAATGAAGGGTCGGTCGTCAATGAGGGGACCATCGACGTCTGGGGACCGCTCACCTATGGCGAGACGAGGATCAACAACCAAAACGGCGGTCAGATCATCTATCATCTCAATCTGGATATTGCCGCGCCGAGCTTTGCGGATGCGACCTACGGTTCGCAGCCGTCCGCGCAGGCGGTTAGGATGACGAATAACAACAGGAACGCGGTCACGATCTCCAAGGTGGAGATTTCGGGGAAAGATAAGGACAGCTTTGCGTTCGCGAAGACGGGCAGCGCGAACAAAAGTCTGGCCGTGGGCACCACCGACACATCCTGGGAGATCCGGCCCAAAGCGGGTTTGGACGTCGGAACATATCAGGCGGAGGTCACCGCCACTTACCTAAGCGACGGCACTACCAGAACCTCCACGGCGGAACTGTCCTTTACTGTCACGAAGGCGGAGCTTGCGGTCACGGCAGCGGCTGCCCGAAAGGGCGGCGGGGCGCCGACCTACGGAGACGACATCACCCTCACCGCCACGGTGAGCGCGTCGGGGAGTATCAAGGAGGGCGATCTGGTCAGCGCGGACAGCAAGGTGACTTTTTATGTCGACGGCACACAGCTGGGCGACCCCGTGCCGCTTACCGGAGGGGGAACGGCCGGACAGGGCACGGCGTCCCTGGAGATAGCCGGTACGTCCCTGGAGCTGCGGCACAGGCTGTTTGGGGAGAGCGGGAGTCCCTCTGTCACCGCCGTATACAGCGGGAATGGGAAGTTTGCACAGAAGAGCAGTAGCGCCGCGGTCGTGAGCGTGGCAAAGCGGGAGTTGACTTACACGGTCACCGCCGCAGATAAGACATACGACGGGAGCGCGGCGGTAGAGGTCACGCTGCAGCCGGAGGGAGTTTTGCAGGGCGACACCGTGACCCTCACGGCGACAGGCAGCGTAACCATGACAGCAGGCGGCGCGGCCGGGAAGAAGGCGGGGGACGTGGGAGAATATAGGACGGTTCATCTGTCCGACATCCGGGCAGGCGGTACGGACGGGAAGTATTACGCGCCTGTCGTTCCCGCGTCCGACGTGACGCTTACACAGCCCGTCAACATCGGCATGGCAAAGGCGCAGGCCACGGCCGCTCCCACGGAGAACAGTTTGACCTATGACGGCTCATGGCAGACGCTGGTGACTGCCGGAGAGGCTGCGGGCGGCGTCATGAAATATTATGCGGGCGCAGAAGCGCCGGACGCAGGCAGCGCCGACTGGCAGGAGGACGTCTCAGCCCTTACGGGACTGGACGCCGGGGACTATACGGTCTGGTACTATGTGGACGGCGACGCCAACCACACAGACACAAAGCCTGTGTCCCTTACCGTCACGATCGATCGGGCAGAGCCCGTTCTGTCTGTCGCGCCCGCGCCCGTGCCGGGTGCATTGACTTATGACGGCACGGATCAGGTACTGGTGACGGCAGGAACGGCGGCGGGAGGCAGCCTGCGTTACTATGTGGGCCAGGCAGCCCCGGCGGGAGGCAGCGCGGCCTGGAGAACAGAGAGCGCGGCTGTCACGGGCAGGAATGCCGGGACCTACACGGTCTGGTACTATATTGTGGGCAGCAAAAACTATAAGGACAGTGACGTTTCATCCGTCACCGTCACCATCGGCAAGGCGGAGGGGGAAGGCAGCGTCTCCATGAAGGGCTATTCCTGCAATGACGACAGCGTGGAACCCGAAGCGGACTCCCGGACCAACGGCACAGGGAATGTGACCTTCTCCTACAAGGAAGAGGGGGAACCCGACACGGCGTACAGCCGGAGTAAGCCTGTCACGGCAGGCAGCTATACGGTCAGGGCGGTGTTTGCGGAGACGGACAACTACAAGGCAGTTACAGCGACGGCGGACTTTACCGTCATCCACCGTTTCGACGGCGACTGGCAGAAGGATGCGGACGGGTATCGTCACGACTGTCTATGCAGTACCGATCTGCGCCTGTTGGAGAGCGGACTGACCGAGGTGCCGGAAGGCCTGAAAGATAAAGAAGGACTGGACAGCGTGGACCGGATCGCCGCCGCGCTGCGGCAGGAGGCCGGGAAGGCGGGCGTCACGGCATCGGCGGACAACAGCGCCATCTATGACGTGAAACTCCAGAGCAGGGAAAGCGGCGGCTCGGACTGGGAGGAAGTGACAGAGGAGAACTTTCCCGAGGAAGGGATCACCGTCAGACTGCCTTATCCTGCGGGAACGGACGCCCGCTATGCCTTTACCGTGATCCACATGATTTCAAGCGGTCCTGACGCCGGGCAGACAGAGAGATTAGCGGCCATTAACGGCGCGGAGAACATCAGCTTTACGGTGAAGAGCCTGTCGCCCTTCTGCGTCGTCTGGACAGCGCCGCCGGAGAGCCGGGACGACAGGGCGAAATCGTCTTCACGGGACGAGGACAGGAATACGGAGCCGCCCATAGCGGGCGCGGCAGTTTCGGCGGAGCCGGAACAGGAGGGCGGTATCGCCGCTACGGCAGTGCGGAGCGCCTCTGCAGACGGCAGCGGGCCGGAGCGGGAAGAAACTGTTCCTGAAGGGGCGGAAGAAATCTCTGCCGCTGAGGGCGGTAAGACAAAGAAAGGAGCCGGAGCGGGAGAGCCTGTGTCGGTCAGCGGTAACGGGATCGAAGAGAGCCACAGGGGCGACGCGGCCGCAGGGACAGATGCGGCAAAAGACGGCGGGGCGATGAAAAAGGGGGAAGGCGACGGACTGCCGGAGGTATCCGACAGCGCTTACGGGGACAGCCGTTTATGGCGTTTCCTGCCGCTTGCGCTTCTGCCCGCGCTCCTTATCCTTATTCTGCTGTTCCTCAGAAAACGGCATGCCGACGGGGAAGATCGACAGGAAGAGGAGGAGTGAAACGATTCTTTTTATAAGGAATAAACAGGTTTGGCAAATAATTGGCAAATAATTTTCAAAAAGTACTTGCATTATTCGCGGAAATATAATAAAATAAGCAAGTGCTTATGAAGTGGCTCGTTGGTCAAGCGGTTAAGACGCCGCCCTCTCACGGCGGAAACAGGAGTTCGATTCTCCTACGAGCTGTTTGTTTTATGCAATTTCCCCTTGCAAATCATGGCAGGGCATGCTACAATGTCTAGTGTATTCAGAATAGAGATTACGATAAAGAGTGGACTTGCGAGTCCACTCTTTTATGTGATAGGGATAGCGTGTCCCTGTCGAAGGAGGCGCATATGTCAAAGCGTGAGACATACGAATCTAAAACAGAACAGTTGTTATCTCCGATTGCGGAGAAGTTTGGCGTGGAGATCTACGACGTGGAGTATGTCAAGGAGGGAAGCGACCGGTACCTGCGGGCCTATATCGATAAGCCGGGCGGCGTCAATATCGCGGACTGCGAGAATGTGAGCCGGGCGCTGTCGGACGTGCTGGATGCGGAGGACTTTATACCGGACGCCTATATTCTGGAAGTCAGCAGTCCGGGATTGGGCCGGGCGCTCAAGAAGGACAGACATCTGGAGAAGAGTATCGGCAGGGAGGTTGAGATCAAGACCTACAAACCGATAGACGGGCAAAAAGAGTTTGCGGGCGTTCTGCACGCCTTTGACACGGACACCATCACCGTCGCGCGGGGGGAAGACGGCGCGGAGCGCATTTTTCAGAGGAAAGAGATTGCGCAGATCAGGCTGGCGCTTGATTTTTAGCAGATGCAGACAAAGAAAGAGTCCTGAAAAACAGAACAGGCAGCGGAAACACAGATCAGAGACATAGGAGGATAACGGAAAATGAATAAGGAGTTAATGGAGGCACTGGATATTCTGGAGAAGGAGAAAGAGATCAGCAAGGAAACTCTCTTTGAGGCCATCGAAAATTCCCTGATCACGGCGTGCAAGAACCATTTCGGCAAGGCCGACAATGTGAAGGTGGAGATCGACAGGGAGACCTGCGATTTCCTCTGCTATGCCGAGAAGGAAGTCGTCGAGGAGGTTGAGGATGACGTACTGCAGATTTCTCTGGAGGACGCGCAGGAGATCTCCCGGAACGCGAAGGTGGGCGACCTGATCCGCGTGGAGATCCGGTCCAAGGAGTTCGGCCGTATCGCCACACAGAACGCCAAGAATGTGATCTTACAGAAGATACGCGAGGAGGAGAGGAGCGTCATCTACAACCGGTATTATGAGAAGGAGAAGGATGTGGTGACGGGTATCGTGCAGCGCTACATCGGCAGAAATATCTCCATCAATCTGGGAAAGGCGGACGCGATTCTGAACGAGAGCGAACAGGTCAAAACGGAGCATTTCAGACCCACGGAGCGGATCAAGGTGTATATTCTGGAAGTAAAGAATACCCCGAAGGGGCCGAGGATCCTCGTGAGCCGCACCCACCCGGAACTGGTCAAGAGGCTGTTCGAGGCCGAGGTGACGGAGATCAGGGACGGCACGGTGGAGATCATGAGCATTGCCAGGGAGGCGGGCAGCAGGACGAAGCTGGCGGTCCGCTCCAACAATCCCAACGTGGACGCAGTGGGAGCCTGCGTGGGCGTCAACGGCACGAGAGTGAACTCCATCGTCGACGAGCTGTGCGGCGAGAAGATCGACATCGTCAACTGGGATGAGAATCCGGGCAATCTGATCCAGAACGCCCTTTCGCCCGCCAAGATCGTGGCGGTGTTCGCGGACCCCGACGAGAAGACGGCCAAGGTCGTCGTGCCGGATTACCAGTTGTCCCTCGCCATCGGCAAGGAAGGGCAGAACGCGAGACTGGCCGCCCGCCTGACAGGATATAAGATCGACATCAAGAGCGAGACGCAGGCGAAGGATGCTCCCGGATTCCGCTATGAGGACTATATCTACGATGATGAGGACGAGGCGTATGAGGCGTATGACGGAGAGTACGAGGACGAGGAGTACGAGGGAGAGGAGTCTGAAAGCGCGGCTTACGAAGACGGCGAATACGAGGAAGGTTATGAGGAGGAGTACGGGACGGCCGATCCCGGGGACGCCGGTTATGACGAGGAGGAATCCGAGTCGGAGGGCGTAGAGGAGAACGGGCAGGAATAGGAAGTTTCAGGAGAAAGGGAGCATGGCAAAGAAAATTCCTATGCGGCAGTGCGTAGGCTGCGGTGAAATGAAAAATAAGAAGGACATGATGCGTGTCTTAAAGACTGCGGACGGTTCTATCGTTTTAGACCGGACGGGAAGGAAGAACGGCAGAGGCGCATATCTGTGCATGAGCGGGGCGTGTCTGGCGAAGGCTTGCAGGAACAAAGGTCTGGAGCGCTCTTTTAAGATGAGCATTCCGCAGGAGATATATGAGAGTCTGAAGAAGGAGTTTGGGGAGGACGGGAATGCAGGAAAAACCGAATAGAGATCGGGTGTTATCCATGCTGGGTCTCGCCACCCGCTCCGGGAATGTTGTCAGTGGCGGATTTGCGACGGAACAGGCAGTGAAACGGGGGAAAGCATATCTGGTTATCATAGCGGAGGACGCTTCGGATAACACCGAAAAAAAATTCAGAAACATGTGTGAGTTCTACGAGGTGCCCTATGGGCGTTACGGCGTCAAGGAGACGCTGGGGCACGCCATCGGCAAGGAGGAGCGCTCCTGTCTGGCGGTGACCGACGAGGGCTTTGCAAATTCGATACGGAAACATTTAGTAGATTCGGAATAGTTGGAGGTAGTGAGCATGGCGAAAATGAAAGTACATGAGCTGGCAAAAGAGCTTGACAGGCAGAGTAAGGAGCTGATCGCTTTTTTGCAGGATAAAGGATATGAGGTAAAAGTGGCGCAGAGTTCCATCGAGGACGAGGCGATCGAGCTGGTGCGCAGGCATTTCGGAGGCACGGCCCGGGCGGAGAGCAAACCGACGGCAAAACCGGCCGCGAAACCGGAGAGCCAAAAGGAACCTAAGGCGGTTAAGCCGGAACCTCAGGAGGAGCCGAAAACACCCCCGAAGGCGGCGGACAAGGAGGCGCCTAAGGCGGCTGTACGGGAGAATGGGGCGAAACCGAAGACAGCTCCGGACGCGGCGAAAGCAGCGCCGAAAGCGGAGCAGCCCAAGAAGAAAAAAATCATTTTCGTGAGCAATCCGCACAACTCCAAGATGCAGGGACAGGGTGCAAGGCCGCAGCAGGGCGGCCGGGGCACGGACAGAAGGCCCGTGGGCGGCGGCCGCCCGGTGCAGCCGCAGAACTCCCCACATCAGATCATCAGACCGACGCAGAAACCGATCCCTGTCACCGCCGAGCCCTATGATGTGCGCCAGAGACAGCAGCAGGAGCGCCGATTAGAGCGTCAGCAGCAGGAGAAACGGGAGCGTGAGCTGGCGGCGCAGACGGCCGGAGCGCAGCATGGACAGGAGAGGACAGGAAGTGCAGGAGAGAATCGCAGATTTGAAACGCAGGGCGGCGCGGGTCATAACAGCGGTCAGGGCGATCGCAGGAGCGGCGGCCCTGGTGCGGGCCCTAACCGCGGCGCGGGAAATTTTGACCGCTCTCAGAGAGGCGGCGGCGGGCAGGACAATCGATTTAAGAAGGGTAACGGTCAGAAGAACTTTATGTCCGAGACGCCTGTCAAGGATGAGAAACACAGGGATGAAGAGAAACGCAGGTCAAATCAGGACAGGGACAGACGCTCGAAGAAAGACCTTATCTATGAGGAGGACGAGGCAGCGGTAAAGAACCGCAACAGACCCGGGCGTTTCATCAAGCCTGAGAAGAAGGCGAAGGAGCCGGAGGAGCAGATCAAGGTGATCACCATTCCCGACTCTCTGACGATCAAGGAGCTGGCGGATAAGATGAAGATCCAGCCGTCCGCGATCATCAAGAAACTGTTCCTGCAGGGGCAGGTGGTGACATTGAACTCCGAGATCAGTTTCGAAGATGCGGAGAGCATCGCCATAGAGTACGAGATCATCTGCGAGAAGGAAGAAAAGATCGATGTGATCGAGGAACTGCTCAGAGAGGACGAGGAGGACGAGGCGTCCATGGTCAGCAGACCCCCCGTTATCTGCGTTATGGGGCATGTCGATCACGGTAAGACGTCTCTGCTCGACGCCATCCGCAAGACGAATGTGACGGATAAGGAGGCGGGCGGTATCACGCAGGCCATCGGCGCGTACACCGTCACCGCCAAGGGACAGACGATCACTTTCCTAGATACGCCGGGACATGAGGCGTTCACGGCTATGCGTATGCGGGGCGCCAACTCCACGGATATCGCGGTGCTTGTGGTGGCGGCCGACGACGGCGTGATGCCGCAGACTGTAGAGGCGATCAACCATGCCAAGGCTGCGGGGATCGAGATCATCGTGGCGGTCAACAAGATCGACAAGCCTAACGCTAATATCGACCGGGTCAAGCAGGAGATGACAGAGTATGAGCTGATCCCCGTAGACTGGGGCGGGTCCACGGAGTTTGTGCCGGTGTCCGCGAAGTCGGGCGAGGGGATCGAGGATCTTCTGGAGACGATTCTGCTCACAGCCGAGATTTTGGAGCTGAAGGCAAACCCGAACAGAAACGCGAGAGGTCTTGTCATCGAGGCGGAGCTGGACAAAGGGCGGGGGCCGGTGGCCACCGTGCTCGTGCAGAAGGGCACATTGCATGTGGGCGATTTTATCTCCGCGGGCGCAAGCCACGGCAAGGTCAGAGCGATGATCGACGATAAGGGCAGAAGGGTCAGGGAGGCCACGCCTTCCATGCCGGTGGAGATCCTGGGGCTGTCCGATGTGCCGAGCGCGGGCGAGGTATTTATCGTACACGAGAACGACAAGAGCGCGAAGACTTATGCGGAGACTTACATGGCGCAGCATAAAGAGGAGATGCTTGCAGATACTAAGACCAGAATGTCGCTGGACGATCTGTTCAACCAGATCCAGGAGGGCAACTTAAAAGAGCTGAACCTGATCGTCAAGGCGGATGTGCAGGGCAGCGTGGAGGCGTTGAAACAGAGCCTTATGAAACTGTCCAACGACGAAGTCGTGGTAAAATGCATCCACGGCGGCGTAGGCGCCATAAGCGAGTCGGACGTGTCGCTGGCGTCCGCATCCTCGGCGATCATCATCGGCTTTAACGTCAGACCCGACTCCACGGCGAAAGCGATCGCAGAGCGGGAGGGCGTGGACGTCCGGCTCTACAAGGTCATCTATCAGGCGATTGAGGATATTGAGAACGCCATGAAAGGCATGCTGGACCCGATCTTCGAGGAGAAGGTCATCGGCCACGCGGAGGTGCGTCAGATCTTCAAGGCGTCGGCCATCGGCAATATCGCGGGCTCCTATGTATTGGACGGCGAGTTCCAGAGAGGCTGCAAGATCCGCATCACGAGAGAGGGCGAGCAGATCTACGAGGGCGCGCTGGCCTCTCTGAAACGGTTCAAGGATGATGTGAAGGAAGTCAAGGCAGGATTCGAGTGCGGGCTTGTGTTCGAAGGCTTTGACAAGATGCAGGAGCTGGATATTGTGGAGGCCTATGTGATGGTGGAAGTGCCGCGATAGAACATAACAGAAGTTATTGAAGGAGCACCGGAATATGCGCAAAAACAGTGTGAAAAATACGCGGATCAACGGGGAAGTGCAGCGCGTGCTGGCGGAGATCATCAGGGCCGGGATCAAAGATCCCAGAATTGCCCCGATGACTTCGGTGGTATCGGTGGAGGTCGCTCCCGACCTGAAAACCTGCAAGGCGCGGATCAGCGTGCTGGGCGACGAGAAGGCGCAGGCGGAGACGCTGGAAGGTCTTCGGAGCGCGGAGGGATATATCAGGAATCAGTTGGCGCGGACGATCAATCTGCGCAATACGCCGCAGATCACCTTTATCATGGATCAATCCATCGCTTACGGCGTCAACATGTCGAAGCTGATCGACGAAGTGATGGAGAAGGAGCGGGCGGATAAAGAAGAGAGCGCGGAGGAAGTTGAGACGGCGGAGCATGATGAGAATAATTGATGAATTGAGAGATGTAAAGTCCATAGCGATCAGCGGTCACGTAAGACCCGATGGAGACTGTGTCGGCTCTGTGATGGGATTGTATCTCTATCTGAAAAACGAGTTGCCGGACGCGGTGATCGACGCCTATCTGGAACAGCCGGCGGATATTTTTGGCTGTATCAGCCATATCGAAGATATTAAATCTGATTTTAATACAGACCGGGTGTACGATGCGTTTGTGGCGCTGGATACCGTGCCGGACCGCATGGGCGGCGCGGCAGAGATATACAGCAGAGCGCGCAAGAAGATCAACATCGACCACCATATCAGCAATCCGGGGCACGGCGATGTGAGCGTGGTGGAGCCTGAAAGAAGCTCCACGGCGGAACTTCTGTACGACCTGATGGAGCCTGACCGGGTCGATGAGGAGGTCGCCAAGGCGATCTATATCGGAATCATTCACGACACGGGAGTCCTGCGTTACTCCAACACGTCTCCGCGCACGCTGCAGGTTGCGGCAGAGCTTGTTAAATTTGGATTCGATTTTTCAAAAATCATAGAGGAGACGTTTTTTGAGAAGACTTATCTGCAGACGCAGATCATGGGCAGAGCCATTCTGGAGAGTATGCGGATCCTGGACGACCGCTGTATCGTCAGCGTGGTCAGCCGCCGCATGATGGAGTTCTACCGGGTGACGTCAAAGGACCTGGAGGGGATCGTGAACCAGCTCCAGTCGGTCAGGGGCGTGCACTGTGCGATCTTTATGCACGAGACGGGGACGCAGGAATACAAGGTGAGTATGCGCTCAGACGGCGAGGTGGACGTGGCCGCGGTCGCGGTGAAATTCGGCGGCGGAGGGCATGTGCGCGCCGCAGGATGCACTATGAACGGTACATATCGCGACAATATCAACAATCTCTGCAGGGAGATCGCAGAGCAGCTAAAGGATAAATAACGTGTATAATGGAATTGTGAACGTATATAAGGAGCGGGGGTTCACCTCCCATGATGTGGTGGCCAAGCTCAGAGGCATCCTGAAAATGAAGAAAATCGGACATACAGGGACACTCGACCCGGAGGCGGTCGGCGTGCTTCCTGTATGTTTCGGTTCGGGCACAAAACTGTGCGATATGCTCACGGATTGGGACAAGGAGTATATCGCCGTGCTGCGTCTTGGCATCGTCACGGACACGCAGGATATGACGGGGCAGATCCTCACGCGGTGCGCCGGGGCAAAGATGGAGGAACTGACCGGGGAACAGATACGCGGGGCGGTCATGAGTTTTGCGGGGGACTATGACCAGATCCCGCCCATGTACTCCGCCCTCAAGGTGGGCGGGAAGAAACTGTACGAGCTGGCGCGGGCGGGGCGGGAGGTTGAGCGCGCTCCCCGCAGGGTCCGCATCGAGGAGATCGAGATTCTCTCCGCAGAGCTGCCGCTTGTCAGGATGCGCGTGGTCTGCTCCAAGGGGACTTACATCAGGACGCTCTGCCATGACATCGGCGGGCGTCTTGGGTGCGGCGGCGCCATGGAATCGCTGACGCGGAGCAGAGTCGGCATATTCGGCATCGAGGAGGCTTTGACGCTGGCGCAGCTTGAGCGCTTGCGGGACGAAGGGAAAATATCGAGCGTTATTATTCCGCCCGACAGGGTTTTTGCAAAGGAGCGGGCCGTGGCTGTCAATGAGGTGGGCCGTCGCATGGCCAAGAACGGTAACCGTCTGGGACGGGGGCAGTTTGCGGACGAGCTGTCTCTTGCGGACGGAGAGCGCGTCAGAGTCTACGACGGCGACGGCAGATTTTACGGTATCTACGGTTACGAGGCGGCGGCGGATTCCCTCAGGCCGGTCAGGATGTTTCTGACGGAGTGACAGGAGATCAGCCGCGCGGCGGCGGGACGCGGAGCATGGAGACGGAAAAGATATGCAGATCATAGAACGGACGACGGAATTTGAATTGCCCGGAAGAAGCGCCGTGGCTATCGGCAAGTTTGACGGCGTGCATCTCGGACATCAGAAATTGATCCGAAAGATCACGGAGCAGAAGAGGAAACATTTAATCGCCACGGTGTTTACGTTCGACACTTCCGCGGCGGCTTTCTTCGGCGGCGAGGATAAGGAACTGACCACCGTGGCTGAAAAGCGGCGTATTTTTGAGCGCATGGGCGTGGATGTGGTGATCGAATTCCCGTTAAATGAGGAGACGGCGGCCACAGAGCCGGAGACGTTCGTGCACGGGTATCTGGCAGCCCGGATGCGAGCGGCTTACATCTGTGCGGGGGCGGATCTGTCCTTTGGAAAAAGGGGCGCGGGGGATTATGCTCTGCTGGAAAAGTATGCCGACAGATACGGCTATCGGACGGAGCTGATCGAAAAAGTGTCGGTGGACGGTGCGGAAGTGAGCTCGACCGGAATACGTCAGGCCGTGCGCGCGGGGGATATGGAGGCGGCGGCCCGTATGCTCGGGACGCCTTACCGTGTGAGCGGGACAGTGGAGCACGGCAGGCAGCTCGGCCGCACCATCGGTATGCCCACGGCGAATCTTATACCGGACAGGGACAAGCTGCTGCCGCCTTACGGGGTATACTATGCGCGGGCGATCCTGGACGGTAAGGTCTACGGGGGGATCTCCAACATAGGCTGCAAGCCCACGGTCGATGCCGGGGACACGGTGGGAGTGGAGACTTATCTGTATGATTTTGAAGGGGACCTGTACGGCAGAGAGATGACGGTGGAACTTCTCGCGTTCCGCAGGCCGGAGACAAAATTCGACAGCGTGGAGCAGCTTCGGGCGTACATGGAGGCGGACATAGCTGCCGGGAGAGCCTATTTAAATAGGTAAGAATAGTTTTTGTGGAATAGGACTTGTCAGCATACTATATTTTGTATAAAATAAAATTGTGTAGTTTTGTGCGGGGAATCAGTACAGACGAAGGGAATCTGAGACGAGATGAATTTATTGATCATTCTTTCTATGGCGGGCGGCCTGGGGCTGTTCCTGTACGGTATGCGCATCATGAGCGACAGTATCGAGAAGGTCGCGGGCGCGAAATTGAGAGGGATCTTGGAGCGGCTGACGACGAACCGTTTCACGGGGATCATCGTGGGTGTGCTCTTCACCGCGGCGATCCAGTCCTCATCGGCCTGTACGGTGATGGTTGTCAGTTTCGTCAACTCGGGGCTGATGACGTTGACGCAGGCGGCGGGCGTGATCTTCGGCGCGAATATCGGTACGACGGTCACGGCTCTGTTGGTTTCCTTTAAATTAGAAAAAATTGCGCCTGTTATATTATTGCTGGGCGTGCTGGTCGTCATGTTCTGTAAGAGACAGAAAATATCGCGCTGGGGCGAGGTCATCATCGGTTTCGGCGTTCTCTTTATGGGATTGAGTACCATGTCAGGCGCCATGGCGGGCATGAAGGATTCGCCGGCGGTCTTACATATGTTTGCCTCTCTTCAATCACCGTTTCTCGCAGTGATCTTAGGCGCCGTGCTCACGGCGATCATCCAGAGTTCCTCCGTCACGGTCAGTATCATGGTGCTTTTGGCCAATCAGGGGCTGCTCAGTATGGACATCGGGCTGTATATTATCCTGGGCTGCAACATCGGCGCCTGCACTTCGGCGGTGCTGGCTTCTCTGAACGGTAAGAAGGACGCGAAGAGGGCGGCGGCGATCCATCTGATCTTCAATGTGATCGGCACGGTCATTGTCTTTCTCATATTTATGTTCGGCGTACATCAGATCGTGGAGGCGCTCAGTTTCATGGCGAGGGGCAACATGGGACGGGTCGTGGCGTACGCGCACAGTTTAATCAAAATTTTCCAGGTAATCATCATGATGCCTTTTATCCAAGGGATCGTGAAACTGACTTATCTGCTCATACCGGGCGACGACAGAAAGGTTGGCTATCGGGACAGCTATCAGCTGAAGTTCATCGGGGAGAAGGTACTCTTAAACCCCGCAACTGCGGTTGTTGAGGCGATCAAGGAGCTTGACCGCATGGCGTCCCTGGCGGACGAGAACTTAAACCGTGCCATGAACGCGCTGATGACGCTGGAGCCGGAGGAGATCGCGGAGGTGCGCGAGGTGGAGAAGAACATCGACTTCCTAAGTCACGCGATCACGCAGTACCTCGTCAAGATCAACCAGACGACGCTGCCTATCGAAGACCTGAAAAATATCGGCGCGCTGTTCCACGCGGTGAACGACATCGAGCGGATCGGCGATCACGCGGAGAGCATAGCGGACGCCGCGGAGCGCAGGATCAAGACCGGCGTGGGTTTCTCCAAGGATGCGCAGAAGGAGCTGGGCGAGATGCTGAACATGGTCAACACGATCCTGCGGTTCTCACTGGAAATGTTTGTCAAGAGTACGGAAGAGCACGTGGAGGATATTCTGAATCTGGAGGACGCCATCGACGAGAAGGAGAGAGAATTGCAGGAGAAACACATCGCAAGGCTCTCCTCCAACGAGTGTTCGCCTGAGGCGGGCGCGCTGTTCTCCGACATAGTCTCCGTCCTGGAGAGGGTGGCAGACCACGCGGTCAACGTCGCTTTCGCCAACAATTACGGCGAGTAGAAAACCTATTTGACAGAACGGCGAATGCTTGCTATAATATCTCTCGAATATTGCAGAAATGCCGGTATTGATTCAGCCTACACTCGGAGACGGGACACTCCGACCTCATCTTAGTGTCAGGCGTTTACCGCATCGTGCGGCGTATGCCGGGGAGCGGTCGGAAAGGAGAAAACATGATATCTAAGGAAAAGAAAACAGCAATCATCAACGAGTATGCGAGGACGCCCGGCGATACAGGTTCACCGGAGGTACAGGTGGCAGTCCTCACCGCAAGGATCCAGGAGCTTACAGAGCACTTGAAGAACAACCCGAAGGATCATCATTCCAGAAGAGGACTTCTGAAAATGGTAGGGCAGAGACGTAGAATGCTCGCTTACCTGAAAGACAAGGACATCGAGAGATACCGTTCTTTGATCGAGCGTCTTGGTTTGAGAAAATAATGGGAAAAGAAAGGCGGAGATAAGCCTGATTGACATGCAGGCTTATCCGTCCTTTTTCTTTTTTAAGAAATAAGGAGAGAAGAAGACTATGTACAAGAGTTACACAATGGAACTGGCCGGCCGCACCCTTCGTGTGGACATCGGCAGAGTAGGCAAACAGGCAAACGGCTGCGCGTTCATGCAGTATGGCGAGACTACCGTGCTGTCCACTGCGACGGCGTCGGATAAGCCCAGGGAAGGCATTGATTTCTTCCCGTGCAGCGTAGAGTATGAGGAGAAATTTTACTCCGTCGGCAAGATCCCCGGCGGTTTTAATAAGAGGGAGGGAAAACCGTCTGAGAACGCGATCCTGACGAGCCGTGTGATCGACAGACCCATGCGTCCCCTGTTTCCGAAGGACTATCGAAATGACGTGACGCTGAATAATATGGTAATGAGTGTGGATCCCGCGTGCCGCCCGGAGCTGGTGGCGATGATCGGTACGGCCATCGCGACGTGCATTTCCGACATTCCTTTTGACGGCCCCTGCGCCATGACGCAGATCGGCTTGGTGGACGGTGAACTGATCGTCAACCCGTCTCAGGAGCAGTGGGATCACGGCGATCTGAAGATGACCGTCGCATCCACATCCCAGAAGGTCATCATGATCGAGGCGGGCGCTAACGAGGTGCCGGAGGCGAAGGTTCTGGAGGCGATCTACAAGGCGCACGATGTGAACCAGACGATCATCGCGTTTATCAACAGGATCGTAGCGGAGGTCGGCAAGCCGAAACACGACTATGAAAGCTGCGCGATCCCCGCGCAGATGTTTGAGGACATCAAGAAGATCGTGCCGCCTGAGGAGATGGAGACGGCAGTCTTCACCGACGAGAAACAGGTGCGCGAGGAGAATATCAAGAAGATCACAGAGAGACTGGAGGAGGCTTTCGCTGAGAATGAAGACTATCTGGCGGTTCTGGGCGAGGCGGTATACCAGTACCAGAAAAAGACGGTCCGCAAGATGATCCTGAAGGACCACAAGCGCCCTGACGGCCGCGCCTTAGATCAGATCAGACCGCTGGCCGCGGAGGTCGATATTATCCCGAGAGTACACGGCTCCGCCATGTTCACGCGGGGACAGACACAGATCTGCAACGTGTGTACGCTGGCGCCGCTGTCTGAGATGCAGAAAGTGGATGGCTTGGACGAGAACATCACAGGAAAGAGATATATGCACCACTACAACTTCCCCTCCTACTCCGTAGGCGAGACGAAGGTGAGCCGGGGTCCGGGGCGCAGAGAGATCGGTCACGGGGCATTGGCGGAGAGGGCGTTGATCCCGGTGCTGCCTTCCGAAGAGGAGTTCCCCTACGCGATCCGTACCGTATCTGAGACGTTTGAGTCCAACGGCTCCACCTCCATGGCGTCCACCTGCGCGTCCTGCATGTCGCTGATGGCGGCGGGCGTTCCCATCAAGAAGATGGTAGCGGGTATCTCCTGCGGCCTTGTGACGGGCGACACGGACGACGATTTCGTACTTTTGACGGATATTCAAGGGCTGGAAGATTTCTTCGGCGATATGGATTTCAAGGTGACCGGAACACATGACGGCATCACGGCGATCCAGATGGATATTAAGATCCACGGTCTGACCAGACCGATCGTGGAGGGCGCGATCGCGCGCTGCCGCGAGGCGAGAGAGTACATCATGGAGAACTGCATGAAACCCGCTATCGCGGAGCCACGCAAGGAAGTCGGCCCTTACGCGCCGAAGATCATCTCCATCCAGATCGATCCGGAGAAGATCGGCGATGTGGTCGGACAGAGAGGCAAGACGATCAATGAGATCATCGCCCGCACCGGCGTGAAGATCGACATCACGGACGACGGACAGGTCTCCGTCTGCGGCACGGACAAGGAAATGATGGATAAGGCCGTGGAGATGGTAAAGATCATCACGACGGATTTTGAGGAAGGACAGATCTTCAAGGGCACTGTGGTCAGCATCAAAGAGTTCGGCGCATTTATCGAGTTCGCGCCGGGCAAAGAGGGCATGGTGCACATCTCCAAGATCGCGAAGGAGAGGATCAATCGCGTGGAGGATGTGCTGACGCTGGGCGACAAGGTCACCGTGGTCTGCCTTGGCAAAGATAAGATGGGCAGGATCAGCTTTTCCATGAAGGATGTAGCCCAGGTTTAAGATACGGCGCAGAGCGGTCTAAGAGATTGATCAGGGTGAGATGACAATATGAGAAAACAAACGATCTTGATTGTTGATGACGTGGACATCAACAGAGAAATTTTATGTGAGATGTTTCAGGAGTACGATACGGTGCAGGCGTCGAACGGGAAGGAGGCCATCGAGATCATCGAGGCCGATCCGGACGCGATCTCCGTTGTACTCCTGGACGTCGTGATGCCGGTTATGGACGGCGTCGCAGTCCTGGAAGAGATGAAGATGAAGGGCTGGATCGACAGCATTCCGGTTCTTCTGATCACGGGCGAGGCGACCACGGAGATCGAGCGGAAAGCCTACGGGCTGGGCGTGAGCGATATTATCAAGAAACCCTTTGACGCGTTTATCGTCAAGCAGCGTGCCAAGAACGTCATCGAGCTGTACTACAACAAACGACATCTGGAAGATATGGTGGATCTGCAGACGAAGGTACTGCGCAAGCAGGCCGAAGAACTGCAGAGTATGAACGATCGTATCATCGACGTTATGAGCAATGTGGTGGAATTCCGCAATCTGGAATCCGGGAACCATGTCAAGCGCGTGAAGACGTTTACCAACATCCTTGCGAAGTATGTGGCGAAAGAATATCCCGAGTATCATCTGGACAATAATGCCATCGCCATGATCACGTCTGCGTCCGCGCTGCACGATGTGGGTAAGATCGTGATTCCCGACGCGATCCTCTTAAAGCCGGGCAGATTGACGGCGGAGGAGTTCGAGACGATGAAGACCCACACGACAAGAGGCTGCGAGGTGATCGACATGCTGGCGGACATCCAGCAGGGAGAGTACGGCAAAGTCAGCTATGAGATCTGCCGCCACCACCATGAGAGATACGACGGCAGAGGCTATCCGGACGGGTTGAAGGGAGAGGAGATCCCCATATCCGCCCAGATCGTGTCCGTAGCCGACGTGTACGACGCGCTTGTGACGGAACGGTGCTACAAGAAGGCATTCTCCACAGAAGAGGCGTTCCGCATGATTACAAATGGCGAGTGCGGTACGTTCTCGCCGAAACTTATGAGATGTTTTGAGCTTGCGAGAGAAGAGTTCGAGGCGGTCGTTCACGGCAGGCACGAGATGGTAAAATAGTGTGGAGGCAGGCAGAGTCTGCGTCCACGGTCACAGAGGAGAAAGCACGGTGCGGGTCAGATCACCAGGAGTAGGTCGATTCGCCGGCTTTCTCCTCGCAGTATTTACAGCGATAAATTTCTTTCTCTTCATCCGCCAGCACGAAGATGTGCGGCAGCTCCTGTTCTATGGAGGTGATGCAGCGGGGATTCCTGCATTTGATGATATTCTTGATCTCTTTCGGGAGCGTCAGCTCCTTCTTGTCTACGATCTCTCCATCCTTGATCACGTTCACCGTGATGTTGTGGTCGATGAAGGCGAGGACGTCCAAATCCAGAGTGTCGATGTCGCACTCCACTTTCAGAATATCCTTTTTCCCCATTTTGTTGCTGCGGGCGTTCTTGATGATCGCCACGGTACAGTCCAGCTTATCCAGCTGCAAATGATGATAGATGGAGAGGCTTTTGCCGGCCTCGATGTGGTCCAGCACAAAGCCTTCCTCGATCTTGCCTACGTTTAACATATCTGTCAGCTCCTTTCCGGTTGTAAACGGCTAAGTCAAATTCGTGCGCGATGTGTCAGGCGCTTTTTCTGTCCCCGGCCTTCCGGCCACAGGGCACGGTCAGACCGTGATCTCCAAGAGCGTCAGGATCAGCGCCATGCGGACGTAGACGCCGTACTGCGCCTGCTTGAAATATACGGCGCGGGGATCGTCGTCCACCTCCACGGAGATTTCGTTGACGCGGGGGAGCGGATGCAGCACGAGCATGTCATCCTTCGCGAGAGACATCTTCTCGTTGTTGAGGATGTAGAAATCTTTCAGACGCACATAGTCCTCCTCGTTGAAGAAACGTTCCCGCTGCACCCGCGTCATGTACAGAAGGTCGAGGTCCGCCATGCAGTCTTCCAGACGAATGACTTCCTCGTATTCG
The DNA here is from genome assembly GCA_947632515.1 of uncultured Lachnospiraceae bacterium. Taxonomy (GTDB): domain Bacteria; phylum Bacillota; class Clostridia; order Lachnospirales; family Lachnospiraceae; genus UBA3282. The sequence continues at coordinate 193,639 of CANRPO010000002.1, forward strand.
ATCCCCTGCTCCCGCAGCCTGTCGGTGATATAGTCGGGCACCCTCAGCTCCGGCGGCGATATGAAGATAAAGCGTATGCCGGAGTAGCGCAGTAACGCCGCGATCAGAGAGTGGACGGTCCTGCCGAATTTCAGATCGCCGCACAGGCCGATGGTGAAGTCGCTGAGACGCCCCTTGAGCGCGCGGATCGTCAGAAGATCGGTCAGGGTCTGAGTGGGGTGCTGGTGTCCGCCGTCTCCCGCGTTGATGACGGGGATGCCGGAACGGCTCGCGGCCACCATGGGCGCGCCCTCCTTGGGGTGCCGCATGGCGCAGATGTCAGCGTAACAGGAGATGATACGGATCGTGTCGGAGACGCTCTCCCCCTTCGAGGCCGAGGAGGAGGCCGCGTCCGAGAAACCCAGCACGCTGCCGCCGAGGTTCAGCATAGCCGCCTCGAAACTGAGTCTTGTCCGGGTGCTCGGCTCATAGAAACAGGTAGCCAGCTTTTTGCCCGCGCAGGCGTGCGCGTACTTGGCGGGGTTCGCCGCGATGTCGTCAGCCAGGTCGAACAGTCTGTCCAGCTCCTCTACGCTAAAGTCCAGTGGGTTCATTAAATGTCGCATAGATAACTCCCTTCCAAAAAAATAGAAGAGAACGCGTCTCTTCTATTCTCCTAATATATTACGTTTGATAGGTCAACAGTTCCCCGACGGTCTTGCGCTTTGGAGCGCCCGGCTCTTCGTCCGGATAACCGATGGGAATCAGCGCCACGAGCTCTCTGCCCTCAGGGAGCGCAAGCAATTTCTCGACAACGGCCTGATCGAACAGTCCGAGAATGACGGTGCCGAGTCCCTGCTCATGTGCCGCGAGGCAGAAGGTCTGAGAGGCTATGCCCGCATCGTACATCTGCCAGCCGTCGCCGCGCGGGGTGCTGTAGGAACCGTCGCGCTCATAGCCGCTGCGGTTTTTGATGACGGTCACAGCGATCAGGACCGGGGCGGAAGAGATGATCGTGCCGTTGCCGGGCCAGATAGAGGTGCCTTCTTTTGCGATCTTTTCTTTCAGGGCGCCCTCCACGGCAATATAGCGGGTGATCTGCGTATTCTTCCAGCTGGGGGCGTAGGACGCTGTCTCTACGATCTGCTGCAGCAGATCGTGGGAAACGGGATCTGCCTTGAACTTGCGAATACTTCTGCGCCCTAAGATACATTCCTTTGCAGTCATGCGGTTGTCTCCTTCTCCAGATATGGGGTGTATCCGCGCCGCACAGTACCTTGTGCCGAGCGGATGCGTTACATCTATATTTTGTATATCATACCACAAAGGACGACCCGTTTCAATAGTTTTATGCACTTCTTGAGTTTCCGTAGTTTTATCCACAGTCGGCCGCCTTTATCTGTACTGCGGTAAACAACTTCGGAAAAATCTTTAA
>CANRPO010000003.1 GCA_947632515.1 uncultured Lachnospiraceae bacterium
ATGTAAACCTTCCGTTTTCTTTTATCTTATCAGAAAAACAGATAGTTTACAATTAATTTATTCATGCGTTTGTCGTGGGGCATACGCGATCCTTTGTATCTGCCGCCGATCGGGCTGCCGTCTCAGGAGACAAACCTCCGGATAGACGCCACGATCCGGTCACGGAGATCCCTGTCTTTTAAGGTGATCACAGGCACTACCCCCTGCGGCAGCGCGGGAACGTCTTCGTAGAGGCGAAATTCTATGGTATAGTATTTGTCCTGCACGCGGACTTTCACGCCGTGCGATCTGGCGGTGAAAGAGGCGTCCTTCGTATCGGTCAATATCTGTGAGATCTGATCCGTTTTCAACAGCAGCGGGCATAGGGAAGGGGAATTGCACAGGGAGGAAAAGAAGTACTCCTTCGTCGCGAGATTGTCTGTGAGGAATCAAATCCCCATATTCGTATCAAAAGGGATGTTGTGCTGACACAGCAGGGATTTTAGATAATCGATCTGGGAAGATAAGACATCGTTCCGAGAGGACAAACTGTCATTCTGAGAGGACAATTCCTCGATCTTCGGCAGATAGTATTCGGCCTCCTCTTTTCTGGTGCGTTCGATGATCTCCGCAGAGCTGGTGCCATACAGATTCAATAAGCCTTCACAAACCATGGACGTGTCTCCTTTCGTTTTTAAGCTGGCGACAGCCAGCTGGTGCAAGTATCTGATATACGGTTCCTGATCCTGATGCAGTCCGCAGTCGTCGGCGAGACGGTCAGCCAGTCCGCTTTCCGTAAGACTTCCGGTGAGGCATCGAAGATATAGGAAGTCCTCCGGAGACAGTTCCTTTGTAACGATAATCTGTGCAAGGAATGTCTCTTTATTGATATGATACACGCCCGGAGCATATTTTGCAACTTCTATTTTTCGTTTCTTGCGAAGATGTGTTATCAGCCCGCGCGGGTAGTGGAGACTTAAGAAAGTCAGACTGACATCAAGAGCAGAGTATTCGCTGCGGCCGCCGCTGTGATCAATGAGCAGTCCGGCATAACCGATGGTCTTGTAGTAGGCGTCGGTAGTGACGGCGGAGCCGAATCCCTTGATCTCAAAGAGATTAAAGGAGCGGAAGATGCGGGCAATATCCTTCGGTATGACACGGTCGGTAAGCTTTTTGATTACAAGCAGATCGATGCGCAGACCGTTTTTTCCAAGAATATATTCCGTCATGTATTCCAGAAGATCGTCATAGTCCCGCAGATCGATCTGCAGGGCGCAGACGGCGGCCTCATGCCAGTTGACGCGGGGCGACCGGGGCTGTCCGGATTTTGCGGTTCCTGATACTCCGGCGGACTTCACGGGTGTGACGCCGGAAAAAGGTTTTACAGAGCGTGGAGACATAGGCAGACACCTTTCCTAAAGATCAGCCTGACGGCTGTGAGAATCCCAAACGGGATCAGATACACAGACAGGCGCGTTGCGCCTTTACTCTCTTATAGCATAAAAAAACATTCGGGACAATAACGAGCTTCGCTGCGGCATGTAGAAATAACAGGGCTGAAACAAGAGCGTCTGTCTGTCCAATATACAAGATATGCTATTATGGAAGGATATTCATAGAAATTCATACAGGATATGGTATTGTGCAATTGTGATATAGCGGGATTTCAGCTATTCTTTATAGCGCTTTCTTATCGCCGACACGCACACTACCAGACCGATGGGAAAGCCGATTCCCGCAAGGACGCCTGCCTGTAAGTTATCTCCCGCTCTCTGTGATACATTGCCTATGATCGCGGGACCGACAGCGCCGCCCAAATCTCCGGCCAATGCGAGCAGGGCGAACATGGCAGTGCCGCCTCTTGGGATTGCTTTTGAAGATATACTGATAGACCCCGGCCACATAATACCGACAGAAAATCCGCAAACGGCACATCCGATCAAACCCATGACAGGAATACTCGCCAAACCTGCCAACAGATAACAGCTCAGGCAAAGCATACCGGAAGCAATCATAAAGATTGTCAGATCGACCTTCTCTCCAAATTTTCCGTACAGTGTCCGGCTGATACCCATACATACGGCAAAGCCGCACGGGCCTGCCAGATCGCCTGCCGTTTTTGATACGTTTAGTGCAGATTCGGCAAATGCCGAAGCCCACTGCGACATTGCTATTTCAGAGGCGCCCGCGCAAATCATTAACACGATAAACAGCCAAAATCCCTTTGTTTTGAGCAACCGGCTTATCGTCATGCTTTCTCCCTCCTCCAAGAGATTTTCAATCGGGCAGGTCGCAAAATTGTAAATATTACAGAGCGGTATCAAAGCCCAGAGCAGCGCAAGTATTTTCCAATTCCCCAGGCCAAAGTATACAAAGAATAATGTTGAACCAAGAATAACGCCTACAGAGCCCCAACAATAAAACGAATGGAGCAGGCTCATCATGGCATCTTTATTCTCAAACGGACACGCTTCGATAATGGGGCTTGCCAACACCTCTGTCAAGCCGCTCCCTATAGCATATATGACGACACAGATAAGAATCCCGACAAGCGGAGACGGCATAATATCCGGCAGTACCGCCAGAGATGCAAGTCCTGCTCCGCAAGTTATTTCGGCAGCGACGATACAAGTCCTATACCCTATTTTATCCACTGCCTTTGCACAGATAAAGTCCACTATTAGCTGCGTAAAAAAGAACGTCGTCGAAATGAATGCCAGATTTCCAAAGGATATTCTGTAGTTTTCATGAAATACCATAAACAGCAGCGGAGCAAAATTGGCACAAATCGCTTGTGTAACAAAACCCAAATAACATGCCGATAATGTTTTCCTGTATTTTTTCTTTAGTTTCATACTATTCTCCGAATCCCATATTTTTCGCCGCACTTGGCTTTCGGGCATAAGAAAATATCCCACCGTACGGGATTATACAGTATTTAATGAATAATGAAAAGAGAATCTTTTACCAACCTTTTCAGGCGTGACATACTTTCAGCTGCAGATCTAATGTTTTGTGTGGGGGGGGGACGATATATACAGTAAAGCTATGCGAATGGTAAGTCAGAAACAGCGGATTCTAAGGCTGAAGATACAGGCGTGGTTGCAGAGTTTTCGGAAAATCATGAGGCATCTGAAAAGGTAACGGGCGTCAATGACAGGGTGAGCTTTTACGGCGCAAGCGTCACTGGAGAGCAGAGCGAAAAATTACAGGACGCCATTGTGCAGATCGAGGAGCGGAGTAATGACTGGAGCGGCGGCTCGTGGAAATCAGCCGCATACAGTAGATCTGCACAAAGAGGCGGCGAAGGATCTGTTCGATGTATTTTCCGGGCTTGACACAGGCAGCAGGGACAGTTTTAAGGGCAGTTTTCAGGATGCGCTTTCTGATTTTGGCAGCTTTTTCCTGGCCGGTATGGAAGATGTGTGGAAACCGCAGCAGAATACGCTGATGGATAGATTTATGAGTTTTTTAGGCTGAGGATTTATGATTGGCAACCATGGCGTTAGAGATATTCATACCTATGATGAGCATGACAATATTGGAGAAACCGAATAGCAGAAATCAGAGATATGTAAAGCGATAAGGCAGGCAGGAATAGCATGAATAGTAAGTCGGTCACAAGACCATTTGCCGGGTCTGATAAATACTATTACCCGTATTATAATGGTGATGAACCGTATGCATGGTAGTAAGGAGGTATCAGGGATGAAAATACAGCAGACACATCTGCAGAATGCTGATCTATGGAGTGCGGGAATGTATACAACACCCAAAAGAACGACAGAGGCGCAGCCACATTCCGTGAATTATGCGGTAGAAATGACAATATCGGCAGAGGGAAGACAGGCATTAAAGGAGAAAGTGCGTGAACTGAATCCTGAGATTGAGGAGGAAGATTTCGAGTTTGCGACCACGAAAAATACCAATTTTGTCGAGTTTGAGCAATACATGGCATTGAGAGAACTTCACGGAGTCCGGCTTGAAGGTAAGGAGTATGATGCGAAAGATGTCATGGCTTCTCTGGCGGAGGCATATGAGACACGCTACAATGAAATTATTGAACAGCACAAAAACGGAGATCGTCAGGTCACTTATGATATTTTGGGAGAATGCTCCGTAACGCTGGAGGAAGATTTGGAAGGACTTGACAAGGCATACAAGAGGTGCTTGGCAAATCTGGAGGGTTATATCTACTGTCAACAGACAAATAAGGCATTTGAAAAGCAATATTACGAAACTTTCCCTGAACGAAGACCGAAAGATATGGAAAAAGAGCAGGACAATTACAACTACTTTGATGATGAGTATAGAAAAACTGCTGTATCTATTATGAGGCAGGCACAAGAGCGATTCCTGTCGCTGTTCTGGGATTCGAATTATCGATATGGTGCAATGAAAAATATCCTGTCCCGGATTATGAATGAAAATGATGATTTTCTGGAGAAAACCTCAAAATTGTTTTCATAGCTTTGTATAACGAACGAAATCTTGCTATACTAAGCCTTGAAACTAAAGGATTTATCGCAGTTTACTCACCTTGTTCCCTTACATGGTTTCACACGAATTTACCTTTGCTCTGCATCTGATAAGGGCAAATACAAGGGAAAATTGCAGAAAGTACAGGAAAGAAAATGAAATTATTATTTATGATTGGAAATGCCGCTGTGGGCAAAATGACTGTCGGCCAAGAGTTGGCGAAAATAACCGGACTGAGATTGTTTCACAATCATATGACCATTGAACCGGTCATTGAAATTTTTGGACAGTATAACGGCGCAGCGATAAATAGGCTTCGTCAGGTTGTGTTTGAGGAGTTTGCCAAGACGGATAATTATGGGATGATTTTCACCTATATGTGGGCTTTTGACCAACAAACTGACTGGGATTATGTGGAGTATGTAAAGAATATCTTTAAGCCCTACGATACGGAATTCTACTATGTAGAGCTTATTGCCTCCCGTGAAGTTCGCTTAGAGAGAAACGCAACGGAAAATCGCCTTCTAAATAAAGCGTCAAAAAGAAATGTTCCGGTGTCCAACCAAAGGCTGATAGATGATGATAATAAATATCGCCTTGAGAGTATGGACGGGGAGATTCCATTTGAAAATTACATGAAGATTGACAACACAAACCTTGCGCCTGATGTTGTTGCGCGGATGATAAAAAATCAATTTGATCTTTGATTCAAATAGCGGATGTTCTGAGTACAAACTGAAATTTATCTGCGAGGAAGACAGGGTGATTCTTTCGGTAAAGAATACATATGGTTGTCCCATTCAGTATGAAAATGATGAAATGATAACTTCCAAGTCGATAGACCCGGAGGAACATGGAATAGGAATCAAAAATATTGTGAGTGTCATCAATAAGTACAATGGCTCGCATGCGATCAGAGTAATAGAAGACGAATTTTTCTTTTCTATTGTTATTCCGTTGAGTGAAAAATTTTTGGAAGAATGAAAAATAGGGCTTGCAAACGGGCATAATATATTGTATAATTCCAAAATGTAATGTTAATGGGCTATCGCCAAATGGTAAGGCAACGGACTCTGACTCCGTCATTTCAAGGTTCGAATCCTTGTAGCCCAGCTTACAGGACTCAGTTGAGAGATCAACTGAGTCTTTTTTGGAAGAAGGAGAGATCATGTATACATTTGACAGCAGAGTGCGTTACAGCGAGGTGGGCGTGGACGGCAATATGACCATCGAGGCTCTTTTAGATTATTTTCAGGATTGCTCCACATTTCACTCGGAGGACATCGGACTCGGCGTGGACTATCTGGATGCCTTACATATGGTGTGGATGCTGTCTTCCTGGCAGATCTGTGTGAACAGATACCCGCATCTGTGCGAGAGGATCGTGATCGGCACGGCGCCCTATGAGTTTCGGGGATTTATCGGCTGCCGTAATTTCGAGATGAAGACGGCGGAAGGGGAAGTGCTGGCATATGCCAACTCCATCTGGAGTCTGATGGATATTCGGAAGATGGTGCCGGCAAGACCCAGCGAGAAGATGCTGGAAGGCTATGTGCTGGAGGAAAAATACCCGATGGAGTATGCGCCGCGTAAGATCGCGATGCCGGACGGCGGCACGGCGCTTGCGCCCTTCACGGTCAAACAGCATCACCTTGACACGAATAATCATGTGAATAACGGACAGTATGTGCGGATGGCCATGGACTGTATTTCGAAAGATTTCCGTATCAGGCAGCTGCGCGTCGAGTACAAGAGGCAGGCGAAACTGGACGATATGGTCTGTCCTGTGGTGGCGGCGGACGAAAGCGGCGGGCTGTATACGGTGTCGCTGAACAATGCGGACGGCAAGCCTTACAGTATCGTAGAGATGACTGGAGGTGTGGCATGATACAGTTGGGAGAGGTGCAGACATTACAGATCGTCAAGAAAGTAGAATTTGGCGTGTATCTGAGCGACAGCGCGAAGGGGGAGGACAAGGTTCTGCTGCCTAAGAAACAGGCGCCTGACCGGGCACGGATAGGGGACGAGCTTTCCGTGTTCGTTTACCGCGATTCCAAGGACCGCCTGATCGCGACGACAGCGATACCGAAATTGACGCTGCACGAGGTGGCGAAGGTACGGGTAGCTCAGGTCGGCAAGGTGGGCGCATTTTTGGACTGGGGTTTGGAAAAAGATCTGTTGCTGCCCTACAAAGAACAGAAGAAACGAGTGTCGGAGGGCGAGGAATGTCTGGTGGCTCTCTATATTGACAAGAGCGACAGACTGTGTGCGACCATGAATGTCTACCCCTATCTTGCCTCGGACAGTCCCTATCAGACCGAGGACAGGGTGAGCGGCACGGTCTATGAGATCAGCAATAATTTCGGGGCCTTTGTGGCGGTGGACGACAGATATTCCGGGCTGATACCGAAGAAAGAGCTGTATGGGGACGTGAAGGTCGGAGATGTCATACAGGCGCGCGTCACGGGCGTTAAGGAGGACGGCAGACTGGATCTGAGCATCCGGGAGAAGGCCTATCTGCAGATGGAGGTGGACGCGGTGCGGCTCCTGGATATTATAGAGAGCTTTGGCGGCGTTCTGCCGTTTACGGACAAGGCATCCCCCGAAGTGATCAGGCGGGAGACGCAGATGAGCAAGAATGAGTTTAAGCGTGCGGTGGGAAGGCTGCTCAAAGAGGGAAAGATACAGATCACGGAGCGGGCGATCCGGCTGATTGACCGCTAGATCTGCGGCTGCCTTTTGCATCCGGGTCCGTATAGAATAAAAGTCAGGCGCCGCGCCTGACTTTTATTATACAGAGATGTCGATGTTCGCGCCGATGTGCGGATTTACGGATAACTCCATAGCCGCGGCGTCCATCATCTCTACGATCTGACCGCCTGTGGAAGAGGCCTGATCCAGCGAATTGCTCAACATGGCCACGCCATACGCGCTCTGTGTGTTCACCAGTGACATCGCCATGCTCAACCCGGCAATATCCATATACACACGCCCCCTTTCCTTTCTTTACAGTATATCATGAATCTGCGGGCATACTCTCCTTGCTAACGCTTATTATACCATATCAGCAGGAAATCAAGCGCGAGCAAAGCGAGCATTTGATTTCACCTGATATGGTAACGACAGAATCTTTGAGTGCGCAGCACGGCGGCTGCGCAGCAGACGGATTCTAAAGTATATTATATCATATCCGTTTGTGCGTTGCGAGATTTTTCTGTGAGAAATTTCACTCTTTTTTGTTTGTGTAAAATGCCTAAAATTTTAAAAAGGCAAAAATTTCCCTTTACCTTAAAAAATACACAAAAAAATCATGATTAGAGGTAGATTTTTTTGTGTATATAGATTAAAATGGTTACTGGATGTTGCATTTTGGTGAAATAAGCGCTTTGTTATTTTGTGTAATTTGCTAAATTGAGAAGGTATGAGGTGGGGCTATGATTTCTAATCAGATTTTGCAAAATACGATTGAGGGGTTAAAATCGATTGCAAGAGTGGAGCTGTGCGTTATGGACATTGACGGCAAACCTGTCGCCATGACGTCGGACGAGATGGAGCAGTGCGGTAAGCCGGCGGCGGAGTTCGCGAAGTCTCCGGCGGATTCACAGGAGATACAGGGGTATCAGTATTTTAAGATTTTTGACGAGCAGCAGCTTGAATATATTTTGATCGCCGGAGGCGTGGGGGAGGACGTCTATATGGTCGGCAAGATGGTCGCTTTCCAGATTCAGAATCTGCTGGTGGCGTACAAGGAGCGTTTTGACAAGGACAATTTTATCAAGAATCTGCTCCTGGACAATCTGCTGCTGGTGGACATATACGGGCGCGCGAAGAAACTGCATATCCGGACGGACGAAAAGCGGGTGGCGCTGATCGTCGAGACGGAGAACGCCAAGGACAGCAACGTACTGGAGCTGATGCGTACATATTTCGGCAGCAACAACAAGGATTTTATCACGGCGGTGGACGAGAACAGCGTGATTGTCGTCAAGGATCTCTCCGACGGCGACAGTGTGAAGGAAATTGAGAAGACGGCCGAACATATCGCAGCCTTTCTGGCGAAGGAGGGCTTTCGGAATGTCAGGATCGCCTATGGCACGATCGTCAGTGAGATCAAGGAGGTGAGCCGTTCTTACAAGGAGGCGAAGATGGCCTTGGACGTCGGCAAGATTTTTTTCGGAGAGAGGAACGTCATCGCCTACAGCGAGCTTGGCATCGGCCGCCTGATCTATCAGCTGCCTATCCCGCTGTGCAAGATGTTCATCAAGGAGATCTTTGACGGCAAGAGTCCTGACGATTTTGACGAGGAGACGCTGACGACGATCAACAAGTTTTTCGAGAATTCCCTGAATGTGTCGGAGACTTCGAGACAGCTTTTCATTCACAGGAACACGCTGGTGTACCGTCTGGATAAATTGCAGAAGAGCACGGGACTGGATCTGCGCGTCTTTGAGGACGCGATCACTTTTAAGATCGCGCTCATGGTAGTAAAATACATGAAATATATGGAAACTTTTGAATACTAGGGATTATGGGAGTGAATAAGGTGGCAGCTAAGAAAAAGAAAAAAAGTACGGCGGCAGAAAACGAGATCATCAACCTGACGAATGTCTGCAAGGCATACTCCACCGGCGCACCTGCGCTGAAGGACGTGAATCTGCGCATCAACAGAGGGGAGTTTGTCTTTATCGTAGGCGACAGCGGTTCGGGTAAATCCACGTTGATCAAACTGCTTCTCAGAGAATTGACGATCACCAGCGGGTATATCAATGTGATGGGGTACGATCTCTCCAAGATCAGGCACAGGAAGATCCCGAAGTTCAGGAGAAATCTGGGCGTCGTGTTCCAGGATTTCAGACTTCTGAAGGATCGGAATGTGTACGAGAACGTGGCCTTTGCGCAGAGGATCATCCAGAAGTCCAACAAGGAGATCAAGAGGAACGTGCCGAGTATTCTGGCGGTAGTCGGGCTGGCGGGCAAATATAAGGCGAAACCGAGACAGTTATCCGGCGGCGAGCAGCAGAGAGTGGCGCTGGCGCGGGCGCTCGTCAATCAGCCCACGGTTCTTCTGGCGGACGAGCCGACGGGTAATCTGGATCCCAAAAATTCGTGGGAGATCATGAAACTTCTGGAGCAGATCAACGAGAACGGGACGACCGTTATCGTCGTGACGCACAACAGAGAGATCGTCAACGCCATGCAGAAACGTGTCGTCACGCTGAAGAAGGGCGTTATCATAAGCGACGAGGAGAAGGGAGGGTACATCGATGAGGATTAGCAGTTTTTTCTACACGCTCAGACAAGGTATCCGCAACCTTTTTAGAAACAAGTGGTTTACGCTGGCCTCCATCGCAACGATCAGCGCCTGTCTGTTTCTGTTCGGTCTATTCTACGCCATCGTCACCAACTTTGCGCATATTGTGAAGACGGCGCAGGAGGGCGTGGCGGTCTCCGTGTTTTTTGACGACGGACTGGAGGAGAGCCGGATGCAGGAGATCGGTGAGCTGATGCTGAAACGGCCGGAGGTGTCCGACGTCAACTTCGTCTCCGCCGAGGAGGCTTGGGAATCCTTTAAAGCGGAATATCTGGGCGATTATGCGGACGGCTTTACGGAAAATCCGCTGGCGGATTCCGCCCATTACGAAGTGTATCTGAGCGATGTCTCCATGCAGTCGGCGCTCGTGACCTACCTGGAATCCTTGGACGGCGTCAGGATGGTCAACCGCTCCGAGATCGTGGCGACCACGCTGACCGGTGTCAATGCGCTCATCGCCTATGTGTCTGTGGGTATCATAGCGATCCTGTTCGCGGTGTCCGTGTTCCTGATCAGCAACACGGTCATGATCGGTATCTCCGTCCGCAAGGAGGAGATCAACATCATGAAGTACATCGGCGCGACGGACTTCTTCGTGAGATCCCCGTTTGTGATCGAAGGTATGCTGATCGGTCTGATCGGCGCGTCCATCCCGCTCGGCGTCATCTACGGCATGTACAATGCGGTGATGGATTATGTGACAAACAGATTCACCATGCTGTCCTCGCTGCTCAGTTTCCTGAGCGTGGAGGAGATCTTTCACGTGTTGACGCCGATCTCTCTTGGCATCGGCGTTGGGATCGGTTTTTTGGGAAGCGTTGTCACTGTGAGGAGACACTTGAGAGTATAGCGGCATAGTAGGGATTGCATATGAGACATTGGAAGAAAACGGCAAGCATACTTCTCGGTGCGGTCATCGTGTTTCACTGCGCCTGCTCCGAGCCGGCGTATGCGGTCACAAGCGAGAGCATCAAGGAAAAAGAAGATCAGATCGCGGCGGCGCGGGAAGAGGTCAAGGGCTTAAAATCCAGTCTGACGGACATTGAGGCGTTGAAGAAGGAGCTGGAGAAGTCGAAGAGCGATCTGGCCGCGTATGTGACGCAGCTCGATCAGCAATTGAGCGGCATACAGGAGAAGATAGAGCAATATAATACACTGATCACCGAAAAAGAAGGGGAGATCGAAGTTACCACCGAAGAGCTGAACGAGGCGATCAAACAGCAGGAAGATCAGTACGAGGCGATGAAGAAACGGATCCGATTCATGTACGAGAAGGGCGACACCTTTTATCTGGAGCTGCTCTTCACATCGGACAGCTTTTCGGACATGACGAACAAGGCGGATTATATAGAGGCGCTGTCTCGGTATGACAAGAATAAGCTGGATGAGTATGTAGAGACAAAAGAGATGGTGCAGCTTTGCAAGGAGCAGTTAGAGGCGGAAAAAGAGGTCTTGGACGAGGCGAAGGCCGCGGTGGTGGAGGAGGAGGCCAACGTCAACTCGCTCCTGCAGGAAAAAAACAACCAGCTATACGCGGTGTCCGACGATATTTCCAAGAAAGAGGCGGCGATCAAGGAATATGAGGCGCAGATCGCGGAGGAAAACGAGACGATCGCCGCGCTGGAGAAGGCGGTGGCCGAGGAGAAAGCGAGGCTGGCGGCCGAGAACGCGAGAGTTTACAACGGCGGCATGTTTGCGTGGCCCTGTCCTTCCTACAAGCGGATCTCCGACGAGTTTGGCAACCGCATGCATCCCACGCTGGGAATAGAGAAATTCCATAATGGTCTGGACATGGCGGCGCCCGGCGGGTCGGCGATCCTGGCGGCCTACGACGGCGACGTGGTTGCGGCCGCGTACAGCAGTTCCATGGGAAACTACATTATGATAGATCACGGCAGCGGGCTGTACACAATCTATATGCACTGTTCGGCGCTGTATGTGTCCAAGGGACAGTCGGTCACCAAGGGGCAGAATATCGCGGCGGTCGGAAGTACAGGCCGCTCCACGGGCAATCACCTGCACTTTGGCGTGCGTCTGAACGGAAATTATGTGAATCCGTGGAATTATCTCGGATAGTGGCCGTTGTGCGGCAGTCCCGCGCAGACCGATAGAAACAGATGGAGATGAATTGCATTGAATCATAATGGGGATAATAATTATTACAATGATGATTACAGCCGGCAGGACGTGGATCAGGGAATGCAGAGACCCTACTATCAGCAATCGCCGGCGAACTCTCAATATCCGGGTTCTCCTGCGGGCGGGCATGACAACAGGGGCGGCGTTTTTCTGCTCGGCATGCTGCTCGGCGTGCTCATCATGACGCTGGTGGGCGGATGCGCTTATGTGGGCACCAGACTGTATCGTCTGGCAAGTGACAATACGGCCAGGGAGGCGAGTGCCGACGGAGGATCTGCAGACAGCCTGATCAATGAAACCACGATAGAAAAGCTGGAGACTTTGGAAGAGATCGTGGAAGATTATTACTACAAGGATGAGGACATTGACACCGACGAGATGATCGAGGGGATGTACGCCGGCGTGATCGATTCGCTGGGCGATCCCTACTCGGTCTACTATACCGCGGAGGAGTGGCGGGAGCTGGTGGCGGACACCGAGGGGATCTATTACGGCATCGGCGCCTATGTCAGCCTTGACGTCTCTACCGGATTTGCCAAGATCAGCGGCGTGATTGCGGGTACGCCCGCAGAGGAGGCCGGGCTGCGGGAGAATGACATCATCTGCAGGGTGGATGGAGAACTCACGCAGGGGTACGAGCTCACCGAAGTGACGTCTATGATCAAGGGTGAAGAAGGCACGACCGTGCATCTGACCATCTATCGGGACGGCGAGGACGACTATCTGGAAATGGACGTGACGAGGCGCAAGATCGAGTCGCCCACGGTCAATTATGAGATGTATGACAATGACATCGGCTATATTCAGATCACGGAGTTTGACGAGGTGACGGCGGATCAGTTTACCGAGGCGCTGGCGATGGTGAAAGGCGCGGGCGCGAAAGGGCTGATCCTCGATCTGCGCAGCAATCCGGGCGGCAGCCTGCCCGTGGTGGTGGATATTGCCAGATCGATCCTGCCGGAAGGCCTGATCGTCTACACGGAAGACAAATACGGCAAGCGGGAAGAATACACCTGCGACGGCGAGCATGAGCTGGAGATCCCGCTGATCGTCCTGATCAACGGCAATTCCGCCAGCGCGTCGGAGATTCTGGCCGGGGCGGTCAAGGATTACGGCAAGGGCACGCTGATCGGCACGACGACCTTCGGCAAGGGGATCGTGCAGAGGGTGCTGCCGCTCACCGACGGCACGGCGTTAAAGCTGACGATCAGTTCTTACTATACCCCCAAGGGGAACAATATCCATGGCATCGGTATCGAGCCGGATATCGAGTGTGAATTTGACGCCGACGCCTACTACAACGAGGGTGTGGACAATCAGCTGGAGCGCGCTCTGCAGGAAATGGAAAAAATGATTCGCTGAGGTACGGAGGAGCCGGAGCATGAACATCGTATTGTTATCGGGCGGTTCGGGCAAGCGCTTGTGGCCGCTCTCCAACGACACAAGATCGAAACAGTTTATCAAGATATTCAAGACCGAAAACGGCGGGTATGAATCCATGGTGCAGCGGGTGTACCGTCAGATCCTGTCCGTTGACGGGGACGCGGAAGTCACCATAGCCACGTCTAAATCTCAAGTCTCGGCCATTCACAACCAACTGGGCGGGAATGTGGGGATCAGCGTGGAGCCGTGCCGGAGAGATACATTCCCGGCGATCGCTCTGGCGGCGGCTTATCTGCATGACGAGCGGGGCGTGTCTGAGGAGGAGGCCGTGGTCGTGTGCCCGGTGGACCCCTATGTGGAGGAGGATTATTTTGAGGCGCTGAAAGAGCTGGGGGACCGCGCGGCTGTGAGCGGGGCGAATCTGGTGCTGATGGGGATAGAGCCGACCTACCCCAGCGCCAAGTACGGATATATCATCCCGGCAGACGAGGAGAATGTGAGCCGGGTATCCATGTTTAAGGAGAAACCTACGGAAGAAAAAGCGCGGGAGTACATTGTGCAGGGAGCGCTGTGGAACGGCGGCGTGTTCGCTTTCCGCCTGGGCTATGTGCTCAGACGCGCCCATGAACTGATCGAATTTACAGGTTACAGGGATCTTTTTGAAAGGTACGATACGCTGACGAAGATCAGTTTCGACTATGCCGTCGTGGAACACGAGAGACAGATCGAAGTGATGCGTTTCGCCGGTATGTGGAAGGACATCGGAACGTGGAACACGCTGACCGAGGCGATGGAGAGCAATACGATTGGCAAGGCGATCCTGAACGATGGCTGCGATAATGTCCATGTGGTCAATGAGCTCAACGTCCCGGTGCTGTGCATGGGACTGAAGGACGCGGTGGTGGCCGCCAGCCTGGAGGGGATTCTGGTGTCGGATCTAAACCAGTCCAGCTACATCAAGCCGTACGTCGATGAGATCGACCAGCAGATCATGTTTGCGGAGAAGTCGTGGGGCAGCTTTCAGGTCATCGACATCGAGGAGGACAGCATGACCATCAAGGTGACGCTGAACGCGGGGCACGGCATGAACTACCACAGCCACGAGCTGCGCGACGAGGTGTGGACGGTGGTGAGCGGCTGGGGCAGAGCCGTCGTGGACGGCAAAGAGCGGCCGGTGACGGTGGGGGATGTCGTGCAGATGCCCGCGGGCGTGCCGCACACGATCATAGCGGATACCAAGCTGCAGGTGATCGAGGTGCAGATGGGCGCGGAGATCAGCGTGCACGACAAGAAGAAATTGGAACTGCAGGAGCGATAGCGGCGTCTGGAAAGACGGCAAAAAATACCGGGCAGCAGAAATAGAACAAAGGTTCGATTTCTGCTGTACTTTTATATGGGACTGTGCTATAATGTCCACGACCGAAGAAAAATGAAGTTTTTTCGGGGCCGGCACGGCTCATACTGCGAGGGAATTACTATGGACTTCAAACTGCATTCTGAATATGCGCCTACCGGGGACCAGCCCCAAGCGATCGCCGAGCTGGTGGAAGGGTTTCGCAGGGGAAACCAGTTTCAGACGCTGCTTGGCGTGACGGGTTCCGGCAAGACGTTTACCATGGCAAATATCATACAGGCGCTGAACAAGCCCACGCTTGTCATCGCGCACAACAAGACGCTGGCGGGACAGCTGTACGGCGAGTTCAAGGAATTTTTTCCGGAGAACGCGGTGGAGTATTTCGTCAGCTATTACGACTATTATCAGCCGGAGGCCTACGTGCCCTCGACGGACACCTACATCGCGAAGGATTCCGCGATCAACGACGAGATCGACAAACTGCGGCTGTCGGCCACGGCATCCCTGACGGAGCGGAGGGACGTGGTCGTGGTGGCCAGCGTGTCCTGCATCTACGGTCTGGGAAGTCCGGAGGAGTACGCGGGCATGAGCATGTCCCTGCGCCCCGGGATGCAGCGCGACCGCGACGATGTGATCCGCGGCCTGATCGACATGCAGTATGAGCGCAACGACATGGATCTGGAGCGGTGCCGTTTCCGCGTGCGCGGCGACGTGGTGGAGATCTGTCCGGCGCAGAGCGACGACTATCTGATCCGCGTGGAGTTCTTCGGGGATGAGATCGACCGTATCGCGCAGACCGATCTTCTGACGGGGCAGGTCCACGCCACGCTGGAGCACGTCATGATCTATCCGGCCTCCCACTATGTGGTGCCCCAGGAGAAGATCAACGCGGGCTGCAGGGAGATCGAGAAAGAGCTGGAGGAGCGGGTCAGATTTTTCAAGAGCGAGGACAAGCTGCTGGAGGCGCAGCGCATCTCGGAGCGGACGAACTTCGACGTGGAGATGCTGCGGGAGACCGGATTCTGTTCCGGCATCGAGAACTATTCCCGCCATCTCAACGGCATGGCGGAGGGGGAGCCGCCCTTTACGCTGCTGGATTACTTTACCGACGATTTTCTGATTATCATAGACGAGTCGCACATGACTATCCCGCAGATCCGAGGTATGTATGCGGGCGACAGATCGCGCAAGACGACGCTGGTGGACTATGGGTTCCGCCTGCCCTCCGCGCTGGACAACAGGCCGCTCAATTTTCAGGAATTTGAGCGGCACATCGACCAGATGCTCTTTGTCTCCGCGACACCCTCGGACTATGAGGCGGAGCACGAACTGTTCCGCGCGGAGCAGATCATCCGTCCGACCGGGCTGCTGGATCCGAAGGTGGATGTGCGCCCGGTGGAGGGACAGATCGACGACCTGATCTCCGAGGTCAACAGGGAAGTCGCAAAACACAACAAGGTTCTGGTGACGACGCTGACGAAACGGATGGCGGAGGATCTGACGGACTACATGAAAGAGGTGGACATCCGCGTGAAGTATCTGCACTCCGACATCGACACGCTGGAGCGGGCACAGATCATCCGAGACATGCGCCTCGACGTGTTCGACGTGCTGGTGGGGATCAATTTGCTGCGCGAGGGATTGGATATTCCGGAGATCGCGCTGGTGGCGATCCTGGATGCGGACAAGGAAGGTTTTCTGCGCTCGGAGACTTCCCTCATCCAGACCATCGGACGCGCCGCGCGAAACGTGGACGGGCATGTCATCATGTATGCCGACACCGTCACGGATTCCATGCGCGCCGCCATAGACGAGACCAACCGCAGGCGTGAGATCCAGCAGAAGTACAATGAAGAGCACGGCATTACGCCGCAGTCGATCCGCAAGGCCGTCCGCGATCTGATCAGTATTTCCAAGACCGTCGAGAAGGAGCAGATGCGGTTTGAGAAGGATCCGGAATCCATGAGCAGGCAGGAGCTGGAGAAACTGATCAGGGACGTGGAGAAACAGATGAAGAAGGCGGCGGCAGACCTGAATTTCGAGGCCGCCGCAGAGCTGCGTGACCGCATGAAAGACCTGAAAGGGAAACTGAGGGATTTCGATAAATGACGCGGCGGGGGATCATAACAGGATGACACGGAGGAGAAGGATCATACTATGGCAGATAGAAAAGATACGGTAAAGATGCGCCCCAGAGAGTACATTAAGATCAGAGGCGCCAATGAGCATAATTTAAAGAATCTGGACGTGGACGTGCCGCGCAACGAGTTCGTGGTATTCACGGGGCTGTCGGGTTCCGGCAAGTCGTCTCTCGCGTTCGACACCATCTACGCGGAGGGGCAGAGAAGGTATATGGAGTCGCTGTCGTCCTACGCGAGACAGTTTCTGGGACAGATGGAGAAACCCAACGTGGAGAAGATCGAGGGGCTGTCCCCCGCCATCTCCATAGACCAGAAGTCCACCAACCGCAATCCCCGTTCCACGGTGGGGACCGTGACGGAGATCTACGACTATTTCAGACTGCTGTACGCCCGGATCGGCATTCCGCACTGTCCGAAGTGCGGCAGGGAGATCAGGAGACAGACGGTGGACCAGATCGTGGATCAGATTCTGGCGATGCCGCAGGGGACGAAGATACAGCTCCTCGCTCCCGTGGTGCGCGGGAGGAAAGGCGAGCACGCCAAGGTGTTCGAGCGCGCCAAGAGGAGCGGCTATGTGCGTGTGCGCGTGGACGGCAATCTGTACGATCTGTCCGAAGAGATTCCCATGGAAAAAAACATCAAGCACAACATAGAGATCATTGTGGACCGTCTGGTGGTCAAAGAAGGGATCGAGAGACGTCTGACGGACTCTATTGAGAATGTGTTTGCACTGGCGGAAGGGATGATGATACTGGATGTGATCGACGGGGACTCCTACAATTTCAGCCAGAATTTTGCCTGCCCGGACTGCGGCATCAGCATCGGGGAGATCGAGCCGAGAAGTTTTTCCTTCAACAATCCCTTCGGGGCATGCCCGGAGTGTTTCGGCCTCGGCTACAAGATGGAGTTCGACATAGATCTGATGATCCCGGACAAGAGCCTCAGTCTCAACGAGGGGGCGATCAGCGTGATCGGCTGGCAGTCCAGCGCCGATCCGGGAAGTTTTACCAATGCGATGCTCACGGCTCTGGCCAAGGAATTTCAGTTCAGCATGGACACGCCCTTTGAGGAGCTGCCGCAGAACGTGCAGGATGTGATCTGCTACGGCACGGACAGGAAGGTGGACGTCTACTACGAAGGGCAGCGGGGCAGAGGCGTGTACCCCATTGCTTTTGAAGGGCTGATCAAGAATGTGGAGCGGAGATACCGGGAGACGGCCTCCGAGCTGAGCAAGCAGGAGTACGAGACTTTCATGCGCATCACGCCCTGCAAGGAGTGTAAGGGCATGCGCCTGAAAAAAGAATCCCTCGCCGTGACGGTGTGCGACAAGAACATCTATGAGATCACTTCCATGTCCATCAAAAAGCTGCACGCCTTTATCGGCGATATGGAACTGACGCCCCAGCAGCAGCTGATCGGCAAACAGATCCTGCGGGAGATCAGAGCCCGCGTCGGATTCTTAGTGGAAGTGGGACTGGAGTATCTGTCCCTCGCGCGGGCTACGGGAACGCTCTCCGGCGGCGAGGCGCAGCGCATCCGTCTGGCCACCCAGATCGGCTCGGGGCTGGTGGGCGTCTGCTATATACTGGACGAGCCCAGCATCGGTCTGCATCAGCGGGACAACGACAAGCTGATCGCGGCGCTGAAGAATCTGAAGGATCTGGGCAATACCCTGATCGTGGTGGAACACGACGAGGACACCATGCTGGCGGCGGATCATATCGTGGACATCGGCCCGGGCGCAGGGTCTCACGGCGGCGAGGTGGTGGCGCAAGGGACGGCGCAGGAGATCATGCAGGTGGAGGAATCCGTCACGGGGCAGTATCTGAGCGGTAAGCTGCAGATCCCTGTTCCCGCGGCGCGCAGGAAACCGACGGGCTGGCTGACGGTCCGCGGCGCAGAGGAGAACAATCTGAAAAAGATCGACGTGAAGATCCCCCTTGGCATACTGACCTGCGTCACCGGCGTGTCGGGTTCCGGCAAGAGTTCTCTGGTGAACGAGATCCTCTACAAGCGCCTTGCGAGAGACTTGAACCGGGCGCGCTGTATTCCCGGCAAGCATACGAAGATCGAAGGGATCGATCAGCTTGACAAGGTGATCGACATTGACCAGTCGCCTATCGGTAGGACGCCCCGCTCCAATCCGGCGACCTACACGGGCGTGTTCGACCAGATCAGGGATCTCTTCGCCTCCACGCAGGACGCCAAGGCCAGAGGGTACAAGAAGGGACGTTTCAGTTTCAATGTCAAGGGCGGGCGCTGTGAGGCGTGCAGCGGCGACGGCATCATCAAGATCGAGATGCACTTTCTGCCCGACGTCTATGTGCCCTGTGAGGTCTGCGGCGGCAAGCGCTACAACCGCGAGACGCTGGAGGTAAAATACAAAGGGAAAAGTATTTTTGACGTGCTGGACATGACGGTGGAGGAGGCGCTGCCGTTCTTCGAGAATCTGCCCTCCATCCGCCGCAAGATCGAGACGCTCTACGATGTGGGTGTGTCCTACGTGAAGCTGGGGCAGCCTTCCACCACGCTCTCCGGCGGCGAGGCGCAGCGGATCAAGCTGGCGACGGAGCTGAGCAAGCGCGGCACGGGCAAGACCATCTACATTCTGGACGAGCCTACCACCGGCCTGCACTTCGCGGACGTGCACAAGCTGGTGGATATACTGCACAAGCTGGCGGAGGGCGGCAACACGGTAGTCGTCATAGAACACAATCTGGACGTGATCAAGACGGCGGACTACATTATCGACATGGGGCCGGAGGGCGGCGACGGCGGCGGCACCGTGATCGCTCAGGGGACGCCGGAACAGATCGCGGAGAATCCCGATTCCTACACGGGGATCTATGTGAAGAAGATGCTGGAACGATACAGGAAGAGCAAAGAGAAAAAGAAATGATTTTTGCGCGTAGGGGTTAAGAGATCGAAAAGATGTGCCGATATAGAAAACGTAGGGCACGGATGCCGGAAACAGAGCGGAGGGAACCGTTCTGTTTTTGGCGTTTTTTAATTTTTCAAAAAAATAAATAAAACCCTTTGAAAAACCCATTCTTTAGGTTATAATATAATCTGCACAGATAGACCGCATGAAAGGGGATCAAGGGCATATGCAGTACACGGATATCGGAATCGATTTGGGAACGGCGAGCATATTGGTCTACATCAGAGGCAAGGGTGTTGTGCTGAAAGAGCCCTCTGTTGTGGCATTTGATAGAGATACAAACAAAATTAAGGCGATCGGTGAGGACGCCAGGCTGATGCTCGGCAGGACACCGGGCAACATCGTGGCGGTCAGACCGCTCAGACAGGGCGTTATCTCGGACTATCAGGTCACCGAGAAGATGATGAAATATTTTATCCAGAAAGCGCTGGGGAAGAAGACCTTCCGCAAGCCCCGCATCGCGGTGTGCGTGCCCAGCGGCGTCACGGAAGTGGAGAAGAAGGCGGTCGAGGACGCGACCTATCAGGCGGGCGCCAGAGAGGTGTCCATTATTGAGGAGCCGATCGCGGCGGCCATCGGGGCGGGCATCGACATCTCCAAGCCCTGCGGCAACATGATCGTGGACATCGGAGGCGGGACCTCCGACATCGCGGTGATCTCCTTGGGCGGCACGGTGGTCAGCGCATCCATCAAGATCGCGGGGGACGATTTCGACGAGGCCATCGTCCGCTATATGCGTAAGAAACACAATCTGCTGATCGGCGAGCGGACGGCGGAGGATTTGAAGATCAAGATCGGTTCGGCTTTCAAGAGGCCGGAGGTTGACTATATGGACGTCAGAGGGCGTAATCTGGTGACGGGTCTGCCCCGCACCGTGAAGGTGTCCTCGGAGGAGACGGAGGAGGCGCTGCACGAGACGACCGTGCAGATCGTCGAGACGATCCACAGCGTTCTGGAGAAGACGCCGCCGGAGCTTGCGGCGGACATCGCGGACAGAGGGATCGTTCTCACGGGCGGCGGCAGTCTGCTGCGCGGCTTGGAGGACCTGATCGCGGACAAGACCGGCATCAACACGATGACGGCGGAGGATCCGATGACGGCGGTGGCTATCGGCACCGGCAAATATGTGGAATTTTTGGCGGGCTACCGCGAGGATTAAGAGAGGCAGGATACTATGCTTAAAGGATTGTATACGGCGTATACGGGAATGGTCAACGAGCAGCACAGAATGGACGTCATGACGAACAATCTGGCGAACGCCGACACCATCGGTTATAAGAAGGAAGGTTCCACGAGCCAGGCCTTCGACAGCGTACTGGCATACAAGATCAAGGATCTGTCGGAGGCGGCGAACCTTCCGGCGCTGATCAGTACGCCGAAGACGGCCGACGAGTACGAGATGAACAATGAGGCGAACCCCGACTACATGCAGAACCGCGTCAGAAGAGTCGGGATGAACATGGGCGTCAAGATCGGGGAGAATTATGTGGATCATTCCGTGGGTCCCATCAAGGAGACGGGGAACACCTTCGATCTTGCCATTTCCGACCGGGGTTTCTTCGCGGTTGAATACACGAACAAGGCGGGAGAGACGTCGGTGAAGTATACGCGGGACGGCAACTTTACCATGAATCTGCAGGGGTATCTCCAGACCCAAGACGGCGATTATGTTCTGGATGAGAACGGACGCCGCATCAGGATGAACACGGCGCTGCCGGTGAGCATCGACCGCGGCGGTAACATCACCCAGGACGGCGACTATGTGGCGACGATCGGGCTGACGGATTTCGAGGATTACAACTATCTGGAGCACTTCGGGGAGAATTATTTCCAGCCGGTGGAAGGGGCCACGGAGATCGAGACGGAGTCTCAGCTCTATTCCGGTTACTTGGAGATGTCCAACATGTCCACCGTGACGGAGATGGTCAACATGATCGCTATTCAGAGGCACTACGAGAGCAACCAGAAGGTGATCACTACATACGACGAGACGCTTGACATTGCTGTAAACCAGTTGGGTAAAGTATAAAGAGGAGAACAGAGGAGGCATTAAACAATGGTTAGAAGTCTATGGTCGGCAGCGACCGGCATGAATGCACAGCAGGTGAGTCTGGACACGATCGCCAACAATCTGGCGAACGTCAACTCGGTGGGATATAAGACGCAGGTGGCGCAGTTTAAGTCGCTCCTGTATCAGAATCTGCAGACGGTCACCACCACGGCGAACGGCGATCCGAAACCTACCACATCGCAGGTGGGACTGGGCGTCCGCACTTCCTCGATCAACTCGATCTTTACACAGGGAAGTCTGCTGGATTCCGACAGCGACACGGCGTTTGCCATCGAGGGCGAGGGGTTCTTCGCGGTGCGCGGGGAAGACGGCGTTACCTACTACACCAGAAACGGCGATTTCACATGGGCGCTCGCCGCGAACGGCGGCATGACCCTGACCAATGCGGACGGACTTCCGGTGCTGGACAGCAACGGCCGGGCGATCGCGCTGAACCGTACCTACATTGCGAGCAAGCTTTCCATCACGGAGGACGGGCAGATCTGCTATCCCGACGGACAGAACAATCCGCAGCCCATCGGCATCACGATTGGAACTTACCAGTTCAGCAATCCGGGCGGCTTGAAGAGAGTCGGAGACACCCTCTTTGCGGTGACGGATGCCAGCGGGCGTGCGCTCAATGAGGACACGACGCCCGACGTGGATAAGAGCCGGATCGTACAGGGCTATCTGGAGGGTTCCAACGTACAGGTCGCCAACGAGATGGTCAACATGATCGTCACCCAGCGCGCTTACGAGATGAACTCCAAGGCGATCATCACCTCCGACGCGATGATGGAGATCGCCAATAACCTGAAGAGATAGAAGAGATAATTGTGCGACTTGCGCAGTGTAGAGAGACGGAAAGGATAGCCCCGGACATACGGCAGAGACGGCGTGTGCGGCGGCGCGGTATATGGGATGAGTATGGATCTGACCGGAGCAGGATTGTATACGGATTATATGACGGACGCCGAGAGAGTGGCGACCGAGAGATTGCAGAGCAGGCTGGAGAACACGGCGAAGACAGAGGACGCGGGAGACGAGGCGCTGCTCGATGCCTGCAAGCAGTTTGAGGCGTATCTGTGGGAACAGGTCTACAAAGAGATGGAGAAGACCGTCAAACTCTTTGACGACGATGAGGAAGACGAAAACAGCTATGCCGCAAATATGACGGACTTTTTCAAAGATACCATGATTCAGCAAATTTCTGAGCAGACAGCTGCCGAAGGCTCCAATTCTCTGGCGCGCATGCTGTACGAGCAGGCAAAGCGCAATTACGATCTGTAAAAGTTATCATAGGATACGCGAGTGTAAACGGGCTGCTGTCAAGGCAGCCCGTTGTTGCGTACCCGTGCGGACGCACGGCAGACGGAATGAGGATCGGCAGACGGAAGAGCAATAACTTATGGAGACGATCAAGGGATTTATTGAACATATCATATACCGCAATACGGATAACGGCTACACGGTCCTGAATCTGATCAGCGGTGAAAACGAAGTCACGTGTGTGGGTTTCTTCAAGACGATGGATCAGGGAGAGACGATCCGGGCGGAGGGGAATTACACGACGCATCCGGTGTACGGCGAGCAGTTTAAGATCGAGCGGTATGAGATTGTGCCGCCTGAGGATGAGACGGGCATTGAGCGGTATCTGGGTTCCGGCGCGGTCAAGGGCGTGGGTGCCGCGCTGGCGGCGAGGATCGTGAAACGCTTCGGCGCGGACACGTACCGCATCATCGAGGAGGAGCCGGAACGCCTGGCCGAGGTGAAGGGGATCAGCGACCGCAAGGCGAGAGAGATCGCCGCCGCTGTGTACGAGAAACGCGACGCCAGAGAGGCCATGACTTTTCTGCAGCAGTACGGGATCTCTAACACATTGGCGATCCGCATCTATGAGCATTACGGGGCGCGTCTGTACGGCGTCCTGAAGGAAAATCCCTATCAGATGGCGGAGGACATTCAGGGAATCGGTTTTCGGACCGCCGATGAGATCGCCGGGCGGATCGGCATTCACACGGATTCCGACTATCGGATCAGGAGCGGGATCCTCTATACGCTCATGCTGGCGGGCGGAGAGGGACACTGTTATCTGCCGCAGGCAGTGCTGCTGGGCAAGGCGGCTGAACTGCTGGGCTTGGAGCCGATGGCCATAGAACCGCAGCTTGCCAATCTGGCAATGGACAAAAAGCTTGTCATCAAAAATTCCTCAGATCCGGAAGAAGTGTGTAAGGTCTATGCGACTTCCTACTACTATGCGGAATTGAACTGTGCGAAGATGCTGCACGATCTGAATGTGTCTGTGGAAAAGGAACTCCTGCCCTCGGAAGAGAGGGCAATCGATGAGAAACTGGAAAAACTGCAGCGGGAGTCGGATATCGAGCTGGACGATCTGCAGAAAAAGTCTGTGTTGGAGAGCGTGAAAAACGGTATCTTTATTTTGTCAGGCGGCCCGGGCACGGGAAAGACGACGACCATCAACGCGATCATACGCTACTTTCTGGCGGAGGGCATGGATATTTATCTTGCGGCGCCCACGGGAAGAGCCGCCAAGAGAATGACGGAGGCCACCGGGTACGAGGCGAAGACGATCCACCGTCTTCTGGAGCTGAGCGGCGCGCTGTCGGAGGAGGGAAGAGCCGCCAGATTCGAGCGGAACGAGGAGAATCCTCTGGAGGCGGACGTGATCATCGTGGATGAGATGTCCATGGTGGACATCTTTCTGTTTCAGGCGCTCTTGCGGGCGGTTGCGGTGGGAACGAGGCTGATCATGGTGGGAGACGTGAACCAGCTGCCGTCGGTGGGGGCGGGACAGGTCCTGCGCGACGTCATGGACAGCGAACGGTTTCCCATGGTCATTCTCGAACGGATCTTCCGGCAGGCCGGCGAGAGCGACATCGTCAAGAACGCGCACAGGATCCACGCGGGTGAGGAACTGCTGCTGGACAATAAGAGCCGCGACTTCTTTTTTCTGGAAAGAAACGACGTCAACGTCATATATAAGCATATGATACAGCTCATCACCGAGATGCTGCCCTCCTATGTGGGAGCACAGCCCGGCGATATACAGGTGCTCACACCGATGCGGAAGGGCAATTTGGGCGTAGAGACGCTGAACGGTATTTTACAGCGCTATTTGAACCCGCCGTCGGGCGATAAGCGGGAGTATGTGTCGGGGAATGTGCTGCTCAGAGAGC
Organism: uncultured Lachnospiraceae bacterium; assembly: GCA_947632515.1. GTDB lineage: Bacteria > Bacillota > Clostridia > Lachnospirales > Lachnospiraceae > UBA3282. Next base: position 24,975 of record CANRPO010000003.1, read on the forward strand.
ATGACAAGGTCATGCAGGTTCGGAATAACTATCAGCTGGAATGGGAGGTCGTCAGCAAGTACGGGATCCCCATAGACAAGGGAACGGGAGTTTTCAACGGCGACATCGGCACGATCCTGCAGATCAACGAATACGCCGGCGAGGTGGTGGTCGAGTACGACGAACACAGAAGGGTGACCTATCCCTTCGCGCAGCTTGACGAGATCGAACTTGCCTACGCGGTGACGATCCACAAATCTCAGGGCAGCGAGTATCCTGCGGTCATCATGCCGCTGCTCTCCGGACCGCGTATGCTTTTTAACAGAAATCTGCTCTACACCGGCGTGACCAGAGCCAAGAGCTGCGTGACGATACTTGGCAGCAGGAACACTTTGCGGGAGATGGTTGCCAATAATTACCAAAATCGCCGCTACACCGGGCTGGCGGACCGGATCAGAGAGCTGATCCCGTGATCAGGAAGGAAACTATATGAAAAGAACATTTCCGGGGACGCTGACGGATCTTCTCTATCCGCGCAGATGTCCCGTCTGTGACAGGGCGGTTCTGCCCTTCGGGAGTCTTATCTGCGAGACTTGTGAAAAGAAACTTGTGTACGTTAAGCCGCCCTACTGTATGAAGTGCGGTAAGGCGTTGGAGGAGGAAGAGACAGAGTATTGCGGCGACTGCGGGAGACGCAGGCATCTCTACGACAGCGGGCGCGCGCTCTTCGCGTACAGGGGCGTATCGGACTCCATCTACCGCTTTAAGTATAAGGGGCGGCGCGAGTATGCTGCTTACTATGGAGAGTGTATGGCAAGACATTTGGGAGAATGGATCCTGCGGTGCAGGCCGGACGCCATCATACCCGTGCCGATCCATGATTCCAAACGCCGCGCGCGGGGGTACAATCAGGCGGAGGCGCTTGCAAAGGAACTGGGGAAAAAGCTGCGTATCCCCGTATACACTGATTTGATCAAAAGAGTGCGCAAAACGGCGCCCATGAAAGATCTGTCCGCTTTTGAGAGACAAAATAATTTGAAAAGGGCTTTCAAAATCTGTCGTTATGATGTAAAATTAAGTACGATTATAATCATAGACGACATCTACACAACGGGCAGTACGATAGACGCGATGAGTTATGAACTGCGCAGAGCGGGAGTGCGGCGGATCTACTTCGCGGCGCTTGCTATCGGCAGGGGGTTATAACAAAAGAAAGGTAAGGTATAGGAGGATAATAGCATGAACGCACGGAATTGCAGAAAATGTGGGAAACTTTTTAACTATGTGTCAGGGCCGCCCATCTGTATGGCCTGCAGGGAGGCGCTGGAGGCCAAGTTCCAGGAGGTAAAGGAATACATTCGGGAACGGGGGCATGTTACGATCGCGGAAGTCGCGGAGGCCTGCGATGTGTCGCAGAATCAGATCCAGGCGTGGCTGAGGGATGAACGGCTGGAATTGTCGGAAGATTCCGGTATCGAGCTGGAGTGTGAGAAGTGCGGCAAGCCGATCAAGAGCGGGCGTTTCTGTGAGAAGTGCAAGAACAGTATGGCGAACCAGCTCAGCCACAGTATCGAGAAACCTCAGGCGCCTAAGCAGGAGTCTAAGCCCAAGAAGGATCCCCGCGACAATCCGAAGATGCGTTTCTTGGGTTAGGAGATTTGTATGCTGAATGAAAAGAGAATAATCCTGATGACGAAAATGGCGTCTTACGAGGAGAACGACGGCAAGAGGAATGTGGCCATAGGCAGCTATTTTCGCAGCGATTATATAGGCTGGCAGGTGTTGAAGTCCATTATAAGTGCAACCATTGCATTTATAGTGGTCTTTGGCATGTACATTTTTTATGATTTCGAAGTGTTTATGACAGATATTTACAAGATGGATCTGTTGGAATTTGCGCTGCATACGCTCAAACAGTATCTTTGGACAGTGGGCGCGTATGCCGTAATCTCCTATATCGTCTATATGATGCGATACAACAGAGCGGTCAAGAGCCTAAGGGTGTATCAAATGAATCTGCGCAGGCTGGCGGAGATGTATAAGCAGTAAAAGAATTGTAAGTGTACGGAAAGTGAAAGGATAAACCATGACTACCTTACTTGTTATGAAACAGATCATAATAACTCTATACAGCAAATATGAGGTATACATTACGCCGTTTCTGAAGTTCACGCTTGCCCTTATCTCCCTGCTGCTCATCAATTCCCGTGTGGGCTATATGGAGAGTATAGATAAGCTGACGCTGGTTTTGATCGTCGCATTGATGTGTTCCTTTATGCCGATGAATTTTATTGTTATCATGTCGGCTCTGTTTGCGCTGCTCCATCTGTATTCGTTCAGTCTGGAGTGCGCTGTGGTGGTGGGAGCCGGATTCCTGCTTATGTTCCTGCTGTATCTGCGGTTTTCGCCCAAGGATACGATCGTGGTCGTGCTGATGCCGGTATGTTTCCTGCTCAAAATACCGTATGTGCTCCCGCTGTCGATGGGACTGATCGGGACGCCCGCCTCCGCCGTGTCGGTGGCCTGCGGCGTGATCGCTTATTATATGATCCACTATGTGGTACAGAACGGGGCCGCGATAGCGGCGATGGCAGATGAGGAGACTGCGGCGAAGTTCCGCTTTATCATTGACGGCATACTCAAAAACAGAGAGATGGCAGTCGTGATCGCGGCCTTTGCCACAACGGTGATCATTGTTTATCTGATCAGGCGGCTGAGCATCGATTACGCGTGGACGATCGCCATGGTCGCGGGGGTCGTGGTTGACATTATGGTACTCCTGATGGGCGACTTGATGTTTGACATCAACGTAGGTCTGTTTGGCGTGATCTTTGGCAATATCGTCGCGTATCTGCTTGTACTCATCCTGCAGTTTTTTGTGTTTAACGTGGATTACAGCAGGACGGAGAAAGTGCAGTTCGAGGATGACGAGTATTACTATTATGTCAAGGCGGTGCCGAAGGTGGTCGTGTCCAAGCCGGAGAAGAAGGTAAAACAGATCAACAGCCAGAGGACCGGGACAGTACAGAAAACAAGAAGTACGCATTAAAAAAGCGAACTTGTAATATGGATATAAACGAGATGGATCTATAGCAAAAAGAATAGGTGGTGAGGCGTGCAATGGAGCAACTGAATAGACTGATCGCGATATATTTTTCCAATCTGCATGTGCCGACAATCCACTGGTCGGATATTGTAGAGATCGTTATTCTGACATTTCTCGCATATCATATCTTAGTGTGGATCAAGAACACGCGGGCGTGGGCGCTTTTAAAGGGCGTCACGGTGATCGCGGTATTTATTCTGATCGCTGCGGTCTTCAGGATGAACACGATCCTGTGGATCGTAACGAATGTGTTCAACATTGCGGCAATCGCGATAGTCGTCATGCTGCAGCCAGAGCTTCGCAAGGCGATGGAGGAGTTGGGCCAGAAAAAGATCTTCTCTTCCGTGCTTCCGTTTGATTCGGGCAAATCTGAGGAAGGGCGTTTCTCCGACCGGACGATCAACGAGATCGTCAAGGCGTCCTTTGAGATGGGAAAGGTGAAGACAGGGGCGCTGATCGTGATCGAGCAGGAGCAGCCCCTGAGCGAGTACGAGAGGACGGGCATCGATGTGGACGGCATCGTGTCGAGTCAGCTTTTGATCAACATATTTGAGCACAACACGCCGCTGCACGACGGAGCGGTGATCGTGCGGGGCAACCGGATCGTCTCGGCGACCTGTTATCTGCCGCTGTCCGACAATATGGCGCTCAGCAAAGAGCTTGGCACAAGACACAGGGCGGGCGTGGGGATCTCGGAGGTGACGGACTCCCTGACGGTGATCGTGTCCGAGGAGACAGGCAAGATCAGCGTTGCCTATAACGGACAGCTGGAGAGAGGACTTGACGCCGACAGACTGAGAGCCAGATTGGCGGATATTCAGAATAAGCCTGTTGAGGAGAAAAAGCGTAAGCTGTGGAAAGGCAGGTCCAGAAATGAGAAATAATCTGCTTACCAAAAATTGGGGACTGAAGCTGGGCTCCTTCCTGTTTGCCGTGACGCTGTGGCTCGTGGTCACCAATATCAACGATCCGATCGACTCACTGCGGGTTTCCGATGTGCCCGTGACGATCAAAAATACGGATCTGATCACTGAGCGGGGGCAGGTCTATGAAGTGCTGAACGGCACGGATATGATCGACACGGTGACGATCTATGCGCCGCGCTCGGTCATCGATACGCTGGATGAGAGCAATGTGGTCGCGACCGCGGATATGGCGGAACTGTCCAGTCTGGACACGATCGCGATCAGGCTGTCCACCAACAAGTACAATGATAAGCTGGAGAGCATCAGCGGGAACATTGACAGAGTGGAATTAAAGATAGAGGATAAACAGACCAGATCGCTTCCGATCCGGGCCAATGTGTCTGGCGAGGTGCGAGAGGGCTATATGTTGGGCGACGTGTCCACAGAGCAGAATCTGCTCAGGATATCCGGGCCCAAATCGGTGGTCTCGCAGATCGCCACGGTGCAGGCGGACGTGGATGTGTCCGGTTTCACAAGCAACATTGGAACAGACGCGGACCTTCGCCTGTATGATGCGAATGGCAATGAGATCAATGCGGCGGGTCTGGAGAGAAATATCTCTCGTGTGCGCGTCAATGTGGAGATTCTGGAGACGAAGACTGTTCCCGTCAACTTTGCCGTGTCGGGGGAGCCCGCGGACGGTTACCGCCTGACGGGAGAATCTGAGAGTACGAAAGGCAGCGTTGTCATAGCGGGCAGATCGGCAATCGTGAAGAATCTTGACTCCATCGAGATCCCGGAGGGCGTTATCGACGTGACCGATGCGACGGAGGACGTGGTCACGCAGGTCAATCTCAAAGAGTATCTGCCGGACGGCGTCAGGCTGGCGGAGACGGATTTTGACGGCGTCGCAGAGATCACGGTTTTCGTGGGACAGGAGATACGGCGCACGCTGTCTGTCCGTGTGGAAGATATTCGGATCAGCGGTATTCCCGCAGGGTTTGAGGCGGTCATCACAGATCCCGAGGAGTACTGTAACATTGCCCTCTTAGGACTTATCGGAGAGTTTCAGGCAGTCAGCCTGAGCGATCTGGGCGCGAGCGTCGATCTGGCGGACTGGCTTGAGAGAGAGGAGATCGAAGAGGTGCAGAGCGGTTATTACCAGGTCCCGATAACGGTAGATCTTCCGGAGGATTCGGGGATCGTATGGGAAGAGCAGGAAGTGCAGGTGCACCTTACGGAGAGAGAATAGAGAAGACGGCAGGAAAGGAAAAGAGATTGTCATGGGTAGATTATTCGGTACAGACGGCGTCAGGGGAGTTGCGAATGAGGAGCTGACGCCGCAGCTTGCGATGCAGCTGGGGCAGGCGGGTGCCTATGTGCTCACAAAAGAACATGCGCACAAGCCGACGATCATGGTGGGCTGTGATACGAGAATATCGGGGGATATGCTCGCCAACGCACTGATGGCGGGCGCTTGTTCTGTCGGCGCGAACGCCGTGTACGTGGGTATCGTGCCTACGCCGGCGGTGGCGTACCTTACGAGAAAATACAAGGTGGACGCCGGAGTGGTCATTTCAGCCTCCCACAATTCGGTGGAGTTCAACGGCATCAAATTTTTTGACGGCGACGGCTATAAGCTGCCCGATTCGCTGGAGGACGAGATCGAGGCGCTGATCAAGAGCGGGATGCAGGGCGTGAAGTTTCCCACGGGCGCGGGCGTCGGCAAGATCAAGTATCGGACGGACGCCAGAGAAGAGTACATCAACCATGCCATGAAGGCGGTCAACGTGGATCTGCGCGGCATGAAGATCGTACTGGACTGTGCGGAAGGCGCCTCTTTCTATACATCGGTGGAGACGATGAAAGAGCTGGGGGCGGAGGTCGTAGCTATCCACAACAATCCTGACGGGACGAATATCAATGCGAACTGCGGCTCTACGCATATGGGCGAGCTGCAGGCAAAGGTGGTCTACGAGAAGGCCAATGTGGGGCTGGCGTTTGACGGCGACGCCGACAGGCTGCTGGCAGTAGACGAATTGGGCAACATCGTGGACGGCGATCAGATCATGGCGCTGGTCGGCAATTATATGAAACAGAACGGCAGGCTGAATCATGACACCATCGTTGCCACGGTCATGAGCAATCTGGGATTCTTCCTGATGGGAGAGGAAAACGGCATCCACATCGAACAGACGAAGGTGGGGGACCGCTATGTGTTGGAGAGAATGCGGGAGATCGGCGCCAGTCTTGGCGGCGAGCAGTCAGGGCATGTGATCTTCCTGGATGAGAATACGACGGGCGACGGGCTCCTCAGCGCCCTGCATCTCCTTCAGGTGATGGTGGAGACGGGCAAGCCGCTTTCGGAGCTGAAGAATATCATGGAAGTGATGCCGCAGGCGCTTGTGAACGCGAAAGTGCCCAACCACAAGAAAGAGAAATACATGGATTATCCGGAGATCGCGGAGGCCATCGACGAGCTGAACAGGAAGTTCGCCGGCGAGGGACGGGTGCTGATCAGACCTTCCGGCACAGAGCCGCTTGTGAGAGTTATGATCGAGGGCAAGGATCAGAAAATGATCGAGGCAGAGGCGAAAAAATTAGCTGAACTGATCCAGAATATTATGTTATAGCCCTTGTGATATTTGGGAAAAAATGATATAGTTAAGAGTAGGCTGTGATTGGGGGCATGAGACAGCCGGAATCAGAGTTGGAGGATAAAGGGTATGGTAAGCCAAAAGGTGATCATCAAAAACCCGACCGGGCTACATCTAAGACCAGCAGGCATCCTATGTAAGGAGGCAATGCAGTTTAAATCTTTGATAACCTTTACATTTCGGGATAATACAGCGAATGCCAAGAGTGTGTTGAGCGTGCTGGGCGCGTGTGTCAAGTGCGGCGACGAGATCGAATTTGTGTGTGATGGCGAAGACGAGGAAGAGGCGTTGAAAGCTCTGGTCAAGGCGATCGAGAGCGGACTCGGTGAATAGCGCTATCTGTTATGGCCCGTTGTGTACAACGGGCTTTTCTTTTTATATATGCAAATAGGGAAGTGGAGGAAGAACAATGTTAAATTACAAACGTTACCGCAAAAATCCGGTGGTGGATTATCCGGAGAGACAGTGGCCGAATAGGGAGATCGAGAAGGCGCCCGTATGGTGCAGCGTGGATCTTCGCGACGGCAATCAGGCGCTGATCGATCCCATGATCGTCTCGGAGAAGATTGAATTTTTTAACTATCTGATCAAGCTGGGATTCAAGGAGATCGAGATCGGATTTCCGGCGGCCAGCCAGATTGAATTTGACTTTCTCAGGCAGCTTATAGACCGCAAACTGATCCCGGACGACGTGGTGGTGCAGGTGCTGACACAGTGCCGCGAGGAGTTGGTAGAGCGGACGTTTGAGTCCATTCAGGGCTGTAAGCAGGCAATCGTGCACATCTACAACTCCACTTCCACGCTGCAGCGCGATGTGGTGTTCAACATGAACCGCGAACAGATTATCGGCATCGCGGTGGAAGGAACGAAGATGGTCAAGAGACATGCCGAGAAATTCCCGGGCAAGATCATCCTGGAGTATTCGCCGGAGAGTTTCACAGGGACGGAGCTGGATTTCGCGCTGGAGATCTGTACGGCGGTACAGGAGGAGTGGGGGCCCACGAAGGAGAACCCCATGATCATCAATCTGCCCTCCACGGTGGAGATGAACACGCCCAATGTGTACGCGGACCAGATCGAATGGATGAACAAACATTTTAAGAACAGGGAGAGTATCATCCTGAGCGTGCACCCGCACAATGACAGGGGTACTGGCGTGGCCAGCGCGGAGCTGGCGATGCTTGCAGGCGCGGAGCGCGTGGAGGGTACGCTGTTCGGCAACGGCGAGAGAACGGGCAACGTGGACATCATGAATCTCGCCTACAATATGTTCTCTCAGGGCATCGATCCCGGACTTGCCATAGAGCACGTGAACGAGAGCATTGAGATCTACGAGAGATGCTGCAAGATCCCGATCCATCCCAGGCATCCCTATGCCGGCAAGCTGGTGTTCACCGCCTTCTCGGGGTCGCATCAGGACGCCATCAACAAGGGCGTCAAGGCGATGAAGGAGAGGGGCAGCGAGATCTGGCAGGTGCCCTATCTGCCGATCGATCCCGCCGACATCGGCAGAGAGTACGAGCCCATCGTACGCATCAATTCCCAGTCCGGCAAGGGCGGGGTGGCGTTCATTATGGACACCTATTTTGGATTCAAGCTGCCGAAGGGGATGCACAAGGAGTTCGCCAATGTTATCCAGGATATTTCCGAGAAACAGGGCGAGGTGTCCCCGGATCAGATCATGGAGAGTTTCAGGAAAGAGTATCTGGATCAGAAAGAACCGTTCCATTTCCGCAAGCTGCGCATCGACGATCTGAGCGGGGAGACGAAGACGCAGTTCGACACGAAGGTCACGATCGTCTACACGGATCACGGCGTGGAGAAAACTTTCGAGGCGGTGGGCAACGGCCCCATCGATGCGGCGAAACGAGGACTGCAGGAAGAACTGGATATTGACGTCAAGATCCTCGACTACGAGGAGCATGCGCTGCAGAGCGGCTCCAACTCTCAGGCGGCGGCCTATATTCATCTGCTGGATGTGGAGAGCGGGAGAGTCACCTACGGCGTAGGGGTAAGCTCCAATATCACGAGGGCGTCCGTGCGGGCGATCTTCTCCGCGGTCAACAGATTGGAATTGGGACAGCATAAATAGAGGAAAGTAAAAGATAAGAATGCGGAGGTGCGGTGTATGGAACAGTTGGAACAACTTCGCCGGTGGGTGAAGGAGAGCGATAATATTGTATTTTTTGGCGGCGCCGGCGTGTCCACCGAGAGCGGCATCCCGGATTTCAGGAGCGTGGACGGACTGTATCACCAGCAGTATGACTATCCGCCTGAAACGATCCTGAGCCACACATTTTATCGGCAGAAGACCGACGAGTTTTATCGGTTTTACCGCGCCAAGATGCTGTGCCCGGATGCGAAACCCAACGCGGCGCATCTGAAACTCGCGCAGTGGGAGCGGGAGGGAAAACTCAAGGCGGTGATCACCCAGAACATCGACGGGCTGCATCAGGCGGCCGGGAGCAAGGTCGTGCTGGAGCTGCACGGCTCCGTCCTGCGCAATTACTGCGAGCAATGCGGCGCGTTCTACGACGCGGAATATATCCTGCACTCCGAGGGCGTGCCGAAATGCAGCGTCTGCGGAGGAAGTATCAAGCCGGATGTGGTGCTGTACGAGGAGGGATTGGATCAGAAGACCCTCTCGGATTCCGTGCGCTACATCAGCGAGGCCGACGTGCTCATTGTGGGCGGTACATCGCTCGCGGTCTATCCTGCGGCCGGGCTGCTCGACTATTACAGCGGCAACAAGCTGGTGCTGGTGAATAAGACGCCCACACCGAGAGACAATATCGCCAACCTGATCGTGCAGGGCAGCATCGGAGAGATCTTCTCGCAGCTTGATTAGTGTCGGGGGTATGTATGGACATTCAGGTAGGAGATATTTTGAAGATGAAGAAGGCGCATCCCTGCGGCTCCAAGGAGTGGGAGGTGCTGCGGACGGGAGCGGACTTTCGCCTGAAATGCGTCGGCTGCGGCCATCAGATCATGATCGCGCGCAGACAGGCGGAGAAAAATATCAGGGAAATAATCAGGGAAAATTCCGAAAAACCACTTGCGGATCGTTGACTACTATGTTATGATAAAGACTCGTGATATACTAATTTTTGGCTGAACAGTCAATCATCCTTGCTCCTTTTTCGGAAGGGGCCAGAGACCAAAAGGAGGGAAAAAGCATGAACAAATACGAGTTAGCCGTTGTTGTTAGTGCAAAGATCGAAGATGACGAGAGAGCCGCTACCCTGGAGAGGGCGAAGGCTCTGGTAGAAAGATTCGGCGGACAGATCACCAATGTGGATGACTGGGGTAAGAAGAAACTGGCTTACGAGATCCAGAAAATGAAAGAGGCTTACTACTACTTCATCCAGTTTGAGGCAGAGAGTACCGCGCCCGCTGAGATCGAGAGCCGTATCCGCATCATGGATAACGTCATCAGGTATCTGTGCGTCAGACAGGACGAGAAATAGAAAGAGGTTTTTATGAACAAAGTGATACTTATGGGGCGTTTGACAAGAGATCCCGAGGTGAGATATTCTCAGGGAGAGAACGCCACGGCAGTTGCGAGATATACACTGGCTGTAGATCGCAGATTCAATCGTAACAATGATGACCAGACTGCGGATTTTATCAACTGTGTCGCTTTTGGAAGATCAGGCGAGTTCGCGGAGAAATATCTGCACAAGGGGACGAAGATCGCGGTCACGGGACGTATCCAGACGGGCAGCTATACGAATAAAGACGGCGTCAGGGTATACACGACCGAGGTTATAGTGGAGGATCAGGAATTCGCCGAGAGCAAGAACAGCGCCGGAAACAATAATGACGGCGGTTTCGCTCCCGCGAACAGACCCGCGCCGGCGGCGGCCGGCGACGGTTTCATGAATATTCCTGACGGGATCGACGAGGAACTGCCATTCAACTAATTGTTTGATTTTAGAAGGAGGCAATGACCATGGCATTTAATAAAACAGACAAGCCGGATTTTCCCGCTAAGAAAAAAGGCGGAATGCGCAGAAGAAAGAAAGTATGCGTCTTCTGCGGCAAAGATAACGTGATCGATTACAAGGACACGAACAAGCTGAAGAGATATGTGTCTGAGAGAGGCAAGATCCTTCCCAGGAGGATTACCGGCAACTGTGCAAAGCATCAGCGTGCCTTGACGGTAGCGATCAAGCGCGCAAGACATGTGGCGCTCATGCCTTACGTTCAGGACTAAAGAGCTGACCCGAAACCCGACCGTGCTGCGGCCGGGTTTCTTGTTTTGCATACCATATCATGTCATTTTTGCGGAAAAAAAGTCTATATATTGGAGTGGCAGGAAGGTATAAAAAATGCTATACTTATAATGTTGTGTAAGCATAAAATTGTGTATTTATGCGATATGGATGGATGAAAATATGATGAAAAACAGCGTTAAGCTAAAGGGAAGGCTGAAGGCTTATATACAGTCTTCTTTATATCTGGGGCTGTTGCTGGTCGTTGTGGATATTCTGATCTACATGATCGACTATAGGGCGGGACTGGTACTCAGCGGATTTATTATATTCTATATTGCCATTATCCTGGCAATGATGTTCTACAACAAGCCGGTCATCATGAACGAGCTCATCAGTTTTGCCACACAGTACGGACAGATTCAGAGGCGGCTGCTGCGCGATCTGGAACTGCCGCACGCGCTGTTGGATGACAACGGCAAGGTCATTTGGACGAACATAGCGTTTGAGAAGGTCGTACATCAGGAGAAGGGATTTCGAAAATCCATCACTTCTCTGTTCCCGTCGATCACGAAGGACAAGCTGCCGGGTATGAACGGCGAAGAGACGGCAGAGTTCGATCTGGAGTACGAGTCGGGGAATTATGTTGCCAAGCTGAAAAAAATCTCCTTGAAGGAGATGGCGGAAAACAGTGATATTATCGATGCGAAAGGTTATAATGGCTATCTGATCGCCCTGTATCTGTTTGACGAGACGGCGTTGAAGATCGCTCTGAAGGAAGTTGACAATCAGTCGCTGGCTGTCGGTTTGATCTATCTGGATAATTATGACGAGGCGCTGGAGAGCGTGGAGGAAGTGAGACGCTCCCTGTTGATCGCCCTGATCGACCGTAAGGTAAACAAGTATATTGCGTCCGTGGACGGTATCTGCAAGAAACTGGAGAAGGACAAGTATTTCGTGATCATGCGCAAAGAGGCGGCGATACAGCTGCAGGAGAGCCGCTTTGATCTGTTGGAAGACGTCAAGACCGTCAATATCGGCAATGAGATGGCTGTCACCATCAGTATCGGTATGGGGCTTGACGGTCTGAGCTATACGCAGAATTATGAATTTGCGCGCAACGCCATCGACATAGCGCTCGGGCGCGGCGGCGACCAGGCGGTTGTCAAGATGCCCGTGAATGTGGTCTACTATGGCGGCAAGAGCCAGCAGGTCGAGAAGAGTACGCGCGTTAAGGCTCGAGTGAAGGCCCACGCCCTCAAGGAGATCATCTCCGTCAAGGACGAGGTATACGTCATGGGGCACCGCATGGGAGACGTGGACAGTTTCGGCGCGTCGGTGGGGATATACAGGGTTGCCAAAGCTTTGGATAAAAAGGCGCACATCATACTCAACGATGTGACGTCGTCCATGCAGCCTATGGTGGAGATGTTTAGGAACAATGACGAGTACGAGGATGACATGATCATCAACAACGGACAGGCTCTCGAGATGGTGGGAGGCAATGCGGTCCTGGTAGTTGTGGACGTGAATAAGCCGAGTATCACGGAGTGCCCGGAGCTTTTGAAACGATGCAAATCTGTGGTGGTCTTGGATCACCACAGACAGGGTTCGGAAGTGATCGAGAACGCGACGCTGTCCTATATCGAGGCGTATGCGTCCTCCGCCTGCGAGATGGTTTCCGAGATCCTGCAGTATATCAGCGACAATCTGAAACTGCGCCCGGAGGAGGCTGACTGCATGTACTCCGGCATCATGATAGACACCAACAATTTCATGACGAAGACGGGCGTCAGAACTTTTGAGGCCGCCGCTTTCCTGAGGCGTAACGGCGCGGACGTGACCCGCGTCAGGAAACTGTTCCGCGACGACGCGGCGGAATACAAAGCGAAAGCGGATGCGGTCAGTCAGGCGGAAATTTACAGAGAGGCGTATGCCATCTCCGTGTGCATGGGCGAGGATGTGGCCAGCCCTACCGTGGTGGGCGCGCAGGCGGCCAATGAGCTGCTGAACATCAAGGGCATTAAGGCCAGCTTTATCCTGACGCCCTACAATGGCATTATCTATATCAGCGCGCGTTCCATCGACGAGGTGAACGTGCAGGTGATCATGGAGCGCATGGGCGGCGGCGGACACCTAAACATCGCGGGCGCACAGATCGAGAACGGCTCGGTTGAGGAAGGGATCGTCGCGATCAAGAGAACGCTGGATGCGATGATAGAGGAAGGCGAATTGGAGGCATAATATATGAAAATTATCTTACTGGAGGATGTCAAATCCTTAGGCAAAAAGGGTGAGATCGTGAATGTGAGCGACGGCTACGCCAGAAATTATGTTTTGCCGAAAAAGCTGGGTGTGGAGGCAAACGCCGCCAACAGGAACGATCTGAAATTACAGAAGGCAAATGCGGACAAAGTTGCCAAGGAGCAGTTGGAGAAGGCGCAGGAGCTTGCCAAGGCGTTGGAGACCAAGGAAGTCGTGCTCAAGATGAGATCCGGAGAGGGCGGACGGGCCTTCGGCTCCGTCTCATCGAAGGAGATCGCGGCAGCGGCCAAAGAACAGTGCGCCCTGGAGCTGGACAAGAAAAAGATCCAGCTTCCCGAGGCGATCAAAGCGTTGGGCGTCTATGAGGTGAGCGTCAAGCTGCATCCGAAGGTGACGGGAAAATTACGGGTAAAAGTAGTGGAAGATAACTAGCATTCTGGAGAGCGGGTGGCGGGTTTGGAAGAGGCGTTACTGAAGAGAATATTGCCGCACAGCATTGAGGCGGAGCAATCTGTCATCGGTTCTATGATCATGGACAGAGAGGCCATCGTGGTCGCGTCGGAGATCGTTCTCGCGGAGGATTTTTATAATAAGCAGTACGGCGTGCTCTTTGACGCGATGGTGGAGCTGAACGACGAGGGGAAACCGGTAGACTTGGTCACCCTGCAGGATCGTCTGAAGGAGAAGGATGTGCCGCCGGAGGTGAGCAGTCCGGAGTTCATACGCGATCTGGTCACGGCGGTTCCCACGTCGGCAAATGTAAAATACTATGCGAACATCGTGGCGGAGAAATCGACGCTGCGCAGGTTGATACGTCTCAATGAGGAGATCGCCAACACATGTTATGTGGGCAAGGACAGCTTGGAGGATATACTGGCCGATACTGAGAAACGCGTTTTCGATCTTGTCCAGCGCAGGAATACGGGGGAATTCGTGCCTATCAGACAGATCGTTCTGAATGCGATGGATACCATAGAGAGGGCGTCTCACAATAAGGGGAACGTGACCGGCATAGCCACGGGATTTTTAGATTTGGACTATAAGACTGCGGGATTGCAGCCTTCTGATTTCATTCTGGTGGCGGCCAGACCGTCCATGGGAAAGACCGCGTTTGTGTTGAATGTAGCCCAGTATGTGGCTTTCAAGCAGGGACAGACGGTGGCGATCTTCAGCTTGGAGATGTCCAAGGAACAGTTGGTGAACCGACTGTTTTCCATGGAGTCTAAAGTGGACGCTCAGCATTTGCGGACGGGCAATCTGTCTGACATTGAATGGGAGAAGCTGATCGAGAGCGCGGGAATTATCGGAAAATCGAATCTGATTATTGACGATACGCCCGGCATCAGCATTTCGGAGCTGCGCTCCAAATGCCGTAAGTATAAGCTGGAGCATGATCTGCAGATGGTCATTATCGATTATTTGCAGCTGATGTCCGGCAGCGGAAGATCGACGGATTCCAGACAGCAGGAGATATCCGATATTTCCCGGTCATTGAAAGCGCTGGCGAGAGAGCTGCGCGTGCCCATAGTCGCGCTGTCACAGCTCAACCGCACGGTGGAGCAGCGGCCCGATCACAGGCCGATGCTGTCGGATCTGCGTGAATCCGGAGCCATCGAGCAGGACGCCGACGTGGTGATGTTTATTTACAGGGACGATTACTACAATAAAGATACGGAGAAACAAGGCATCGCTGAGATCATAATAGCGAAACAGAGAAACGGCCCGATCGGCACGGTGGAGCTGGTATGGCTGCCGGAGTACACGAAGTTTGCCAACAAGGAGATGCGGCCCCAAGCCGGCAGAGGATTTACATAAGAGAATCGCAAAAAAATGTACGAAAGAGACGATCCCGAGAGGAGAGTCTCTTTTTGTGTTTAAAAAAAATTTGGGAGGGAGCTGTATGGAACAGGAAACGATCTACTACATATCGGAGGCGGCCAAAAAAGTACAGGTGGAGACTCATGTATTGCGCTATTGGGAGGAAGAATTGCAGCTGCCAATCAAGCGCAACGAGATGGGACACCGCTGTTATACGGAACAGGATATAGAGAAGCTTAAGGAGATCAGGGCGCTTAAGGAGCAGGGATTACAGTTAAAAGCGATTCGCACGGTACTGTTCAAGATACAGCCGGAAGGAAAAGCGCAGCCGCAGGAGACTGAAAAATCCAACGACCAGACACAGACCGGGAGGGACAAGCTTATGGAGATGGTAAAGGAACGCGTGGAGGACAAGGCAAAGGAGAATGAGAATGAGGAGATGCTCTTTAACAGGCCGCACAAATATGTGGTGGCGCTGTCCGGCGGCACGGAGGAGGTGACGGTGCAGGAACAACCGGACGAAAGTCCGGAGAATGAGAAAAATCAAAAGGCTGCCAGACTGCAGTATCTGTTACATCATATGATCACGGAGGCGGTCAGGACGGCAAACAGGGAGTTGTGTACCGAGGTAAAAGATAGCATATTGAAAGAGCTGGATTACCGGTTCCGTATGCAGGAGGAGCGCGAGGAACAGCACTGGAAAGAGGAGGAGGAACACTACCGCAGGATCGACGAGATGATCAGGGAACGCCACAAGCCGAGGGAGAAGTTTGGCAAGGGCAAGAAAAAAGTATAACGGTGCGTAAACGGAAAATGAGAGAACCGCCGCAGAGCAGTTCTCTCATTCTATGTTTGTCTCTGATCGGAATTAACCCTGAGAGATGGAACCTGTAGGGCAAACGCCTGCACAGGAACCGCATTCGATACATTTGTCGGGATCGATCTCAAATTTGCCGTCGCCCATGCTGATCGCGCCGACAGGACACTGAGCCTCGCACGCGCCGCATGCAACACAAGCGTCACTGATTACATATGCCATAATTGTTATCCTCCTTATATTGTGAGACTGTGTATGATTGATAGAATGTTATCAATCTGCTATCTTATTGTAATATAAAAAGGGGGAAGATACAAGGGGAAAAGTTTCATTCTTTTAAGTATTAACTTCCCGTTAAGAAAATGGGAACGATTCTTAAAAAACGGTCAGTTGTACGGAAAATTTTGTTTTGCTATGATATAGGTGTGCAGACGGAGGCCCCATGACCGCACGGAGAGTTTTTACAGATGACCCTCGCGGCATTCGCCAAATGGACGTGCGCACGTCCACCCGGCTCGTTGCCCGCGAAAATCAAAGACCCCGCAGCAAGCTGACGGGGTATCAAACTTGCAACGCAGCAAGCTGCGGGGTATTTGACCCTCGCGGCATTCGCCAAATGCTCGTGCAAGCACGGCACTTGGCTCATTGCTCGCGGGAATAAACGGAGGTAAAAGAACATGAATATACAGATCGGACAAGTGATCCGCGAACACAGAAAAAAACTGGGGCTGTCGGCGGCCGGGAGCAGCGAGGCGGTATACGATAAAGTCAGGGGCGAACTGCTGACCATGTTTCGGGAGGATGAGGAGACGTTCGGCTTTATGCGGGACAGCCGGGAGTGGGAGGAACTGCTTGCCTGAAGGCGTAGGAACCTGAAGATGTGGAAACGGGCGCTGAGTGATCAGCGCCCCAATTCTTTCCGCCTTGCGCGGATGCCGTTTAAGATGACTTCTTTCTTCTCGATCAGCTTGTTTTTGTCCATGGGTTCGACGCCCTCCAGCTTATATTTCATGCCGAGTTTTTCGTATTTGGGCTTACCCATGGTGTGATAGGGAAGCGCGTCCAACGCCTTTAAGTTGGACAGACCGCCGATGAAATAGCCGAGTTTGTACAGATATTCGTCGTCGTCCGTAATCCCCGGCACGACCACATGGCGGATCCACACGTCCACATGCTTTTCGTCCAGATATTCGGCGAAAGCCAGAATGCCGTCGTTGGGCTGAGAGGTCAGCTCCTTGTGTTTCTCGGGATCGATATGCTTGATGTCCAGCATGACCAGATCCGTCAGTTCCATCAGATGATCCAGCTTGGCCAGCCATTCCGGGTTGGCGTTTTTCTTGTAGGCGATTCCCGAGCTGTCGATACAGGTGTGCACATGGTGCTCTTTTGCGATCGTAAACAGATCGATGAGAAAATCTACCTGCATCAGCGGCTCGCCGCCCGTGACGGTGATGCCGCCGTTCTTGTAGAAATCCTGATTGCGCAGATACTGCTCGAAGATTTCGGCCGGCTCCATCAGAGTGCCGCCGTTCATGTCCCAGGTGTCGGGATTGTGGCAGTAGGCGCACCGCATGGGGCAACCCTGTACGAACACGACGAAACGTGTGCCCGGACCGTCCACGGTGCCAAAACTTTCTAATGAATGAATCCGTCCCTGCATAGTGTGTGCTCCTTTATTCGCTATACTTGTTTTCAGCCCCTGTCGGAAAGGCAGAGGAAGACGCCCGCCACCGCGGTTTTGTTTCCTTTACGATATGATTTGAGTATAACACATGGGCGGGTGGAATACAATCATTCGCTGGTCTGCACAGCCCGATATTTTCTCATAAAAAATTGATGGTTTCAGAGTATTATTATAGAATAACTTGTTTGTTAATACCATGGGATATATAATGCAGATGTAGCATGGTTAATGGGAGATTATCTCCCAAAATCCTATTTCACGACCGGACAGAATGAAAAACATATTATTTCTTCCATTTGCAATAGTATTATTTTTTGTTTTCCGCATGATGTTTAAGCGGGCGGTATTTTATCACGCCGGCAGAAAAGAGTGGATCACCGACATCAGATGGTATCATTATGCCATGTATTATAGTTTGATGGTCTTTTTTACAGGCGGATTGCTGATACCGTTTTTTCCGGAAACGGTTATGCAGATTGGCAGATTCTATGATTTACACCATGGCAGATCCTTTGTATCGGTACAGGGCAGCAATGACACAGAACTAAGTGAACTCAGGAAGGGACTGCCGGATGGGGAATCGATGTTCAAATATGAAGTTTTAAGCAGTGTGACGCTGGAAAAGCTGGTTGATGAAATCATTCCCGAAACGATAGAATACCAGCGCAATCTGAAACAAATGTGGATTGATACAGGAGTATACAGCGCCGTCCAATACGATTTTGACAAAGAATTTGCCGTTCATTACGATATTGCAAATAAAAACTATTATATACTGGCGGACGGTAAAAAATTTGCTGACATGGAAGTGAAACGGACGATGTTTTTTAAAATTATATATGCGCACTATTATTGGAAGGTATTGATGGACGATTGAAGAAGGGAATATAATTATTCGGCAGCTATGTTTATTTTTAATGTGCTATAATTATTTTGTGCGAGTTTAAGAAATAAAACAGTAGATACAGGAGATATGCTGCATATGCCGGAAGATGAAATTGTGATATTTGAAACAGAGGATAAAAGTATAACATTGCCTGTTTCGGTCAGGAATGATACGGTGTGGCTCAGTGCCAATCAGATGGCAGAACTGTTTGAGAGAGATGAAAAAACAATCCGAAAGCACATTAACAATGTGTTTTCGGAAGGAGAAGTTGAAAGAGAGAACAACACGCAAAAAATGCGTGTTGATGGAGTGAAGCAACAGGTGCCGTTTTATACCCTGGATGTCATTATTTCTGTGGGTTATCGGGTAAAATCAAGGCGAGGCGTTGAGTTCAGGCGCTGGGCTAATTCTGTATTGAAAGAATACATAATCAAAGGATATTCTGTGAATTATAACCGTATGAATCAGCTAAATGAGGTAATACGGATCATGAAAAGAGTATCGGAAAAGCTGGATACAAAACAGGTTTTGTCGGTAGTGGAAAGATATAGTCAGGCGCTGGAACTGTTGGATGCGTATGATCACCAGAATATGAAACGACCAAAGGGTAACAAGGCGATATATGTCTTAACATATGAAGAATGCAGAAAGATTATTGATTCCATGAAATATATGGACAAGAGTTCCCTGTTCGGTAATGAAAAGGACGAATCCTTTAAGGGAAGCATAGGAGCAATTTATCAGAGCTTTGACGGGAAAGATGTGTATCCAACATTGGAGGAAAAGGCAGCAAACCTATTATATTTTGTAACAAAGAATCATAGCTTTTCAGACGGAAATAAAAGAATAGCCGCAACAATTTTTCTCTACTTTCTGAATAAAAACGGAGTTTTGTTTAGAGACGGAGAAAAACTGATCGATGATCATACGCTTGTTGCGCTTACGATTATGATTGCGGAGTCTGACCCGGAAGAAAAGGAAATGATGATAAGCGTTGTAATGAACTGCATGGCATAATGAAATTTTTCTTCATGCTATAGTATTGGATTGCTGGTTTTAAGAGACATCATCTTGTAAAGTTTGATGCAACGTCACTGCAAATGACCGACGACATATCGGTTGTCAGAAAGGGGACAGATATGAAGAAGATCCTTGTTACAGGCGGTACAGTTTTTGTTAGTCGGTACATTGCGGAATACTATGTGGCGAAAGGCTATGACGTGTATGTTCTCAACAGAAACAACAGAGAACAATCAAAAGGTGTAAATTTGATTCAAGCGGATAGGTTTCACCTTGGAGAGATGCTGCGCGACTATCGTTTTGATGTTGTAATTGACACAGCATATAACGCCGAAGAGGTAAATGGTTTATTGGATGCTCTGGGACATTGCGAAGATTATATTTTTATCAGTTCCAGCGCTGTATACCCGGAGTACGAAACGCAGCCATTTAAAGAGGAATCAGAACCGGCTGAAAATAAGTATTGGGGAAGATACGGAACAGATAAAATTGAGGCTGAAAAAGTTATATTAAGAAGAAAACCGTCAGCCTATATATTGCGGCCGCCTTACTTATATGGGCAGATGAATAATGTGTACAGAGAAACATTCGTGTTTGACTGTGCATTACGCGACAGATATTTTTATCTGCCCAAAGACGGCGAGATGAAATTGCAATTTTTTCATGTGGAAGATTTATGTAAGTTTATGGATGTGTTGTTGATGAAAAAATCGCAATGCCATGTTTTCAATGTAGGAAATCAAAATCCGGTATCGATTCGTCAATGGGTTGAAATGTGTTACAATGTGGTCGGGAAAAAGGCAAGATTTAAGAATGTTTATGATGATATAGAACAGCGAAAATATTTCAGCTTTTATGATTATGAATATTTTCTTGATGTGTCAAAACAGCATGAGCTGATGCCAAACGAAAAAGATTTGTATGAAGGGTTAAAAGAAACGTTTACATGGTATAAGGACAATTCGGATAAAGTGAATAAAAAACCTTATATTGAGTTTATCGATCATACATTTTAAGCTGTATCAAAATCAGCAGGGATGCAGAGGTGATCTTGCAGAGTTTATACAACGCAGAGGGAAACTCAAAAAGTGCGCCGTTGTGGTATGCGTTTTGTGCCGGGAACTGCGTCGGGTAGCAAACGGCTGAAAGGAAAAAAACGGATACAGCGCGGATGAGTCATGAAGAGGTTTTCGGAAAATTGCGGAGGAGAATCAATGCTCAGTAAAAAGTACAGATTGCGTTATCTGCCGCTTTTTTACGAGGATCTTTATGAAAAGGTCACTTAATATCATTCTGTCCGGGAGCGTAAGTATCCCTATTATTGTATTTATGTAGAGAATTATGTAGTTTATTATGTTGTAATAGATGATAATCCGGATGATTTGGTTATGGAAGTTAGACGGTTTCTCTATAATGGACAGAATAGGGATGAGTTGATTTGAAAATAGTGGATGCCAATTAGAGATAAGGAACATAGTGTTGGAGGAAGTATGACATTACAGCAATTAAAATATATGATAATCGTTGCGGAAAGAGGCTCCATTACAGAAGCGGCAAAAGAATTGTATATTTCTCAGCCGAGTCTTTCCGGCGCTATCAAAGAAGTGGAGAAGGAAACCGGAGTAATAATTTTCAATCGATGCAGGGCGGGCGTGGCACTGACAAATGAGGGAATGGAATTTTTAGGGTATGCAAGGCAGGTAGTTCAGCAGATGGAACTTCTGGAATCAAAATATATTGATAAAAAACCTGCAAAACAGAGATTTTGCGTTTCCACACAGCACTATACCTTTACAACAAATGCGTTTGTAGAATTGATACAGCATTTTGGACAGGAAAGGTTTGAATTCATTCTGAATGAGACACAGACGCACCAGATCGTAGAAGATGTGCGCAACAGATTTAGTGACTTGGGAATTCTTTATCTTTGCAATAGCAATGAAAATGTGTTGAGGAAGCTATTTGAAGAATACAATCTGAATTTTTTTGAATTGTTTACCGCAACGCCTCATATTTTTATAAGAAAAGACCACCCGTTGGCAGGATGCGCATCTGTCAGACTGGAAGATCTGAAACCATATCCCCGTCTTAGTTTTGTACAAGGGACATATGAATCCTCCAATTTTTCAGAAGAACTTTTTAGCAATGAACCTGCAGAGAGAAGTATCAAGGTAAGTGACCGTGCGGCTATTGTAAACCTAATGATCGGACTGGATGGTTATACGATTTCAAGTGGCATTTTTCCTAAATATCTGCAGGGAGAATCTATCATTTCAGTCCCTTTGGAGGAAAATGAGGTGATGCATATTGGATACATACTGAACAAGGATAAAACATTATCAGAATTAGGAGAGATTTATGTTGAGGCTTTGAAACAATACAAAACATAAGCAAACCATAGGTTTAACCTATACAATAACATATAAAACAGATATTACCTATTACATGATATTCCGTGCTAAACTATAAAAACGGAAGGGAGGCGTAAAAATGCCAATTTATGTATTAGGTAATTTTTTTATTTATTCAATTATCAATGCCTTCACTCCGGGACCGGGAAATATTCTGGCCCTCAACACAGTATCAAACTATGGTGTCAAAAAGGGAAAACCGCTTTTTGGAGGGATTTTTTTAGGGTATTATGTTGTACAGATTATATGTGCAGTTTTTGTATTTGGGGTTAGTGCCTTTTTGCCGAATATGCTTGGCATAATGAAATACATAGGAGCTGCTTATATTTTATGGCTGGCAATTCATATTGCGTTAAGCAAACCGACTGCAGACGATACAGAAAAATCAGCGTCATTTATAAAAGGTTTCTTATTACAATTTGTTAATATAAAAATTTATTTATTTGGAATTACCGCATTGACAGGATATATTACAGATTACAGCACGTCCTTATGGGTTTTGCTTTTGTTTGAGATTATCATAGCTACGATTGGAACAACGGCAACGCTTACTTGGATTGGAATGGGTGTCCTGATACAGAAAACATATCAAAAACATTATAGGATAATTAATCTTGTTCTTGCATTAACATTATCAGAGTGTGTATACAGTATGCTGAAATATTGATTTGGCATTAACTGAAACAATCCCTTCTCTTTACAGTTTTATCAGGGAATATTATACTGACCATACAGGGAAACGCAGGAGTGAGGTGGAGATTGCATGAACAGCTATTCTTTTGATTCGGCAAGGATCGCCGCCGGTTATGCGAAAAGGCCGTGGCTGCATAAGAATGCTATCGAGCGGGCGGTACGGGACTGCGGCATAACAGGGATGTTTCACAACGGTCTGGACGTGGGCTGCGGCGCGGGTCTTTCTGCCAAGGCGCTGCGCTTGATCTGCGAGCGCGTGACGGGAACCGATATTTCCGAGGCGATGATTCAGGTCTGCTGGGCTCTGTATCAGGAAGAGTCCTACCGTTTCTGTGCGGCGAAGGCGGAGGAGACGCCTGTACCGCCGGAGCCTTATGATATTGTAACGGCGGCGGGCGTGGTGAACTGGGTTGAACGGGATAAGTTCCTGACCCGTATGGCAGAAGTGATGCGCAAAAACGGTCTGCTGCTCGTCTATGATTTCTGGATAACTGACAGGATAACGGGCGAGTCGGCGAGAGGGGCGAACGGCAGCCGTTATACGAACTGGTATCGAAATGAATATCTGCGCCGTTTTCCTAAGCCGAAACGCGACGAGAAGGTGTGGACACAGGAAGACTTGGGAACGTATTTTGATATGGAAAAGCAGACGATCTATGAAACGGCTTATCCCTTTGGACAGGAAGGGTTTATCGACTTTATGATGATACAGTCCAACGTCAACGAGGCGGTGGAGAGCGGCGGAGCAGACGAACGAGAGATAAGGGAGTGGATGCGTTTCACACTTGCGCCGATCTTTGAAACAGGCGGCATAGAGGCGGTGTTTGAAGGATATAATTGGTATCTGCGAAAAGCGTAGAAAACGGAAAATAAGCGGAAAATGGGGACAATCAAAAAAGGCGGCACATGAATCTCATGCGCCGCTTTTCTTACCGTTTACTGTTTCGGATCAAGCGTTACCGCCGCTTGACGGGAACCATCTGTTTAGATGGACTCGTGGAACGTACGGGAGATAACGTCTGCCTGCTGCTCCGGTGTAAGCTTGATGAAGTTTACAGCGTAGCCGGAAACACGGATCGTCAACTGAGGATAGTTCTCAGGATGTTTCTGAGCGTCCAGAAGAGTATCTCTGTTGAGTACGTTGACGTTGAGGTGATGACCGCCCTTGGTTGCGTAGCCATCCAATAAAGAAACTAAGTTATCTACCTGTGCATTTGATGCTGCCATAGTGAAAATCCTCCTTTTATAATATATTTTTTGCTACATTGAGCCGTTACACTCGCAAGCCCGCTGCTGCGCAGCTTTCGCTTGCTCGTTTACGGGCTGTCGCCCTATGGATTTATGTCAGATCATTCAGCCGAAAGCAAGCTTTCTGCTGTCTGCTCTTCCATAAATCCGCACGGCTCGATGCTATTTAAAGTCGTCCAGACCCTCATGGAGAGTCGGCACGCTGCAGGCCAAGGGGGTTCGGGAACAATCCGTGCACCCCATGGTCTGTACATTCTTAGCGTTGTCGGAATTGTCATCGACGTCTACATTCACATGCCCGACGCCCTGCGCCATGCCGGAATCCATCATCTTGACAAAATCCTCGATCATCTGGTTGTTATCCATATCTTCTCAATCCCTCCTTCAATTATGACGTCTGGGAAAAATCTGTCATATATGGATTTTTGACTTTCCGGGGAAAGTCCTCTTATTTGTTCAGATCCAGCTCAATGTCGCCGGCGAATACCTTATCCTCTTTGCCGAGAGCGCCCGGAATGATGGTGAAGGTATTGGAGATACCATCCTGCGCATCGTTGAACGGGAGCTTGGATACGGAAGACAGGGATGCGACTGCACCGTGGGTGTCACGGCCGTGCATCGGGTTAGCGCCGGGTGCGAACGGCTGGCCTTTCTTACGTCCGTCAGGCGTGTTGCCGGTAGCCTTACCGTAAGTTACGTTGGAAGTGATGGTAAGGATGGACGTTGTAGGAATACCGTTTCTGTATGTGTGATGTCTTCTGACTGCCGTCATGAACTTGTGTACGATCATCTGAGCGATCTCGTCTACGCGGTCGTCGTCGTTGCCGTATTTCGGGAAGTCCCCGGTGGTCTTGAAGTCAACGATCACGCCGTCCTCATCTCTGATCGGCTCAACCTTAGCGTACTTGATAGCGGACAGGGAGTCTGCCACGATGGAAAGACCCGCGACACCCGTTGCGAAGTAACGCTTAACGTCTCTGTCATGAAGAGCCATCTCTGCTCTCTCATAGCAGTATTTGTCATGCATATAGTGGATGATGTTCAGCGTGTTTACATACACATCCGCCTGCCACTCCATCATGTCGATGAATTTATCCATAACGTCGTCATAGTCGAGAACGTCGCCCACAACAGGACGGTACTTAGGACCAACCTGTTTCTTGGAAACTTCGTCCACACCGCCGTTCAACGCGTACAGCAGGCACTTAGCGAGGTTCGCGCGCGCGCCGAAGAACTGCATCTCCTTGCCGACTACCATGGAGGATACGCAGCATGCGATCGCGTAGTCATCGCCGTGTACAACTCTCATCAGGTCATCATTCTCATACTGGATGGAAGAGGTCGTGATGGACATCTTCGCGCAGTATTTCTTCCAGTTCTCGGGAAGTCTCGTGGACCAGAGAACCGTCAGGTTCGGCTCGGGAGAAGGTCCAAGGTTCTCCAGCGTGTGCAGATAACGGAAACTCATCTTCGTTACCATGTGACGGCCGTCTACGCCGACACCGCCGAGGGACTCTGTTACCCATACCGGATCGCCCGCGAAAATCTGGTTGTACTCAGGGGTACGGGCGAATTTTACGCATCTCAGTTTCATGATAAAGTGATCTACGAACTCCTGAATCTGCTCCTCGGTGAATGTGCCGTTGGCAAGATCTCTCTCGGCGTAGATGTCAAGGAAGGTAGAGGTACGTCCAAGGGACATCGCGGCGCCGTTCTGCTCTTTGACGGAGCAGAGATAACCGAAGTAAGTAGCCTGAATCGCCTCCTGCACGTTGGAGGCCGGTTTGGAGATGTCGCAACCGTAGGATGCAGCCATCTCTTTCATCAGTTTCAGAGCGGTCATCTGCTCGGAGAGCTCCTCGCGGAGACGGATCACATCGTCTGTCATGACACGTCCCGTGGAATCCTTCTGCTCCTGTTTGTCCTCAATCAGTCTGTCGATACCGTACAGAGCCACACGTCTGTAATCGCCGATGATACGTCCGCGTCCGTAAGCATCCGGAAGACCCGTGATGATATGAGCGGAACGGCAGGCTCTCATCTCCTGGTTGTATGCGTCGAAACAGCCCGCGTTATGCGTCTTTCTGTGCGTGGAGAAGAACTCGCTGATCTCGGGGTCAACCTCGTAGCCGTTGTCGGAGCAGGCCTTCTCTGCCATTCTGATACCGCCGTAAGGCTGTAAGGAACGCTTGAAAGGCTTATCTGTCTGGAAACCTACGATTTTCTCTTTGCTCTTGTCCAGATAGCCGGGGCCGTGGGATGTGATGGTGGATACGACTTTGGTGTCCATATCAAGCACGCCGCCTGCCTCACGCTCCTGTTTCTGCAGATCGAGAACCTGCGCCCACAGATCCTTTGTGTCCTGCGTAGGTCCTGCAAGGAAGGACTCGTCGCCATCGTAAGGATGGTAGTTTCTCTGGATGAAGTCACGGACGTTGACTTCTTTGTCCCACTTGCCGCCTACAAAATCTTTCCATTCTGGTCTCATTTTGAAATAGCCTCCTCTGAATTATTATTTTGTGAATTTTGGGACATTTTACTAAAATGTCCCAAAATGCTTATCCGGTACACATATTATATGTTAAAGCAAGTGCGGGAGTCAAGTCGGGCTTTGTACTTTTTCGCATACAAAACCAAAAAAAATTATGAAAAAATTGTGAAAATTGTATGCAAAATATATGCAACACAAAATCCGGGAGAAAAAGAGCGCGTCGGCGCGCCCTGTGATCGGCTGGCACGCCGGGAAGTAATAAGGAAACGGCGCGGTCTTGCGCGAACGGGAGATTGGGGTTATACTATACTATTGAACCATAGGAGTATGTGGTATAATAGACTCCGGAATCCGTCTGCTGCGCAGTCGCCGTGCTGCGCACTCAAAGATTCTGTAGTTACCATATCAGGTGAAATCAAATGCTCGCTTTGCTCGCGCTTGATTTCCTGCTGATATGGTATAATATATGTTGGTAATATAAAATAAGATATTCCGCATGGCGGAATGAAGGAACGGAGGTAGAGATCATGGCGGATATTACGAAGGATATGACGATCGGCGAGGCGCTTAACGTGAATCCCGAGATCGCGCCCGTACTGATGGGGATCGGCATGCACTGTCTTGGCTGTCCGTCCGCGCAGGGCGAGACGCTCGAGGAGGCGGCGATGGTACACGGCATTGACGTGGATGAGCTGATGAGTCAGATCGCTGCGGTATAGAACGGTATCATGATAAAAACCCCTGCGCCGTACTGCGGCGCGGGGGTTTTTGAATGCACGGTGATTTGTCAGGCAGTTTTTCCTTTATAGCTTATATCTGAGATAACGCCTCGATCGCGTTGTCCTTGATGAGCGGCTCGTAGTGCTCCTCCAGATAGGCCGTGGCGGAGAGAACGGATTTCTCGGGCTTGCCGTACTCGGAGATCATATTGCAGATACGGTTGAAATCCGCGGGTGTCTGTTTGGCGGAGCTGATCAGCAGCAGATAGCTGCCGTCCGTCTCGTCTTTATATAAGGTGCTGGCTCCCCTGTAGCAGGGGGCGGCCATGTGAGAGATCCTGGTCACGTCATGCAGTGTGGCAAAGGAGAATAATCTGGTTGCCGGCTGCGCGGGAACCGTCTCTTTGACGGGAGTTTTTGGAGCCTGGACCTTCGTGGGGACGGCGTTCGTCTCGGCGGGCGTCTCCGGCAGATCGGAACCGCTCATCTTGCGGAGCATGTTCAGAACTTCGTCCGCGCCGTCCGAGAAGATCTCCGCGTTATCTTCCGCATCTTCGTCGTAGTCGTCGCCCTCGTGTACCGACGGCGCGAATTTGGAAAAACGGGTGTCCAGCTCCTCGGGGTCTTCCACTTTGGTGATGATCAGTACGATGCACTCGGAGTTTAAAGGGATCGCCTCGATCATCAGCGGAATGTCCTCCGCCTCAAAACCGCATTCGTAAGCCGCCTGGCGCATCATGTCGCGGAACAGGGTCTTCGCTTTCTCTGTGCCGTAGGCAAGTTCGCTGATCTTCAGTTCCCTGTTTGCGAGATCCTCTCTTGTAAGTGTGCAGCGGATCTGCTGCTCGTTTACCTTTTCTATTTTCATGAGATGTTCACGTCCTTTTTTGGTTACAATTATTCCATAATTCATGCTCGCAATCACGCGCATTCGGCGTCTCGCGCTACTATTTTACAAGTATCTTATACTTTACGTCAATTTTAGTCAATAGTGTGCATAAAGTATTTAAAAAAATTTAATTTTTTTAGAAAATTATTGCTTTTTTGTCATATTACGGCTATAATCAAACTGTGAGATGTCTCCGATAATCTGCAGCGAAAGGAGGCAGCGTGTGTAAATTTCATAATAACATCTTTTTCTCCGCAATGTCAGTCTTTTTTATAGCGGAGGGAGTCTTATAGGCGAAGTGCCTGATCGTAGACCATATCTTATTCCCTTCCATATTTCACAATTATAATTCACAAGGAATGAGTAGGTTATACAGTTATTTTTTGCTTATTTGCATGTCGGAGACGTCTTTACAGCTATTGAGCATCTTACTATATCTTATGCCATTAGTATATCACGAAACTCTTTTTGGCAAACTAAATTTTGGATGAAATCGGTTTCACGCGCAAGCTATGAAAAAGCATATGTGTACAGATCACATTTTATACGCAAAATAGAAGGCACGCGGTCTTTCAGTTGGTTCCCGCCACAGCGCTGTGCCGCGCGGACCGAGCGGTTCATGAGAGGTAAGGTGCGCCTTTCGGATATTTGGCAGGCGCGTCTGTGACGAAAAATGTCAAAAAGTAATGACTGAAAGGAAATAGTTTGTTATAATGGGGACGGTCAGAAAGGAGCTGGATACATGAAAAAAATTATTCCGGTGCTAATCGCGATCGTCCTTATTATCGTGATTGGGGCAGTAGGTTTTGGCGCAAAACTGGTTGAGAAATATTCTTACTCTAAAGAGAGGGCGGATCTGACGGAATATTTTGACATTCAGGGGGAAGACGACGTCCCGATCATTCTGCAGGATGATCGGATCGAGGAACACGCGAAACTTTGGGACGGCGTGTGCTATTTTGATTTTGCTACAGTGCATAAATACTTTAACGATAGATTCTATGAAGATAAGAAGGAAGGTCTGCTGCTCTATGCGCTGCCCGATGCGGTCGTCAGTACTGTGATCGGTTCGCAGACGGTGACAACGGGCGCGGATGAGAGCGACAGAGATTACGTGATCGCCAGATACGAGGGGGATATGCTCTATGTGGCTGCGGATTTTGTCAGGGAATACGCCAATTTCTCCTATGATCTGTACACGGAACCGAATCATATGCAGGTCTATACAGAGTGGAACGAGCGGCAGGTGGCGACCATTAAGAAAGATACGAAAGTGCGTTATCAGGGCGGGATCAAAAGCGATATTCTGACGGATGTCGCAAAGGGCGACCGGGTGATCGTGCTGGAGGAGATGGAGACGTGGACCAAGGTGAAAACCTCGGACGCCTTCATCGGTTATGTGGAGAATAAGCGGCTTGAGGAGCAGACCACGGAGAAGCCGACGCCCGTGACCGATTATGTGGAGCCTGAGTATGCGTCCAACACGAGAGATCATAAGATCAATCTTGCATGGCATGTGGTCGGAGGGGCGTCGGGAAATGCGTCACTGGCGGAGGCGATAGCGCCGACGAAAGGCGTCAACGTCATATCGCCTACGTGGTTTTCGCTGAGCGACAACGCGGGCAATTTTACAAGCTTTGCGTCGTCGGATTATGTGGCGGCGGCGCATGATATGGGTCTGGAAGTCTGGGCGCTGGTGGATAATTTTAACAACGGGGACATCGATACTTATGAAGTTTTGGCCGGGACGAGCACAAGAAACTATCTGATCGACGGCTTGGTGAACGCGGCGCTGACGTATGATCTGGACGGTATCAACATTGATTTCGAGAACATCAGTCTGGACGCCGGAGAGCCTTTTGTGGAGTTTATCAGGGAACTGTCGATCCCGTGCAGGGAGCACGGTATTGTTCTGTCGGTGGACAATTATGTGCCGATGGGCTATACAGACCATTATAATAGGGAAGAACAGGGAATCGTGGCGGACTATGTCATCATCATGGGCTATGACGAACACTACGCCGGCAGCCCGGAAGCAGGCTCGGTGGCGTCCATCGATTTCGTGGAAAAAGGGATAGCGGACACCGTGGCGCAGGTGCCTGCCGAGAAGGTGATCAACGCAATTCCTTTTTACACACGGATATGGGAGCTGCAAGGCACACAGCTGAGCAGTCAGGCGGTAGGCATGGAGCTTGCCGGGCAGTTTATAGCCGATCACGACATCACTACCGCGTGGGATGAGACGGCCTGCCAGAACTACGGCGAGTGCCAGTCCGGAGACAGCTATTATCAGGTGTGGCTGGAGGATGCGCAATCCATCGGCGTGAAGCTGAATATCATGCAGAAATACGGTATTGCGGGCGTCGCAGAGTGGAGGCTCGGTTTCGAGACTGCGGACGTCTGGGATGTGATCGAAGGGTATATGGATCAGTAGAAGGGGCGCGGAAACGCGGATCCGCGTCTGCAAAGGGCGGCGGAAGTTTCGAGAATGTGCGGCGGTCACAGCATTTTTCCGGGAATTTCTTCATATGCATTACTAAAGGCGGGAATTTTAGGGACGGGATATGAAGAAGGATAAGCGGGAAGATCGCGAGGCGCTTGTCAGGACTGCGCTGCTCTTGCTGATGCTTGTGGCAGTCTGTTTCATCGTGCGCGGCGGCAGAAGACTGATGATGGCGGTATCTTCAGACGGAGTGGAGACGTCGAGGGAGAATCCCTGCGTGGTGATCGATGCCGGACACGGGGGCAAGGATCCCGGCAAAGTGGGAGTGGACGGCAGTCTGGAGAAGGACATCAATCTGCAGATCGCTCTCAAACTACAGAAATTTTTGCAAATGCAGGACGTGGATGTTATACTGACGAGAGATTCTGACATGGGCTTGTACGATGAGAATGCCTCCAACAAGAAAGTGCAGGATATGAAGAATCGTGTGGCGCTCATCGAGGAGCAGCAGCCGGATCTGGTGGTGAGCATCCACCAGAACAGCTACCACGAGGAATATGTGCACGGCGCGCAGGTTTTTTACTATGCGACCAGCGCTAAGAGCAAGGAACTCGCAGAGCGTATTCAGCAGACCCTTGCGTTGCAGCTTGATGAAGATAACGCCCGGCAGGCGAAGGCAAACGACAGCTACTATCTGCTGCGGAAAACATCTGTGCCGATCGTGATCGTGGAGTGCGGTTTTTTGTCAAATTACGAGGAGGCGCAGAAATTGGCGTCGGACTCCTACCAAGAGAAAGCCGCGTGGGCGATCCATCTGGCGATCATGCAGTGGCTGAATACCGGCCGGGAATAGAGAAAGGTACGGAAGTGGAAACAAAACTGCTCCGCATAGATGAAAAAAATATTGACGAGTCTCTTGTGCGGGAGGCGGGAGACGTGATCAGGGCAGGCGGACTTGTGGCCTTCCCCACGGAGACGGTGTACGGTCTCGGAGGGGACGCCCTGAATGCGCGGTCGTCTGAGAAGATCTACCGGGCCAAGGGCAGACCCTCGGACAATCCGCTGATCGTGCATATCGCGGATATGGAGGCACTGCCGGCGATTGTGCGGGAGATACCGGAGAGTGCGGCCAGACTGGCGGAATGTTTCTGGCCGGGGCCGCTCACCATGATTCTGTACAAATCCGACATCGTTCCCCGGGAGACGACAGGAGGGCTCGACACAGTGGCAGTGCGCATGCCCGTCCACCCTGTCGCGAGGGAGCTTATACGGGCGGCGGGCGGCTACGTGGCGGCGCCCAGCGCGAATCGTTCGGGCAGGCCCAGCCCTACGTTGGCCAAGTATGTCATAGAGGATCTGGACGGAAGGATCGACCTGATCGTGGACGGCGGCGACGTGGAGATCGGATTGGAATCTACGATCGTCGATCTGACGGCGGCACGGCCCGTCATTCTCCGGCCGGGGTATATCACGAGGCGGATGTTGGAGGAAGTGTTGGGCGATGTGGCGGAAGACAGTACGATGATGCGGGACGATTCCGGACAGGCTCCCAAGGCGCCGGGTATGAAATACAGGCATTACGCGCCCAGAGGAGAACTGACGATTGTGGACGGGACGGAAGAAAGTGTGATAGAATATATCAACAGCCGCATTGCGCTCCACCGCAGTGAAAATAAAAAAACGGGCGTTATAGGAACTGACGCGAGTGTGGCGAGGTATCATGCCGACGTGTGCAGGAGCGCGGGCGACAGGCGTGATGAGGACACGATCGCGCGGGAACTGTATCGTATCCTGCGTGAGTTCGACGATGAGAATGTGGAAGTGATCTACGCGGAATCGTTTGACACTGACGGCATCGGACAGGCCATCATGAACAGGCTGTTAAAAGCGGCGGGACACAGAGTGATTCATATAGGATAGAAAGAATGGAGGGAAAGCAATGATAGCGATTGGAAGCGACCATGGAGGATTTGATCTGAAGGAGGCGGTTATCGCCCATTTGAAGGAACAGGGGATCGAATACAAAGATTACGGATGTTATGATAAAAAATCCTGCGATTACCCGATTTACGGAAAGGCAGTCGCAGAGGCGGTGGCAAAGGGAGAGTGCGAGAAGGGAATCGTCATCTGCACGACGGGGATCGGCATCTCCATCACGGCGAACAAGGTGAAGGGGATCCGCTGCGCGCTGTGCGCGGACACGCTGTCGGCGAAAATGACAAGACTGCACAATGACGCGAACGTGCTGGCCATGGGAGGCGGGATCGTGGGACCGAATCTCGGGATCAGCATTGTGGACGCTTTTTTGAATACGGAGTTTTCCGCAGAGGAAAAGCATCAGAGAAGAGTGGGAATGATCGACCGGTAATATACGCAGGTACGGAGGATGTCTATGAGGGGCAGGCGAAAAGCGGCCGCTGCGATGGCGACGGTTCTGTTGCTTGGGTTTACGACCGTCACTGCACAGGCGACGGAGGAGACGCGCCGACAGCTGGAGCAGGCTGAACAGGGCAAGAAGGATACGGAATCTGCGCTTGAAGGCACCAGAGAGGATCTGGACACCCTGAACGAGCAGAAAGATTCCCTGGAAGGTGCGCTGACAACTTTAAATACGGAGCTATCCCAGGTGAGCAACAACCTGAGCGATCTGGAGGATAAGATCCATACAAAAGAGTCTGAGATCGAGACCATGAATGCCAATATCGCGCAGGTGCAGAGTGAGCTGGACGAGGCGATCCGACTCAAGGATGAGCAGTACGCGACGATGAAGAAACAGATTCGGTTCATGTACGAGAGAAGCGATTATCTGTACTTGGAACTGTTTTTCTCAGCGGGTAGTTTTTCCGACTTTCTAAATAAGAATAACTACATCGAGCAGTTATCCTCCTATCAGCAGAAAGTGCTGCAGGACTACAAGGACGCGCAGGCGAAGATGGAGGAGAAAGAGGCGCAGCTGCAGTACGATAAGGCGCAGCTGGAGACGGACAAGAAGGAGCTGGACGAATACAAGGTGCAGGTGGTGGCAGAGCAGAACCGCGTGTCGGGGCTGGTCAGTCAGACGTCCCAGTCCATCAGCGCCACCGCAGGCCAGATCTCGGCTGCGGAAGAACAGGCGCTCGCCTACGAGCAGCAGATCAAAGAGCAGGAGGAGAATATTTCATTCCTGAAGGCGAAACTGGCGGAGGAGATCCGCATGGCGGAGTTGGCGGCTCAGTCGAGCTGGAGAGATATTTCCGAGGTCTCCTTTGCAGAGGGCGACAGATACCTGTTGGCAAATTTGATCTACTGTGAGGCGGGCGGCGAGCCTTATGTGGGTCAGGTGGCAGTCGGCTCTGTGGTCATGAACAGAGTGCTCAGCTCGGTATATCCGGATACGGTAACGGGCGTTATATATCAGTCGGGACAGTTCTCGCCCGTGGCCAGCGGCAGACTCGCTCTTGCGCTGGCGGAAGGCCGGGCTACGGCAAGCTGTTATCAGGCCGCGGATGAAGTTATGGGCGGCACCACAAACGTGGGCAACTGCGTATATTTCCGAACGCCGATAGACGGCGTGACGCCCAAGTATACCATCGGCGGGCATATTTTCTATTAAATAATATCTGTGATTAAATTAAAATAAGGCGGCCGCATGGGATGCGGTCGCCTTGTCTGTCTGTGGGCTGTCAATGATCTGCCGCGATGACCTGTTCGATCGGAGACTGCAGATTGCCAAATTCTCCCGCGTAAATAATCTCCAACAGGCTGTTCAGATTCCATAGGGAAGTTTTCAGCGTCTCTTCGGAGATCAGCTTATCGTTCAGGGCGGTGACAAGCTCGTCGATGTCCACCACCTTTACGAAACCGTCCGGGTAGACGATCACGTCCGCCAGCAGATCGGTCACTATGTAGGCGTCTGTGTCCGCTTGGTGCTCGTAAGACACAATATCGCAGTACCAGTAGAGCAGGGAGCCGTCCTCGCGGTAGAATTTGCTGACCTTGCATCCCCTTTTCAGATAGTAGCAGGAATATCCATGATGCAGATCTCTGCGCGGCTTTATGGTGTGCCAGCCGGTGATGATCTTGTCATCGTCCCGCGCCAGAATACGGTCGTCTTTCAGCAGAATGCATTCTTCAGGGATCAGTCTTTTGCGGTAAAGGATCGGATCTGCCATAGTACCTCCTGTGAATCATGCCATAGAGATATTCTTATACGATACGTTACACTGACAATAGTGAAAAGTCAATGTAAAATCTGTAGAAACATTCTGTTTTTTATCTATTTTTCACAATAATGCTGGACATAAGTACCGGAAATGGTTATAATTTTATTCGTAGGCTGTCTGTGCCGCGGTCGATCCGTTACAGAAAAGGCGCAGGCGATTGTTGTGAGAAGGGGAAATCGGTGAGGTACAACAAGGAAGTATACCATGCGCTTATGATGATAAGCCAGTTCGGTATCAACATGCTCGTTCCCATTTTCATTTGTTCTTTTGCCGGAATGTTCCTAGATCGGAAATTCGGCACTTCTTATTGGACAGTAGCGCTGTTTTTTGTCGGTGCACTGGCGGGTTTTACCAACGTATTCAGATTTGCAAAAAAAATATACGATACTCCTGCGGCGACACGCAGGCGCGGCGCGAAGAGACAGAGCGATAAGAGAGAAAAGAGTGCGTATGAAGAAGAAAATTGATCCGACTTTGTTTGATTTGTGCTTAGGAATTTTTTTATACGGTATCGTGTTTCAGATCGCGCTTTTGTGTTTCTCAAGAAAGCCGGCCTACAGCCTCGGCCTTTGGATTGGCGTTTTGCTTGCGGCGGCGGGCGCGGTACATATGTGGTGGTCGATAGATAAGGGGATGGATCAGGCGGCGAAACAGGCGGCGAAGACGGTCGGCACGAACAACCTTCTCAGGTATCTGGTGCTGGTGATCGTCATGTTCGTGCTGATCTATACGGATTTTGCCAATCCGATCTTTATGTTTTGCGGGTATATGGGTATGAAAGTATCTGCATACCTGAATCCATGGCTGTGCAAGATTCGCTCCAAGGTAATAAAAATATAGGAAAAGAGGAGGTGATAGCATGGGACAAGGTGTTCTTCTGACGGCAGGCGCCGATATTGACTTTATGGTCCACGGGGTTTTCTCTTATGAGCTGTTTGGACAGACGATCTGGATCACGACCACCCATGTGTGCGTGCTGATCGTCATGCTCGTGATCGTCGGTTTCTGTATTGCGGCAAACCGTGCTGTCAGGCATGCGACGGATGTCCCGGGCACGTTCCAGAATATCGCGGAGCTTGTTGTGGAGATGTTGGATAATATGATCGGCGGGGTGATGGGTAAGTTCAGCCCCAGGTTCCGCAATTACATCGGAACGATTTTTATCTTCATCCTGCTCAGCAATATATCGGGACTATTCGGCCTGCGGCCGCCGACGGCGGATTACGGCGTGACGCTGGCGCTGGGTCTGATGACGTTTACGCTGATCCATTTCAACAAGTTCAAGCACAAGAAGGTAAGGGGCGTCGTCGCGGAATTGTGCGATCCATGGCCCTTCTGGGCGCCGATCAACATTATCGGCTGGGTGGCGGTTCCGGTTTCGCTGTCGCTGCGTCTGTTCGCGAACGTTCTGTCGGGAACCGTCATGATGGCGCTTATCTACGGCCTGCTCGCCAAGATCGCGATCGTCTGGCCTGCGGCGTTACATGTGTATTTCGACTTATTCTCCGGGGCGATCCAGACCTATGTATTCTGTATGCTGACTATGACATACATTACGGATGCCTGCACAACGGAGGAGTAAGCGCAGTTTAACAACGGCAAAACACCATTTTTAAATTTTATAAGACTAAAAGGAGGAAATAAAAATGGGAGAATTTAACACAAACTTTATTTTAGGATGTTCCGCAATCGGTGCGGGCCTTGCGGTTATCGCGGGTATCGGCCCCGGCGTCGGCCAGGGTATCGCGGCGGGTCACGCGGCGGCGGCAGTCGGCAGGAACCCGGGCGCCAAGTCCGACGTCACTTCCACCATGCTGCTTGGACAGGCCGTTGCGGAGACGACAGGTCTGTACGGCCTTCTGATCGCGATGCTGCTCTTATTCGTGAAACCTTTAGTACCCTAAGGCGCAGCCCCGGGAGGGTAAGATTGAGGAAAGGAGGATGAGAGCTTGAGTACATTAGCGACACAGATGGTTTTGGCGAGCGCGCAGATGGAGCCGAGACTTTTCGATCTGGACTTTCAGCTGGTGCATGACGCCGTTTTGATGATCATTGCGGTCTTTGCCCTGTTTTTGATCGCGTCCCATTTTCTGTTCAACCCTGTGAGAGATATGATGCAGAACAGGCAGAACAGGATCAAGAACGAACTTGACAGCGCGGCGGCGGATATGGAAGACGCCCGGGCGCTGAAGGCGGAGTACGAGGCTAAGCTGAAAGACATTGACAAAGAGGCCGAGGCCATTCTGAGCGAGGCGAGGAAGAAGGCGCTTGCCAACGAGAACAAGATCGTATCCGACGCGAAGGAGGAGGCTGCGAGGATCATCGAAAGAGCCGGCGTGGAGGCGGAGCTTGAGAAGAGCAAGGCAGTCGATGAAGTGAAGCGCGAGATGGTCGTACTGGCCTCCCTGATGGCCGGCAAAGTGGTAAGCGCGGCGATCGACACGACCGTTCAGGACAGTTTGGTTGAAGAGACGTTGAAAGAAATAGGTGAGGGCACATGGCTAAGCTAATTTCAAAAACATACGGCGATGCACTGTTTGAACTTGCGGTAGAGAATGATAAAGTAGATGTATTGTTAGAGGAAGTTGAACAGCTTAAAAAAGTGCTTTCCGAAAATGAAGAGTTCGGCAGACTGATGAATCATCCCAAGATCATTAAGGAGGAGAAGATTCAAGTCGCGAAGAACGTATTTGCAGGAAGGATATCCGAGGAGCTTTTGGGATTTCTAACGATCATCATCTCAAAAGACCGCTATCGCGATATTGACGCGATCCTCGATTACTTTGTGGCCGAGGTAAAGCGGTATAAGGGGATCGGTGTTGCGACGGTGA
This sequence comes from uncultured Lachnospiraceae bacterium, assembly GCA_947632515.1. GTDB lineage: Bacteria > Bacillota > Clostridia > Lachnospirales > Lachnospiraceae > UBA3282. Next base: position 62,253 of record CANRPO010000003.1, read on the forward strand.
CTACGGCGGTCCCGCTCAGGGAAGAGCAGTGCCGGCAAGTGGAGCAGAAATTGCTGGATACGACGCAGTACACGAAGATGGAGATGCATTACTGCCTGGACGAGTCGCTGATCGGCGGTATGGTCATCCGTATCGGCGACAGGGTCGTGGACAGCAGTATCAAGACGAAGTTAAGCGAACTGCAAAGAGAATTATTGAAAGTTCAGCTCTGATGAGATCCGACAGGATAAAGTGATGAACTTGCGATTAAAAATTTAGAAGAAAGGTGCGTATGATCCATGAATTTAAGACCAGAAGAGATTAGTTCAGTCATTAAGGATCAAATTAAGAGATATGCGTCCGAACTGGAAGTGTCCGACGTCGGTACGGTCATTCAGGTCGCTGACGGCATAGCTCGTGTGCACGGACTCGAGAATGCTATGCAGGGTGAGCTGTTGGAGTTCCCCGGCGAAGTTTACGGTATGATATTGAACCTGGAGGAAGATAATGTGGGCGCGGTTCTTCTCGGAAGTCAGCACAGCATTAACGAGGGCGATATCGTAAAGACTACGGGGCGCGTTGTGGAAGTGCCCGTGGGAGACTGTATGCTCGGACGTGTGGTGAATGCCCTTGGCCTGCCAATCGACGGCAAAGGGCCGATCCAGACTGACAGATACCGTAAGATCGAGAGAGTCGCCTCCGGCGTTATCACGAGAAAATCTGTGGATACGCCGCTGCAGACAGGTATCAAGGCGATCGACGCCATGGTCCCTATCGGCAGAGGCCAGCGAGAGCTGATCATCGGCGACAGACAGACAGGTAAGACGGCGATCGCGATTGATACGATCATCAATCAGAAAGGACAGGGCGTAAAGTGTATCTATGTAGCCATAGGACAGAAAGCGTCTACGGTCGCGTCGATCGTTAAGACGCTCACGGAGTATGGCGCGATGGCCTACACCACGGTAGTGGCTGCGACGGCCAGCGAGCTTGCGCCTCTACAGTATATCGCGCCGTATTCCGGCTGCGCGATCGGCGAGGAGTGGATGGAGAACGGCGAGGATGTGCTGGTGGTCTATGATGATCTGAGTAAGCATGCCGCTGCATACCGTACACTTTCCCTGCTGCTCAGAAGGCCGCCCGGACGTGAGGCGTATCCCGGCGACGTATTCTATCTGCATTCCAGACTTTTGGAGCGCGCGGCGAGAATGAACGAGGAGTATGGCGGCGGTTCTCTGACGGCTCTGCCGATCATTGAGACGCAGGCGGGCGACGTGTCGGCCTATATTCCTACCAACGTGATCTCCATCACCGACGGGCAGATCTATCTGGAAACGGAGATGTTCAACTCCGGTTTCCGTCCGGCGGTAAACGCGGGTCTCTCCGTATCCCGTGTGGGCGGTTCCGCGCAGATCAAGGCTATGAAGAAGATCGCGGCCCCGATCCGTACGGAACTTGCGCAGTACCGCGAGCTGGCGGCGTTTTCGCAGTTCGGCTCCGAGTTGGACGCGGACACAAAAGAAAAACTGGCGCAGGGCGAAAGAATCAAGGAGATCCTCAAGCAGCCGCAGTACCAGCCGATGCCGGTGCAGTACCAGGTAATCATCATCTTTGTGGCGACGAATAAGTATCTGCTGGATGTTCCGGTGGAGGACATCACGAGATTCGAGAAGGAATTTTTTGAGTTCCTCGATACGAAGTATCCTGAGGTGCCGAGCGCAATCGCACAGAGCAGAGAGATCTCCGAGGAGACGGACGGGAAACTCAGAAACGCGGTGGAAGAGTTTAAGAAACAGTTTAAGTAGAAATAAGTAGAAAGAAGAAGGTGACGCTATGGCCTCAATGAGAGACATAAAAAGGCGTAAAGGCAGTATACAGAGTACTCAGCAGATAACCAAAGCCATGAAACTTGTTTCTACCGTTAAACTGCAGAGAGCAAAACAGCGCGCGGAGCAGTCAAAGGCATACTTCAACTGCATGTATGAGACGGTGACGTCCATGCTGGCGAAGACCGGAGGCTTAAATCATCCCTATCTGAAAGCGGGAGATTCAGAGAAGAAGGCTGTCATCGTGATCACTTCCAACAGAGGGCTTGCCGGAGGGTATAACTCCAATGTGGTCAAGCTGGTCACGATGGGTGGTTTCAGGAAAGAAGATCTGGAGATCTATGCGATCGGCAAGAAGGGAAAGGATGCGCTGCAGAGACGCGGTTACACGATCCGGGAGGAAAACTCCGATATTATCGAGGAGCCGTCCTATGTAGATGCCATGGAGATCAGCCGTAAGCTGTTAGAGTCCTATGCGGCCGGGGAGATCGGCGAGATCTATCTCGCGTATACGGGATTCAAAAATACGGTGGTGCATGTGCCTACGCTGCTCAAACTCCTGCCTGTGGAGACGGCGGAGAACGGCGGGGCGGCGCAGGAGACCGGAACCAAAGCGATGATGAATTTTGAGCCGGAGGACGACGAGGCGCTGGACATGATCATTCCGAAATATGTCACCAGCCTGATCTACGGCGGATTAGTGGAGGCATGCGCCAGTGAGAACGGGGCGAGAATGCAGGCGATGGATTCCGCGACGACGAATGCTGAGGAAATGATAGATCATCTGTCGCTGATGTACAACAGAGCGCGTCAGGGATCTATCACACAGGAATTAACAGAAATCATTGCAGGTGCAAATGCAATATCATAACACAGTTCAGTCGGTTTTGCTGAGCTGTATAAATCAACAAACACGAGTGAAAGGAAGAAGAGATGGCAGAAGTAAAAACAGGTGAAAACCTTGGGAAAATCACTCAGATCATTGGCGCCGTACTTGATATAAAGTTTCCGGCGGGCAATCTGCCGGAGATCAACGACGCGATCAAAATCCCGCTCAAAGGAGAGGGAGAACTGGTCGTGGAGGTGGCGCAGCATCTGGGTGACGATACCGTTAGATGTATCGCTATGGGTTCTACCGACGGACTTGTGAGAGGCATGGACGCGATTTCGACGGGCGCTCCGATCACGGTCCCTGTCGGTGAGAATACGCTGGGACGTATCTTCAACGTTCTGGGCGAGCCGATCGACAATAAGCCGGCGCCGACCGATGTGGGATATGAACCGATCCACAGACCGGCTCCGGCATTTGAAGAGCAGTCAACGGCGACGGAGCTTTTGGAGACGGGCATTAAGGTCGTAGACTTGCTGTGCCCTTACCAGAAAGGCGGTAAGATCGGTCTGTTCGGCGGCGCCGGAGTTGGCAAGACCGTGCTGATCCAGGAGCTGATTCGTAATATCGCGACGGAGCACAGCGGATATTCCGTATTCACCGGTGTAGGCGAGCGTACCAGAGAGGGTAACGATCTGTACCATGAGATGGAGGCGTCGGGCGTTATCGACAAGACGACGATGGTGTTCGGCCAGATGAACGAGCCGCCCGGAGCGAGAATGAGAGTGGGTCTGACGGGACTTACGATGGCAGAATACTTCCGTGACAAGGGCGGCAAGGATGTGCTGTTGTTTATCGATAACATTTTCCGTTTCACACAGGCGGGCTCCGAGGTGTCCGCGCTGCTCGGACGTATGCCTTCCGCCGTTGGTTACCAGCCCACGCTGCAGACGGAGATGGGCGCATTGCAGGAGCGTATCACTTCCACGAAGAGCGGTTCCATCACTTCCGTTCAGGCGGTATATGTGCCGGCGGATGACCTGACCGACCCGGCGCCGGCAACCACATTCGCGCATTTGGATGCGACGACGACGCTCTCCCGTTCCATTGCGGAGCTGGGAATCTATCCCGCGGTCGATCCGCTGGACTCCACGTCCCGCATTCTGGATCCGAGGATCGTCGGGCAGGAGCACTACGAAGTTGCCAGAGGCGTGCAGGAGATTTTGCAGAGATATAAAGAGTTGCAGGATATTATCGCGATCCTCGGTATGGATGAGCTCTCCGAGGAGGATAAGCTGGTCGTTTCCCGCGCGAGAAAAGTGCAGAGGTTCCTGTCCCAGCCGTTCTTCGTTGCGGGACAGTTCACCGGACTGGAGGGCAAATATGTACCCATCGCTGAGACGATCCGCGGCTTTAAGGAGATTCTGGAAGGCAAGCATGACGAGATCCCTGAGAGTTATTTCCTGAATGCAGGCAGCATTGACGATGTGGTTGCCCGCATGAACAAGGCGTAGGGCGGGCGATTTCGTAAGGAGCGGTAGCGTATGGCTGATGATAACAGAAATTTTACATTAAAAATCATTACACCGGACAGAGTTTTCTACGAAGATGAGGTATCTATGGTAGAGTTCAACACGGTGGAGGGCGAGGTCGGCATCTATAGGGATCACATACCGATGACCATGATCATCGCACCCGGCATCCTGACGATCACCAGAGGCGACGAGGTGAAGGAGGCCGCGCTCCACGCGGGGTTTACCGAGGTTCTGCCGGATAAAGTGACGATTCTCGCCGAGATCATAGAGTGGCCGTCGGAGATCGACGTGGCGCGTGCCGAGGAGGCGAAATCGCGCGCCGAGGAGAGGATCAGGGAGCACGCTCCGGGAACGGATATGAACAGGGCGGAGCTGGCCCTGAAACGTGCCGTGGCACGGATCGAAAGCGTGCGGGAATAATACAAACAAAGCGAGGAGCGGGTGCACAATCCGCTCCTTTTTTTCATATGATAGGGTAAAAGGCATAAGTTGGTGCGGTTATGAATCAATCCAGAGTATTACCGTTTTATATGGCATATCCGCTGCCCTTGTACTATCAGCAGGAAGACAGCGTCACCAGGGATTTGGAATATTTACAGCAGATGTATCCGGCACAGGCGAAAAAATATCAGAAGGTCATAGCGGAAACGCTCGATCGTATCGATTATGAGGGCAGCATGATCTATGACGAATATCCCGATAAATGGCAGATGTACAGATTGACACAGATGATCGCGGACAAAGTGAAAAACGCGGAAGGGGAATCCTGCGATATGGACGCGGAGCAGCTGAATGAGTTCATACAGGTTCTGCTTTTCTATGAGATCTACAGGAAACGGCACACGAATCGCAGCGGAATCTTAAAATTTTAGTTGTGGTTTTTTTACAATCTTATTAAAATAGTGTCAGAGCGTTATCCTGCGAAGAAGATAACCGTTTATGACGAGGTAAGAAATGTACGATGAGCATGCACTGACAACGCTTTTGCGGGAAACCGTGGATGACGGGCTCTACCGGATCATCCTCAGCAATCCCAGACAGCGGGACGGAGCGTTTAAAATAAAAATAAGGCCTGTTATGATAAAGGGCGCTCTCCTTTTTCAGAAGACGACCTATGAAGGCACACAGGTGTTTCACGACAATCAGGAGCGGGAAGAGCTTGTGCGGCAGATCGAGGAACTGCTTGCACAAAATTTCAGGCAATGCGAGATAGAGCACAGGCGATGCGGAGCAGTCGTTATGGTCAGTAAGAAAGGCAAAGTTACGGTCAGGAAAAAACTGACTCAGAATACCGAATCGGAGACGGAAACGGATCGGAAACCGCAGCTTTCCCATAACAGGGTCAAAAAGTATATTCTGGAAGAGGGAACGCCGGTTCCGTTTCTGATGGATCTTGGCGTCCAGACGGCAGAAGGAAAAATTGTGCGCGCCCGCTATGACAAATTTAAACAGATCAACCGTTTTTTGGAATTTATTGAGGATATTCTGCCAACACTCTCAAAGGAGCGGACCGTGCGCATCGTTGATTTCGGATGCGGAAAATCCTATTTGACTTTCGCCATGTACTATTATCTGCATGAGCTGAAAGGGTACGACGTGGACATAACAGGGCTGGACCTGAAAGCGGACGTCATCGCAGACTGCAGCCGCCTGTGCGAGAAGTACGGTTATGAGAAACTGCGTTTCATACAGGGAGACATCGCGGCGTATGATGGGCAGGATGGGGTGGATATGGTGGTGACGCTGCACGCGTGCGACACAGCGACGGACTATGCGCTGGACAAGGCGGTCAAGTGGGGCGCGAAAGTTATCCTGTCGGTGCCCTGCTGCCAGCACGAGGTGAATCGTCAGATGCACAGCGAAGAGTTGGCGCCGATCCTCAAATACGGCGTCATCAGGGAACGGATGGCGGCGCTTGTCACGGACGCCGTGCGGGCGAATCTGCTCGATGGGGCCGGATATGAGACAAGCATTCTGGAATTCATAGATATGGAACACACGCCGAAGAATCTTCTGATCCGCGCGGTAAAAAGAGCGGAAACTGACGAGGACAGAAAACGGGAGACACGGCGGCGGATCGATGCTGTGACAGAATTTTTGCACATTGACCCGACTTTAAAGAGGTTATTATGAAAAAAGGGATCATAAAAGGCGTTTTGCTGGGGCTGATCTTTGCGGTTGCGCTGGCGCTGATCAGCAGGATCATGAACCAGGGGAACACTGATATGACAACTGAGATGAGTGAGGCGACCTACCCGGTCATGTCCATGTTTGCGGAGGGACATCTCGTCAACAATCTATACGGTTACGCGGAGAGTATGGATACGGCGCATCTGCGGGGAACCATACAGCCTGTCGGAAGTGACAGAAAAATTGAGGCGAGATTGGATACTTATGGGAACAGTATCGGCAGCATTGCGTTTGAAGTGCGCAGCATTAACGGGGAGCGGCTTGTGGAGAGCACTGAGGTGGAGGAGTATGAGCAGAGTGATGCCGCGATCGATTTCAGCATTACGCTGAAGGATCTGATCGACAGCGACACAGAGTATATGCTCGTCTTTCTTGTGACGCCGGAAGGGCGGTCGCCGATACGCTACTACACACGCATTGTGCTGAGCGATTCGCTGCATGTGCGCGAGAAGTTGGATTATATTACGGACTTCCACGAGAGAACTTTTGACAAAGAGGCGGCCGCTGAACTGACAAAATATCTCGAGTCCAACGCTGAAGGGGACAATACGACGTTTCATAAAGTGACCATACACAGCAGCTTTGACCAGATCACGTGGGGCGATCTGGACGTCGCCGAAATAACGGAACCTGAGCTGTCCATTATGGAACTGACCGAGCAGACCGGCGCTTTTTCCATGGAATACCTTGCGGATGTGCGGGATGGGAGCGATGTAAATTATTACAGGGTCAAAGAATACTACCGGGTACGGTACACGCCGGACAGAATGTATCTGCTTGACTATGAGCGGACGATGGGACAGATCTTTGACGAGAAAGCGGACGTCTGCGTCAATGATAAGATCATGCTGGGCATTGTAGGGGAAGATGTGGAGCTTGTGGAAAGCGACGGCGGCAATGTGTTAGCCTTCTCGGTATCCGGTAAGCTGTATAGCTACAATGTGACAGACAATAAGCTGATCCGGCTTTTCAGCTTTTACGGCAACATGGATGGATTGTCCGACGCAAGACAGATGTATGACAGGCACGATACCAGAATCCTGTCTGTGGACGAAACCGGCAACGTGGCCTTTCTCGTGTATGGTTACATGAACAGAGGACGGCATGAGGGCAATGTGGGCGTGGCGGTCTACTATTATAACAGTATGACGAATACGGTGGAGGAGATGATCTACATTCCCTGCGATACATCCTATGAATTGCTGGCAACGGATGTTGAACAGCTTTCCTATGTAAACAGGGCGGGGATCTATTACTTTATTCTGGATGGCAGCGTATATGCGGTAAATCTAAAGTCCAAATCCAGCCAGATCGTAACCTCCGGGCTGCGGGAGGGCGGATATCAGGTATCCGCTTCCAACAAGATGCTGGTGTGGCAGAATGGGGAGAACCCCTATGCCGGCGATAGCCTGACACTCATCAATCTCAGTACGCAGAGGCAGACGACGATTCGGGCGGGAGCGGGAGAATGGATTTCCGTACTTGGCTTTATGGAGGAGGATCTGATCTACGGGTTGGCCAAGAAATCGGATATTGCGGTGAACAATGCGGGGACGACCACGTTCCCCATGTATTGTGTCCGCATACAGAGCGATGACGGCGACGTTCTGAAGACCTACAGAAAGGATGGGGTGTATGTGACGGACAGCGCGATCGAGGAGAACCAGATCACCTTGTCCCGCGTTGTGTGGAACGAAGAGAGCGGCACTTACGAGCCCACAACAAACGATCAGATCATGAGCACCGAACAGATCAAGGAGGGAAACAATCAGCTTAGTTATGTTGTGACCGAGAACTACGAAACCATTTGTCAGATTGATGTAAAAGATGAGATCGACAAGAAAGGACTCAAATTTCTGTCACCGAAAGAGGTGCTTTTTGAGGGAAACAGAAATGTGGCGATCAAGAGCGGGGAGCCTGTGGGCGGGCGTTATTATGTATACGGCAAAGACGGCATAGAGGGGATATACGCCAATGCGGGCGATGCTGTGGATTGCGCTTACCGGACGTCGGGCGCCGTGACGGATGATGAGGGCGAATATATATGGAGACGAATGATCAGAAGTACCAGGAACCAGATCATGGCGATCACGGAAGAGCAGATGTCGGAGACGGAAAGTTCATTGGCGGTATGTCTCGATACCATACTGAAATTTGAGGGAATATCCAGAAATACGGAGCGAATGTTGGAGCGCGGCGAGTCTGTCCTTTCTATTTTGGGATCGGATCTGCAGGATTGTACCGTGCTGGATCTGTCGGGCTGTACTTTGGATGCGGTTTTGTACTATGTCAATCAGGATATTCCGGTGCTTGCGCTGCTGGATGACGGAAACGCCGTGCTTATCGTTGGATTTAATGAGCTGAATATCGTCGTCATGGATCCCGTTACGGGCACGCTGTACAAGAAGGGAATGAATGATTCCACCGAGTGGCTGAATGAGAATGGAAACCGATTTATCACCTATGTGAGAAAAACAGATTAGCAGCGATAAGAGACGGAATAGGAGAAAGAGCGATGACCGAAATGGACGCGGTGATTTTCGATATGGACGGCGTGATCTTCGACAGCGAACGGTTGGTGTTTCAGTGTTGGGAGAAGATAGGAAAAGAATACCGGTTGGAGGGAATGCGAGAGGTTTTTCTGTCCTGCATCGGCACGAACAGCGCCATGACAAGGAAGATCGTTTTGGATCGCTACGGCGAGGATTTCCCGTACGAAGAGTTTTGCGCAAAATCTTCGCGGCTGTTCCACGGGATCGTGGACCGTGAAGGTCTGCCCGTGAAGACGGGGGTGCGGGAACTGATCGGTGATCTCGGAAAATGTGGGATCCCGCTGGCGCTTGCCTCATCTACCGGACTGGCGGTTGTGACGCGGGAACTGAAACAGGCGGGATTGTATGAATATTTCAGCGTTGTGATGGGCGGCGATCAGTTGAAACACAGCAAGCCGGAGCCGGACATCTATCTGATGACCTGTGAAAGGCTGGGCGTCCGGCCTGCGTATTCCTATGCCATAGAGGATTCGTATAACGGCATCCGCTCCGCTTACAGCGCCGGCATGAAACCCATCATGGTTCCCGATATGCTCCCGCCCACAGACGAAATGCGGGATAAGAGCGAAATTATTCTGGACAGCCTGCTTGCGGTCAGGGATTGGCTGTCGGCGGCGCGTTGAGATTTTCGCACGGTGAAAGTGGGAGATTCCGCCTGTTCAGCGGCCGCCGAACAGCGTGCCGCGGTATTTGTCCAGTGCGAACAGCAGGATCATGCCGAGGATGCCGCAGGAGATCACTTCGCCTGCCCCCACAGTCAGGCAGTAGTAGCCGAAACACTGCAGGACGGACATGCCTTCGATCAGCAGGCCGTAACCGTAAATCAGCACCAACGGCACGATGACCGTGTTGGCGATGATCGGGCAGATGGGCGCGCACCATCTGTATCTGCGCAGTGCATAGGTGCCTAGGGCGCCCAGCAGGGTGGCGATGCTGCCGAAGACGATGTCCGGCAGCGCGCAGCCTGTCAGGATATTGCTCAGCAGACAGCCTATGAACAGACCGGGAATAGCGGCGGGGGTGAAATAAGGCAGGATCGTGAGAGCCTCAGAGAAACGAATCTGCACGGCATAGTTGGCAAGTCCGAAAGCGTTGGCGATGAAAGTCAGCACAACGTAGATAGCGGCAATCATAGCCGCCTGTGTCAGAAATGATACATTCTTGTTTTTCATATTCTTTTGTCTCCTTTAGTTTTGTTTTACGTGAGGAAGGTCTCGAACTCACGGCATTTCCTGAAAACCCGCGAATCTGCGGGAAATCAACGTTTTGAGTATAGCACGATAGAAAGAGGAAAGCAAGTGCCGCAAAGAAACGGCTCCGGCATCCGGGCAGATAAGCTGCGACGAATAAGCTGCGCCCACGCCCGCCGTACATAATTGCGCTTGACAGAAATAAGCAGGGGGGGGGTAGAGTAGTAAGAGAACGGCTATGGAAAGTGAGGAAATGCGGCGTGAATAGAGAGGCGAGATATGATGTTCTGCGTGTTGTGGCAAGTTTTGCCATAGTGCTCCTGCATGTGTCAGCGAGTTATTGGAGCGTGGTCGATATATGGGGAGAGCAGTTTAGCGTTATGACGATATATAACAGCCTTACGCGTTTTGCCGTACCGGTTTTCTTTATGCTGAGCGGCCTTTTCCTGGTCACGCCGAAACGCGCGGACGCCGCTGTCGGGAAACGGGTCCTCAGATTATTGCTCCTGTTTTACGTGTGGTCCGCGTTCTATGCTTTTCAGGGAGTGGCAGTGGATGCGCTGCGGGGAGCATTTAAGGCACAGACATGGAACGATGCGGTAGAGCGGTTTATATTCGGTCATATGCATATGTGGTTCCTCTGGGTGCTCCTCGGATTTTATCTGTTGATCCCGGTTGCGAGGCAGTTGTGCGCAAAGAAGGAAACGGTACAGTATTATCTGATCTTGTGGGCTGTGTTTCGCTATCTGATCCCGCTGATCACAGGGACGTTTCATCTGGATACGTTTCAGGCTAAGATCGACAGTCTGGGCATGGATATTCTGGTCGGCAACTTCGGATATTTTATGCTGGGATATTATCTGAGCATCTTGGATATACGAAAAGAGATCAGGGCGGTCATCTATGCGATGGGCGTCATTTCGGTCGGGCTGACCGCCTTTTTGACGATCCGTACATGCAGGGCGTCGGGGCTGTATGAGGAGATATGGTTCAGTCCGGCGTCGGTCAATATCCTGATCATGAGTACGGCGATCTTCCTGTTTTTCAAATATACGCCGTGCCTTGATAACGTCAGGATCAAACATGCCGGTTTGTGGGCCGTGCTGTCCCGCTATACGTTTTTTGTCTATATGTTCCATGTGTTTGTCATTGAAAAGCTAAATCTGATCGGTATTACGACCGTCTCTTTCCCGGCTGTCGTTTCCATACCCGTACTGACGGTATTCACCTTCGCGGTCAGCATGCTTGGCGCTTTTATAGCGGACCATATACCGGTGCTTAGAAAGATCGTCATGCTCCACTAGCGTGAGCGGGCAGCTTATTGCGGGGGATTTGACTCTTCGGCGGAGTAAGGAGCATTTTCTATATCCATCCAATTATTCGGGAATCCCATATATTTATACATTTGGGCTCTTTGTAGCTGACGTGTAGACCGCAGAAGAGTATTGAGGGCCTCGTTGATGTCATTTACAAATTGTGAGAAATCTTCAGGACTCAGAAGATATTTAAGCACTATGATCACTGCAAATAAGTCTTGCTTTCCTTTGGCATATTGAATGTTTGGCTTGGGAATATGCAGATATTGATGTATGTATGTGTCATGAATCGCTCCTTTATTGTAGCGATAGTTAAATAAGCGTTCGTTGTGGGCGCAGACGTTACGGACACGAGCAAGTAAATCCAACATGCGGACAAGGTCGCTTTAGGTGATATATTGGAACTCGATACTCACTTTGGCTTGTATGTTTTGGGGCAGAAAACTGTAGAATTTGGATACTGTTCCCAGAGTTAAGGCTTTCATCATGACCCATAGCGGAATATTCCCATGACAATGTAACTGATGTTGTATATAAGAATAGTCTTTAGGATCAGATGCGATTTTAGATAAACGCCCTATCAGGTCGTTGATATCCGATTGGTTCGAGGGAGAATAGTTATATTTTGTTGCGTTGAGATATTGCTGTTGGTCTTCGCCGTAAGTTTCACAGAAAGAGTAGGATATGAGCGATTTAATATGCTTTTCCACTTTTAAGATATTGCGTAAGATAACAGTTCTCAAAGTATCATCAAAGGTATAGAGAGAATAAATGTCGTCTAAACCGGTATTCGGTTTATATATGCCGCTTTTAGATTTAAAAGGTTTCTTGTAGCCTGAGATGAGGGCAAAATAACTGTGTTTTTTCAGGAGTTCTATAGCCTTATCGTGACTGGGGATTGCCAGTCCCTTGTCAGATAGTTTTTGCAGTTGTTGTTCATAAGTTAAAAACGGTTTGTCGTTTGTAGTACACATAAAAATTCTCCCAATATACAAGAAAGCCCCCATGGGGGCTTTCTCAGGTTGCGGGCCTCGCAGGTATTCCGCAACACGATCACTGAAATCACTATATCATGGCAAAATCGACTTGTCAAGTTATTCGACATCAACTTGCCAAAGGATGATTGCCTGAGAAAGTAACATTCAGCAATATTATTATATGCGAAATCATTTAAAATATCCCAAACGAAAATAATGTGGAAAACAGTATCAATCCAACTCCCCCGCATGGTATCTCGCTACGATCGACTGAATGCGCTCCACGGGATTCAGCAGGTCGCTGATGGAGGTATCGTGGTTCAGCGTATCGATGATGTAGGCGATATATTTGCTCAGATCGCAGTCGATGTACCACTCGCGGCTGAGCAATTCAGGCGTCTGATAGATCAGATTCGTCGTCAGAACTCTGTAGATCGTGCCGTCGGCGTAGGCTTTGTCGAAACGATCTAAGCCCGCCGTGAAAAGACCGAAGGTTGAGAACACGAAAATTCTGCCTGCGCGGCGCTCCTTTAAGGCGGCGGCGACTTCCAGAACGCTCTCGCCTGAGGAGATCATGTCGTCTATGATGATCATATCTTTGCCCTCCACGCTGGAGCCCAGAAATTCATGCGCCACAATCGGGTTCCTGCCGTTGACGATCTTCGTGTAGTCCCTTCTTTTATAGAACATCCCCATGTCCAGACCGAGTACGTTGGCAATGTAGATGGCGCGGCTCATACCGCCCTCGTCGGGGCTGATCACCATCATGTGGTCGTTGTCCAATCGCAGATTCTTGACATGATTTAACAATCCTTTGATAAACTGATAGGCGGGCTGCACCGTCTCGAAACCGTGCAGCGGGATCGCGTTCTGTACGCGGGGGTCGTGGGCGTCGAAGGTAATGATATTGTCCACGCCCATATTTACCATCTCTTGCAGCGCCAGCGCGCAGTCGAGAGATTCTCTGGCGGTCCGCTTGTGCTGTCTGCTCTCGTAGAGATAAGGCATGATGACGGTGATTCGTCTGGCCTTGCCGCCTACCGCAGAGATGATCCGTTTTAAGTCCTGATAGTGATCGTCGGGCGACATGTGGTTTTCATGGCCGCAGAGCGAGTAAGTAAGGCTGTAGTTGGCCACATCCACCAAGATGTAGAGATCGGAACCGCGGACGGACTGTTTGATGACGCCCTTCGCCTCGCCGGACCCGAATCTTGGCACAGCGGCCTCCAGAATATAAGTGTCCCTCTGATAGCCGGAGAAAGCGAGAGAGTCTTTGTGTTCGCTCTCGCGTTCGGTTCTCCACTTTACGAGATAATAATCCACTTTCTCCCCTAAGGATCTGCAGCCCTCCATCGGAATGAGCCCGAGGGAGCCCACAGGTATGGTTTCCAGATTTCTCTTTTCTTCACGTCTTGTCATGAAAGAGGCCTCACTTTCTGTTCATCAATCGTTTCTTGTACATCCGAATATCCTGCCCTGACAGCTTGCAGATCTCGTAGTTGCTCGTGATGCGTGAAAAGATACGGTCGGAATATCTGTTGCGCAGCTCCTCCAACGACAGATTCGTGGAGATGATCGTCGCCTTTTTGCCCATGTGGCGCTCGTTCAGGAGCGCAAACAGCTGCGAAGTCACAAATTGATTGGTCAGTTCCGTGCCCAGGTCGTCCACAATGAGCAGATCGCACTGGTACAGATCGGCGTAAGTCTCACGCAATTCTTCTCTGTTCTTATAATCAAAGGAATTTTTCGACAGTAAGTCAAACAGACCGGTTGCGCTAAAATAAATCACGGAATGTCCGCTCTCGATCAGCTCCTTTGCAACACAGCCGGATAGAAATGATTTCCCCGTACCCACTGTACCATAAAAGAACAGATTGTGGTAGTCGGAATTGAAATTTTTTGTAAAATTGCGGCAGGTATTCACCGCGTTCTTAAAGCGGGACAAATCTTCTCCCTCATAGTATTCGTAAGAGAGGGCGTCGAAGTTTTCCGTTCGCAGCATTTCCCGGATGTTGGACTGCTGGTACAGGAGAGTGATCATCGCCTGCCGGAAACAGTGGCATTTCTGCCCGTCAACGTACCCTGTGTCCTTGCAGTCCGGACATTCGTAGACAGGCTCCAGATAGTCGGCGGGAAGACCGTGATCCTCCAAGAGCTGCGCCTTGCGGCCTGATAACTCCGCCAAAGCGTCCCGCAGATCCTCCATCGCCTCGGAATCCCCGGCAAGCAGTTTTTTGCCTTGTTCGACCGATACGGACGCCACCGCATCGTCCAGGTCGCGGTAGGCGGGTACATGATCATAGACGTATGCAAGACGCGCCTGCACATCGCGCCGGCTTTTTTGCTGTTTCATCTCATACTGATGAAGGATGGTATCATATTGGGCATTTGTCAGCGACACGGTAATGCTCCTTCTCATATGCTGTAAAATGTGTCAGACTTGACCGCCGGATGCTCAGTTGCTCAAAAGTTCCTGTTCCAGCACGTCAAAGTCATAATTATTCTGTTTAAATTGGTTGAAAGCGTTGTTGGATACAGGGGCCGCTTTGGGCGTTTTTGCTTTATGGTAGTTCTCGTCCAACGGCCGTATGTCGTTTCTGTGATGCACGCCGGCATTGTGCCAACTGTTTAAAATGCTGTCGGCATACTCGAAACGGTGCTTGTCCGTGGCGAGCACAGTGCGCTCGCATGCCGCAAAAATGACGTCTGTATCAAAGCCGTACTCCTTGGTCCAGCGTGTGATATAGGACACTTCCGTCTGCGTCGGGACGCTGTTTCTGCCAAGCGCCTTCATGATTTCGTAGACCGATTTGTCGTATTTCCCGGCGAGGCCTGCGGCCTGTTTTGGGGTCGTGATACCTTGCTGCGCCCAGCTGATCGCGACTTTTTCTATGTATCTGAGATCTTTTTTATCGTGGTCTACGCAGTATTGGATCAAATAGTCGATCAGATCTTCGGAAAATCCAAGCTTGTCCGAGATAAACAGAATCGTGCGGACTTCGTTGGGGCTCAGCGTTTTCTTTAGGTACTGTTCCGTGATGAAGAGGAGTCTGGAGGTCGCCTCGTCCGACTTAAACGCTTTCAGCTCATCCGGCGTATAGTTGGGTTTCACATAGAGATTCTCCCTGGCGGAGATAGGCACTACGGAGGCCTGCGGAGCCGCAGCCGTAACGGACGCTGCCGGCACGGGCGCTGCTGTGGGAACGACCGGAAGCGGCGCAAAATCCATCAGGTGAATGCCCGTGACATTCTTGCGTTCGTCATAATCCAGTGTCAGAAGACGATTTTTCTCCCAATATTTGAGAGCGCGCATAACATCCTTCTCCGTATAGTTGAACTTATCTGCAATATCGGAGATACTTGTGGACAGTCCGGCGCTCATCATGCGGATCAGATACAGATAGATCTTGAGCTGCGCATCGTTTGCAGCCTCCATATATTCATCGATAAAACGGTTGGAAATAACCGTAGAATTCACATAATTATCCTGATAAATCGTTAAATGACCCATTGCTACACCACCCCTTGGTTCCGTGAAGGAACACATTGCGCACCCATGAAGAATACATGATGCATTATAGCATAGCGATGCACAAAATGATATAGGCAAACTGCCATAAACAAAATGCGGCTCAAAGTTCGGCGAATGTGGATAATGTGGATAGCCATGCAAAATCCTCGGAATGCCTTAAAAATATTTACACAGAAATATCCACAGAATACCGATCAGGGATTCGGTTATTTTCTGTGGATATTGTGAATAATTATTTCTGTAAAAGGTTTTCGCCGATTCTTACGACATCGCCCGCCCCCATAGTTATCAACAAATCATCCTTTGTGCAATTTGTCAGAAGAAAATTTTCGATCTCTTCAAAAGAAGGGAAATAGTGGCAGGGGTGTCCGAGTTTCTCGATCTCGGCCCGCAATGTCTGTGAGCTGATGCCCAGCGTATCCTTCTCGCGGGCGGCATAGATGTCGGCCAGAACGATCTCGTCGGCCAGCGACAGCGCCTCGGCAAAGTCGTGCAAAAAGGCTTTCGTGCGCGTGTAGGTGTGGGGTTGGAACACACACCATATCCTGCGGTGGGGATAATTTTCCGCCGCAAGCAAAGTCGCCCTGATCTCGGTGGGATGATGCGCGTAGTCGTCGATCACGGTGACACCGTTTACCTCGCCCTTGTACTCAAAGCGCCTGTCTGTGCCGCCAAAATGTAAGAGCGCTTCGGCGGTCACGTCGCGGGCGATGCCAAGCAGATCGGCCAGCGCGATGGCGGCTATGGCGTTATATACATTGTGCTCTCCGGGCACGCGAAGAGAAAATACTTCTTCTTTGCCGCTCTTACGCATAAGATGAAAGGAGGGACAACCCGCGTCATCATAGCTGATGCGGGACGGATAGTAGTCAAGATCGGAGGATTCGCCGTAGGTGATGACTTTGCATACAAGATCCGCGGTCAGCTCCCCGAGCCGTTCGATGCCGCCGTTGATGATCAGGGCGCCGTCAGCGGGGATCAGGCGGGCAAATTCATGGAAGGAGTTGCGTATATCGTCGAGATCTTTGAAGAAATCAAGATGATCTTCTTCTATATTAAGTATGACGCCGATCTTCGGACAGAAACTTAGAAAACTGTTCGTGTACTCGCAGGCCTCCGTGACGAACCGGTCCGAGCCGCCTACACGGATATTGCCGCCTATGGGTTTATAGATGCCCCCGATGGACAGCGTGGGATCGTCGCCGTTCTCCAGAAGGATCTGTGAGATCATGGAGGTTGTGGTGGTCTTGCCGTGGGTGCCGCTGACGGCGATGGGGGTCTTGTAATTTTTCATCATCTGACCGAGGAGCTGCGCCCTGGTCAGCGCCGCGATCCCCAGTCGTTTTGTCGCCACCATTTCCGGATTATCCGGTCTGATAGCGCTCGTGTAGACGACCAGATCGATGTCGGCCGTGATGTTTTCCTCGCGCTGCCCGTAAAAGATTTTTACGCCTTTTTCCTCCAACCCGAGAGTGAGCGGCGAGGGCGCTCTGTCCGAGCCGGAAACGCGGAAACCCTCGGACAGCAGGATCTCCGCAAGTCCGCTCATGCTGATGCCGCCGATGCCGATGAAATATATATGAATCGGTTTTTTGAAGTCAATTTGATACATGGATGTCTCCCTACCATACATTTTTACTAGTATTATACTCATTTCGTGTAAAAAAACCAATAGAAATTACAGCGTATGTTGAAAGTGAACAAATACATTGAAATTTAAACTGAAATATTGTATATTATTAACACAAGAAAAGAAATTATATCATAATAAATTTGGCAAATTATATTCACTTTGCCGCCGGATTGTGTTATAATTATGAAACAATACAAGTATACTTGAGCGGATTTAATTTATTTATATAAATATTTTATGAAATAAGAGGTGATATGATGGTTAAGAAAGAAATGATTGCCATGCTGTTGGCTGGCGGTCAGGGAAGCAGATTAGGGGTGTTTACGTCAAAGGTCGCAAAACCGGCGGTATCCTTTGGCAGTAAATATAGGATCATCGACTTTCCGCTCAGTAACTGTATCAATTCGGGTGTTGACACCGTCGGCGTGCTGACGCAGTACCAGCCCCTTCGCCTGAACACGCATATCGGGATCGGTATTCCGTGGGATTTGGACAGGAATATCGGCGGCGTGACCGTGCTCCCTCCCTATGAGAAGAGCGCCAACAGCGAGTGGTATACGGGCACTGCCAACGCTATTTATCAGAACCTGGATTATATGGAAAGCTTTAATCCGGAGTATGTTTTGATCTTATCGGGCGATCATATTTACAAGATGGATTATGAAGTGATGCTCGACTTCCACAAACAGAACGGGGCGGAGGTGACGATCGCGGTCATGCCCGTGCCGATGGAAGAGGCGAAACGTTTCGGTATCATGATCACGGACAAGGATCACAAGATCGTTGACTTTGAAGAGAAACCGGCGAATCCGAGAAGTAATCTGGCATCAATGGGTATTTATATTTTTAGCTGGAAGACTCTGAAGGAGGCGCTGTTGACGAATGCCGACCAGCCCGGTCTGGATTTCGGCAAACATATCATTCCGTATTGCCATAAGCAAGGATCACCTCTTTACGCCTATGAGTTTAACGGTTACTGGAAGGACGTAGGAACGCTGAATTCCTATTGGGAGGCCAATATGGAGCTGATCGATCTCGTTCCTGAGTTTAACCTTTATGAGGAATACTGGAAGATCTACACGAGAAGTGAGATCCTGCCGCCTCAGTATCTGGCCGCCGACAGCGTGGTGGAGAAGAGCATCATCGGGGAAGGCTCCGAGATCTACGGACAGGTATACAATTCCGTGATCGGCTGCGGTGTCACTATCGGAGCGGGCACGGTCGTTCGGGACTCCATCATCATGAATGAGACGAAGATATGCGGAAACTGTGAAATATATAAGGCGATCATCGCAGAGAACGTCCTTGTTGAGGATGACGTCAAGATGGGCGTCGGCGAGGAGGTCCCGCATGAGACTGATTCTCATATCTACAATCACGGTATTGTGGCAATCGGTGAGAAGAGCGTGATCCCGCAGGGCGTTACCATCGGAAAGAACTCAGTCGTTTTCGGCGAGACAAGCGCGGAGGACTATGTGAACGGCAATCTTCCGAGCGGCAAATCTTTGATTAAGGTAGGTGATAAACAGTGAGAGCGATCGGAATTGTCTTAGCGGGCGGTAATAATCATAGGATCAAGGAGCTGACGCAGAAACGTGCGGTCTGCGCGATGCCTATTGCGGGCAGTTATCGCAGCATTGACTTTGCACTGAGCAATATGTCTAACTCGCGCATCAATAAAGTAGCTGTATTTACACAGTACAATGCGGGCAGCTTAAACGAGCATCTGAGTTCTTCCAAGTGGTGGGATTTCGGACGTAAGCAGGGCGGTCTGTTCGTGTTTACGCCGGCAGTGACGGCGGAGAGCAGCGTGTGGTACCGCGGTACGGCGGATGCCATCGCGCAGAATCTGTCCTTTTTGAAAAACAGTCATGAACCGTATGTGGTGATCTCTTCCGGCGACTGTGTGTACAAGATGGATTTCAATGAGGTTCTGGAATATCACATCGAGAAGAAGGCCGATATTACGGTGGTGTGCAAGGACATGGCGCCGGACGTCAATGTGGACAGATTCGGTACGATCAAGATGAATGAGGAGTGCCGTATCGAGGAGTTCGAGGAGAAACCCATCGTGGCCAACTCCAACACGATCTCCTGCGGTATCTATGTGGTCAGGAGGCGGCAGCTCATCGAGATGATCGAGAAGTGCGCGGAGGAAGACAGATATGATTTTGTCAAAGATATTCTGATCCGCTACAAGAACATGAAGAGAATTTACGGCTACAAGATCAAAGACTACTGGAGCAATATCGCCACGGTGGAGGATTACTATAAGACGAACATGGATTTCCTCCAGCCGGAGATCAGAAATTATTTCTTCAGGCAGTATCCGGATATTTACTCCAAGGTAGACGATCTGCCTCCTGCAAAGTACAATATGGGCGCGAGCATCAGCAACAGCCTGATCTCCAGCGGCTGTATCGTAAACGGTAAGGTAGAGGATTCCGTGATCTTTAAGAAAACGTATATCGGTAATAACTGCTACATTAAAAATTCCATCATCTTGAACGACGTGTATATTGGGGATAATACGCATATTGAGAATTGTATCGTGGAGAGCAGAGGCACGATACGGGCGAATTCGTACCATAAGGGGGAGAATGGAATCGAGATTGTAGTGGAGCATAATGACAGATATGTGATCTGATGATGGAAAGGCGGTTGCTATTATCGATACCAAGTATTGTGTAAGAGGCATGGGTGTTATTATTAACTAAATGTTTATTACAAGCTACGTGGCTTGATGAGTATGACTTGTGTGGAAAAGCTTGTGAAAACCGACAGGTTTCTGTTCGGTATCATATGATAAGGAGGCTGAGCTCATGAGAATTACTGATGTCCGCGTGCGCAAAATGACTCAAGACAGCAAAATGAAAGCAATCGTCTCGATTACTATAGACGATGAATTCGTAGTACATGACATTAAAGTGATCGAAGGTGAAAAGGGTCTTTTCATTGCGATGCCCAGTAAAAAGGCAAATGACGGTGAGTACCGGGATATTGCTCACCCGATCAACTCAGCGACTCGAGATAAGATTCAGACGATCATCTTGGAGAGTTATGAGAAGGCGCTGTTAGAACCTGACGATGAGTAGAAATGCATAGTGTGGAAAGAAAAGGACGCTTTGAGCGTCCTTTTTCTTGCGCGCAATTATTTCTTGTGGAAATACATAAATGTTGATAAAATGAGAGAAATGTATCGTATCTCTTCCACATATCCGGGTGCCGGCGGTTCCAAGGGGTCTGTATTTGATATGTGATGAATATACGGTGATAATAGCGGCAGCAAGAGGAAAAGCTATGTACATTATCGTCGGTCTGGGGAATCCGGACAGTAAGTATCAGAATACAAGGCACAATATCGGGTTCGATGTGATCGATGTGATCGCGGACAGGAACCACATCACGGTGGGTGAGCGGAAACACAAGGCGCTGACCGGCAAGGGAATCGTGGGCGGACAGAAAGCCGTTCTGGTGAAACCGCAGACCTACATGAATTTGAGTGGTGAGAGCGTGAGGGAAGTCATAGACTTTTATAAGATAGACGAAAAGAGCGAACTGATCGTCATATCGGACGACATCAGCCTGGATGTGGGGCAGATCCGCATTCGCAAGAAGGGAAGCGCGGGCGGACACAACGGGCTTAAAAATATTATCCTGCACCTCGGACACGACGAATTCCGGCGCGTGAGAATGGGCGTTGGCGGGAAACCTGAAGGGTATGATCTGGTGGATTATGTGCTCGGTCATTTTTCGAAGGAGGAGCGGGAGATCATGAACGAAAGCGCGGAGCGTGCGGCTGAGGCGGTTGAAATGATGATCGCGGAGGGAGCGGACGCTGCCATGAATTGTTTTAATCAGAAGGTGCAGAGAGAATCATGAGGACGGAGGTTTGATGTGAGGGCTTTACTGGCTCCCTTAGAAGAACTGGGAGCATATGAAGAAATGAAAAAAATGCTTGCGCGGGAAACGGCGGCGGTGTCGCTCAGCGGCTGTGTGGACTCTCAGAAACTCCATATGATATACGGCCTTGGCGACGGGTTCCGATATAAGATCATTGTGACTTTCAGCGATCTGCGGGCCAAGGAGCTGTATGAGGATTATAAATTATATGACAGGAACGTGATGCTGTATCCGGCCAAGGACCTGATTTTCTTTCAGGCGGATATACACGGCAACCAACTGACGGCGGAGCGGATCAAATGTATGCGGAGGCTGATGGAGGGCAAACCCGTCACAGTGATTACGACTTATGACGCGCTGATGGCGCCGCAGCCCCCGATCGACACGTGGAAGGAGCATGTGATCCACATCGACAGGCAGAGCTGTATCGAGGAGAGCGAACTGGCAGCGCGGCTCGTGGAACTGGGCTATGAGAAAAACTATCAGGTGGAGGCGCCGGGGCAGTTCAGCGTTCGCGGCGGCATCGTGGACATTTTTGATCTGACGGAGGAGAATCCCTACCGCATTGAACTGTGGGGGGAGGACGTGGAGTCCATACGGAGTTTCGATATTCTGAGTCAGCGCTCCATCGAGAAACTGGAATCTGTGACGATCTATCCTGCGACAGAACTAATTCTGTCGGAAGATCAGTTGCGGGACGGTATCGGGAAAATCCAAACAGAATGTAAGGGACATGTCAAGAAACTTAGAGGAGAGATGAAGACCGAGGAGGCGCACCGCATAGAGACGCAGGTGCGGGAGCTGTCAGAACAGCTTTTAGAGCTGGGCTTATCGCGCAACGCCGTGAATCTGGAGAGCTATGTGCGATATTTTTATCCGCAGTTGTCCGCGCTTTCGGATTGTTTTGAGAAGAGCAAAAGCTGTATTTTTATCGAGGAGCCGCTGCGCGTAAAAGAACATGCGACGGCGGTGGAACTGGAATTTCGCGAGAGCATGATGCACCGCGTGGAGAAGGGGTACATTCTGCCGGGACAGATGGATATTCTGTACAGCGCGGAGGAGACTGCGGCGAAGATCGCGCGGGGCAGAGTGGTGACGCTGTCCATGATGGACGGCAAAAATCCGCTTTTTAAGCCTGACGCAAAATTTGATATTCAGACCAGGAGCCTGTCATCCTACAACAACAGCTTCGAGGCGCTGGTGAAGGATCTGCAGGGGTATCGCAGGAGGGGATACCGCATCCTGCTTTTGTCCGGTTCCAGAACGAGGGCGAAACGTCTGGCGGAGGATCTGCGGGATCAGGAGATCAGCGCCTTTTACAGCGAGGATCCCATGAGGGAACTGCAGCCCGGGGAAGTTATGACCTGCTACGGCAGAGTGCTCAAAGGTTTCGAGTACCCGCTCATCAAATTCCTTGTCATATCGGAGAGCGATATTTTCGGGGCTGAGAAGAAGAAAAAGAAGAAGAAAAAAATCTATCAGGGGCAGAAGATCAACGATTTCAACGAACTGCATGTAGGGGATTACGTGGTCCATGAGAGCCACGGCCTTGGGATCTATCAGGGTATCGAGAAGGTGGAAGTGGATAAGATCGTCAAGGATTATATGAAGATCTCCTATCGTGACGGCGGCATTCTCTATGTGCTGGCGACCGGGCTTGACGTGATCCAGAAGTACGCCGCTGCGGAGTCCGGCAGTAAGCCCAAACTCAACAAGCTGGGAACGCAGGAGTGGAGCAAGACGAAGTCCAAGGTGCGCGCCGCCGTGGACGAGGTGGCGCAGGATCTGGTGGAGCTTTATGCGGTCAGGCAGCAGAGCCAAGGCTATCGGTACGGCGCAGACACCGTCTGGCAGAGAGAGTTTGAAGAGATGTTTCCCTTCGAGGAGACGGAGGATCAGATCAGCGCTATCGCCGCCACCAAAGCGGATATGGAGAGCGGTAAGATCATGGATCGTCTGATCTGCGGCGACGTGGGGTACGGCAAGACGGAGGTGGCGCTCCGGGCCGCTTTCAAGGCAGTGCAGGAGGGAAAACAGGTGGTTTATCTGGTGCCCACGACGATCCTTGCACAGCAACACTACAACACGTTTGTCCAGAGAATGAAAGATTTTCCGGTGCGGGTGGATCTGCTGTCCCGGTTTCGCACGGCGGCAGAACAGAAGAAGACGGTGGCGGACATCAGGAAAGGCATGGTAGATATTGTGATCGGCACGCACCGTGTGTTGTCCGCGGACGTACAGTACAAGGATCTGGGACTCCTGATCATTGACGAGGAGCAGCGTTTCGGCGTGGCGCACAAGGAGAAGATTAAAAAGATGAAGGAGACTGTCGATGTGCTGACGCTGACGGCGACGCCGATCCCCAGGACATTGCACATGAGCCTCATTGGTATACGGGATATGAGCGTGCTGGAGGAGGCGCCGGGCGACAGGCAGCCGATCCAGACCTTTGTGTGTGAGTACAACGAAGAGTTGGTGCGGGAAGCCATTGTCAGGGAACTGTCCAGACAGGGACAGGTGTACTATGTCTACAACAGGGTGAACAATATCGCCGACATTGCCGCGTCGATCCGGAAACTGGTGCCTGAGGCCACTGTGGCTTTTGCGCACGGGCAGATGAGGGAAAACGAGTTGGAGCGGATCATGTACGATTTCATAGATGGGGAGATCGACGTGCTCGTGTCCACCACGATCATTGAGACGGGGCTGGATATTTCCAATGTGAACACGATGATCATTCATGACTCCGATCAGATGGGGCTGTCGCAGCTGTACCAGCTCAGAGGACGCGTGGGGCGTTCCAATCGCACGGCCTACGCCTTTCTTATGTACAAGCGGGACAAGATGCTCAAGGAGGTGGCGGAGAAACGTCTGGAGGCGATCAGGGAATTTACCGATCTGGGGAGCGGATTCAAGATCGCCATGCGGGATCTGGAGATACGCGGGGCGGGGAATCTTCTGGGCGCCAGACAGCACGGTCACATGCAGGCGGTGGGGTATGATCTGTACTGCAAGATGCTCAACGAGGCGGTGAAAAATCTGAAAGGCATCTCCACGATCGAAGATTTCAACACCGGCGTTGACTTGGACGCGGACGCCTATATCCCTCCGGCCTATATCGTCAACGAGGTACAGAAACTGGATATTTACAAGCGGATTGCAGGTATTGAGAACGAGAGGGAGTGCGACGATATGCGGGAGGAATTGCTGGACCGTTTCGGCGAAATACCGAAGTCGGCCGAAAATCTGCTGCGGATCGCGCTGATCCGTTCCCACGCGCACAGACTGTACATGCCGGAAGTGAAAGGAAAGGATGAGACGATCAGCTTTCTGATGCGCACCGACGCGCCCGTCAGGGTGGAAAATATTCCAAATCTTCTGCAGAGATATGGGGGCAGGATGACTTTTGACCCGAAGGGGACGCCTGTTTTCCGTCTGCGCTACAAGAAGTGCGGCGTGATCGAGAAGGACGAGGAGACGCTGCTTGCGGCGACGGAGACGGCGCTGCGGGATATGGAAGAATTGTTATTGGATGAGACCTAGGAGGCGGATGCGATGATCTACTTGGACAACGCGGCGACGACAAAAACTGCGCCGGAAGTTGTGGAGGCCATGCTGCCGTATTTCACGGAATATTATGGAAACGCGGGCGGTATCTATAGGTTGGGGAGCGAGAGCAAGAAGGCGATCATACGGGCGAAGGAGACGATCGCAGAGACATTGGGAGCGGCATCCAACGAGATCTACTTTACGGCGGGAGGCTCCGAGGCTGACAACTGGGCGCTCAAGGCGGCCTTCGAGACTTATCGGGGCAGGGGAAATCATATCATCACTTCTAAAATAGAGCATCATGCCGTTTTGCGCACCTGCGAATATCTGGAAAAACAGGGCGCCGAGATCACCTATCTGGATGTGGACGGAGATGGGATGGTGGATATGGAACAGTTAGAAAAGGCGATACGCCCCGACACCATACTGATCTCGATCATGTACGCCAACAATGAGATCGGTACGATTCAGCCGATCAGGGAGATCGGCGGGATCGCCTGCGAGCATGGTATTTTGTTCCACACCGACGCGGTGCAGGCGTACGGGCAGCTGCCGATCGATGTGGAGGACTGTCATATCGACATGCTCTCCGCCGGCGCGCATAAGTTCAACGGCCCGAAAGGCGTCGGCTTTCTCTATATCAGGCAAAAAGCGAAACTGCGCGCGTTTATACACGGCGGGCAGCAGGAGCGGGGCAGGCGCGCGGGGACGGAGAATGTGCCGGGGATCGTGGGCATGGAGGCTGCGGTCAAACGCGCTTTTCGGATCATGGAGGAAAAGGCAGAAAAGGAGACGGCCTTGCGGGACTATCTCATCCGGCGGCTCCTGCGGGAGATCCCGGATGTGACGCTGAACGGCCATCCCACGAAACGTCTTCCGGGCAACGTCAACGTCAGTTTCGCGGCGGTGGAGAGCGAGACGGTGCTCATCATGCTGGATATGGAAGGAATCTGCGCCTCGGGCGGCTCCGCGTGCACCTCCGGCGCCCTGGACCCCTCCCATGTGCTGTTGGCCATCGGGCAGCCGCCGGAGCTGGCGCGCGGGTCCTTGCGGCTGACTCTGGGCGAGGACAACACGAAAGAGGAGATCGACACGGTAGTCGAAACGTTAAAACGCATTGTCGGAAAAATCAGGGCGATGCGTATATAGAGTCCTGAATATGGGACTCTATTTTTTATATCCTTATCACAGAACAACAGTTCGAGTATATTTTTTGAAAAGGAGATAAGGATATGAAAGGTTATACGGTAGAGAGCGGTTACATGGGGTATGTGGACGGAACGTACATGCTGTTCGCAAGCGAGACAGACTATGAAGACTATGTGGGGAGGTGATTTGTTGCATATTTTCTGAAAATAAGATACACTTTTCCATGTGCGGAGCACATTTTGCACACTCGGGCGCAGAAACATAATTGCCAAAACAAGGGCATAGGTATATCATAGTAAGTAATTGTTTGAAGTTTTGAAATTATTGGTGGGATCGTGGTTAAGAAGATTGATTCGATAGCGGTAAATTATATAGATGCAGGCGACGGGGATGTGGTGGTGCTGCTGCACGGCTGGGGAGCGAACATCACGCTGTATGCCGGCATAATTCAGGTATTGTCACGAAATCACAGAGTGATCGCCTTTGACATGCCGGGATTTGGCAAGACCCCCGAACCGCCGGAACCGTGGTGCGTGGATGATTATGCAGATTTTGTCATCAAGTTTCTGGCGTCTTTTGAACTGAGGAGATTCAGCGTTGTTGTGCATTCCTTCGGCGGCAGAGTGCTGTTTAAACTGAACGCCAGAGAGAATCTGCCTTTTGTCATTGACAAGGCGGTGCTGATCGACAGCGCGGGCATTTTGCCGAAGAAGAGTTTTAGGCAGCGCGTCAGTCTCAGATGCTACAAGATCGCGCGGGCGGTCATGAGTACAAGGGCGCTGCATTTTCTCTATCCCGACGCTGTGGACAATATGAGGCGCAGGCGGGGATCGGCGGACTATAACAATGCGACGCCGACGATGCGGGCCACTTTGGTGAAGGTCGTAAACGAGGACTTGGAACCGCTCATTCATCTGTTAAAATGTCCCACACTGCTCATCTGGGGGGATCAGGATACGGCGACTCCTCTTTCGGATGGCAGGCGGATGGAGGAACTGATACCCGATGCGGGACTTGTGATATGCGAGGGCGCGGGGCATTTTTCCTTTGCGGAGCAGGCGCCGAAGGTTCACGGCGCATTGGCATCGTTCTTTGCCTCATAGGATATTGGAACAGTGACAGAGTCAGGTGGAATACGATTTATGTTTGAGATTTTGGATGCGATTCTTGCAACCGCGTGGTTTCTTCTTTTTATCATAGGAATGCTCCGCTATGTCCGCTATATTGTGCATATGTTTCAGGAGAATTCCTACAAGCCGAGAGAGTATATAGAATGGATGCGGGTGCACAGCAATGTAGGGAGGCTGTTGGGCAAAAGTCTGTATGCGGTGATCGCTTTGCCCCTAGTGCTTATCGGAAATACGGGCTGTATGGCCGCGGCGTGTTTGATGAATGCAATGACCGCATTGGTCAACAAAGCGCAGCCGGCGAAGAAACCGCTTGTGTACACGAAACGGGTGAAGAGAATGCTCGTAACCTCCGCCGTGATTTATGCGGCGGCCATTCTGCTGACGCTTTTTGCGGGAGAGTACGCGCTGCAGGCGTGCATGGGGATTCTGCTGTTGCTTTTTATTGCGCAGCCCTTCCTGATCCTGTTGGTGAATCGGATCAATAAGCCCATCGAGCGGGGGATCGACCGATACTATATCAATGACGCCGCCCGCATCTTACGGGAGATGCCGCATTTGCGGATCATCGGCGTGACGGGCAGCTATGGCAAGACGAGCGTGAAGTATTTCCTGAGTAAACTGCTATCGGTGCAGTACAACGTGCTGCACACGCCGGGGAATTTCAACACTACGCTCGGTGTGGTCAGGACGATCCGGGAACAGCTCAAGCCTTTTCATGAGATTTTCGTCTGTGAGATGGGGGCAAGAGAGGTGGGAGACGTCAAAGAGATCTGCGATCTGGTACATCCGGGTTACGGCATCATCACTTCCATCGGGCCGCAGCATTTACAGAGTTTCCATACGATCGAGAACATCATCGCCACGAAGTTCGAGCTGGCGGATGCGGTTCCGGCGGAGGGTAAGGTCTTTCTGAACTACGATAATCCCTATATCCGTTCGCATAAGATCGACAAGGACGTGGTCAGCTATGGAACGGAAGGCGAGGACGTCACATTTCGCGCCTATGACATTGCGGTGTCACCCGGCGGCTCTGTCTTCAAGATGAAGGATGAGAAAGGAGTCGCATACGAGTTTCACACAAGACTGGTGGGAAACCACAATGTGCAGAATATCGCGGGCGCTATCGCGGCAGCGCACACACTTGGCATTCCCATGGAGAAACTGCGCTATCCGGTAAAACAGTTGGAGAGCGTGCCCCACAGATTACAGCTTGTCAAGCAGGGGAATCGTATTTTGCTGGATGACAGCTACAATTCCAACAAGAGCGGTTTCAAGGCGGCGCTTGACACGCTGGCCATGTTCAAAGAACTGCGCATTCTCATGACGCCGGGCATGGTGGAGTTGGGAGAGAAACAGTATGATGAAAACAAAGAAGTCGGCGTGTACGCTGCCGACAAGTGCGATTATGCGGTGCTGGTCGGCAAAGAGCAGACCAGACCGATTCAGGACGGTCTGAAGGAGGCGGGATTCGCCGCGGGCAGAATGATCGTGGTGAACACGCTGCAGGAGGCTTTTCAGATGGTCAATGCGATCCCGGATGAGAGACAGAAGATCGTATTGATCGAGAATGATCTTCCCGACAATTACGCGTAGGCGGTATTCGTCGGGAAGGAATTGGAGTGGAGGAAAAATGAAGATTCGAGTAGGCGTATTTTTTGGCGGTAAGAGCGTGGAACACGAGGTGTCCGTCATCTCAGGACTGCAGGCTTACAATTCCTTTGACAGGGATAAGTACGAGCCGATACCGATCTATATCACAAAGGAAAACGAACTCTACACGGGAGAGGCGGTGGGCGATATTGCCAATTACAAAAATATCCCGACTCTGTTACAGAAAAGCACAAGAGTATTTTTTATGTGCGAACAGGGGCAGTTCCAACTCATTCGGTATCCCGTGAAGAAGATGGGAAATTCCGTCGTGGCGCAGATCGACGTGGCGTTCCCCGTGGTGCATGGCGCCAACGTGGAGGACGGCTCCCTGCAAGGTTTCCTCCGTCACTACAACATACCCTTTGCGGGCTGTGATGTGGCGGCGTCGGCGGTGACGATGGATAAGTATGTGATGAAGACTGTGCTCAAAGACAATGACATTCCCGTTCTCGACTGTGTGACGCTGAACGTGAAGGAGTATGAGCGCGATGAGACGGCGGCATATGAGCGGGCGGAAAACAAGATCGGCTACCCGATGATCGTCAAGCCGGTCAATCTCGGTTCCAGCGTGGGGATCAAGGTGGCGAAGGACAGGGCGGCGCTGGAGGAGGCATTGGAATACGCTTTCACTTTCGGGCCGAGAGTTCTGATCGAACATGCGATCCTGAATCTGCGAGAGATCAACTGCGCGGTGCTGGGCGATTACGAACACGCGGAGGCGTCGGAGTGCGAGGAGCCGATCTCCAGCGATGAGATCCTGAGCTATGAGGATAAGTATGTGGCGGGCGGCAAGGGCGGTTCCGAGGGGATGCGCACCGCAAAGAGGGAATTGCCTGCGAATCTGACGCCCGAGAAACGGGAGGAGATCCGACAGTTGGCGGTCAGGACTTTCCAAGTCTTGAACTGTAACGGCGTGTCAAGGATCGACTTTATGATCGACCGCGACACGGATCGGGTGTATGTGAATGAGATCAATCCGATCCCCGGTTCGCTGGCTTTCTATCTGTGGGAGGCGCTTGGCAAGCCGTATGCGGAATTGTTGGACGACATGGTGAATCTTGCGCTCAAGAGAGAGCGCGAGGAGAAGAGCGTACTGACCTCCTTTGACAGCAATATCTTGCAAAATGCGAATCTGTCGGGAGCGAAGGGAGTCAAGAAATAGGAAAAATTATCCGCGGTTTAATTTCGCTTTTTCGGTGCATATAATTTCCTGCTTTACAAATAATAGTAAAAGCATAAGATCATTGAAAAAACAATGGCGCGGCCGGTCGGCTGCGATTGACGGATGGAGGTTATATGAAATGAAAGCGACAGGTATTGTTAGAAGGATAGATGATCTGGGACGCATCGTGATCCCGAAGGAGATCCGCAGGACGCTGCGCATTCGGGAGTCGGATCCGCTGGAAATTTTCACCGACAGAGAGGGGGAGATCATCCTCAAGAAATACTCCCCCATCGGGGAGATGGGAACGTTCGCGAAACAGTACGCGGAGAGCATGGCGCAGGTGTCGGGGCATGTGGCGATGATCTCCGACAGGGACCAGTTTATCGCGGTGGCGGGCGGCATGAAGAATATGCTCGGCAAGTCGATCAGCAGGGAGCTGGAGGAGAAGATCAACCACAGGGAGAGCGTCGTGGCGGCGAAGGGAGACCGCAATTTTATCCAGGTCAGCAACGATCAGGATGATATTAGCCACGAGGCGATCAGCCCGATCATCTGTGAGGGCGACGTGATCGGTTCGGTGATCCTTTTAGAGACAGATCACAAATCCAAGATGGGTGAGGTGGAGCAGAAACTGATCCAATCTGCGGCCGGATTCTTGGGAAGACAGATGGAACAGTAACCATGATAGGGCAGAGCGGTGCATGAGAGGTTCATGCGCCGCTTTTTATGCGCAATTCTTACAAAATTGTAATTTGCCATTACGCGGCGCACCGTATACAATGATAGGGAGGGTCTGTGCGGCGGACAGAATTTCACGGAAAGGAAAGGTTTCATGGACAGAATACTGTTTTTGGAGGATGATCCGAGTCTGATCAGCGGCATGTCGTTCGCATTTCAGAGGGCGGACTATGAGGTGGAGATCGCGCGGACCGTCAGGGAGGCGGAAGATAAGTGGACGGCCGGGAAGTACGATCTGCTTATTCTGGACGTATCCTTGCCCGACGGTTCGGGTTTTGAGATCTGCAAAAAAGTGCGGGTGACTTCGAAAGTGCCGATCATCTTCCTGACAGCGTCCGACGAGGAGATCGACATTATCATGGGGTTGGACATGGGGGCGGACGACTATATCACAAAGCCGTTTAAGCTGGGTGTGCTGATGTCCAGGATCAACGCGCTGCTGCGCCGCGCGCGAGACTTTGGAGATTCGGATACGGAGCTTGTCTCCAATGGGATCAGAGTGTGTCTGCTGCAGGGGCAGGTCTATAAGAACGGAACGCTGATCGACCTCACGGCGGCGGAGTACAAACTTCTGTGTCTGTTCATGCGCAATCCCAACGTCATTTTGGCGAAGGAGCATATTTTGGAGAAACTATGGGATGGCGAAGGCAGTTATGTGGATGACAATACGCTTACGGTGTATGTCCGCAGACTGCGCATGAAGGTCGAGGATGATCCGGGCAACCCGCAGATGCTTGTCACGATCCGGCGTATGGGCTATAAGTGGAATGTGATGTGAGAGAAAGCGGTGTGCGGGCAGTGCCGATCGGTTGCTTTGGAGGTGGATGTCATGAACATATTTGTGGACAGAGAGGTCAGGAGACTGTTTGCGGTGATAACTGTTGTTATGACCGCGTTTTTTGTGTTGGAAGAACTCGTCATCGGAAGACATTGTGCAAAGGCCGCTATTTTGCTGGCAATTTTTTCCCTGTTGATGTTTGGCGGCGTGATCGGCATATGTTTCCGCTATTTTTGCGGACAGCACAGGAGACTGGAGGAGGCGGCAGCGGTCGTCGCCGCGTATCTTGACGGGGATGAGCAGGCGCGTATCGCCTGCGACGAGGAGGGAGAGATGTACAGGCTGTTTCACGAAGTGAACACGCTGGCGACGGTCCTCGACGCGCATGTGAAGAAGGAAAAACGCGCCAGAGAATTTCTGAAAAATATCATTTCAGACATCTCTCACCAGCTTAAAACGCCGTTAGCCGCGCTGAATATTTATAATGGCTTGCTGCAGGATGAGGCACAGGAGCTGCCTGCGGTCCGCGAGTTTGTCACCCTGTCGGAGCAGGAGCTGGACCGCGTTGAGACGCTGGTGCAGAATCTTCTCAAGATCGCCAAACTCGACGCGGGTTCCATGGTCATGGAAAAAGCGCCCGCAAATGTGGAGGATATGATGAGGGATGTGGAACTGCACTTTACCTATCGCGCAAAACAGGAGCAGAAGGAGATCATTCTCATCGGAAACGATAATGTCACGCTCCTGTGCGACAGGGACTGGCTGATGGAGGCGGTCAGCAATCTTGTGAAAAACGCGCTGGATCATACTGCGGCGGGCGGGCATGTGTGGATCTCCTGGAGACAGGCCACGAACCTGATACAGATCACTGTGCAGGACGACGGAGCGGGGATCCCGGCGGAGGATATTCACCACATTTTCAAACGGTTTTATCGGAGCCGTTACTCTCAGGAGGTATCCGGCATCGGTCTGGGGCTGCCGCTCGCCAAGGCGATCGTGGAGGCGCACGACGGGAACATTACAGTGGACAGCGTTCGGGGCAGAGGCAGCACTTTTATCGTGGATTTTTTGTTTCCTACAAATCTGTAAGCTGCGATTCATGAGAGAGTAAGAAATGGAAGTTATACTTGGCCGTATAGAAGACGGTTTCCGCGCGCCGCGCATGGGAGCGAATCTGCAGATCCCGGGGCGGGGCGGATGCTGTGGAAAATCATGGAATGGAGGACAACGACATGGATCTATTGGAAGTGAGATCGATCTGTAAGACATACGGCAGCGGGGAGGCCGCCGTCGAGGCGCTGAAAAATGTGAGTTTTACCGTGCCCAAGGGAGAGTTCGTGGCCGTGGTCGGGGAGTCCGGCTCGGGCAAGAGCACGCTCCTCAATATGATCGGGGCGCTGGACGTGCCCACGTCCGGCAAGGTGCTGATCGACGGGAAGGATACTTTCTCCATGAAGGACGAACAGCGGACGATTTTCAGACGCCGCAACATCGGCTTTATCTTTCAGGCGTTTCATCTCGTGCCGGAGCTGACGGTGGAGCAGAACATTATTTTTCCGATCCTGCTGGATTATCAGAAACCCAATCAAGCCTATCTGGAGGAGCTTTTGGAGGTGTTGAATTTAAAGGAGCGCAGGCGGCATCTGCCCAGCCAGCTCTCCGGCGGACAGCAGCAGAGGGTGGCGATCGGACGCGCGCTGATCACGCGTCCCATGCTGATTCTGGCGGACGAGCCGACGGGCAATCTTGACACCAGGAACAGCAGCGAAGTCATCGCCCTGTTAAAGCAGGCGTCCAAACGCTATGAACAGACCATCATTATGATTACGCACAACCGCGCAATCGCGTCCACAGCGGACAGGGTGCTGCAGGTCTCGGACGGCGTACTCACCGATCTGGGGAGGTGCAGCGAATGAGAAGTTATCTTAGTCTTGTGCCTGTCTCTGCGCGCGTTCATAGACGTCAAAGCCGTATGACGCGCCTTTGTATCGTTCTTGCCGTGTTTCTTGTGACGTCGATCTTTTCTATGGTGGAGATGTATACGGATTCAGAAACCACAGCCATGCGTCGCAAGCACGGCGACTGGCATATCGCGATTCAAAACCTATCGGAAGATGCAATGAAACAAATCAAAGAAAGTTTTGACATTGCGCTTTCTTCCCGGTATGGCGAGATCCATGCGGATGCGGGGGAGGGTTATCATATCGGCGGTAAGAACGCCGCCATATACGGTATCGAGGAAACATACGCCGCGAGCATTATGAATTACCCGACGGAGGGCGCTTATCCTCAGAGTGCAAAGGAGGTTGCCATGAGCGCCGACGCGAAAGAGCTTTTTGGCGTAAAGATCGGTGACGACATTACCTTAAATACCCCTGCGGGAGATCTTACATATACCATTTCCGGATTTTATAAAGATGATACCGAGTTTAACGACATGATTGACGGGATCTGCGTATATATGAACGAAACCGCGTTTCAGAAAGTGTGTCTGCTGAATGGGGAGCAACCTATATCTCAATTTTACATCCGCTTTCAGAAAGAAAGAGGTCTGAGAAAAACGATCGCAGCCGTGAAACGGCAGTGCGGTCTGAGCGACGAGGGCGTAACGGAGAATACAGCGGTTTTGGGAACGCTGGGAGCCAGCAGCCGCGAAAGCCTGAACGGACTGTATCAATTGGCGGTCGTCTGTTTTGTCATCATACTGGCTGCGGGCGTCTTTATGATCTCAAGCTGTATGAACAGCAACGTGGCGCAGAGGACGGGTTTTTACGGTATGCTGCGGTGCGTCGGCGCGAGCAGGCGGCAGATCATGCGCTTTGTGAGGCTTGAGGCGTTAAACTGGTGTAAAACGGCGGTCCCGACAGGCTGCGCGCTGGGGACTGCGGTCTGCTGGATATTGTGCGCTGTACTGAAAATCTTTGTGAAAGGCGAATTTGCGGATATGCCGCTTTTGGCGGTGAGTATAAAAGGCATCCTCAGCGGCGCCGCTGTCGGTGTCGCCACCGTATTGATTGCAGCGCAGGCGCCCGCGAAAAGGGCGGCGGGAGTTTCCCCGGCGGCGGCGGTATCCGGCAATGCGGATCTGCCGAAACATACTGTCCATGCGGCGAATACAGGGCTGTTCAGGGTGGAGACTTCGCTGGGAATCCGGCACGCCGCCTCGGCAAAGAAAAATCTGCTCCTTATGACAGGCTCTTTCGCCCTTATGATCGTGCTGTTTCTGGCGTTTGCCGCCTGCCTTGATCTTGTGCATAAGCTGCTGCCGTCCGTGGAGAGCAAGTTCACGCCGGATATCGCGATCGCGAGTCAGGATGAGACAAATTCGATTGACAGAAACCTGGAGGAAGAGATTATCCGGACAGCGGGCGTGGAATCGGTTTTTGGCATGATGATGCACATAGCATACCCCGTCACGGTCAATGGGAATGAGCGGACGATCGACTTTGTTTCCCATGACAGGACGCTCCTTGACACATTTAAGAAGTCGGTGATAAGCGGCGATATGGCCAAGGTTTATGAGGACGGGAATTATGCAATGGCAGTGTACAATCAGGACAACCGTCTGAGCGTCGGGGATAAGATCAGGATCGGGGATCAGGAGTTGGAGGTCGTCTGTGTCACGTCCGAGGGAGTGGGAAGTGTCAGCGGCGCGCTGGTCGTAGTATGCTCGGAGGAAACCTATATGCGCCTGACAGGAGAGAGCGGATTTGCCATGGTGGGGGTGGTTTTGGAAAAAGACGCGTCGGAGACGGCGGTAAACAGGATCCGCGAGCTGGCGGGCGATCGTTTGTTTGAGGATAACCGGGAAGAAAACAGCGAGATCAGCGGCAGCTATTGGGCATTCCGGCTTGCGGCATACGGTTTCCTATCCATCGTTTCACTGATTACTGTGCTGAATATCATGAACAGTATCTCCATGAGCGTCTCTGCGAGGATAAAGGAATATGGCGCAATGCGGGCCGTCGGCATGAAGAACCGCCAGGTGACAAAAATGATAGCGGCAGAGGCGGCGACATACGCCTCCTGCGGCGCGGTCACAGGGATCCTGTTTGGACTTTTGCTGCATTATTTCATTTATGTCAAAGCGATCATCAGCCACTTTGGCGGAACGTGGGAAATTCCCGTCACTTCACTGGCGGTCATTTTTCTGCTGCTTTTGGCCTCCTGCGCCGCAGCGGTGTATGCGCCCGCAAAGCGCATCGCGGCCATGGAGATCACGGAGACGATCAATCAACTGTAGACAGAGGCATGGGAGGAATCTTGTATGAAGAACTATTTGGAACTGGCCGCCATATCGGCGAAGGCGCATCGGAGACAGAACCGCATGTCGATCTTCTGTATCGCGCTGGCGGTGTTTCTGGTGGCGTCGATCTTCGGCATGGCGGACATGTTTATCCGCAGTCAGATGCTGCAGACCAGGCTGGAGAACGGCACATGGCACATCGCCGTGACAGATATTACGGATGAGGAGGCGGAGCAGATTGCGCGGATGGATGGGGTAAAGAGCGTCAGCAGATACGGCGTCACGAACTTCAAGGGCAAAGAGGGGTATACCTTGGGCGGCAAGGACGTCGTTATCTGCGGGATCGATCCGGGCTATCAGGATATGATGCTGTACAGCGAGGATCAGGGGGCGGAGGGAACGCTCCCGGACAACGATGGGGAGGCGCGCATCGTGCGGAGCGCGGGAGAGGAGCTGGGCGTCGGGATCGGGGATGTGATCACGATAGAGGGGCCGTATGGGGAGAAACTGCCCTTCACGGTTTCCGGATTCTTCGGCAATATCGACAAAACGATGCGGGATGATTCCTACGCGGTGTTCGTCACCACGGAGGCTTACCGGAAGATCTTCGCGCCGAATCTGCAAAGCCACAAGCTGGCGGATTATGACAGTCTGCTCTTCGTCCGTTTCGCGCACACGAAGGATATACGCCGCCTGACGGAGACGATCAGGGAGGAGTTTGGTCTGACGGAGGCGCAGACGGTCGAAAATATGGAACTGTTGGCGTTGTCGGGGCAGAGCGGCAATCAGTTTATCCTGATGATATACGCGTCGGCTGCAGTGCTTTTTGTGCTTGTGCTGGTGGCGGGCGTCCTGATGATCGCGGCCAGTCTGAACAGCAGCGTGGCGCAGCGCACGGCGTTCTTCGGGCTGCTGCGCTGTACGGGAGCGACGAGCGGACAGGTGATGCGGTTGGTGTATCGGGAAGCTCTCGGCTGGTGCCTGTTCGCCGTGCCGTTCGGCATCGGGGCGGGCGTAATTGTGATCTGGATCCTCTGTGCGGTGCTGCGCGCGCTTTCACCGGAATATTTCTATGCGCTGCCTGTGTTCGGCGTGAGCGTGCCGAGCGTTGTGACGGGGATCCTGGCGGGTGTCCTCACCGTGCTTTTCGCGGCGAAAGCGCCTGCCAAGCGGGCGGCAGCGGTATCGCCTCTGGCGGCTGTCTCGGGAAACGACGGGCACGAGACGCCTGTGCGCAGGGCGGCGAATACAAGGCTCTGCAAGGTGCAGACCGCGCTGGGTATCCATCACGCCGGGGCGAGCCGCAAGAATCTGTTTCTGATGGCGGGTTCTTTCGCCTTCAGCATCATCCTTTTTCTGTCTTTCTATGTGACGGTGGATTTTATGAGACACGCCATCAACCCGCTGAAACCGTGGACGCCCGACGTCTCCGTGATCGGCCCGGACAACACCTGCACCGTGCCGAAGGAATTGGCGCAGGCTCTGGCGGAGAACCCCGCTGTGCTGCGGGCATTCGGCCGCAGTTTCGCCTTCGGCGTTCCGGCGGGGGATGCAGCGTGGGAAGGGACGGCGGATTTAGTCTCCTATGAGGCGAACCAGTTCGCATGGGCGGAGGAATATCTGGCGGAGGGCTCCATGCAGGCGGCGCTTGCGGAGGATGACGCGGGGCTGATCGTCTACACGCCGGAGAGTCCGATCAGGGTGGGCGATACGGTGACGCTTACAATAGACGGGACAGAGAGACAGATCAGGATCGTCGGGCTGCTTTCCGGCAGTCCCTTTGACACCACCGCGGGGACGCAGCGGATCGTCTGCTCGGAGAAGACTTTTCGGCGGATGACCGGACAGACCGACTACACCATCATCGACGTTCAGCTGCGCCGGAGCGCGACGGACGAGGATGTGGCAGAGATACGCCGCATGGCGGGAGAGGGCTTTACGTTCTCAGACAGACGTTTGGGCAACAGGAACGTGCGGGGCGCCTATTACTGTTTCGCGCTGTTCCTCTACGGATTCCTTGCGGTGATCGCTTTTATCACGCTGTTCAATATCATAAACAGCATTGCCATGAGCGTGTCCGCAAGAATGAAAATGTACGGCGCTTTTCGGGCCATCGGGCTGAGCGTGGGGCAGCTTGCGGGGATGATCGTGGCGGAGGCGGCGACCTATACGGTGATTGGCAGTCTGTTTGGGATCGTGTTTGGGATGCTGTGCAACAGGGCACTGTATGATATGCTGGTGACCTCCCACTGGGGAGACGTGTGGAAACTGCCCCTCGGCGCGCTCTCGGCCATTCTGGGGATCGTCGCGCTGGCTGTTGCGCTGGCGGTGTGGGGACCGATACGGCTTATCCGGCGCATGTCCGTCGTCGATACGATCAGCGCGCAGTAAAGCTCTGCGTCTGCGGGGATCAGTCGCGGAAATATTGGGAGAATTCGCCGTCGTCGGCGTCGAAGTAGCAGAAACCGACGATGCCGCGCCCTGTGTGTGCGCCGATGGCGCAGCCCACCACGGAGATCATGGTCTTCTGCGGATGAAACGTCTCCTGTACCATGGCGTTTACAAAATCCAGGGAATCTTGGTCTTCCCCGTGGCAGAGGGCGACCGTGCCGCCCTCTGCGGGGCAGCTGTTTGCCTGAGCGTATTCGATGAGGTAGCGCAGCGCTTTCTTGCGGCCGCGGACGGTCTTGACGACGGACAGGGCGCCGATGTCGTTGACGATCAGGACGGGTTTCATGTCCAGAGTCTCCGCCAGAGTGCCTTTGAATTTGGTGAGCCGTCCGCCCTTGATCAGGTAGGCCAGCGTCTGCACGGTGAATACATGTCTGATGTGATAGATATAATATTCGGCGGCGTCTATGAGTTCCTTTTTAGACGCCCCTTTTTCCAGCATAGTGACCAGCTTATCGACCACTAGGCCGAACCCGGCGGAGGCGCACTTGGAGTCGATGATCGTCAGGTCGAAGTCGGGATATTCCTCGCGCACGTTGGAGAGCGCGATATTGGCAGCGTTGTAGGTTCCGGCGATCCCTGTGGAAAAACACAGATAGATCACGCTGTCGTCCGCCTTCGCATAGGGCAGGAACGCCTCTGTGAACATGGCCGGGTTGATGTGATAGGTTTTGACATCGCGGTTAATGTCGTCCAGTATGTGATAGAACTCCTCCGTCTGGATCGTCGCGCCGTCAAAGTAATCCACGTCGTCGATCACCACCGGCGTGGGGATCACATGCAGCTTGTGCCGTTCGATATAATCCTTCGGCAGATCGCTTGCGGAATCCGTGATAATGCGTAACATCGAATATCCCTCTTTTTCTCTATTCTCTTCCAATACTCAAAACAGAAATGCAGATACGCGGCAACAGCCGGGAGCGTTCCGGGCTGTCTCCTTTCCGCACAGTTCTATCATAGCGAAACCCAAGGGACTTTTCAAGAGAAATCGGGAGGCAAATTTTCCGTGGCAGGCAGTTGACATAATCCGACATCTCATTGTATAGTTATGTTGACATAATATGAAAATTATGGTAAACAGTACACGGCGCGGGGATATGTCTGCGCGGCGAAAGGATTTCGGTACATATGAAAAACAGAGGGTTTGCGAAGAGATGGATCAAGATTGCGGCGTATCTGCTGGCGGTCAGTATGCTGTGCAGTCAATCTATGGTGGGTTTGGCAACGGAAGATCGATCCGAAACGGAGCAGAAGACGGAGACGACATCTGAAAAGAGCGAAACGGAGAAGACGGATCAGGATGAAACCGATGCGGAAGAGATAAAAGAGGAGGACGAAAACGCAGAGTCCGGCGAGGAGGGATCCGACGGGCAGACACAAGAGGGAGAGGAAACGTCCGAAATAAGATATATTACGGACATTGCGCCGCTCGCTGAAGAGGACGCCCGCCTGACCTATGAGGAGAAACCTTCGCAGGAGGAGCTTGCGGAGAAGTTTCCTGCGCTCCTCACCGTCACGTTGGACGGCGCGACGGACACGGAGGAGATCGAAGTAACCTGGGAGTGCGGGACGGACTACGGCGCACAGTGGTCGGGAGAGGGCAAAGAGAGTTATACGTTTGCGCCTAAGTGGGATGAGTCCGCGTATGCGCTCTCCGAGGAGGCGGCGGAGACGGTCGCGATCCCTGTTGTGACCGTGGAGATCACACATAAGGATACGCCCCGGCAGATCGAGGACTTGGAGACGGCGCAGGAGGATCTGGAGGAGATCACGGAGCAGAAGAGCATCCTCGCGTTAGTGTATCTGTGCGACAAATACGAGGTGAAGGACGCGCCTTCCGCTGAGGGAGCCGTGGTGGATTCCGTGGTGTGCGGACAGTCTGTGCAGATCATCGGCGTGGAGCTGGACGATGCCGGAAACGCGTGGTACGAGGTATCGCTTTACGATCAGGATAAAAATTATACGGGCTATATAGAGCAGCGCTATCTGGCGTCCTCTGACGAGAAATTCTTAGGCTGGACGAACGAGTATGTGCAGAAGGCGAAAGAGCAGCCCAGGAAAAAAGCGCGGACGATCTCGCTCATGTCGTCGATCTCAAGCTATCCGGACGTGAATCAGTTCCCGCCTTCCTATCAGAATAAACTTTTGGCGCTGAAACAGAAGTATCCCAACTGGATCTTCGTCAAGATGGAGACGGGGGTAGATTTTAATACGGCAGTCTCCAATGAGCTGGGAAACAAGAGTTGGATCAGCAGCTCCAAGCCGGCCTCGTGGAAGAACGGCGCGGCGGCGCAGAGCGGCTGGAGCTATGCCTCCGAGGGGATCCTGCGCTACTATATGGATCCGCGCAATTTCCTGACGGAGTCCTCGATCTTTCAGTTTGAACAACTCACCTACAACGAATCCTATCACACGGAGAGCGCGGTGCAGGCAATCGTGGCCAACTCGTTTATGAAGGGGGAGATCCCCAACGAGGGGATGACCTATGCGGGCGCTTTCACCGGGATCGGCAGAGAACTGAAGATCAGCCCCTTCCATCTGGCGTCGAGGGTACTGCAGGAGCAGGGCACGAAGGGCACTTCGCAGTTGATCTCAGGCACTTATAAAGGGTATGAAGGCTATTACAATTATTTCAACGTCGGGGCCAGCGGCAGAGACACGGAACTGATCGTCAAGGGGCTGACTGAGGCGAGAAACAGAGGGTGGAACAGCAGATATGCGTCGCTGAAGGGCGGGGCCGAGGTCATCGGCAAAAATTATATCCTGCGCGGGCAGGATACGCTGTATCTGCAGAAATTTAACGTGACCACCAACAACAGATACAACCATCAGTACATGCAGAATATCATGGCCCCGGCGTCGGAGGCGCCGAGCATCAACAAGGCGTACAGCAATACCGGGTCGCTCAACAACAGCTTTGTGTTCAAGATCCCGGTATATGGCAATATGCCTGCGTCGGCATGTTCACAGCCCGACTCCACAGACACAATCACGCTGAACAAGGCGTCCATCGACA
Organism: uncultured Lachnospiraceae bacterium; assembly: GCA_947632515.1. Classification (GTDB taxonomy): domain Bacteria; phylum Bacillota; class Clostridia; order Lachnospirales; family Lachnospiraceae; genus UBA3282. Next base: position 103,587 of record CANRPO010000003.1, read on the forward strand.
GTCTGGCGGTGGACAAGACGGAGAAATTGACGCCCTGTGTGAACGGTTCCAAAGTGGACAGTGTGAGCGCCTTAAGTTTCTCCAGCGACAACACGGGCGTTGCCATGGTGGACGCACAGGGCGTGGTTAAGGCGGTATCGCCCGGCACAGCGAAAATCACATGTTCCAAGAGCGGCGCGAAGAGCGCGTCGTGCACGGTGACGGTGGTGAAGGCGGAACCCGTGGTGGACACGCCGGTACTCTCTCCCGTCGTCTACAAGACCAGGCTGAAACTGTCCGATGTGAGCCTGCCGTCGGGCTGGAACTGGAGTAACGGAAACACCCCTCTGTCCGCAGGCACGGCCTCCTATCCGGCGGTCTATACCCCGGCGGATACCACAAAATATCTGGCCGTGACAAGACAGATCGGCATCAAAGTCTCGCAGGCGATCCCGAGCTGCAGCGTGCCGGAGAAGCTGTCGGCAAAGATAGGGAGCAGGCTGGGAAGTATCGCGCTGCCAAATGGGTTCTCTTGGGAGAGCGACGGGGAGACGATTCTGGATCAGGCGGGCGAGAAGACTTTTTTCCTGTCCTACGATCCGCAGGATAAAAATTATCTGGCGTTAAACCATATCCCGGTGATCGTCAGGGTGATCGATGACAGTGTGGAAACGGAAGATTCGGATGACGATTACATGGGGGATCTGCCCGAAAGCGGCGGCGGCAGTTCCGGGAGCGGAACAGGAAACGGCGGCAGCGGCTCGGGGAGCGGAACAGGAAACGGCGGCAGCGGCTCGGGGAGCGGAACAGGAAACGGCGGCAGCAGTTCCGGGAGCGGAGCAGGGAGCGGCGGCAGCAGTTCCGGGAGCGGAACAGAGAGCGGCGGCAGTGGCGACGGTGCGGCAGGACAGGGCGGTACAAGCGTTGACAGCACAGTGAGTCAGGGCAGCACGGGCAGCAGTTCGCCCAGTTTCAACGGCGGGCCTTCTGCGGAAGAACCCGGCGGGGAAAACGATACCACGACCGGTAAGGGCAGTACCAGTGCAGAGAGCACAACCAGTAAGGAAAGCACCAGCGCGGAGAGCACGACCAGCAAGAGCAGCACCAGTACCGAGAGCACAACCAGTAAGAACAGCACCAGCGCGGAGAGTACGGTCGGCAAGAACAGTACCAGTGCGGAGAGCACAACCAGTAAGGGCAGCACCAGTGTAGAGAGTACAACTAGCAAGAATAGTACCAGTGTAGAGAGCACAACTGGTAAAGGTAGCACCAGTACCGAAAGTACAACCGGCAAGAGCAGCACCAGTGTAGAAAGTACGTCCGGCAAGAACAGCACCAGTGCTGAGAGCACGACTGGCAAGAACAGCACCAGCACCGAGAGTACAATCAGTAAGGGCAGTAGCAGTGTAGAGAGCACGACTAGTAAGGAAAGCACTAGCGCGGAGAGTACGACTAGTAAGGAAAGCACCAGCGCGGAGAGTACAATCAGTAAGAGCAGCACCAGCGCGGAGAGCACGACCGGCAAGAGCAGCACCAGTGCTGAGAATACGGTCAGCGCGGGCGGAGCCAGTGTCAGGGGCAGCAGCAAAACTTCGGACACCATAGCGGCAGGCACCAACCACAGCGAATTGCTGGCGGACGCTGAGCTTGTGTCGGAGCAGGATCAAGGGCAGGGATCGGAGGAACAGCCTGTCTACGAAAGGCCGTCCGTGACGATGGATATGGAGGATGTCTCCATTCTGACAGATGAGATGCTGCAGATGGCCAAGGAGCAGAACGTAGATTTGGCGCTCAGGATGAATGACCGCGCCACATGGCATGTGGATGCTGGCAGTGTGCGGGGCAGTTTTGCGGATATAGATATGAAGGTCCTGTTTGAGAGCGGCGTCATTCCCGGAGATCTCCTGGCGCAGCTCGCGGGAGAAAACAAGTATCTGGAGTTTAGTCTTGCGCACGACGGGGCGTTTGGATTCGGGGCCGGACTGGAGATCCTGTTGAGTCCTGAGGACAGTGGGCGGTACGCCAACCTGTTTTATTACGATTCGGAGATTCCCGCGCTGGAATTCATATGCGCGAGCGTCATTGACGAGAACGGGTACGCAGTATTTGATATGGAGCACGCGTCCGACTATGTGATCATCATCAGCGATGCCCCGATGACGGATGCTGTGGCGGAGCATACGGAAAGCGCCGAACCTGAACAGGGTTTTCCTTGGGGAAGGCTGGCGTTGGCGGTCGTGATTGTTGCAGTGCTTGCCGCATTGACGGCGGGCGGTTACTTCCTCTTCAAGTTCAAAATCCGTGGGGATGAGGACGAGGAGGAAGAAGAGGGCGCAGACGAAGAAGGAGAAGAGGACGAAGACGAGGACGACGCAGACGACGAAGGAGAGATAGACATTCCGGCCGGCGCCGAAGAGACGGAGCAGACAAAGACGGCTGCCAGGGCAATCGAAACGACGGCTGAGACCGCGCAGCCGGATGAGCCTCAGAGCGCGGAGGACGACTGGATCGAGGACGACGAGTGGCAGGAGCCGGAGCGTGCGGAGGAGAAGGATCCGTATGCGGACGATCACGCGGAGAACGACTGGATCGAGGATGACGAGTGGGACAGCTCCAACGACTGGATGGACGACGAGGAGTGGGAGAAAAAAGAAAATGGGAGGAAAACCGACAGATAACCCCTTGACAACGCCATTTTGCGCACACTATAATAAAGCGGTATCAGATATGGACAGACGTTGAGGAAGACAGTAGCCGATTTTTCAAAGGCACAGCGAGCCGGTGAGGGTGGGAGTCCGGCGCGAGTAGGAAATCGGGGAAGATCACTTCTTAGTCGCGGGCTGAACCTCTGTCGCGGATGTTTGAGAGATGACGGAGCAGTAGGAACCGACGGCGCCCCGCCGTTATCGGGAAACATATCGGTCGTGAGAGCGGCAGCCCTGCAAAGCCGGAAGGCGCGCGGGAACGCCGGGGAATCGGCCTGTATGTCGTAACGGGTGGTAAGCGGGAGTTTCAGACCTCGTCCTTTTACGGACGGGGTCTTTCTTATGCGCACAGGCAGAGACGAAAATCATGGAAAGGAAAAGGAGAGCAAACATGTATCAGAAAGTTGACGCAAACTTAAACTTTGTTGACAGAGAGAAGGAAGTCTGCAAGTTCTGGAAGGACAACGATATTTTCCAAAAGAGCATGGACTCCCGCAGGGAGGGAGAGATCTATACGTTCTACGACGGGCCGCCGACGGCCAACGGCAAGCCGCATATCGGCCATGTGCTGACCCGCGTCATCAAGGATATGATTCCCAGATACCGTACCATGAAAGGGTACATGGTGCCGCGCAAGGCGGGCTGGGATACGCACGGACTCCCGGTGGAGCTGGAGGTGGAGAAACTGCTCGGTCTGGACGGCAAGGAGCAGATCGAGGAGTACGGCTTGGATCCTTTTATCAGCAAGTGCAAGGAATCTGTCTGGAAATACAAGGGCATGTGGGAAGATTTCTCCAATACGGTCGGATTCTGGGCCGATATGGACGATCCCTATGTCACCTACCATGACGATTTTATCGAATCCGAGTGGTGGGCGCTCAAGCAGATCTGGGACAAGGGTTTGCTGTACAAAGGCTTTAAGATCGTGCCCTACTGCCCCCGCTGCGGCACGCCGCTGTCCTCCCACGAGGTGGCGCAGGGCTACAAGGCGGTGAAGGAACGCTCGGCGGTGGTGCGTTTCAAAGTGGTGGGAGAGGACGCCTACTTCCTCGCGTGGACGACGACGCCGTGGACGCTGCCCTCCAATGTGGCGCTCTGCGTCAATCCGAACGAGACTTATGTGAAAGTGAAGGCGGCGGACGGGCGCACCTACTATATGGCGCAGGCGCTGTTAGACAATGTGCTGGGCAAGCTGGCGGAGGACGGAAACCCCGCGTACGAGGTACTGGAAACTTACGTCGGAACAGACTTGGAATACAAGGAGTACGAGCCGCTCTTTATCTGCGCGGGCGAGGAGGCAGAGAGGCAGCACAAGAAGGCGCATTACGTCACCTGCGACACCTATGTCACGATGACGGACGGCACCGGGATCGTCCATATCGCTCCCGCCTTCGGTGAGGACGACGCCAACGTGGGGCGCAAATATGATCTGCCCCTGGTGCAGTTTGTCAACGAGAAGGGTGAGATGACGGAGGAGACGGCCTATGCCGGGCTGTTTGTCAAGAAAGCCGACCCCGAGATCCTGAAAGATCTGGACAGGGAGGGCAAGCTGTTCGACGCGCCTAAGTTCGAGCATGACTATCCTTTCTGCTGGCGCTGCGACACGCCGCTCATCTACTATGCGCGCGAGTCGTGGTTTATCAAAATGACGGCGGTGCGGGACGATCTGGTGCGCAACAACAAGACGGTCAACTGGATCCCGGAATCCATCGGCGAGGGGCGTTTCGGCAACTGGCTGGAGAATATTCAGGACTGGGGCATCTCCCGGAACCGTTATTGGGGGACGCCGCTCAACATCTGGGAATGCGAGTCCTGCGGACATATGCAGTCCGTCGGCTCCCGGGAGGAGCTGGAGCGTCTCTCCGGCGATCCCAAGGCGAAGACCGTGGAGCTGCACAGACCCTATATAGACGAGATCACCATGCCCTGTCCCGACTGCGGCGGGACGATGCGGCGGGTGCCGGAAGTCATCGACTGCTGGTTCGACTCCGGCGCGATGCCTTTTGCGCAGCACCACTATCCGTTTGAAAATCAGGATCTGTTTGAAAAGCAGTTCCCGGCTCAGTTCATCTCGGAGGCGGTGGACCAGACAAGGGGCTGGTTCTACTCCCTGATGGCGGAGTCCACGCTGCTGTTCAACAAGGCGCCCTTTGAGAATGTTATCGTGCTGGGACATGTGCAGGATGAGAACGGACAGAAGATGAGCAAGTCCAAGGGAAACGCGGTGGATCCCTTCGAGGCGCTGGAGACATACGGGGCGGATGCGATTCGCTGGTATTTCTACATCAACTCCGCGCCGTGGCTGCCCAACCGTTTCCACGGCAAGGCGGTGCAGGAGGGACAGCGCAAGTTCCTCGGCACCCTGTGGAACACCTACGCGTTCTTCGTTCTGTATGCGAATATCGACGGTTTTGACGCGACCGGGTACAGCTTGGAATACGACAGACTTCCCGTGATGGACAAGTGGCTTTTGTCCAAACTCAACACGGTCGTCAAAGAGGTGGACGACGATCTGGACCATTACAGGATCCCCGAGGCGGCCCGCGCGCTGGACGATTTTGTGGATGAGATGAGCAACTGGTATGTGAGAAGGAGCCGCGAGCGTTTCTGGGCGAAAGGCATGGAGCAGGATAAGATCAATGCTTACATGACGCTGTACACGGCGCTTGTGACGATCTGCAAGTGCGCCGCGCCGATGATCCCTTTTATGACGGAGGAGATCTATCTGAATCTGGTGCGGAGCATCGACCGGTCCGCGCCCGAGAGTATCCATCTGTGCGATTTCCCCGTGGCGGACGAGTCCATGATCGACAGAAAACTGGAGGCGGACATGGAGGAGGTTCTGAAGATCGTTGTGATGGGGCGCGCGGCCCGCAACGCGGCGAACATCAAGAACCGTCAGCCCATCGGCACGATGTTCGTGAAGGCGGAGAACGCTCTGAATGAATTTTATCAGGAGATCGTCAAGGACGAACTGAATGTGAAGAGGATCATCTTTACGGACGACGTGCGGGAATTTACGAGTTACAGTTTCAAGCCGCAGCTTAAGACGGTGGGGCCCAGGTACGGCAAACAGCTCGGCGGCATCCGGCAGCATCTGAGCGGCGTGGACGGCAATGCGGCCATGGATGAGCTGCGTGAAAAGGGCGCTCTCGTGTTCGATGTGGACGGCACGGAAGTGCGGCTCGCGGAGGAAGATCTGCTCATCGATATGGCGCAGAAGGAAGGGTATGTATCGGAGGCGGACAACAGCGTGACGGTGGTGCTGGACACAAACCTGACCGAGGAGTTGGTCGAGGAGGGATTTGTCTACGAGGTCATCAGCAAGATCCAGACGATGCGCAAGGACGCGGATTTCGAGGTGATGGACCACATCAGGGTGTCCGTGAGCGGCAACGACAGGGTGGCGCAGATTGTTCAGAAGAACGAGGCTGCCATCTCCGGGAAAGTGCTGGCGGATGCGATCCTGACGGACGTCTCCCTGGCCGTGTCCAGAGAGTGGAATGTCAACGGCGAGGCGGTGACCATCGGCGTGGAGCGGGTATAGAATACAAAAAAACAGAATATCCGACAACAATTTAAGCACATTGCTTATAGCCAAATCCGCAAATACCATATATAATAGAGTGGAGTTTATATTTTGCAACGAAACTTTCAGAGGCAAACGAGGAGGCACACGAATGGCAAAAAAAGCTGTGACATCAACATTTGATACAGAACTTTTCAAGAGGAGCGTTCTGTACAATGTGAAGACACTGTACAGAAAGACGCTTGAGGAGGCGACGGATCAGCAGATCTTCCAGGCGGTATCCTACGCGATCAAGGACGCGGTCGTAGACCAGTGGCTGACAACCCAGAAAGAGTTTGACAAACAGGATCCCAAGATGGTGTACTATCTGTCCATGGAGTTTTTGATGGGGCGTGCACTGGGTAACAATATCATCAATCTGCAGGCGTACAAGGAAGTAAAGAAAGCGCTTGACGAGCTCGGCATCGACATCAACGTGGTGGAGGATCAGGAGCCGGACGCGGCGCTCGGCAACGGCGGTCTGGGAAGGCTTGCGGCATGTTTCCTCGACTCTCTGGCGACTCTGGGCTATGCGGCGTACGGCTGCGGCATCCGATACCGTTACGGCATGTTCAAGCAGGAGATCAGGGACGGTTATCAGGTGGAAGTGCCGGACAACTGGCTGAAGGACGGCAACCCCTTCGAGCTGAGGAGACCGGAGTACACCAAGGAGGTCAGGTTCGGCGGCTATGTCAACGTCTATGTGGACGAGAACGGCAGGAGCAATTTCCGACAGGAAGGCTATCAGGCGGTGCGGGCTATCCCGTATGATCTGCCCGTGGTAGGCTACGGCAGCGGCCTCGTAAACACGCTGCGCATCTGGGACGCGGAGCCTGTGGAGTGTTTTCAGCTCGACTCCTTCGACAAGGGCGATTATCAGAGAGCGGTGGAGCAGGAGAATCTGGCGAGAAATATCGTGGAGGTGCTCTACCCCAACGACAACCACTACGCGGGCAAGGAGCTGCGCTTAAAGCAGCAGTACTTCTTTATCTCCGCCTCGGTGCAGGAGGCGGTGGCGCGCTATATGCGCAAGCATGACGACATCAGGAAGTTCCACGAGAAGGTGACGTTCCAGCTGAACGATACGCACCCCACGGTGGCGATTGCGGAGCTGATGCGTATTCTGATGGACGAGTACTATCTGACGTGGGACGAGGCGTGGGAAGTGACCACGAAGACTTGCGCGTACACAAATCACACGATCATGTCGGAGGCATTGGAGAAGTGGCCCATCGAGCTGTTCTCCCGTCTGCTGCCGAGAGTATATCAGATCGTGGAGGAGATCAACCGCAGATTCGTGGCGCAGATCGAGCAGAAATATCCCGGCAATCAGGAGAAGATACGCAAGATGGCGATCATCTACGACGGGCAGGTGAAGATGGCGCATCTGGCGATTGCGGCGGGCTACTCTGTCAACGGCGTGGCCAGATTACATACGGAGATCCTGAAAAATCAGGAGTTGAAGGATTTCTACGAGATGATGCCCGAAAAGTTCAACAACAAGACCAACGGCATCACGCAGCGGCGTTTCCTGCTGCACGCCAACCCGCTCCTTGCGGATTGGGTGACGGCGCATGTGGGGAGCGACTGGATCACCGATCTGCCCAAGATCAACAAGCTGAAGATCTACGCGGACGACGAGAAGGCGCAGCATGAGTTCATGAACATCAAGTATCAGAACAAGGTGCGTCTGGCGCAGTATATTCTGGAGCACAACGGCATCGAGGTAGACCCCCGCTCCATCTTCGACGTGCAGGTCAAGAGACTGCACGAGTACAAGCGGCAGCTTTTGAACATTCTGCATGTCATGTACCTGTACAATGAACTGAAAGAACATCCTGACATGGATTTCTATCCAAGAACGTTTATCTTCGGCGCGAAGGCGGCGGCGGGGTACATGAACGCCAAGCTGACGATCAAGCTGATCAACTCCGTGGCCGACGTGGTAAACAACGACCCGGAGATCAAAGGCAGGATCAAGGTGGTATTTATCGAGAACTACCGCGTGTCCAACGCGGAGATCATCTTCGCGGCCTCCGACGTGTCGGAGCAGATCTCCACGGCCAGCAAGGAGGCGTCCGGCACGGGCAACATGAAGTTTATGCTCAACGGCGCGCTGACCCTCGGCACCATGGACGGCGCGAACGTGGAGATCGTGGAGGAGGTCGGAGAGGAGAACGCGTTTATCTTCGGTCTGAGCTCCGATGAGGTCATCCGTTACGAGAACTATGGCGGCTACGATCCGACAGAGATCTTCAACAATGATCCCGATGTGCGCAAGGTTCTGATGCAGCTGATCAACGGCACCTACGCGCCGAACGATCCCGATCTGTTCAGACCGCTGTACAATTCGTTATTGAATACGCAGAGCACTGCCAAGGCGGACACCTACTTTATCCTGAAGGATTTCAAAGCCTATGCTGCGGCGCAGGAGAGAGTTGAACAGGCGTACAGGAACGAGAGCGGCTGGGCGAGGAGCGCGATCCTCAACGTGGCATGTTCCGGCAAGTTCACCTCCGACAGAACCATTCAGGAGTATGTGGACGAGATCTGGAAACTGGATAAGGTCGTGATCCCCAAGACGCCGATCTCGACCGATAAGAAATCGACGAGCAAGTAATCACAACAAAGGCTGTTGTCTGTTGGCAACAGCCTTTCTTATCCATGAAACACGCGGGAAGAACGTATGGAACAGAACAGGGAAAGTGACAGGACGCTTTGCGCGGCTCGCCGCGTTCTGGCGTATTACAGGGATGTCTTCGGGGCAGACTGTTTTCCGGAACCGCTGTATTTCTCGGAGAACAGATCATATCTCGTGCGGCGGCAGCCGGGAACGGTGTGCGCCGTCCTGCGCATGAGCCGCCCGTCTTACCACACGGAGGAGGAATTGGACGCCGAGCTTAGGTGGATGGACCGGCTCAGGCGTGATACATCCCTGATTCTGCGGGAGCCGATCGCAGGCGCGGACGGAAAGCGTATCCATACAGTGCGCGGCGAGGCGGGCGTCGCGTATCACGGCACTGTATTCAGCTATCTGGACGGGACGCCGTTGGAGCGTCTGCCGATGGAGGAACAGGCGGCGTGGTTCGAGCGGGTGGGAGAGATCACGGCGCAGCTCCACAGGCATGTGCGCGGCTGGAGCGGATCGCGCGGTCTGCAGCGCTTTCGCTGGGACTGTGAGAGCATGCTGGGAAGAGACGCGATCTGGGGAGACTGGCGCAGGACGCCGACTCTGTCACAGGGCGGCCGCATCCTGTTGGAGAGAGCGAACGAGGCGATCTGCGGGCGGCTCGCGGCGTACGGAATGACCGGGGAGAATTACGGACTGATCCACAGCGATCTTCGCGGGGCCAATCTTCTGACGGATGGGACGGCGCTGAAGATCATCGACTTCGACGACTGCGGATACGGCTGGTACATGCAGGATCTGTCCGGGTCCCTGAGTTTTGTGGAGACGAATCCGCTCCTGCCGGAATTGATCGGAAGATGGCTCGCGGGCTATCGGAGGATTGTGCCTCTGGGGCGGCAGGACATAGAGATGATACCGACGTTTATCATGATGCGGCGGCTGCAGCTGACGGCTTGGGTGACGACCCGCAGCGGCTCCGACGCCGTGCGCGGGATGGCGGGCGGTTTTGCGGCGGGCACTGTGGAGCTGGCAGAGCGGTATCTGGGCGGCGCTCTGCTGCCCGGCACATGGAAGGCATAGTCTGATACGGGAGGGACGGCGATGGAAAGAGCGCTGCTTGTAGGCGTAAATCTGAATGACGGCGAAGATTATCTCCTCTCTTTGGAGGAGCTTGGCGCGCTGGCGGAGGCCTGCGATATGGAGGTCGTCGGCACGGTGGAGCAGACTCTGCCGTCGGTGAACAAGGCCTACTATATCGGCACGGGCAAAGTGGACGAGGTGCGGCTGTCTGCGGAAGAATGCGGCGCTGACGTGATCATTTTTGACAATTCCCTCTCCCCGATGCAGATGCGCAATCTGCAGGAGCGGCTTGAGAAACCGATTCTGGACAGAAGTACATTGATCCTTGACATCTTTGCCAGGCGTGCGAGATCCGGAGAGGCAAAACTGCAGGTCGAGGCGGCAAGGCTGCAGTATATGCTGCCGCGGCTGGTGGGTCTGCACGCGGCGCTCAGCCGTCAGGGCGGCGGCAGCGGCTCTCTGAGCAACAGGGGAGCGGGCGAGACGAAACTGGAACTGGACAGGCGTGTGCTGGAGCGTCGTCTGACGGAACTCAGACGGGAACTGAAGGAGTTGGGGGCGGAGCGTATGACCCAGCGCAAACGCCGCGCGGGAGCGGGTATACCGCGCGTGGCGCTGGTGGGCTATACGAACGCGGGAAAGTCCACGCTGATGAACGCCATGCTGGACTTGTACGGCAGCGGTGAGACGGATGTGGAGCAGAAGAAGGTCGTGGAAAAGGATATGCTGTTCGCCACGCTGGACACCACCGTGCGCAAGATCGAGCCGGAAAACCATCACACGTTCCTGTTGTCGGACACGGTAGGATTCATTCACAAGCTGCCCCACAATCTGGTGGAGGCCTTTCATTCCACTCTGGAAGAGGCGAGGGAGGCCGATCTGCTGCTGCAGGTCGTGGATTACAGCGATCCGCATTACAGAGAACAGATCGCGGTGACCGACCGAACGCTGAAGGAACTGGGCGCGGAGGGGATTCCCATGCTCTACGTCTATAACAAGGCGGATCTGGTTCCGCCGGAGGAGATACCGGGACTTGCCGGAACGGAGCGGGAGCGGCTGTTGGAACATCTGCCGGTGGTGGCCCCAAACGGCGTCTATCTCTCCGCGAAAGAACGGATCGGGATGGAAGAACTGCTCTGCCTGATCGAAAAGAGACTGGCGGGCGGGTACAGGGAGTGCGCCATGCTGATCCCCTATTCAGACGGCAGGGCGGTGTCCTATCTGAATGAAAACGCCGTAGTGTATGAGACGGAATATCTGGAGAATGGCGTGCGGCTCAAAGTGAACTGCCGCGAGCAGGACTACCGCCGCTATCGCAGGTATGTGCAGTAGAAAAAGAAGGGAGGCAGTGTTGCGCGAAAAATATATATCGGGTATAATGGACGCGAAAGCAATGGGCCGCGGCAGATTTCCGGGCGGCACGGCTCACGACAGAAACAGGACAGTATGAAATTATCAGCAAGGAGAGGAATCGCTATGATCAATTTATTGGAAGGCGGCGCGTATCTCGTAAACGGGACAGAGATCATTCCCGATACCGCGGACGCGGCGGCGCAGATGAAAAATAAGACGGGAAAAGAGCTGTCTAAGGCCGAGGCCGCGCAGAACACCATGGCCTACGGCATATTGAAGGATCACAACACTTCCGGAAACATGGAAAAGTTAAAGATCAGGTTTGACAAGCTGACGTCCCACGACATCACTTTCGTGGGGATCATCCAGACGGCGCGGGCGTCGGGGCTGCAGAAATTCCCCATCCCCTATGTGCTGACGAACTGCCACAACTCCCTGTGCGCTGTGGGCGGCACGATCAACGAGGATGACCACATGTTCGGTCTGACCTGCGCCAAGAGATACGGCGGCGTCTATGTACCCCCGCATCAGGCGGTCATACACCAGTATGCGAGAGAGATGCTGGCGGGCGGCGGCAAGATGATCCTTGGGTCCGATTCCCACACCCGCTACGGCGCGCTCGGCACGATGGCCATGGGGGAGGGCGGGCCGGAGCTGGTCAAACAGCTTTTGTCCCAGACCTACGACATCAATATGCCCGGCGTGGTGGGCGTGTACCTGACGGGAGCGCCCGTCAAGGGCGTAGGCCCGCAGGATGTGGCGCTCGCCATTATCGGCGCGGTGTTCGACAACGGTTATGTGAAGAATAAGGTGATGGAGTTCGTGGGTCCGGGCGTCGCGTCCCTGAGCGCGGATTTCCGTATCGGCATAGACGTTATGACCACGGAGACGACCTGCCTGTCCTCGATCTGGCAGACGGACGACCGGATCAGAGAGTTTTACGATATTCACGGCAGGGTGGAGGAATATAAGGAGTTAAAGCCGGGCGACGTGGCATACTATGACGGCATGATCACGGTGGATCTCTCCGAGATCAGACCGATGATCGCCATGCCTTTCCACCCCAGCAACACCTACACCATCGACGAGGTCAAGGCCAACTTAAAAGACGTGCTCCACGACGTGGAGGAGCGCGCCAAGGTCAGCCTGGACGGGGCGGTGCCCTACTCCCTGCAGGATAAGATTGTAGACGGTAAGTTTATGGTGGATCAGGGCATCATCGCAGGCTGCGCGGGCGGCGGTTTTGAGAATATCTGCGCGGCGGCGGATATTCTGAAAGGCGCTTACATAGGCTCCGACGGATTCACCCTGAGCGTGTACCCGGCCTCCATGCCGATCTATATGGAATTGATTAGAAACGGCTGCGCCGCCACGATCTTAGAGACGGGAGCGGTGCTGAAGACGGCCTTCTGCGGCCCCTGTTTCGGCGCGGGCGACACCCCCGCCAACAATGCGTTCAGCATCCGGCACTCCACGAGGAACTTCCCCAACAGGGAGGGCTCCAAGCTGCAGAACGGGCAGATCTCTTCCGTGGCGCTCATGGACGCCCGCTCCATCGCGGCGACGGCGGCCAACAAGGGCGTGCTCACGGCGGCGACGGAGTTCGACGGCGAGATCGGCAGATACAAGTATCATTTCGACGCGAACATCTACAAGAATCGTGTATTCGACTCCAAGGGCGTGGCGGACGAGAGCGTGGAGATCCGGTTCGGCCCCAATATCAAGGACTGGCCCGCCATGGGAGAACTGCCCGACAATCTGGTACTTCGGGTCGTGTCTGAGATACACGATCCGGTCACGACCACGGACGAGCTGATCCCTTCCGGGGAGACGTCCTCCTACCGGTCGAATCCGCTGGGTTTGGCGGAGTTTACGCTTTCCAGAAAGGATCCTGAGTATGTAGGGCGCGCGAAGGATATTCAGCGGGCGGAGAAGGCGAGAATGCAGGGGGAGCATCCCTGCCATGCGCATCCGGACGTAAAGCCGGTGATGAGCGTTGTGAAGAAGACCTTTGGGGACGTCTCCCACGAGAACACGGGATTCGGCTCCACGATCTTCGCGGTGAAACCGGGCGACGGTTCCGCCAGAGAGCAGGCGGCGAGCTGTCAGAAGGTGCTGGGCGGCTGGGCCAATATCGCCAACGAGTACGCCACCAAGCGTTACCGCTCCAACCTAATCAACTGGGGGATGCTGCCTTTCCTGATCCCTGCGGGCGAGCTGCCCTTCAGAAATCTGGACTATCTGTTCTTCCCCGGCATCCGAAAGGCTGTGGAGGAGAAGGCGGATGTGATCAAGGCGTACAAAGTCTCGGTGGAGGAGGAGAAACTTGTGGAGTTCGATCTGCGGCTGGGCGAGCTGACCGACGAGGAGCGTCAGATCATCCTGAAGGGATGTCTCATCAATTATAACAGAGTGGGCTAAACTAATTGCGCTTAGAGGTCGATATATAGAGTACAAGGGGCGGTTGATCTCGGCCGGACGGCTGTTTCTTGAATCTGAATAGGGTCAGACCACGGACGGTGTTTTTCAAAGGAAAAGGATTTACTTTGAGGATGCCGTCCTTTCTATTTGCCATGCATCAGGGAAGGTGCAGTCGGTGGCACAGACGGGCATAGATCATGGTCTGAGCAAAAGGAGGTAGTAGTGAGAATTGATTCCGGCGCAGTAGGGATGGAATCGCACAGAAGTTACACTTCTGTAACGGCAAAGTCGGTGAGCGCCTCCACCGTGCGGCGTATGGGAGGACCCAACGAGGATTTGGACAGTCTTTTCGGTGATCTGATCAGTTCCGGTGAGAATGCGGATCAGACCGGTCAGGCTGAGAAGGAAGAGGATACCGCAAATCCGGAGGACATCACGACACATTTCAGAAATTTATCCAATCCGTCAAGATTGTCGGCCAGACAGCAGCCGCAGGACACGGTCATGACGCTCAGGCAGTATTGTATGCGTTTTCTGATGGAGCTGTTATTCGGTTTTGGAAGGGACAGCGAAGATCTGTGGGGAGACGGAACGGGCGGTGTGCAGGCCGGCAGTATGGGAGCCGGCAGGACCTATCAGGCGGGCATTATCACCAATTCGTACTATCACATGGAGCAGGAGTGCACATCCTTCTCTACCACGGGCGTGGTGAAGACGGCGGACGGCAGAGAACTGTCGTTCAATCTGGAATGCTCTATGAGCCGCAGGTTTGAGGAGTACTACCAGGAGACTTACAGTACGGGGATCAGGTATTGCGATCCGCTTGTAATCAATCTGGACACCGATGTGGCGAGCGTGTCGGATCAGAAGTTTTTCTTCGACTTGGATCAGGACGGCACGGAGGAGGAAATATCGTCGCTTGGGTCTGGCAGCGGATTTCTGGCGCTGGATTTAAACGGCGACGGTACGATCAACGACGGGTCGGAGCTTTTCGGCACGAAGTCCGGAGACGGGTTTGCGGATCTGGCGCAGTATGACGCCGACGGCAACGGCTGGATCGACGAGGCTGACGAGATCTGGGATAAGCTGTTGATCTGGGTCAAGGATGAGGCGGGGAACGATACCCTGTACCATCTGGCCGACCTGGGTGTGGGAGCGATAGGTCTGGCCAGTGTGTCCACGGAGTTTTCCTTAAATTCCGAGCAGGATAATCAGACAAACGCACGCATCAGAAGAACGGGCATTTTCCTGTATGAGAACGGAACAGTGTCCACCTTGCAGCACTTGGATATGGCGCAGCATTTAGACGTGGCGCAGTAGCCGGCTGTCTGCGGGAATATTATGTGGAATGCTCACATACACATAATACATGTGAGGTGTTCCATGAAAGAAAATAGAATCGTCTTAAAAAAAACAGGCAAAAGAGATGCAGGAGGCTTTCTTTTGCTTGTTTTTTTGCTGCCCTATGTGTGCGCCAGCCTGTGGGGACATGTGGGTGTGGAGACGGATGCGCTGCGTGCGGGCAAGGGCGTGGCCAAGGCGCCGTCAGACACGCAGGAGCGGATCAGGGCGGACATGGAGTGGGGCGTATGGGATCTTCCGATGGAGGAATATCTTGTCTATAAACTGGCGGAAATTATGCCGGAGAACTATGAGCCGGAGGCATTGAAAGCGCAGGCGGTACTCGTCAGGACCGAGATCGTGCGGGCGAGACAGGAGCAGGGGGACGGCCGGCTGTGCGTGTCCGGGGAAGAGCTGGAGAAGTGGTATGCGGCGGACGCGGGCGCGCGGGAAACGCTCTCGGTCTATGAGACGGCGGCCGAAGAGACGGAAGGACTGTATCTGTCCTATGAGGGGGCGCCTGCTCAGGCGCCATATTTTCGCGTCAGCAACGGACGGACAAGGGATGCGGCGGAAGTGTGGCAGACGGCGGAATTTCCGTATCTGTCAGGCGTCCCCTGTGCGCAGGATAAAGCGTACCCGGAGTATGACAGCGAGGTGACTCTGTCCAAAATCAATTTTTTACATGAGATCCGGACCCGCTTTGATACAGCCTGTTCTGCGGAAAAGCTGTGGGAGGGAATGGAGTTTTCCTACGACGGGGCGGGATATGTGACGGATGTAACGTTCCTTGCCGACGGGGAGGAGGTCGGACAGATGGACGGCGAGGTGTTCCGCTATCTGTTCGGGCTGCCCTCGGCCTCCTTTGAGGTCAGGCGGACGGATACGCAGATCATTTTTCAAGTGACAGGGGTGGGACATGGATTCGGCATGAGTCAGTACGGCGCGAATTGCAGAGCGATCAACGGGGAGACTTATGATCAGATACTGAAAGAATTTTTTTCGGGGACAGAATTAGCAAAAATTGAATAACCTGTCAAAAATGGGTAAGACTAACACCATGTAAACTTTTACGAGAGGCCGGTAGGCAAACGTGAAAATAGGAGGCAAGATTTCATGGGAAGAAGAAATAGAAACGGTGTTAGGAAAGAACGACTCATTATGCTGGCGACGTCCGTGCTTGTTTTGACCGCGCTGACGGTGACGGGTATTTTTGTGCGCCGAAGCAACAATGCGGAGAAGGAAGACTATGTAGTTGACTTCGATGCCATTGAGAAAGCGAGCGATATGACGGCGGAAAACATGTTGTCGGGCGACGAGCTGGACACCTTGTTTGCGGATGTGGGGACCGACGATCTGGACTACGATCCGAGCTTTCAGGAGGCAAATTCACAGAAGGTAGAAAATACCGGGGACAAGCCTTCCGCGACGAAGAAGAGCAGCGCGGCGACAGACGGGGACGACGACGACTCCGACGGGAAGACGGAGAAGAAGACAGACGCGCAGGCTGAGAGCACGAAAAAGTCCGACAGTAAAAGCGCTGTGACGGAGCAGACTAAGAAGACGGAGGAGGAAGAGGAAGACGAGGGTATGTTCGACGAGACGGTGGACACCGCCAAGAGCGCCGAAGAGCCGCAGGCGGAGGAGGCGATCTCCACGACGGTACAGCCCACTCTCGATTTCCATGAGGAGGACGGGCTTGTGTGGCCTATTGTCGGGGACGTGCTCATCAACTACAGCATGGACAAGACCGTCTACTTCCCGACGCTGGAGCAGTACAAGTACAATCCGGCCATTGTGATCGCCGCCAATCAGGGCGAAAGCATCTCTGCGGCGGCAAACGGACGCGTGACCTCTGTGGGATATGATCCTGTCATAGGCAACACGGTAGTGATGGATCTGGGCAACGGTTATGAGCTGACCTATGGACAGTTGGAAAATATCACCGTCTCCGAAGGCAGCTATGTGAGCGTGGGCGACGGGATCGGCACGGTGGCGTCCCCGACTAAGTATTACAGTCTGGAGGGGACAAACGTGTACTTCAAACTGACGAAGGACGGCGAGCCGGTGAACCCCATGAGTACGCTGCAATAATATCGTTGAAAGGGTCATGTTATGCTGGTTATCATTCATGGAAATATTAAGACAATGGAAGAGAAGGATTACGCCGACGGCTATCTCAGAATCGAGGACGGTCGTATCACCGCACTTGGCGATATGCAGGAATACAGCGCGGCGGGGCAGGAGGGCGCGGATGTCCAAGTGATCGACGCCAAGGGAAATCTGGTTATGCCGGGGATCATCGAGGCGCATTGTCATATGGGGATCACCGAGGAGAAGAAAGGCATGGAAGGGGACGACTGCAATGAGACAGTCGATCCCGTCACGCCTTATCTGCGTGCCATAGACGCCATCAATCCCATGGATGACGCCTTTCATGACGCGCTGAAAGCGGGCATCACGGCGGCTATGATCGGACCGGGCAGCGCCAACGTGGTGGGCGGGCAGTTCGCTTTTATCAAGACTCACGGCAGACGGATCGATCAGATGATCGTCAAGGCGCCCGCGGCCATGAAGGTGGCCTTCGGCGAGAACCCGAAAGTGAATTATTCCGGACAGAACGTTTCGCCCGCCACCCGCATGGCGATCGCGGCGAAACTCAGAGAAGAGCTGACGAAGGCAAAGGCATATGCAAAAAAGACCGCGGAAGATCCGGATATGGAGAAGGATTTTCGCTACGAATGCTGGCTCCCCGTGCTGCGGGGAGAGATCCCGCTAAAGGCGCACGCGCACAGAGCGGACGACATTCTGACGGCAGTGCGGATCGCCAAAGAATTCGATCTTAAGATGACGCTGGATCACTGCAGCGAGGGGCATCTGATTATAGAGGAACTGCGGGAGGCGGGATTTCCCGCCATCGTAGGGCCTGACATGGCCAGCCGCAACAAGATCGAAGTGCGCAACATGGCGTTTAAGACGGCGGGGCTGCTCAGCAAAAACGGTATTCTCACGGCTGTCACTACGGACCACCCTGTCTCCAAGATACAGTTCCTGCCCATCTGCGCGGGGCTGGCGGTCAAGGAGGGCATGGCGCCGGAGGATGGCTTTCGCGCGATCACCATCAACGCGGCCAAGATCTGCGGCGTGGACGACAGGCTGGGAAGTCTGGCGGTGGGCAAAGACGGCGATATAGCGATCTTCAACGGGAACCCGATGGAAGTGTTCACCAGGACGCTGTGTACGGTCATTGAAGGAAAAATTGTATATTATGATGAAGAATGCGGACTTTTGTGTTAAGATGGTGTCATGAGAAAAAGACGCTTGAAAACTCTGATCTGTATATTCTGCGGTGCGCTCCTGCTTTTGACAGGGTGCGCGTACGAGACGGACGCCCGTTTTCAGTCCGGGCAGGAAAATGACGGCGACGGCCTGCTGACAACGCTCGGGCTGTCGCCTGAATTTGATTACGAAGTGCCCGAGAGCCTGCCGAGCATTCTGGTCGATCAGCAGGGCTACGCCGAGAGCAGCAATAAGATCGCCTTTTTTCGCGGGGAGGAGCTGCCGGAGACCTTCTCCGTTGTCGATGCGGAGAATGGACAGAGCGTGTATACAGGCACCATCGAGCAGAGGGGCCGCGATGAGGAGAGCGGGGTTTTTATCAGTTACGGCGATTTTACGTCCCTTCGCACGGAGGGAACCTATTACATAGAGGCGGCGGTGATCGGGCAGTCGTATACTTTTGAGATCGCGGAGAATCCGTATCAGGAGCTGTACAACGCGGCGCTGAAACAGTACTACTATAACCGCTGCGGGCTGACGCTCTCGACGGAGCTGGCGGGCGACGCGGCGCACAACGCCTGTCATACCAAAGAGGCGCAGATGAAGGATGAGGCGTCCGTGAAACTGGATGTGTCAGGCGGCTGGCATGTGGACGGGAGCGGCACGCGGGACGTTCCCACGGGGTGCAGCACCATCGATCATCTGCTGCTCGCCTATGAGCTCTATCCCGAGGTGTTCAGCGATGAGGTGGGGATCCCCGAGAGCGGCAACGGCATTCCCGATGTGCTGGACGAAGTGAAGTATGAGATCGACTGGCTCCTGAAAATGCAGGACAACAGGAGCGGGGCGGTGTATTCTGCGGTCAGCAGCGCCGACAATGCCGCGCTCGGCTATCTGCTCTACATCGATCCCGTCACGATGGACGCCACGATCCAATTCGCGGCGACGATGGCGAAATTCAGCTATCTGTACCAGAATTACGATATAGAGTTCGCCACGCGGTGCCTGAAGGCGGCGGACAGGGCCTACCGCTACGCGGGACAATATCTGGCCGACGTGTCGCCGGAAGAGTATTTCTACGCCTCCACGGAACTCTACCGTGCCACGGGAAATTACGGGTATCACAATGAAATACGAGAGTATCTGCAGCAGAATCCCGTGACGGACATGAACGACAATTTTGTATTCTGGGGCTGTGTGACTTATCTCTCCACCAAACAGAAGGTGGATGTGGACGCGTGCGATGTGTTAATTAAGATTCTGATGCAGGAGGGAGAGCGGATCTCTTACGCCTCGAAAAATTCCAAGTTTCTCGTGAGCATGGACGAGCAGAAGAACGGCAGCGCGGAGCTGCTGCGGGACATCACCAGACTGGCGGTGGTGGACCATATCATCACCAACCACGAGTACGCCACTGTACTGCAGAATCATCTGCACTATCTGCTGGGGCGCAATCTCCAGTCCGTCAGTTATCTGGACGGGGCGGGGAGCCGCAATTATGCGAGCATTGACGCGAACAAGGGCATTATGAACCAGGTGGAACTCAACGCGGAGTTTGTGTTGATGATGAGCTCGATCATGGAGGAACTGTATATCGTGGAGGAGTGAATTATATCAACCTTCGCTTTCGGCAATGGAGATTATGGTATGGGATGGCGTCTTATACCGGGATAACGGGCGTTTCCATCACACAAGCTCCCGATTCTTCTCGTAATTGGTTCTGATCACATCCTGCACCATAGCGCTCAGATGGCGTTTTTGCTCTCTGTCCATATCCCTTACATAGATCGGTTTGCCGTACTCGATGACCACGTGCGTCTTCTTGATCTTGGGCAGATGATCCTCCCAGATTGCGCCCGCATTGTTGATGCTCATGGGTACGACGGGGCATCCGGTCTTCTCGGCGATCTTAAAACTGCCGTCATGAAATTCCAGCAGCACATTGTCGGTCCGGTTGCGGGTTCCCTCCGGGAAAATACAGATGGAAATACCGGATCTCACCTTTTCGATGGCGTCAAGGATCGACTGCATGCCGGCCTTGATGTTGCTCCTGTCCAAAAAGATACAGTGGAGATACTTCATCCAGGTACTCAGAGACGGGATGCGCAGCATTTCCACTTTCGCCATATATCCTGTGGGTCTGGGAACGCGGACATAAGTCATGATGATGTCGAAATAACTTCTGTGATTTCCGATATACAATACGGGTTCATCCTTGGGAACATTCTCTTCTCCGAGCACGGTCACGGAGACGCCGGAGAGGAAGAGGACGACGCGGAACGCCCAGTTCACGATCGCGAGGGAGCTGCGGCTCTTGACGTCGGGACTGAATTTGCCGATGACAAACTCCACCAACTGGATCGGGAGACTCACGATCAGAAATATCACTACGAACACTGCTACCATAATCAAACGGACCATATGCACATTATCCTCTGTCTTTCCCCTATTTCTTCCAGTATATAGGTTGTCGCCGCAATAATCAATAGGAATAGACTTCATGCTCCAATAATAAATTAAGTAATAAGAGTTTATTTTCGGAGTGAAGACTTATGAACAGACTATATGAGTATCAGAAGAGAATCGTGAGAGCCTGTCTGATCTGCCTGATGTGTATGAGCGTCTTCGCCTGTGCGAAAAAGCAGGATGCCATGGAAAAGATCAAGGATTTGGAGTGCACGGTCATCTCGGAGGATAATCTGCCGGGCGAATTGCTTGATATGATCGAACAGAAAAAGACGGATGCTTTTAAGATCACTTTTGAGGATAAAGGATTTCTGTACATCTGCGTGGGGTACGGTACGCAGGAGACAGGCGGCTACAGTATCGCGCTGAACGACTTGTATGAGACGGCCAACGCGGTCTATGTGGACACGAACCTGATAGGCCCGTCGCCGGAGGAGAAGAGCAACCTGGTGGAGAGTTATCCCTACATAGTGATCAAGACGGAGTTTATTGACAAACCGGTAGTCTTTGACTGATAATATACAGGAAAGCAATAAGCGCTGTGAAATCGGCTGTCCGCAGCGTAAATTTCAAAGGAGTTTGACATGCTGCTCTTAGAAAACGGTTATCTGATCGATCCTGCCTCCTGCACGGAGGGGTATCGGGACATCCTCATAGACGGGGACAGAATTGCGCGCATCATGCCGCGGGGGACGATGCGCTCGGAAGTCACGAAATGTGCGGGCGGCGCGGAAACAGCCGGAAATGCAAAAATAATTGACTTAAATGGTCAATACGTTGTTCCCGGCCTTGTGGACGTTCATGTGCATTTCAGGGATCCCGGTTTTACCTACAAGGAGGACATCTATACGGGAGCGCGGGCCGCAGCGCGGGGCGGCTTTACGTCAGTGGTGCTGATGGCGAACACGAAACCCGCGGTGGACAATACAGAGACGCTTCGCTATGTGATAGACAAGGGCGCGGAGACGGGCATTCATGTCTATACGTGCGCCGGCGTGACGAAAGGACTGGGCGGCAGAGAGCTGACGGATATGGAGACGCTGAGCGCTCAGGGCGCGGTTGGGTTTACGGACGACGGCATCCCGCTGACGGACGAAAAACTGCTGCGGGAGGCGCTTAGGAGAGCCGCCGCGTGCCACAGACCGATCAGCCTGCACGAGGAGGATCCTGCGCTGATTGTAAATAACGGCGTCCATGCGGGAAGGGCGGCGGCGTATTTCGGTATCGGAGGCTCGCCGAGAGAGGCGGAGATCTCCATGGTGGAGCGCGATCTGCGGATCGCCGTGGAGGAGGAGGCCGATCTGTCCATTCAGCACATCAGCACGCGGGAGGCCGTGGAGTTAGTGCGGCGGGCCAAAAAGAAGAGCGCGCATATATTTGCGGAGGCGACGCCCCATCATTTTACCCTGACGGAGGAGGCGGTGATCGAACACGGAACGCTGGCGAAGATGAATCCGCCGCTGCGGGAGGAGGCCGACCGGCTGGCTATTATTGAGGGACTTAAGGACGGTACGATCGACATGATCGCCACCGACCATGCGCCTCACAGCGCAGAGGAGAAGGCAAAACCGCTTACGGAGGCCCCCAGCGGCATCATCGGGCTGGAGACTTCGCTGTCCCTTGGCATTCGCGAGCTGGTGGGCAAGGGGTATCTGACAATGGCGGAGCTGATCGGGAAGATGAGTCTCGCGCCCGCGAAACTCTATCATCTTGACGCGGGCTATCTGGCGGAGGGAGGCCCCGCCGACCTGGCGGTATTTGATCCGCACGGCGAGTGGGTGGCGGACGGTTTTGCGTCCAAAGCGTCCAACTCGCCTTTTGTGGGGGACACGATGCCCGGCGTGGTCAGCTATACGATCTGCGGCGGCAGGGTGGTGTATGACGGTACAGGGAGCTGACTGCCAACAGCGTCGGTTCGGGAGAAAAGACGGATGCATTGCATAAGTCCTCCGTTATGGCGGATCGCGTGTGAAGAAGGATAGATTGACGGAAGGAAAGAGGACGGTAAGAATGAACGGGCAGAAGATTCCAAAGAAAAAAGTGAAGGCGATGGTGGTGTCGCAGGAACAGATCGCGGAGCAGATCTATGACTTGTGGATCGAGACGGAGCTTGCGCGGGACGCGCGGGCCGGGCAGTTTGTGGCGCTCTATCCGCACGATGCGGCGACGTTGCTCCCGCGGCCCATCAGTATCTGCGAGGCGGACGGGGAGGCTCACAGACTGCGGCTTGTGTATCGCGTTGCAGGCAGAGGAACGGCCGAATTTTCGACATACGGCGCTAAGGATACGCTGGACGTGTTGGGCGTACTCGGCAATGGCTTTCCCGTGGAGCGCGCGGCGGGCAAAAGAGTGTTTCTCATGGGCGGCGGCATCGGGATCCCGCCCATGCTGCAGCTTGCGAAGGAGCTGGACGCTGAGAAACAGATCCTGCTGGGCTACCGCAACGGGGATCTCTTTCTGCAGGAGGATCTGGGGCGGTACGGGCAGGTGCATATTGCCACGGAGGACGGCAGCGTGGGCGTGCAGGGCAACGTGATGGACATTATCAGGGGCAGCGGGCTTACCGCCGACGTTATCATGGCCTGCGGACCGATGCCCATGCTGAGAGCGGTCAAACAGTATGCGGCAGAGCGGGGCATAGACGCCTATATCTCTCTGGAGGAGCGGATGGCCTGCGGCGTGGGGGCGTGTCTCGGCTGCGTGTGCGCGACGAGGGACGTGGACAGCCACTCCCATGTAAACAATGCCCGCATCTGCACTGACGGGCCCGTATTTGAAGCGAAAGAGGTGAACATCTGATGAACACAAAAGTGACGATCGCCGGGGTGACGTTTGCCAATCCGGTTATGACGGCGTCGGGAACTTTCGGCTCCGGTATGGAATACAGCGATTTCGTGGATCTGAACCGGCTGGGCGCGGTGGTGACCAAAGGCGTGGCGAACGTGCCGTGGCCGGGCAATCCCACGCCGCGCGTGGCGGAGACATACGGCGGTATGCTGAATGCCATCGGCTTGCAGAATCCAGGCATCGACGTCTTTATCGAGCGGGATATTCCTTTCCTGAAACAGTATGACACGAAGATCATCGTCAATGTCTGCGGGAAGACGGTGGGGGATTATCTGGAGGTGGTGGAGCGTCTTGGCGACGAGGCGGTGGACATGTTGGAGATCAACGTGTCCTGCCCCAACGTGAAGGAGGGCGCTATCGCCTTCGGACAGAAAGCCGATTGCCTCTACGACATCACTTCGCAGATCAAGCGGAAGGCGAAACAGCCCGTCATCATGAAACTGAGTCCCAATGTGACGGACATCGCGGAGATGGCGCGGGCGGCTGAGGCGGCGGGCGCGGACGCGCTGTCGATGATCAATACGATCACGGGCATGAAGATCGACATTTACAGACGAAAATTTGCGCTGGCAAACAGAACGGGCGGTCTGTCAGGTCCGGCGATCAAGCCGATTGCCGTGCGCATGGTCTATCAGGCGTCCCATGCCGTGCAGATCCCTGTCATCGGTATGGGCGGTATTGCAAACGGGGAGGACGCCGTAGAGTTTCTGCTGGCCGGGGCCAGCGCTGTCGCGGTGGGGGCGATGAATTTTGTCAATCCTTACGCCACGGTGGAAGTGATCGAGGGCATCGAGAACTACATGCGGCGCTGCGGCGTGGAGAATGTGACGGAACTGATCGGCGCGGTCGAAGGATAAAAGAAACATATACGGCCTCCGTGCGGCATACACTTATATTAAGTATACGCACGGAGGTTTATTTTGTGGAACTGGTAAAGAAGAAGATACATATGGATCGGATCAACAGCAGGGCCGGCACGCAAGTTGTATTGGAAGAAGACGTCAATATTTCAGATAACAAACCCGACGCCATTTATCTGTTGAACAGCAAGGGCGAGATTATCACGGAGGAGATACGGGCCGGGGAGAATGCGGTGAATCTGCGGGGCAGGCTGATCGTGTCCGTCCTGTATCTGACAGATATGGAAGGGACGTGTGCCAGCATGGAGGCAGTCATTCCCTTCGAGGAGAAAGTCAATATGGACGGCGTGGGCAACGGGGACACGATACTGACCGACTGGACCATAGAGGACCTGACGGTGGGTTTGATCAATTCCCGCAAACTCAGCGCGCAGGCGGTCGTCTCGTTTGATCTGGAGATGGAGGAGCATATCGAGCAGGACGCGGCGGTGGACCTCTATCACGACGAGCCTGTGGAGTACAGAAAGCGGACATTTCCTGTTGTGGAACTCGTATTGCAGAAAAAAGACATTTTCAGGCTCAAGGAAGAGATGGAGCTGTCGGGCAATCTGCCGAATGTGTTTCAGACGATCTGGCACCATATCACCTTCGATCATGTGGAGTTCAAGGCGCTCGACGAAAAGCTGTCCATCCAGGGTGAGATGAAGGCATTTTTCCTGTACGAGGGAGAAGGGGACAACGACAGGACGCTGTGGTACGAGAATACCGTGCCGTTCAGCGGTATTATCGAATGCCACGGCTGCAGGGAGAATATGATTCCGGACATCTGCTACAGTCTGGGTCAGTGCAATGTGGAGGTGCGTCAGGACTTCGACGGTGAGGAGCGGGTCTTCTGTGTGGAGCCTGTGCTCGATCTGGACATTCACTTGTACGAGGAGGAGAATCTGGAAGTGTTGTCCGACATCTATGGGGTGCACAAAGAGATCGAGGCGCTCACCACACAGGTACAGCTCAAGAGTCTGCTCTTAAATGGGAGCGGTAAGTGTAAGATCGCGGAGCACGCAAAGATCCAGAATACGGAAATGCCGATGTATCAGCTGATCCACTCCGAGGGGGAGATACAGATTGGCGAGCAGACTGTGGTGGAGAACGGGATCGCGATCGCCGGAACGCTGACGGTAACTACGCTCTATCTGTGCGGCAGCGGCTCCAAGTCCATCTACTCCACGAAGAACGAACTTCCTTTTCAGTATGTGATCGAGGCGGATAATATTACGGCGACCAGTATTTTCAAGCTGCATCACAGCATCGAACAACTCACGGTGACGATGCTGGACAGCGACGAGCTGGATGTGAAGGCGGCGCTGCAGTTCAAGGTGATCGTGTTCGCGGTGCAGAAGAGCAATTTGATCACAGACATCAGGGTGGAAGATTTAGACCTTAACAAGCTGAGCGAGCTGCCGGGCATGGTCATCTGTATCGCGGGGCCGGGAGATACCTTGTGGGATATCGGCAAGCGTTACTATGTGCCGATTGCACAGCTCAAGGAAGTAAACGAGTTGACGAGTGAGGAGATCAAGGCCAGGGATAAGATCTTGGTGGTGAAGGGGAGTCTGTAGAGCGCCATAGGCGCACAGTCTGTGCGGGCCTATACCGGCGGGGCCGAACGTGCGCCAAACATGCGCGTTGAGATAAACGTTGTAAATTATATAAATATTCGATATACTTAGCTATTGGAGAATAAACGCCTCTTTCGGGCGGCACGCAAAAATACAGTGGGGAAATATCATGAGAGAGACACCTATCTTAAAAAATAAAGTATTTCTGTACCTGACGGAATTCTTCGCGGGTATGTCGGTGATGGCAGTGGAACTGGGCGCCAGCAGACTTCTGGCGCCTTATTTCAGTTCCTCTCAGATCGTGTGGACGATCATTATCGGCACCATCATGATCGCCATGGCGCTTGGCAATATCTACGGCGGCAGGAGCGCGGACAGAAATCCTGACCCGGACAGGCTCTATGGCAGGATTCTGATCGCCGCCGTCTGGATTGCGGCGATTCCCGTGGTTGGCAAATACATTGTACTTGGCATCTCCGCCCTGCTGATCTTTACAGTCAGCACCAATTTCCTGATCTGGGCGGCGTTTGCGGCGTGTATGGTCATTTTTGTGTTTCCGCTCTTTCTGCTGGGGACGGTGACGCCGTCGCTTGCAAAGTACTCCGTGGACAGTCTGGAGGACAGCGGGAAGACGGTAGGGATGCTGGGCGCGTTCAACACCGTCGGCAGCATCATCGGCACCTTCGTGCCGACTTTCCTCTCCATACCGGCGGTGGGCACTTCCGTCACCTTTCTCATCTTTGCGGGGATCCTGCTGATACTGGCGGTCGTCTATTTTGCGAGCGGCCGAAGAGGCGCGGTGAAAAGTATTGCGGCGGCGGTGTTTTTTGCGCTGTGCTGTCTGCTTGGCCGGTCGGACGGTTTCGCCTTCTGGGAGACGAATCTGACCTACGAGGGAGAGTCGATCTACAATTATCTGCAAGTCAGGGAGAACGACAGGAGTGTGATCTTATCGACCAATGTGCTGTTCGGTGTGCAGTCGATGCTGATGAAGGAGGAAGGGCTGACGGGCATGTACTATGATTATGCGATGGCGGCGCCGCTGATGACGGAGCGGGATCGGCCGGGGGACTGCAATGTGCTGATCCTCGGCATGGGGACAGGGACTTACGCGCACCAGTGCCGCAGCTATTACGGCGACATGGAGATCGAGGGCGTGGAGATCGACGAGAAGATCACGGCGCTGGCGCGCAGATATTTTGAACTGCCCGCAGACGTGCCGGTGACGACTTACGACGGTCGGGCTTATCTGAATGCCATCGACGGTAAGTATGATGTGATCATGGTGGATGCCTATCAGGACATTACGATCCCTTTTCAGATGTCCTCCGTGGAATTTTTTACGCTGGTCAGGGAGCATTTGAACGCGGACGGCGTGATGGTGGTCAATATGAATATGCGCGGCAGCAGCGAAGGGAGCATCAACAGATATTTGGCCGACACCATAGGCAGCGTGTTTGGAGAAGTATACACTGTGGATGTGGCAGGCTCCACGAACAGGGAGCTCTTTGCCTCCGACAACCCGCGGATGCTTGAAAATCTCGCAAAACACAGCAAGGCACTCTCCGATGACGGGCTTGCGGCGATGATGGCCGTTGTGTCCGACGATCTGACGGCATACGAGCCGGGAGGCCATATCATGACTGACGACAAGGCACCGGTGGAGCTTTTGGGGATGCAGGTACTGGACGAAGTGATCCGTGAGGAGGTCGCCTACTATAAACAGATCTACGAGGAGCGCGGCGTACAGGGCGTCATCGACGCGCTGTAGGAATACTGGTCAAAAAAAGAAGTCAGACCGATCGGTCTGACTTCCTGCTATTCTTGATTGCCGCTGTGCCTGTAGCTGCGGGAGACTAGTTTGACGTTGTAAGTCCTGCATCCTCAGCCAGCTTGTCAAACTTCTCCATGACGGCGTCGTATGTCTGCTTGGAGATGTCCGGGAGCTCGCCGCCCCATGTCTTCTCCGCCATCTTGTAGCCCTTCTTGAACGCCTCGCGCATCTCCTCGATTTTGTCCGGGTCACCGCCTGTCAGCGCGGTGGCGAAGTCGATGATCCTGTCGGATGTCTGTTTTACGCCCCAGTAGCCGTCCTCTGAAATATCTTTCTGCGCCTGTGCTTTCGTGGCAGCGTCCACCGTGAAGTCGCCGCTTGCCAGGAATGACCAGATGCCGTTGGCCGTGTTGTAGGTCTGGCCCTGCTTGGTCATCAACTGCTGCACGATGTTCTGTAACTGCTGGGTATGTGCCTCAGCGTCGGCTTTCAGTTTGTTCACTAAGTCTGTGTTCTGCGTATAGGTTTTCGCAGCGGAAGTGCCCGCCTTAGACGCCTCATAGACAACGCCGGAATCGTCCTTCTTTTCGGAAGTTTTGTCGGAAGTGTTCTCCTCGGTCGTCTTCGCCGCGTTGGTGGTCAGACTCGCCTGATAGACATCATAGGTATTTGCAGCACCTGTAATTCCGTTTACGCTCATTGATATCCCTCCTTGGAATGTGTTATAGTTATAAATTATGGGTTGCTGAACAGGGGATAACTCCCCTTTGTCTATTTATTATATCGTACCACATCTCCGGAAAAATTAGGAGCAAAACCGAAAATTTTTCTTTATTTTGTGACGAAAAAAGGGGCGTTCACGACATGGGGCACAGAGGAGAAAAAGTTTTTGGGGTAGGAAAGGCGGAAAAAATATATTAAAATGAGATAATGCGGGGCAGAATCATGGGATACGGAGAAGAGAAGATGGAGAGACAGACGCCGAAATACGAGAGCCTGCGGGCATACATGAAGTCTGCGGAGAAACGCAAGGAGTTATTTGACATCAAGGAGCAGTTTGACGAGGCGCTGTGGTACAAATATCTGAAAGAACTGTCCGAGCGCAAGGAAGTGCGCTGCGGGCGGGACAAGGCATTCTACGGCGAGAGGATCGACAGCCTCAGGCCGCTCACCGGGGGGACGCCCCTCACAAATTTCCTGCTCTATAAGGGGTTGCCCAAGTTCTGCGATTTTGACTGCGACGGAACCGTCCGGAAGGACTATCTGAAACAGGGCTACTACTCCTGGTTCCCGCGGGAGATCTACAGGACGCTGTGGTACTGGCGGGATCTGTGCAGGGTGAAGGATGTGCCGTTTTCGTATGCGACGGTCAGGCAGTTCGCGGACTCCTGTTACGACGACGGCATCAGGATGGGACCGGACACAATGAACTCTTTCTGGATCACCTTTAGTCTGTATTTGATCTCCCATTACGGGCAAACCTATAAATGGAACAACTTTAAGAATACGGTCTTCTTTCAGGAAGGCGAAAACGGCAGGCAGCGGAACCGGGCGGACAGGATCAAGGAACTCATCGAGGCGGACGAAAACTATATCGGGAGCGCCGGGCTTAAAGAGTTCGCCAAAATGACCCACACCGTGGGCAATCTGGTGCTGGTGCCGGCGGGCTACAACGGCTATCGGGGGACGCAGCCCTGCATCAAGGATTATTTCGATCTGTCCTTGGAGAATCTGCTCCATGTGCGGGATGGGAAACGCTATCTCGGCGAGGAGCAGGCTGTCAGGAGGAAAAACTTCATAAAGTATATCAACACCTTTTTCCTGTGGGACTATGTGGACGGGGAGTACGAAGTGCTGCCGCTGTGTCGATCTCACGCGGTCCAGATGGAGACGCAGCGGCGGACCGGAAGGCTGGAGGCGAGAGGCGTTCTGCCGGGGATCGATGAGATCGACGGACTGTGCGCTGAGATCAACGGCAAAATCTACAGGCGCGGCCTGTTCGTGGTGGCCATGCTGCGGATCGCCATGGGGATCGGGTCGGATGGCACGGACGCCGCGCTGCGCTATACCTACGAGGGAAGATACAAAGACGGCTGGGCGTCGTGGAGCGTTTCGGGCGTATACAAGAAGATCATGGAGGAAGTGTTTTTGCAAAATACCATGTATGCCGGCGGTTATCGCAAGGTCGATGAGCTGATCCGAAAAGCGGCAGAGGGCAATCCTGATGAAAAATTCGTGACGGACATCATGGACGGCATTTCCTGCGGTTGACGAAAACATGCGGATTGTATATAATGAAGTACAATCATTTCTTGTATACAAAGTACAATCTTGGAGGCGGTTATGGAACAGATTTTCCGCAAAGCGTACGCGAAAATCAATCTTGGACTGGATGTTTTAAGGCGCAGAGAGGACGGCTACCATGAGCTCAGGATGATCATGCAGACGGTGGACATCTGCGATGATCTGCTGTTCGAGCGGACGGCGGAGCCGGGGATCGCGATTCGAGCCGACCGCGAAGAACTGCCATTGGACCGGGGAAACCTGATCTATCGGGCGGCGGAACTGCTGTTTCGCGAAAAGAAGATGGCGGAGGGCGTGCGGGTCACGCTGACGAAACGCATCCCCATCGCCGCGGGTATGGCGGGAGGCAGCGCTGACGCGGCTGCCGCCATGCACGGCTTGAACGCGCTTTTTGCGATGGGGTATTCCGTGAGAGAATTGCAGGAACTTGGCGTGAAACTGGGAGCGGACGTCCCATACTGCCTCGCAGGCGGCACGATGCTCGCGGAGGGCATCGGGGAGATCCTGACGCCGCTGCCGCCGCCGCCGGCCTGTTTCCTTGTGGTCGCCAAACCGGACATCGATGTATCGACCGCTTTTGTGTACGGCAATCTTCACGCCGACAGGCTGACGTATCACCCCGATATAGACGGGATGATCGGCGCGCTGCGGGCCGGGGATCTGAGCGGTATCACGGACAGATTGGGAAATGTGCTGGAGACGGTTACGGCAGGAGCATACCCTGTGGTCAGCGAGATCAAAGAACTGCTGCGGCGCGCGGGGGCGGAGAATGCGCTGATGAGCGGCAGCGGCCCGTCCGTGTTCGGCATCTTTAAGGAGCGCGGCGCGGCCGAGGCGGCGGCGCGGGCCGTGTCCGACAGGAAACTGGCGGGTCAGGTCTTTGTGACGACATTTTGCGGCGGCAGTGCGGCGGAAGAGAGGTGAGGACGCATGGGAGATCATTTTGACATGACAATGGACGAAGTACTTCCGCTGCGGGACGTGGTGTTCAACACGCTGCGCAAGGCGATCCTCACGGGAGAATTAAAGCCGGGCGAGCGCCTGATGGAGATTCATCTGGCGAACCGTCTCGGAGTCAGCAGAACGCCCATCCGAGAGGCGATCCGCAAGCTGGAGCTGGAAGGCCTTGTGATCATGATTCCCCGGCGGGGCGCGGAGGTCGCGCAGATCACGGAGAAGAGTCTGAAAGACGTGCTGGAAGTGCGCCGGGCATTGGACGCTCTGTGCGCGGAGCTTGCCTGCGACAGGATCACTGCGGAGGAAGAAGAGATGCTGGGAAAAGCCTGCGACGAGTTTGCACGCGCGACGAAGACGAAGGACGCGACGGTGATCGCAAAGGCCGATGTGGCGTTTCACGATATTATCGTGCAGGCCACGGGCAATCAAAGACTGATCCAGTTAATCAACAACTTGTCGGAGCAGATGTATCGGTATCGCTTTGAGTATATTAAGGACGAAAATCAGCATGACAGTCTGATCGAAGAGCATAGAATAATATACGAGAGTATTGTGGGGCGCGACAAGGAGAAGGCGGCAAAAACCGCCAGGCTCCACATTGACAATCAGGAGAAGTCCATTATCCGCCAGATCAGACTGGAACAGAATCAGGCGGCGGCCGGAAAAAAGTAAAGGTATAGAGAGACGGATAGTGGGCACACTTCTTATAACGGCAGTGAAACGGACTGATGTATGCCGGATAGGAGTGTGTGAAATGATCGACAGACAAGGTATGAGACGGTTTGCGCGGAAAGCGTATTATGATCTGCGTCTTCGGGCGGCTGCGGCGGGTGTGTTCGCGTGTATTTGGTGGGGGATCCTGTATCCGGAATTATGTTTTACGGACGGCACTTACGAGCAGGTTACCGCCGGAGACGACGGCGAGACTCGGGCGGATCGCCCCGAAGGGCGAAGTATTCTGGACGCATCGGGGGACGAAGTCGTCATAAAGAGCAGACTGCTTGAGTGGCTCGGACACAGAACGGATAAATAAGAGACGGGGGACAGTGGTTATGAGTGAGCGGGAAGAATTGCGTAACAGGCCCATCGGCGTTTTCGATTCGGGTGTGGGCGGATTGACCGTGGCGCGGGAGATCATGCGGCAGCTCCCCAACGAGCGCATTGTATATTTCGGGGACACGGCGCGGGTGCCCTACGGCAACAAGTCGCCGGAGACGATCACCAAATTTTCCAGACAGATCGCGCGTTTCCTGCAGACGCAGAACGTCAAGGCAATCGTGATCGCCTGCAACAGCGCCAGCTCCTGCGCCGTGGGCGCGCTGGAGAGAGAGGTGGATCTGCCGATCATCGACGTGGTCAGGCCGGGCGCCAGGACTGCGGTCGGCGTGACGAAGAATGGCAAGATCGGCGTGATCGCTACGGAGGCGACCATCGGCAGCGGCATTTACAGCCGATACATAAAAGAGCAGGACTCCGACGCCATGGTGCTCAGCAAGGCATGTCCGCTCTTCGTTCCGCTGGTGGAGGAGGGGCTGTGGGAGGACCCGGTGACGGACGAGATCGCCGGAAGGTACCTGGCGGAGCTGATCGATGTGGGGATTGATACGCTGATCCTCGGCTGCACCCACTACCCCATCATACGCTCCACCATCGGCAGGATCATGGGGTCCGCCGTGACGCTGGTGAATCCGGCCTACGAGACGGCCAGAGAGCTTAAGCGTCTTCTGCAGGATCAGGGATTGGAGAGCGAACACAGGCCGGGATTGGGTACGGAGCTGTACAGATTTTTTGTCAGCGATGCGGCGGACAAATTTCAGAAATTTGCCAATTCCATTCTGACATACGGCATCCTGTCGGCAAAGGTCATCAACATAGACGAGTACTGAGCTGCGACGGAAGGGACGACGGAGTAAGATACCTATGACACGGAATGTTTTAGTTACGCTGCGCGGTACACAGTCAGGCAGGGACGGAGAGGACGCCGGACTGGTCGAGACGGAGGCGCGGGGAGAGTATTATCAGAGAAACGGAAAACACTATGTTCTTTACGACGAGGCTGTGGGCGGGTCGGACGGGAGCGCCAGGAGCAGACTGAAATTTGATGAGCGGATCGTGGAGGTTTCCCGAAACGGCGCCGTGGCCTGCCGCATGGTGTTTGAGGAAAATAAAAAGAATCTGACCGGGTATGGGACGCCCTTTGGCCAGATCCTCATGGGGATTGCCACAAAGAAGATAGAACTCACACAGCAGGAGGACAGAATCACCGTCGAAGTGGATTACGCGCTGGATGTCAACGACGCTTTTGTGTCCCACTGTCATATGGTCATTGAAATACGTTCGGTTATTTGATGGGCTTTGCGCCCGCCTTTTCCTGAGCGCGTTCCACAAACTGCTTGAATCTGCTCTTTTTCTTCTGCTCCGTCGCCACGGTCTTGCCGTGCAGCCCCTTGACGTCCGTGATATAGATGCCGCTGACAACGGCCTTGACTTCCTTCTTGACGGGGACGGAATCGAAGATCTTCTCATCGCAGATCAGCGACATCACCTGCGGGCCGACCTTGGCCTTGACGACAGGAAGTTTTGAGCCGCGTAACCACTTCGGAGTCTGATCAAGAATGATCTGTGGAAGTCCGGCGTCCCGCAGTTTCATGCGCTTTTTGTCTATGATCAGCATGGACACCGTCTGTTTCATGGCGTCAATCTGCGCCTGCTGCTCACTCTGCTTTTTCTGCGCCTTTTTCCCAAGAAAATATAGTGCGACTACGGCAATGATCAGGATAGCCAGGATCACTAACAAAACAATCGTTACTGTACTCATTGAGTCACCTCCGAAAAACTTCTGCATGTAAAGGATATTTTATCATTGATTGGTTCATTAGGCAAGAAATACTTTAAACGGAGAAGGGTTTGTGATATGATTATTTAGTATGGGTATGTCCGCAGGCGGGGACAGCGCTGCGGGCTGCCATGAGGGGCGGAACCGACAATATTTGCATAAAAGTAAAGAAGAAAGAGACGGAGAAGATTATGAAAAAATGGAAAAACGGCGGCATAATTGGCGTAAAGGCGGCGGTTTTGGCCGTCACCCTGACCGTGTCCGCACTGCTGTGCGCCTGCGGCAGCAAGGAATACCTCAAGGACATCAAGGCGTCCGACTATGTGACGCTGGGGAATTATACCGGCATCGAGGTGAATGAGGAGAAGGCGGAGATCGACGACAGCATCGTGGACACGTATATCGAGTCCTATCTCCTGCCGGGTTTTGCCACGGTGGAGGAAGTGACCGGGCGGCCCGTTCAGGAGGGCGATACGGTGAACATCGACTATGCGGGTTATCTCGACGGGGAGCAGTTCGACGGCGGCACCGCCAGCGGACAGAGCCTGACGATCGGCTCCCATACGTTTATCGACGGTTTTGAGGACGGCCTGATCGGCGCGAATGTGGGGGACACCGTTTCGCTGGATCTGGCGTTCCCGGATCCCTATCCCAATAATCCGGATCTGGCGGGCAAGCCTGTGGTGTTCGAGGTGACGGTGAACAGCATCGGCATCCGGAAGATCCCGGAACTGAACGACGAGTTCGCGGCGACTGCGGGGACGGCTATGGGTATCGAGGACTGCACCACCGTGCAGGAATTGAAAGATTATCTGCGGGAGCGTTTCGAGGAACAGGAGGAACTGCGGTTCGAGACGGCAGTGGAGAACGATCTGACCAACACGATCATGGCGGACTGTACGTTCAAGGAGCCTCCGGCAGAGATGGTGGAGCGTTTCGTGCAGAACATCACGGATGTGCAGACCGCGCAGGCGCAGGTGCAGGGCATGACGCTGTCGGATTACATGTTAAACTATTACGGCATGGACCAGGCGGCTTATGAGGCGGAATTTCAGAGTAACGCGCTGACGGGCGCGCAGCAGTATATCATGTATCAGGCCATCGCCGACATCGAGGGACTCAATCCGACAGAAGAGCAGATTCAGGAGGAGATTGACAGCAGGGTGGAAGCCTACGGTTACGAATCCGAGGAAAAATATCTGGAGAGCGTCGATGAGGAGATGCTGAAAGAGCAGGTCATGCGGGACAATGTGATGGCGTTTTTAAAGGAGAACGGCAAGATCACGGCGACGACTGCGATTGCGGACTGACCCTTCGCATGAAATGACGCAGACGGATGCAAACTAAGGGACAGAGAAGGAGCAATGAGTTATGAGCAGTATGAATTTGACGGACGTGAAAGAACTGTACCGCAATACCGCAGACTATCTCGACAGGGAAGTGACGGTGGGCGGCTGGGTGAGAAGTATTCGGGATTCCAAGACTTTTGGGTTCATCGTTGTAAATGACGGAACATTCTTTGAACCCCTCCAGGTGGTGTATGACAACTCGTTAGAAAACTTTGAGGCGATCTCCAAGCTGAATGTGGGTTCCGCGATCGTCGCGCGGGGCAGGATCGTGGCTACGCCGCAGGCAAAACAGGCATTCGAGATGCAGGCGGCGCAGATCATGGTGGAGGGGGAATCCACGGCGGATTATCCTCTGCAGAAGAAGAGACACAGTTTCGAGTATCTGCGGACGATCTCACATCTCAGGCCGCGGACGAATACGTTTCAGGCGGTCTTTCGGGTGCGCTCCCTGATCGCCTACGCGATCCACACCTTTTTTCAGGAGAGAGGGTTCGTGTATGTGCATACGCCCATCATCACAGGCAGCGACTGCGAGGGAGCGGGCGAGATGTTCCAGGTGACGACACTGGATCTGAATAACCTTCCGATGACTGAGGACGGACAGGTGGATTACAGCCGGGACTTCTTTGGCAAGCCTGCCAATCTGACGGTCAGCGGCCAGCTCAATGTGGAGACATACGCCTTTGCCTTCAAGAACGTGTACACCTTCGGGCCCACGTTCCGCGCGGAAAATTCCAACACCACGAGGCATGCGGCGGAGTTCTGGATGATCGAGCCGGAGATCGCCTTCGCCGATCTGACAGACGATATGCTGCTGGCGGAGGCAATGCTCAAGCATGTGATCCGCTATGTGCTGGACAACGCGCCGGAGGAGATGGCCTTCTTCAATCAGTTTGTGGACAAGGGGCTGATCGAGCGCCTGAACCATGTGCTGAACTCCGATTTCGCCCATGTGACCTACACGGACGCCATCGGGATCTTGGAGAAACACAATGACGAATTTGAATACAAGGTATCGTGGGGCTGCGATCTGCAGACGGAGCACGAGAGGTACCTGACGGAGCGGGAGTTTAAGCGGCCGGTCTTCGTCACCGACTACCCGAAGGAGATCAAGGCCTTCTATATGAAACTGAACGAGGACGGCAAAACTGTCGCGGCCATGGACTGTCTGGCGCCGGGGATCGGCGAGATCATCGGCGGCAGCCAGAGAGAGGACGACCTTGCGGCGCTGGAGAAGAGAATGGATGAATTGGGGCTGCACAAGGAGGATTATCAGTTCTATCTCGATCTGAGGAGATACGGCTCCGTGCGCCACGCGGGATTCGGCCTTGGATTTGAGAGATGCGTTATGTACCTGACGGGTATGGGCAACATCAGAGATGTGGTGCCTTTCCCGAGGACGGTCAACAACTGCGAGCTCTGATCGATTTGGAAAAGAGGCACGGAAGATGAAGAGAAAATACAAACACGCGGTCGGCGCTGCGGCGGCTTTCATATGTTTTCTCTCAGTGGTAGATCCGGTATCGGCTACCACTATTTCCGGTCTGCAGCAGGATATTGAAAGAAATCAGGCGCAGCTGAAGGGCGTGAACAGCAAGATCTCCGGGTACGAGGGCGAGCAGGATGCCGTCGAGGAGGAGATCAACGATCTGGACGCGGAGATGGTCGCCCTGCTGACGGACATCAATCTCATAGAAGATGCAATCGGGGACAAGGAGGAGGAGATCGCGCAGACGCAGGTGGAGTACGACGAGGCGGTGGCGGTGCAGGAAGAACAGTACGAGTCCATGAAGATCCGCATCCGGTTCATGTACGAGAGAGGCGACGCCTCCTATCTGGAGATGTTCTTCGGTTCCTCCGGCATGAGCGACATGATGAATAAGGCCAACTATGTGGAGGAACTCTACGAGTATGACCGGAATCTGCTGGAAGAGTATAAAGCCGCCGTACAGCGGGTGGCACAGCTGCAGGACACGCTGGAGGAGGAGAAATCCGAACTGGAGACTTCCAAGACGGAGCTGGAAGAACAGCAGGACTATGTAGAGGAGGTCCTGGCGCAGAAGAAAAAAGAGTACGAGAACTATAATACGATGCTCGCCAAGGCGAAACAGGAGGCGGCGGCCTACACCGCCAAGATCAAGCAGGAGACGGCCCAGATCAAAAAGCTGGAGGAAGAGGAGCGCAAACGCAAAGAGGAGGAAGAGAGAAAGCGCAAGGAAGAGGAGGAGCGAAAAAGGCAGGAGGCGCTGTTGGCCGCTCAGGAGAGCGGAGAGGATGGAGAGAGCGCGGACGCCGGGCAGGAGCAGGAAGATAAGAAAGAGGAGACGCCGAAACCCTCCTCCTCCGGCGGCGGCAAGGGGCAGCAGATCGCCGATTTCGCGTGCAAGTATATCGGCTGTCCGTACCGGGCGGGCGGCACCAGCCTGACGGAGGGCGCGGACTGCTCGGGATTCGTGATGGCGGTCTATCAGGCGTTCGGGTATTCGCTGCCGAGAAGTTCCTATGCGCAGTCCGGCGCGGGCAGGGAAGTGTCCTACTCTGACGCGCAGCCCGGCGACATCATCTACTATGGAGGCCATGTGGGTATCTACATAGGAAACGGGCAGATCGTCCACGCCAGCACGGAGCGCACCGGCATCAAGATCACGTCGGCGACCTACCGCAGCATCATCACGGTCAGACGGATCGTGTAGCGGGCCTGCGGAGAAGGGATCAGGCATTTCACCCGGCACAGGCGGATGAGTGGAAGATGGCGGGTGATAAGAGACGATCTGATCGGGGCGCTGCGCGACGACACGATGCTGTGACGGAGCGGCCATGCCATATTTTTACCCTCGGAGCCGTTGAACGGTTCCGGGGGTTCTTTATGCGAAAATTTGGCGGAAAGACTATCCTTTTGGGAGTCTGCACCGTTATAGTAGATGTATACGGTATATCATTGCGGCGGATCCGGCGTGTGGCCGGGCCCGTCCTGAGAGATGAGAGAGGAAGAATGGATTCGGATTTTCTGCTGATACAGAAAATGAAAAGCGGGGACGAACATGCCATCGACGCGTTTGTGCGCAAATATTATCCGATGATTCTGCGCTACTGCCGTCTGCACATCGGCGACCGCGGGGATGCGGAGGATATGACGCAGGAGACGTTTGAGCGGTTCTTTCGGAACTTTGACCGATACAGGCACTGCGGAAAGGCGGCGAACTATTTGTATGTGATTGCGGCGAACGCGTGCAGGGACTATTACGGGAAACGGAATGCGCCTGCCATGGAACCGCCGCCGGACGAACCGGTATGCGAGGCGCAGGACATCGAGGGACGGCTCGACGCCCATGCCGCGCTGAACAGTCTGCCGCCGGAGCTGCGGGAGACGGCGGTCCTATTTTTCTGTCAGGAGCTGACCCAGAAGGAGATCGCGCAGATTCTGGGTATCGGGATCCCGTTAGTGAAGTATCGGGTGCGGCGGGCGAGGGAACTGCTTGCCGCTTATCTGAGAGAGGAGGAAAGACCATGAAAAAATCGGACGCTGAGATACAAAGGCTGCTGCTCGGCGATCGGGACGCGGCTGCGCCTGCGGCGGAACAGAGACTCACGGAGGCGGCCATGGCCGCCCGGAAAGCGTTCTGCGCAAATGAGGCGCGGGGAGAGCTGACGCGGATGGAATTTCTGTGGCGGCAGTGCCGCTATATCCGCAAGCGGTGGTGGGCGCTGCAGGCGGCGGTGCTGCTTGGCCTGTGGGCTTTACTGGCGTTGGCGGGCACGGATTACGCGGTCAGGCGCAGCATGGGAGCGGCCGCGCCGCTGTTCGCGGTGCTGATTCTGCCGGAGCTTGGACGGAGCCGCAGGGCGGGCACGGCGGAGACGGAGTGTACGGCCCGCTATTCCCTGAGGCAAGTCTACGCGGCGAGACTCACGCTCTATGCCATGGCGGATCTTTCGCTGTTGGGGCTGTTCACCGCAGCGGCGCGCACTGCGGCGCTGCCGATACAGGAGTTCGCGGTGCAGTTTTTTCTGCCCTTCAACGTGACCTGCGGCATCTGTTTCTGGACGATGTATGGCAGACGTCCGCAGACGGAACTTCTGGCGGGGCTGCTCTGCATGTTCTGGGCGGCGGCGTGGCTGGCGCTGGCGACTCAGGAGAAGGTTTATGACGCCGTCGCGGGGCCGATTTGGTATCTGTTGTCGGCGCTCTCCGCTCTGTTTTTGATCTGCGGTATTTACAGAGGACAGAAAACCTGCGACGGGATGTGGGAGGAGGAGATGCTGTGGAACTGAGAATGACCAATGTCACCAAAACGTTTCGGGACGTCAACGCGGTGGAGCATGTGTCCAAAACGCTGGAGAGCGGCGTGTACGGGCTGCTGGGGGTCAACGGCGCGGGCAAGACCACGCTCATGCGCATGCTGTGTACCCTCATAAGGCCGACCGGGGGAACGATCACCTGGGACGGAAACGATATTTTCGCGCTGGGCGGAGAGTACCGTAAGATGCTGGGGTATCTGCCGCAGGATTTCGGTTTTTATCCTGATTTTACCGTGCAGGATTATCTGTATTATATCGCCGCCATCAAAGGACTGCGCCCCACGACCGCGAGACAGCGGACGGACAGGCTGTTAGAGCAGGTGGGACTTTCCAAGGAGCGGAATCAGAAGATGAAAAAACTCTCCGGCGGTATGAAACGCCGCGTGGGGATTGCGCAGGCTATGCTGAACGACCCGCGCATCCTGATCCTGGACGAGCCGACGGCGGGACTCGATCCCGGAGAGCGCATACGGTTCCGCAACCTCCTGAGCGAGCTGGCGCAGGACCGCATCGTGCTGCTGTCTACCCACATTGTCTCGGACGTGGAGTACATCGCAAACGAGATCCTGCTGATGAAGGACGGCCGCATCGTGTTGTCCGGCACATCGGAGGAACTGACCGCGGCCCTGCTGGAGAGCGTATGGATCTGTACGGCGCCGTCGGAGCAGGTCGGCGCGTATCTGCAAAACTATAAGGTCGCCAATGTCAAGACATTGCAGGGAAATGCACA
The DNA here is from genome assembly GCA_947632515.1 of uncultured Lachnospiraceae bacterium. Lineage (GTDB taxonomy): Bacteria > Bacillota > Clostridia > Lachnospirales > Lachnospiraceae > UBA3282. Next base: position 143,983 of record CANRPO010000003.1, read on the forward strand.
GCTCCGCATCGTGTCCCCGGAGCCGCCCGCGAAGGACGCTGCGGCGGACATACCGACGCTGGAGGACGTATTCTTGTATTATTTCGGAGAAAAGGCGGGTGAAGAAGATGTTTCGCTATGAGATCAAAAAAGTGTTCGCAAGGACGGGCGGCAAGGTCGCGCTCCTGCTGTTGGCGCTTGCTCTCGCGGCCGGGTGTTGGATGGCTGCGGACACTTACTATGTCAATGAGAACGGCGACAAGGAGTACGGCGCAGCCGCGGCGCACAGGCTGCGGGCGCTGCAGAAGGAGTGGAGCGGCACACTGGACGAGGAAAAGCTGCGGCTTGCCATCGGGGAGATCACCGCTCTCGCGGCCACGCCCCAAGCGCAGTCGCAGGATGTGAAGGAGAACAACATCGCCTTCGGCCGGGGACAGGCCACATACGGGATCCGCGGTCTGCTGAACGACGCCTTCGCCGTCGATTTTCAGACCAACGATTACTACCGCGCGGAACACCTGACGCCTGCCATGGCGGGAGATTTCTATGCCAATCGGATCAGGCTTTTGCGGGAGTGGCTGACCGACGAGCGGGGCAACGCCTACTACCGCTATTCCGACGCAGAGAAAGCCTATCTGCTCAGACAGTACGAGACGCTGGAGACGCCCTTTTCCTATGACTATACAAACGGCTGGACCAGGCTGTTCGAGTGGTATCCGTGGATCGCCATGTCTACCGTCATGATCCTGGGCTATCTGGTCTGCGGTATCTTCTCGGGGGAGTATCAGTTCCGCGCGGACGCCGTGTTTTTCGCGTCGCGCTACGGCAGGGATAAGGCGGTGGCGGCTAAGGTGCAGGCGGGGCTTGTTATCGTCACGGCGGTCTACTGGGCGATGGTCGGCCTGTACTCTGCCTACGTGCTGGCCTACTACGGTGCGGACGGCATCTCCTGCCCCGTGCAGGCGGCGAGTTCCTATTGGAAATGTCTTTATCACATCACGATCGGGCAGATGTATGTGCTGGTCGTGACGGGCGGCTATATCGGCTGTCTCTTTATCTCGGGTCTGGTCATGTTTCTGTCCGCGAGCTGCAGATCGGCGGTGGCGGCGGTGATGACGCCCTTCGTGCTCATCTTTCTGCGCTCCTTCCTGGAGATGACAGACAGCAACGTCATAGAGAAAGCTATGGGACTGTGCCCCGATCTGCTCTTGCAGATGAACCGGACGCTGTGCCTTTTCAATCTGTATGAGCCGGGCGGAAAAGTCATAGGCGCGGTTCCCATCCTGTTCGCGCTGTACGGCGCGCTCACCGCGCTGCTCGTGCCGACGGTGTATAAGGCGTACCGAAAAGGGCGGGATTCCTGATGGCTTTTTTCGGGGAAAAAGGCTGAATATAACACAACAGAACGGAGTGCAACTCAAAGCCTCATTATAATATGACGTAAAAGGAATATACAACTTACCGTTGTGAAATAATGATGTGGACAACGCGAACTATTTCACAAGAGGGTAAGGCGTATGAAGGAGCTGCACGAGCTGATCAGAGATCTGCGCGAGGATCATGATCTGAAACAGAAACAGATTGCGGAATATTTAAACGTCTCGCAACAGACGTATTCCAACTATGAAAACGGACGCCGCGAGATCCCTGTAGGGGTGGTAGCTGCGCTGGCCGAATACTATAAGGTCAGTACGGATTATCTGCTGGGCGCGAATACCGGGTATCTCGGCAACACCAATCTCAGCAATCCCTATCTGGATAATATCACCATGCACGATGTGATGTACGATCTGCAGGGATTACAGCGCGAGAACAGGAAAGAACTGATCAAGTTTGTAAATTATCTCAAAACCACGGAGCGGCATGAATCTGCCCGCTCGAGACGAAAAGAAAACAGGACGGGCAGAAAGTCCGGCATAGAGTGAGAGGAAAGGCCAATCATTTCAGAGCGTCGCTTAGACTCTTCGGGATCCCTCGCGGCCCTCTCACCGCATGGATCCCGTACTTTTCGCCCAGCACATCAAAAGTAAACCGATCCGGCGCATAGCGTTTCAGCAGTTTTATCCGCATAAGGCTTGTCATATGGACATTCCCGTTATCGAACCGAAAGGGGATCTCCGTCTTCGTCACCCGGCATTTGTACAGGATCGCCGATACCGGGGCGGCGACATACAGGAACACGGTATCGCCTGTTTTAATACCCTTTCCCTGTTTCCAGTCGATCTCATTCTCTTTGGAAAAAGCCGTTTCTACGTCATAATACTTGGGATTGGCCGGGATGATCCACTCCTTTGCAGGCCTGAGCGCCTGTTTCGTTTTTGCGGATGCCGTTGCCATATAACTTTCCTGCAGCCATTTGCAGATCTCATCCAATTCGACCGCGCCATACAGCGAAATGGAAAGCCAATTTCCCTTGCTGATATGATACCCACGGAAAAAGCCCTCCTGCTGTACCAGAATATCCGCAAGAAAAGGATCCGCGATTTTTACGTTCACAATATCCACGATCTCTTCCGTCTCTAATCCCAGCCTGTTTCCCGGCACATCCATGATGAGCGCGAACCACTTTTGATTGTCGCTGTGCCGGAAGACCGCATAGCCGGGATAGCGTCTCCACAAGTATTCCGGCGAGGCTTTATATTTTTCTTTTATGTAGGCAGACAACTGCTCTCTGAAAGATTTCATGTAAGTCTCCTCATGTGATTCAGTATAGCAAAAGCCTGCAGCGCTTTCAACCGCTGTCATGAAGTTTACAGGGCTGCGCAGACAAATAAAAAATCATAGGTTGATATTTAAGGCATTGTAATACCGCCTGTACAGCGTTAATATAATTGTACACCACCAATCCCCTCTTTATGACTATGGGGAAGAAGTACAATAAAGTAAATCCCTTTTCGGAATGATGGGTCTGTCCAAAGATTTCCAAACTGATATTTAAGCATAGGTATTTGTTATGTTAAAAAAACTAAATGGTATTTTGAACATAGTGATTGGCACATGTATCGTCATTTATATCGGATATGGAATATGTGTATTCCTGGATTATAAGACTCATCCGGATTTATACATTGTACGGTCGGCTCCGTGGTACACAGGCATTTTGCTTTATGGGATGGTCACGGCTGTTGTTCTGAGCGTGCTCATTCTGATAAAACTTATTATTCGTCTCAAGCATTAGGGACACTTTTCCGAAAAGGGATTTATCTGATAAGAGTTGTCAAGTGTTGACGTGGATTATTTCTGATTTTTTCAAGGCACTCATTGATAATCAGCTTTTGCACCCTGTCCTTAAAGGTTTTTCACAATAGTTCAATCAGTTATAAACAATGGAATATCAACGCATTGCCGTCCGGTTTCAAATCATCCAGTGAAACAAGACGCTAATCACATCGGTGAATGAACGGCTATTTCAACAAATACATTTTGCTTTCGCCTCTGCCGATAACTTTAATCAGCCCGAGATCTCGCATCTGCTTTGCAACAGTAAATGTGCGGGTCTTTTTCAGTCCAAGCAAGTCGCTGATTTCTTTTTCGGTGATCTGTCCATTTTCCTTGATATAATCAAGCACCTTCTGCATCTGCGGAGTGACCGCCGCAACGCTTTCCGGCGCTGCCGCAGGAACGGCATTCATATTTGGCAAAACAATTTTGAAGGTATTAGAGGTAACCTCTATTTGCGGTTGCTCTGAGCAGGCAGCATACAGATTGAATATTCTGCGAATGCCGGTACCATAGCTTTCAATCAAGCGCAGGCGATGGAACACTTCGGCAAGATTCTTGTTTCTCGGCTGAGAAATACCGGAACGAATATCGTCAGGGGAAAGGCCGGGAAGAAGACCGCCGAGAGAAATGAACTCCATTTTATGATCGGTAACATTGATAATGATACTGCCACTGAAACTGTAATCCCGATGGACAATCGCATTCAGCAGAGCCTCGCGGATCGCTTCTTCTGGATAATCTTGCTTATCCGTCCGAACCACACCTTTAATTACGGAGCTCGTTTTGTTACACAGGGCAAGATAATTTACTGTGTCCTCGAATTGCCTGAACACCGAGCCGCCGAATTCCTTGCTGTCCCGAAACACGGTACAGGCTTCATCGCTGAATACAGCAATTTTGGTTGTATGCGCACACTGGTCGGAAAGTATCAAGGCAAGATTGGTATAAATGCCGTCTTTCTTTTGAGTGATACCAAGAGAACGATATTTCCCCGAATTGAATTCCACACCGTAAAGATCAAAAGCTCTTTGAGCTGCTTCAAAGGTCAGCTCCTGCTCAAGAGAACGATTCTCCTCGAAAGTATCGCCGTCGCTCTCCTTGATCATTTGACGAATCAGCTCGGGAGAGGCAGGGACGCTGGACGTACCCTGACGCACATAAACACCGCTCGGTTTCAAGCCTTTTCCCTTGAGATAATATGGCTTATTCGTACCTTCACTTACAGTAATGCGTACCACCTTGTTGTCCTGTACCGTAAAGCGCACGAACATGGTGACATCCGGCATGATAGCATCGCGGATACCGTTAGTAATACGGGTATATTCTTTATCAACATCGGTCAATCCGACAGCGTTTCCGTCATTATCTATTCCGACATATACAATGCCCCCGTCAGTATTGGCAAAGGCTATCACTTCTTTATAGATTTCCTCGGTAAACTGAGACTTAAATTCAATATTCTCGGTTTCAAAATTCATCGGAGCGCCTCCTTACAATAATCCTAAGTATATTATACTCGTAAAATTCGATTTGTCAATCGCAACAGCGAATTTATGGTGAATATTCGCTTAGATGAGCGAATATTCGGCTTGCAGCGTATAATCTCTAATGCAAAGCAGCCGGGCACGAAAATACTCGGCTGCTGTTCTATGTATACACCGCCGAAATCGGCGATGTTTTTTCTGTTTGGAAGTTACCTTTCTCTGTCAAAGGATTTCCTTCGTGTTTTTGATTGCCTGCCCTGCGCCTGCAGCTGTTTGAGCCTGTTTTGGACGCTCCCTTGTTCAGGCGGGGAATACCGTTCTTTTGCGGCGGGTCTGCGGCTTTCCTTTACCTTGCGTTCCCACTCGGCAAGGGCACGGTTGTACCGCTCCACAACCGTTTCGGTTTCCCGATATGTTGCCATGAACGCCTGCACATCAGGGTAACCGTCCTCTTTCAGGATTTCGGGCAGAGCGTCCAGCATTGTGGAGATCTTAGTTTCCGTTTGCTCTATCTGCTCGGTAAGCGCTTTGCGCTCCTTGCCCTTGAAAACGCCTTTCGTATCGGCAAGCTGCTGTTTCAGCTTCGGCAGAACATCGTCCTGCAAGCGGCGAATCGTCCTTGCCTCGTCCTGCACCCGGATCATCAGATTCCGCATGGCGCGAAACTCTGCCATGTCAATATCCAGCGTAGGCTTCGGCGGCATATCCTGCTGACGAATCAACCCTTGCAGGAAGTCTTTGGCTTTGCTGACGATACTTCGGAACAAGCCCGGCAGCCACCCGCTTTTTCAGATGGATTGGCTGACTTTATCTTGGATTTCCGTCTGCTTGACCTCTATGATCTTTGCCTCGGAAATGCCCGATAGGAGCGCCATGTCCGCCGTCCTGTTCCATTCCTGCCTTGCGGCGTTGTCGGCTTTGATTTCCTCTGCTTTCGGATTGTTCTTGCCGATTTTCTTTGTGGGAAGATACACGCTATTTTTGTCATAGACCTTCAAATGCTGTTCGGGGTCGGAAATGTGACGGTTGATAAGTTCCGTGTAAACTTTCTTTATCTCCCGAAGAAAAACCTCGCTCTTGAAGCGCTCGTCTTTTACGGTAAAGAGATGGCTTTCGTAAACCTCTCCCTTTTTGATAACCGTGCAG